>NZ_RZNA01000047.1:189856-294069 GCF_003992595.1 Flagellimonas oceanensis
TGCCACATCTAGGTTTATGGTTGCGGCGTTCACTGCATCTGCGGCTATGTCTGTTGATTCCACAGCACCGGTTGCGATTTTATCGGTCGTTACCGCATCGGCGGCAAGTTCACTGCTTCCCACAGCACCTGCCGCTATCTCGATTGTCACATCGTTGAAAGCCGAGTTGGCCCCGCCTGTCACGTCCAATCCCGTTGATATTATGTCCCCGTCCCCTGTGAGGGATGCAACGTCGACATCAAGTGCCCCACTGGCGTTCTGTACAAGTCCGTCACCTGCAATGTTGCTGTTTATTTCGTCGACACCAACGCTGTCATCAATAATCTCATCGGTTCCCACCGAGTTGTCGGCCATCTTTGCATTGGTCACGGCATCATCCGCAATATCTTCCTCAAGAATGGTTTGGTTCAATATTTCATCGGTAGTCACTGCATCCGTAGCAATCTCATAATCTGTGATTCCACCTTCGGAAACATCCAACGTATAGGGGTCGCCTATAACACCATTTCCAAAACGTTCCAATGTAGTATCAGACGGTCCTACCACCTCATTCCCCACAATACTGTCCAGCTGTGTGTTCAGAAGATCGGAGCGGTTCACGTAGTTCCATGCACTGCCGGTATACATAAAAAGGTCGCCGGCATTGTTGGCACCTTCAAGATTATCCAGCGCAACGGCTTCATCCGCCAATTTACGATTGGTGACCGATTCATCTTGGAGTTTGGAATCCCCATTTATGGTGGTGTTGACGATATTGGCTCCTCTAATAAGTCCTACCTCATAATTGTAATTGATACTGCCGTCGGCATTCACGGTTTGTGAAATCACAACGGTGCTGTCTTTTGATTGTGCTGGATTGATGGTACTGAAATAATCCGGCCGGGTACTTACCGTGAACGAATTGTCCAGCTCTTCGCAGATATTGATCCATTCCGTACCGTCGTAGTAATGCAAACATTCTTGATCCGTATTGTACACCAAAGCACCCTGCAGCGGGTTGATGCTGCCCATTTGGGCGTCCGTTACCCGGGTAATGACCAAAACGCGATTGTTGCTTTGCAATTCCAATAGGGAGGCTGGGTCCAGATTCTGCGGGTTATCGCCGATTTTAACCTGTGCGTTCAGCGAGTTGATCACAAGTAGGCCCATGATCAAGTAGAGTATTGAAGTTTTCACGGTGTTCAGTATTTGAGGATTTTCCAAACGTAAAAAGCAAAGCTAAACTTAAGTTTGAAAATTCATAAGAAATACCGTCAAAACACGCAATTCACGGGTGAATGGAATTCGCTTTGGTATATTTGTAGAAGTAGAATTAACAAAAGTTTAGAACGGCTTAATTTTTTATCCCGTCTCCAAGAGTTTTCTTTAACTTGTAATAAAAACACAGAAATGAAAAATGCTTTTTTGATATTGTTCTCTTTATTGGTATCGGGCTGGTCCCTGGCACAGGATTCGCGCCAGATGCTACGGGGAAAGGTGCTTTACCGAAATTCGAATGTTCCCAATGAGAACGTTATCAATTCCACTAGCGGCCAAGCTACCATAACCGACGATAACGGGGAATTCATGATAGCAGTGAAGGAAGGTGATCAATTGGTGTTTACCGCGATCAACTACCAACTGGAGGTCATTACCGTTTCCTCGGAAATATTGGCCAACAACCGTTTGGTGGTGGAGGTT
Source organism: Flagellimonas oceanensis (assembly GCF_003992595.1). Taxonomy (GTDB): domain Bacteria; phylum Bacteroidota; class Bacteroidia; order Flavobacteriales; family Flavobacteriaceae; genus Flagellimonas; species Flagellimonas oceanensis. The sequence continues at coordinate 191,537 of NZ_RZNA01000047.1, forward strand.
AATGAAAAAGTGCAGGAACTGGATGAGGTAGTGGTGACCCCCGAAAACCAAGAGCGGTTCCTCGAAGTGAAGAATGAGGATTTCAAGCAGTTCGATTACGCCATAGATAGAGGTACCGAAGTGGAGAATGTGGCCAATTCCCAGATTACCCGGGGCATGAAGAATGGAGTCAACTTTGTGAATATTTTCAAGGCATTGTTCAAATCGCAAGAAGTCAATGGGCAACAACGGGCCCCGTTAAAAGTGAGCGAAGTGCTCCGACATGTGTACGACGATGAGTTTTTTGTGGTGGATCTACGATTGCCGCAGGACAAAATAGACGCTTTTCTATTGTACTGCGATGACAAAATACCTTCCCAGACCTTGTTGAGAAAGGAAAACGAATTTCAGTTGATTGATTTTCTGGTGACACAGAGCAAGGAGTATTTGGCAACTTTGGATGAGGAATGAGAAAATGCCTGTTCGCACTGGTTGTTTTTGCCACCCAATGGACTTTTGCCCAAGAGGGCGAAAGCAAACTATTGCAAGGTAGGGTAAGCAGCACGGATAAGGACGTTGTAGGGGTCGTGGTCCAGAATACGACCACAAGGGATGCCGTGATTACCGATTTGGAAGGCAATTTTTCGATACGGGTTCGAGTAAAGGACACCTTGGTGTTTTCCGCAGTGCATTTTTTGAGGAAATCCCTCCCCGTTACCCAGGCACTGTACCGATCCAACTTTGTGGAAGTGCCCATGCAGGAATTTGTGAATCAGCTACGGGAAGTTGTTGTGAGTCCCTATAATTTAACGGGTGACCTTACCAGGGATATAGATCGTGTGACTTTGGAAAAAGATGTGAGCGCAGAGGCATTGAACCTGCCCAATGCCCATCAGCGTATCCCAACGCAAAGCGAGCGAAAGTTGCAAGAAGCCTCATCCATGAGCGTTACGGCCGGGGGAGGTTTGGGCGGAGCAGGTGGAGGAATGAGCCTCAATCCCATCATCAATGCCATTACAGGACGTACCAAAATGTTGAAAAAAAGGGTGGAGGTCGACAAAACGTATGCCCAAACCCGGCAGATACAGGGTTTTTACACCGATTCGCTGTTCGTGTCCACACTTAAAATACCCATGCAGAAAATAGATGACTTTATGTATTTCTGTGAAGTGGACGAAGCTTTTCAGGCTGCAGTGGAATCGCAGGATAAGCTTAGGATATGGGATATCATGCTTCAAAAAAGCAGGGCTTATCGGGAAAACAACGATTTGGATTGATTTTTTAGGAGTTAGAGTGGCTGTGTCTAAAAAACCAAAATAGTTTGGCAGGTAAATTGCAGAAGGTTTCTTAAAACTGTAACATTGTCGCACAATTAAAGTCTATTTCTACATGATGAAGCTAAAAAGAGTCAAACTACTGGTCTTGCCTTTGGCAATGCTGTTGTTTTTGTCGTTCTCATCCGCCCATAAATTCTACCTTAGCGTTACCAATATCGTATACTCCGAAGACGATAGTGCATTCCAGATAACCAGCCGTATTTTTATAGATGACCTTGATAGGCTCCTCAATGAGCGCTATGGTGTCGAAGCCAACCTGGCCACCCCGAAGGAGTCCAAAATTGCCGATGAGTATATCGGGAAATATTTCAGGTCAAAATTTGTGGTCGAACTTGATGGGGAGATAGTGCCCTATACCTTTTTGGGAAAACGCTACGATAAGGACGTGGTCATTTGTTATCTTGAAATCCCCAACGTTGAATTGTCCGAAGTAAAAAGCATGTCCGTCCAGAACGAGGTGCTCATGGATTTGTTCGATGAACAGAAGAATGTGGTGCATGTAAAATGGGAGGATAACAAAAGGAGTTTTGTCCTCATTCGGGAGAATAATAAAGGAATGTTAAATTTGTGACGTATTCTTAACAATTGGTTAAAATGTGTTACATTTCAAAGCTATAAAACCAGATAGAAAATGAACAGATTCAAGTATTGCTTAGCTTCTGTATTGTTCCTTTTTGGAGCCGTTGTCATGGCGCAAGAAGAGGGCGATGTAAAAGAAGAACGTGAGCCTGGTCACTACAACCAGAGTAAATTCAAACAACTCTACGAAGAGTTTTCCACCCCCAACACATACCGGTCCGCTTCCGGAGCACCCGGTCCAGATTATTATCAGCAACAGGCGGACTATGTAATGGACATTCACCTGGATGATAAAAATGCAAAAATCAATGGTGAGGAAACCATTACTTACCATAACAATTCACCGGATGATCTAGAGTTCCTTTGGATACAATTGGATCAAAATGTCCGAGCCAAGGATTCCAAGTCGCCACTTCGCAATGGAAGCGGTGTGAATATCGCTTATACAGCCGGTAATTTTGCCGAGTCTTACATGACAGAGCCGTTTGATGGTGGTTTCAACATTGAATCGGTTAAGGATGATAGCGGAAAACCATTGTCCTACACCATCAATCAAACCATGATGCGTGTCAATATCCCAGAAGCATTGAAAAGTGGAGAGAAAATCTCTTTCTCGATCAAGTGGTGGTACAACATTCCTGATCATACCGTCAACAGAGCGCGTTCTGGATTTGAATATTTCCCTGAAGATGGGAACCGTGCCTATGTAATTGCACAGTTCTTCCCAAGAATGGCCGTCTACAGCGATGTGGAAGGATGGCAAAACCATCAGTTCTGGGGAAGTGGTGAGTTCGCATTGCCATTTGGTAACTACGATGTGAGCATTACCGTTCCTGCGGATCACGTATTGGATGCAACAGGCGAACTTCAGAACCGTGATGACGTATTCTCCAAAGATATGATGAAACGTTACAAGCAGGCTAAGAAGTCGTATGACAAGCCAGTGATCATTGTAACACAAGAAGAAGCGGAAGCTGCTGAAAAAGGTTTCTCTACGGATACCAAAACTTGGAAGTTCAAGGCGACCAACGTTAGGGATTATGCATTCGCTACCTCCAGAAAGTTCATCTGGGACATGCAAGCCGTGAAAATCGGAAGCAAAGACGTTATGGCGGTATCACTATATCCCAAAGAGGGTAACCCACTTTGGGAAGAGCAGTCCACCAAAGCCGTGGCGCAGACCTTGGAAACATACTCAAGACATACATTTGATTACCCATACCACAAGGCCATTTCCGTTCACGCGAAGAACCAAGGTATGGAGTATCCAATGATTTGCTGGAACTACGGTCGTCCTAACGAGGATGGTACTTACTCCGATAGAGTGAAGTACGGAATGATCAGTGTGATCATCCACGAAGTAGGTCACAACTTCTTCCCAATGATCGTGAACTCCGATGAGCGTCAGTGGGGATGGATGGACGAAGGGATCAATACTTTTGTTCAATATTTGGCAGAGCAGGACTTCGGGAAAAACTACCCAGAGGTGATCGCTCCAAATGAGAGTTACCCATCCAGAAGAGGGGCGCCTTCACAAATAGTTCCATACATGGGAGGAGATCAAAGTTATATTTCCCCTATCATGTCAAACCCTGAAAACGTGTACCAGCTAGGGCCAAACGCTTATGCAAAACCAGCAACAGCCCTAAACATTCTAAGGGAAACGGTAATGGGCGAGGAATTGTTCGATCATGCGTTCCAAACCTATGCACAACGTTGGATGTTCAAGCACCCAACCCCAGAGGATTTCTTCCGTACCATGGAAGATGCATCTGCAGTGGATTTGGACTGGTTCTGGAGAAGTTGGTTCTATACTACCGATTATGTGGATATAGGTGTTTCCGGTGTTAAGAAATACTATGTATCCAACAAGCCCACCAAGCAAATGGAAAAATACATGGCCGATAGGAACCTTACAGAGGATGATCTTCCACCATTGGTGTATTTGGCAGAAGAAGAAAGCGAGGACTTTTCACCTGAGTTGAAAGGGAAAGCACCAACCGAGACCTCCCAAAACCTTAAGGAGTTTATGATGGACAATATGACCGAAGCTGAAAGAGCCCAGGTTAAAGAGCCCAAGTATTTCTATGAAATCACTTTTGATAAACCGGGAGGCATCCCAATGCCATTGATTGTGGAGTACACCTACGCAGATGGTACCACCGAGAGCGTTACCTACCCTCCTGAAATTTGGAGAAAGAATGACGCTGAGGTAAAAAGAGTGATGGCTACCGAGAAGGAATTGGTTGGAATCGTGGTAGATCCAAAAATGGAAACTGCCGATGTTGATACCACCAACAACTCTTGGCCCAAGAAAGAAGAGAAGTCAGACTTTGATAAGTTCAAGGAAAATGTCAAAGGAGACCAATAAAAGAAAAAACTATGTTAAGAGCCTCGTGATTTCACGGGGCTTTTTTTATTTTGAACCTAAGTTCTGATTATATTTGTGGCATGCAATTTCTATTCATTAGCGGAGCTGAGATTTTTTTCATCCTATTCATAGTGGTGATGGTGTTCGGTGCGGATAAGATTCCCGGAATCGCCCGGGGGCTCGGCAAAGGAATGCGTCAACTTAAAGACGCCACGGATGACATTAAACGTGAAATCCAGAAGACCGCCGACGTCGACACCGACTTTACCAAGAATATCCGTAAGGAAATCGACGATGTGAAAAAGAATGTGGACGAGGTCTCAGGTTCCATCAAAAGAGATCTAAATAAGTAATCCCACCTATGTTGGAAAAACTGCTCAAATGGGATAGAGACACCTTTGTTTATCTCAATGGGCTGGGCATTGAGGACTATGATGTGTTTTGGTCCACTGTGACCAATTTCAACACTTGGATTCCCCTTTTTATTCTCTTCCTGATTTTATTTTACCTCAAGTTTTCAAGAAAAGAGGCCCTCTATAAATTTTTGACCGTTCTGGGGTTGGCGGTTTTCATTACCCTGGTCACGCATGTCACAAAAATTTCGGTGGCCAGGTTAAGGCCAAATAACACGGAGGAGATCAATACCCTTATCCGAATCCTGAAGACCCCAACGGACTATAGTTTTTTCTCCGGACACGCTTCCAGTTCGTTTTCCATAACCATGTTGGTGTTCCTTTTCTTAAGGCACAAAGTGAAATGGGCAATTTTGTTTTTCATCTGGCCCATCCTATTTGCCTTGAGCCGCATTTATGTGGGGGTTCACTTCCCAATTGATATTCTTGTGGGTATGGTGGTGGGCTTGCTGTCAGGATGGCTTTTCTATGGGCTCTATCAGCGTTTTATAGCACCCTACTCAACGTTAGCCCGTCCCTGATGGGTAATAACACCGTTTCCACCCTAGGGTCTTCCTTTAGTTTTTGATTGTATTTCAACAGTGCAGCTGTAGCCTTGTCGGATTTTTGTACAGGTTCCACCACCTTTCCCGACCAAAGAACATTGTCGGAAAGAATGATGCTGCCCGGTTTGGTTTTCTTGATCACAGCTTCAAAATAAGCATCGTAGTTTACCTTTTGCGCATCAATGAAAACAAGGTCGAAGGTCTGGTTCAGGCTTGGAACAATATCCAGGGCATCCCCGATATGCTGTTTGATTTGAGGGCCCCACCCACTTTTGTCAAAATACCTTCGTTGCATCTCCTGGAGTTCCTCGTTTACCTCAATGGTATGCAGTTCCCCTTCGTTTTGAAGCCCTTCGGCCAAACACAAGGCTGAATAACCTGTGTAGGTGCCGATCTCCAAAATGTATTTGGGGTTGATGATCTTGGACAACATGCTCAATACCCTGCCCTGAAAATGCCCTGTGATCATTCGGGGTTGAATGACCTTTAAGTGCGTTTCTCGGGTAAGTTCCTGCAACAGTTCCGGTTCATCCTCAGAACTGTTGGCAATATAACTCTCCAAAATGGGCGATAGGAAATGCATGATATATTTTTCGCAAAAATATAGAAAAGAACTACATTGGAACAGTAGACAAACCAAAACTGCCCATGACATTACCAAAGGTAAACATACGAACGGCAACACTGGAAGACCTACCGGTGCTACTGCATTTTGAACAGGGACTCATAAATGCAGAACGTCCGTTTGATGTCACCATAAAAGAAGGAGCCATCAGCTATTACGACATTGAAGAAATGATCCAAGACCCAAAATCCCATGTGGTGGTCGCGGAGGCAGACCATAAGATAGTCGCTTCAGGCTATGCCATTCCCAAAAAGGCCAGACATTATCTAAATCATGATTTGTATGCCTATCTCGGTTTTATGTATACCGATGAGGATTATCGTGGGATGGGCATCAATGCCCAAATCGTTGATGAACTCAAACGATGGTCTCTGCAAGAAGGTTACAAAGAAATCAGATTGACCGTGTACAATGAAAACCTTCCAGCCATCAAGGCCTATGAAAAAGTGGGTTTTAAGAAGCACATCATCGAAATGCGCTTGGAATGATTTTCTTTTCATCACATTACTTCCACAAATCGTATTTTTGATGAAAACCAAAATAGAATGACGTTCGAGAATACGCTTGAATTTGCCAAAAAGCTTGATGCTTCCGATGGATTGGCCTCCTATAGAAACGAATTCCACTACCCACAGGTCAATGGGAAAGATGTGATCTATTTCACGGGGAATTCCCTCGGTCTTCAACCCAAACGGACACAAAAATTCGTGGACGATGTCATGAAGGATTGGCGGGAACTGGCTGTAGAAGGTCATTTTTATGCCGAAAAACCCTGGTGGGACTACCACGAAAGACTTGCCGAAGGATTGAGCAAAGTGGTAGGGGCCAAGCCCAAGGAAATTTCAGTGATGAACACACTAACGGTCAATCTTCATTTGTTGATGGTGTCCTTTTACCGACCTACTGAAAAGCGTTTCAAGATCCTCTGTGAGGAAAAAGCATTTCCGTCCGATCAATATATGCTGCAAAGTCAGGTGCGCTATCACGGATTGAATCCTAAAGATGCCATAGTTGAGGTAAAAAAACGGGATGGTGAACATGCATGGCGCACGGAAGACATCATTCAAAAAATCAATGAGGTAGGGGATGAGCTGGCCCTTGTGCTGATGGGTGGCGTTAACTATTACAATGGACAAGTGCTGGACATGGAAGCCATTACCAAGGCAGGTAAGGATGCTGGTGCCTTTGTGGGTTGGGATTTGGCCCACGGTGCAGGAAACATCAAACTGAACCTGCACGATTGGGGTGCTGATTTCGCCGCTTGGTGCAGTTACAAATACATGAACAGTGGCCCAGGGAATGCGTCGGGCATCTTTGTGCACGAAAGACATTTGGGGAAAGAAGACATTCCCCGTTTTGAAGGCTGGTGGGGCACTAAAAAAGAGACCCGATTTTTAATGCAACCTGAATTTGACCCCATTGAAAGTGCCGATGCATGGCAATTGAGCAATCCCCCCATATTGTCCATTGCGCCTTATTTGGCTTCCTTGGAGATATTTGATGAGGTGGGTATGGATGCCCTGATCGAAAAACAAAAGACCATTGTGTCCTATTTGGAGTTTGTGTTGCACGAAATCGATAGGGAGGTGGACAGTACATTTGAGATCATTACCCCCGAGGCTAGAGGGTGCCAACTGTCCGTGTTTTTGCATGGAGAGGGCAAGGCCATCTTTGATTATTTAATGAAAAACGGTGTGATTACCGATTGGCGGGAGCCCAACGTTATCCGATTGGCCCCAGCACCCCTATATTGTTCGTACGAGGATATGTACCGCTTTGGGCAAATTTTGAAGGGGGGAATACAGAACAAATAGGCACCACTAAAATGAACCGACTAAACACGACCATTCAATGAAATCCCTCTGGCTTATTTTGTCCAATCCAAGGTATTTTGGAGTGGCATGGGTCTTTACCAGTATCAATATTTGGTTTGGTACCTGGGCGATTTATATCCCCACCGTAAAGGAAAAACTGGACATCAATAAGGCTGATTTGGGGATAGCCCTTTTTTGTTTGTCCTTAGGGGTTTTCACTATTTTTCCCATAGCCTCCAAGGTCATCAATAAACTTGGGGTGGGGAGAGCCTCTTGGTATGGTGTGATATTTGCCTCCGTAACGGCCATGTTGCCGCTTATGGCGCCTAATTACTATCTGTTGATGGCGGCCTTGTATCTTTTTGGCGCCAGCAATGGCTTTATCGATATTGCCATAAATACCTTGGTAACGGAGATTGAAAAGGAGGACAAGCAAAACTTCATGTCCGCGGCCCATGGCTTTTTTAGTTTGGGCGGTATTTTGGTAGGACTGGGAAGCTTCTTGATTCCCGTCATTGGAAACCCGGTGTTGCACATGGGGATAACGGTGGTTTTGGTATTCATCATCAATTTTTTTCTGAAGAAGCATTACGTCCATGTTGTGGCAGCACCTGTGGAAAAGGAGCCCTTTAGCCTCAAATTGTTCAAGCCCTTGTTGCTTTTGGGCATTATCGGCTTTGTGTCCTTTGGTGCCGAAGGAGCTATTGTTGATTGGAGTTCTCTTTTCCTAAAGGAAATGACCATGGCCCCTGAAATGTTGATCGGAGCTGGATTTTTGGCATTTTCCACAACCATGACTTTGGGGCGCTTCCTAGGGGATGGTATAAGTGCCAAAATTGGCCCCATTCGAATAGTGGGACTTGGCGCGTTGATTGCTGCCGTTGGTTTTGTTCTCGTGTTGACGCAGCAAACAGCATGGTCCATCGTTGGGTTTGCCCTAAACGGTCTTGGCTTTTCCGTGATCGTGCCCGAATTGTTCCGAATAGGGGGCAATGTAAAGGGAGTGGATTCGTCACAAGGAGTTGCCTTTATCGCGGGAGCAGGATATATGGGGTTTTTACTGGGTCCTGTAATCCTTGGGTTTATAGCCGAGAGTGCTTCGCTGAACTATAGTTTTATCTTGTTGTTGTGCATGGCCCTCTTGGTTTTTGGAATTACGTTTTTCTTACGTAGGAGAAAAAACAGTTAGGATACGGTTATTTTTTAATGGAATACGATTTTATTGATTGGCCATTAATTCTTCCAACTGTGCTTTTGCCCCTTGACCAGGTCGATTTGCATAACCATTGACTAATTTTCCTTCATCATTGTAAATCAAATAATGTGGAATTGTGTTGATTCCCAAATCTTCCATAACCTTAGAGGTGTTTCCGTTTTCTATAAAATAGTTTTGACTATCCGAGATTTCGTGGTGTGCTATCGCTTTTTTCCAATTCTCTTTTTTATCGTTCACACTCAAATACACAAACTCGATATTTTCCTTTTCCAGTTCGGATTTCAGAATTTTGGACTCCGGCATTGTTTCACGGCAAGGTTTGCACCAACTGGCCCAGAAATCGATATAAAGCCACTTCCCTTTATTGTCTTTTAAAACCTCGGAAAGTGTTAGTGTATCATTTTCCAAAGTGGTCAAAACCAATTTGTCCGATTTGCTGAAATCAATTTTATATGCTTTGACCACTTGGTTCAGCTTCTCCAAATTGGTGGTGTTCTCTTGTAATTTTTGGAAATAGCGTTTTTTGTCCTTGACCTTAAAATTGTTGCCTATACCATGGTATGCGTCAAACAATAGATAGTTCTTTGCAGTACGGTTGAATCTTTTGTCAAGCAAGATCGAGTCGAACCTTATTCGTGAATCAATATAAAATGCTCCTGAATTCCCATTGTTTTCTTCGATCATATCCAAATCATATTTTGAAATTTGGATTAAATAATCCCTGAAGAAGGAAAACTTCATTAAAGAGTCCGTTTTGGATAGATCAAACCCATGTTCTTGCTCGATGGTTTCCTTATTTTCCAAAGACTTTTGACGTGCTAACCAATTTTTTATGTTTTTAAGGTTTTTATGTTTTTCCATTAACATGTTCAAGGCGTCAATACGATAATGGTAGTTTATAGGGGAAATGATGTTGTTGTTTTTTAAAGAATCCAAAAGGTCAATTTCTTTCTCGAAGTCCTTGTTTGCCTGTAGATAGTATTCAATGGAATTTTTCTCATAATTTTCTACCCCAGAAATAGTTAAGTTGCCAAAGATCAAGAAGTGACTAGTGTATTTGTTGTCAAATAGCTTCTTTAGCCTAAAACCATTGTAATTTAATTCAACATCATTAACATTTCGGTTTGTGATTTTAGCTCTGGGAATATTGTTCTCAAAATCAAATATGATGGTGTCCCCATTTTTTACCAGAAAACTTTTCTTGATACGTGTAAAGAAATCATTAGTGGATAATTCAAGATAGTCGTTATGGCATTCTATTGCCAATGTATCGTGTACATTGGGTTTTGGAAGCCAAGTTTGTACATTGTCCATATGGTCCAAGTATGTAAAACCATTGTTTTGGTAGAAAGCCTTTACTCCCGAACTGTCTTTTACTATTTTACCGACACTGTCCTGCTTCATTAAATGCATGTACGTTTTTGGTGCATTTACGCTAATCAGCACTATCTGATTTGGTTTTGATTTCTTGGGTGCAGGAACTTCATTTTTACAGGAGAATGAAATGATGAGGATGATGAAAGGGAGTATGTGTTTAAGTGGTTTCATTCTTTATCTTTTTCAAATTCTTGAGGTTGGTAATATTTAATCAGCCTTTTACCTTTTAATGGAATAAAATTGACTATTGCACCAAATTTTGATGACATCCATCATTGGTTTATGAAAACTCAATCACCCTTGGCCAGTTCCGTATCTATTAAAGTCAGGATGTCATCAATTAATTTCAGACATTGATTTTGTACTTTAAGTGTGGAATTGAAGTAAATGACATTGTTCTCGACAAGGTTTTCAAACTCCAAGGAGGAAAGCATATCGTTGTTGGATACTTCAAAACCTGATTTTGGAATTGCTAAGGATGATGATGAATTGGGCAAATTATAATTGTCTACATGTAACCAGCTTCCATTTTTGGTAATAAAGTCGATTAGGTTGTATTCGCTACCCTCTTGATATTTTTCTCGAATGGCCAATCGTTCCAAGGTTGGCGCCCAAGAGGATAGTTTGCTCCTTAACTGGCCGTTTTTCAAAATCCCCAAACTTCCAGAGTTGGTCAAATCGTTTAAAAAACCGTTTTGGGCATTATAGGATGGGGCACTTACGGCAGCAATCAATAAACTGTCCAGCAAAAATTTACCATTGTACTTATCTCCAGTATGCTCTAGGATTTTAATACTGCTTTCTATGTTTTTGGTATTTTTCTGAATGATTTCCTGTAAAGCCGTTTTATTGGATTCAAAATCGGTTTTTAAGTTTTGTAGGGCTTCGTATTCCAGCTTGTCTGTTTTGCTGGCTTCATTCATATTATTGATTTGAAGCGCAATCAAAATTCCGATAACCACCAAAATAATCTCTCCAATCGCATAGGGAATATACTTTCCGATTCTGTTTTCGGCGATAAGCCGCCGCCTGATTTTTCTAAGGAATGTTGCCATGGGTTAGGGCAGTATGATAGCCAATTTATGTAGTAGTGTTTTTAAAGTTCCTGAACCAATTGAATATAATTTCCACAAGTATCGTTGAGGATTGCATATGTTACATTTCCCGATATCGTGGGTTTCACGATGAACTCCACACCGAGCTGGGTCAAACGTTCGTATTCGGAGTCTATATCTTCAACGTCAAATTGCGTCCATGGAATGCCGGCTTCCATCAGTGCATCTTGATATACCTTGGAGGGCTCAAAATGGTTGGGGGCAGGTTCCAATAATATCTCTGGTCCATCTTCCCGATCTTTTGATACCAAGGTCAACCATCTGTTTCCACCACCCAAAGGTTCATCTTTCTTCTTTGCAAAGCCCAATTTCTCAGTGTAAAACCGCATCGCCTTTTCTTGGTCTCGAACGGGAATGCTGATGAGTGTTACTTTCATAGTTTGTGGTTTTTTACATCCTGACCTACTTCATTTATGGTGACACATTCTACATCGTTGCATTCAAAATAGAAATATTACCGATGCATCACATCGTCTTATTTATGTGTTTAGGGGAATTTTGTAAATCTTCTTGCAAGAGATGCCAACTCGAATTGAGCAGTTACTCCTTGCTTACGGTAAGCCCGGTAAAGTAAAGACTGGTGCCGCCATCAGGTCGGTTGTGTTGCTTGGCCAGTTGTAAACCTTCCATCTCTATATAATCTTCCCAAGTGGAGACCAAATTGGGCTCTTGTTGGTTGGATTTGCGATAAGCCCACTCCCGGATTATGTAATCATCCTTGAAATAAAAGTCATACGCATCGCCTGGGGTATAACCGCCTTCGTTGGCATATACAATAGTGAGTTTCTGCATGGGCTCTTCGCTAATGGGCGCCGTAGCTTCTTCGGTATGTTCGTAGGTGTAATTGTTGGAGTCCCACATCAAATTAAAAGGGGCCATCAACCAATATCTGTCATTGATAAAACCACTATTGGTTTTCATGGCAATGCTATCCATGGAGTTTCGGTTGTACGTAAGGGTGTCGGGCCCGGAAATGGCCGTAACGGTATTGCTCTTGGTTTCCCAGTCCCAGCTGCGCTCAAAATGCATGGAATCCCTGTCCACATTAAAGGTGAAAGTGATTTCCTTTACATCTGACCAATGGTCAAAACCGTGCGCTTCCGCTATTCGTTCTGGAACGGATTTTTCAATTTCGGTAGGTTCGGCGCTTTCTTTGTTTTTTTTTGGTTCCGTTTTACAGGCGACAAAAAATAGGAAAGCGAGTATTGTAACGAGGTAATTGGTCTTCATGTCTGGTTTTTAACCAAATATACTAGGAAAATCTCTTATTTTGCGCCCCATTTTAAAAAGCCTGACCAAATAAATCTGTTTCTGGAGTGACTTTTTTAAAAAACTTGTTTCTAATACTTGTAAGTAACCCCGACAAAGCGTTTTTGGAAAAGGAAGACTTATACGTACAACTTTCTGATGAGGAATTGGTGAAACAGATTGTGGCGGACAACGACCCTATGCTCTTTGGGAAGTTGTATGACCGTTATGCAAAATTGGTGTACAACAAATGCTACGGATTTGCAAAATCCGAGGACGAGGCGGAGGATTTGACTCAGGATGTGTTCCTCCAACTATTTATCAAGCTTCGGACCTTTAAGGGGAAATCGAAGTTTTCTACTTGGCTGTATTCATTTACCTATAATTTTTGTGTGAATTATGTAAACCGGAACAAACAACGAAAAATACGGGACAAGTCCGTTCAGGTTGAGAATTCCGAACATAAGCTTACCGAAGAAGTGCCCGATGAGAGTTTGTATGAGATGAAAGCGGACAAGCTCAAAAAGGCATTGGAACAGATATCCCCCGAAGAGAAGTCCATTTTGTTGCTCAAGTACCAAGATGGGGCCAGCATCAAAGAACTTGTAACTTTAATGGAACTAGGGGAGAGTGCAGTGAAAATGCGGCTCAAAAGAGCGAAAGAAAGACTATTGGAAATCTACAATACCCTGGAATAGATGGCAAAGAAACACAAAAACCCATTCAAAGAGTTGGAGGCTTCCCTGCATGAGGCTCCACCTGAAATGAAGCAAAAAGTCATGAATGACATTGCCGCGGCAAAGTTGATCATGGACATGGCTTCATTGTTCTCGATCAATTTGGGAAGTGCTTTGCGCAAGCTGTTCAGAACTCTGGGAGACAATAACTAATCAACTAACAGAACACTATAAATAAACAACAACTATGGAGACTATTAATGAATGGAAAAATGTGACCCTGGAGTCCCTATCAGGCATGGGCAAAGAGATGGCATTGGCCTTTCCCAAAATCTTGGGGGCTATCGTTATTTTAATCTTAGGTTGGATCGTCATCAAAATCGTGCTCTTCCTCCTCAAGAAAATCCTGAAGCTGGCCAAAGTGGATATGCTCAACGATAAGATCAATGGCATGGATGTGACCGGCAAGGGCGATCTAAATGTGGATGTCATTAAAGTGATATTGGGCTTTGTTAGATGGTTTTTGATTTTGGTCTTTTTGATTGTGGCCGCCGATATTTTGGATTGGAAGATCATTTCCAAGGAAATCGGTAACCTCTTGCATTACCTTCCACGATTCTTTAGTGCATTGGCACTATTGATGCTTGGGTTCTACATTGGAAACTTTGTGAAGAAGACCGTTAAGCGATTGTTCGATTCGCTGGAATTTGGAGGTTCCAATATTGTGAGCAACCTGTTTTTCTACGTGATTGTCATTTTTATGTCCATTACCGCATTGAACCAAGCAGGAGTGGATACCACGATCATAACCAACAACATTACCTTGATTTTAGGTTCTTTCCTCTTGGCATTCGCCTTGGGTGTTGGTTTGGGGTCTCGTGAAATTGTCGCGGATATCCTAAGGGCGTTTTATACCCGGAAAACCTATGTGGTAGGGGATAAAATCATAATTGGCAACGATGAAGGAACCATCAAGGCCATCGATAACAACAGTCTTACACTGGAAACCGAAGACGGCAAATTTGTGATTCCGATCAAGGATGTGGTCTCTCAAAAAGTGCAGATAAAATCATAATGGGTGTATTGTGAAAAACAAGTGCGGTAACTTCCTTGGAATTTGATTATTTTTGAAGTCTTACAACACGTAAAAAATGAGTTCAAAAAAAGGAAAGGTTCAGGAATTGATCCAAGAAAAACTGTTAGAAGACCGCAAAGTGTTTTTGTGGGGCCAAGTAGACGATGATTCTGCAAAGCACGTAATCGACAGGTTGCTGTATTTGGATATGTTGAACAATAAAGAGATTCAATTGATTATCAATAGCCCAGGAGGGTATGTAACCTCCGGTTTTGCTATTTACGATACCATTAAACAGATAAAAAGCCCGGTCTCCACGGTATGTTCCGGTTTGGCCGCTTCTATGGGGTCCATTCTGTTGTCGGTAGGGGAAAAGGGCAGAAGATTCATTCAGCCGCACGCCCGTGTCATGATCCATCAACCAAGTGGTGGAGCTAGGGGACAGGCGTCCAATATAGAAATCCAGGCTAGGGAAATCATCAAGACCAAGGAATTGGGAGCCAAAATTCTTTCAGAGAATTGCGGACAGGATTATGACAAAGTGATGAAGGATTTTGATCGTGATTACTGGATGAGCGCCGAAGAATCCGTGGAATACGGAATCGTGGATGAAATCTTGAAATAAGACAAGACTCCTTTAAAAGTGAAAAGTCCTTCGCAACGTATTGTGAAGGACTTTTTATATATAGACGCCGTAGCGGAATATTCTAATAGATATACGAGAGCAGACCAGCTATCGGATTTCAAAGAATGCATAAAATCAAAATTCATCGGAGTGTTCTATGATTTTGTGCGCTCTTTCTTGTATTTCGTTCAACTCTTCCTTGCTTTTCTTCTCCAATAAGCTCATCATCATCGACATCCGTTGGTTGTTCTTGAAGTGTGCTTTTTTTTCCTCCAAAAAGTTCCAGTACAGCGAATTGAACGGACACGAGTTCTCTCCCGACCTAACAGTATGACTATAGGAGCATTCCTTACAATAATTTCCCATTTTATTGATGTAATTGGCGCTGCTCACATAGGGTTTGGTGGCTACCAGGCCTCCATCCGCAAATTGGCTCATGCCTCTGGTATTGGTAATCTCCACCCATTCTATGGCGTCAATGTATACGCCCAAATACCATGCATCCACTTCTGCGGGGTCCACTTGGGTAAGCAGGGCATAGTTGCCGATGATCATCAAGCGCTGAATGTGATGTGCATATGCATCGTCCAAACTTTGCGAAATGGCTTGGTGCAGGCAGTTCATTTTCGTCTTTCCCGTCCAGAAGAAATCGGGCAGGGGGTTGTGGTTCTCCAGTTTGTTCAATTTGGCGTAGTCTGGCATTTCTTTCCAATACACGCCACGCATGTATTCGCGCCAACCCAAAATCTGACGAATAAACCCCTCCACTTGTGAAATATCGATATCGTCTCTATGCTCATGATAAAAATCAACTACGGTGTCGATAACTTCCTTGGGTGAAAGCATTTTACTGTTCATGGCGAAGGACAAACGGGAGTGGAACAAGAATTTTTCTTGGGTATGCAAAGCATCCTGATAATCGCCGAAACAGACTAACAGCCTTGAGCAGAAAAAATCCAAAAGCTCCTTGCATTCTTGGTGGGAGGTGGGCCAAGGAAAGTTTTTGGAATCAATATTTCCAAAGGTATTTATTTTCGCGCTTTTGATTTCTTCCAGTAGTTCGGTAACATCGGTATCAAATGAAAGTTCCTTTGGAATGCTGGGAGAGCCGTCCCATTTTTTTCGATTGCTCTGGTCAAAGTTCCATTTTCCACCTTCGGGTTGATCGTTTTCCATCAGTATATCGTGCTTTTTCCGCATCATCCGATAGAAACTTTCCATCAATAGTTGTTTCTTGCCCTCAAAATGATTTTCCAGCTCATCCCGGTTAGTGTAAAAGTGTTCCGTATCAAAAGCCTCGGAGGGGATGGACGTGGATTCGCAAATTTCTTGGAGCTGTTGGTCCAATCGATATTCATCGGGCAATTGGTATTCAAATTTTTCAATCTTGTGATTGGATATGGCTTGCTCTATAAGGTCGGGTAGGTTTTGTGGATTGTTTTGGTCCCCAATTTTAAAATATTCAACATGGTGTCCCTCATCTTGAAGGGTATTTGAGAAATTCCGCATGGATTGGAAGAATCCCACGACCTTTTGGATATGATGTTTTACATAGTCCGTTTCCTGTCGCATCTCGGCCATCAGGTATATATGGTCATCATCTACTTGGTCTAACCAACTATGGGATACATTTAGCTGATCTCCAAGAATAAGTCTAAGTGTTTTCATGAATTAGAATAAGGTGGGTTGGAGCCAAAGGCTCTGGAATTTTTTGTTCGGGTCATACCGCTCTGCTTGACTCTTGGTGTTGAAGGTCCTGTTCCTTGGGTCGTTGCCCACGCCGCTATTGTACATCCAATTGCCCCAATTACTGTGCACATCGTAGTCAATGAGCATGGCTTCAAAATAAGAGGCCCCGATGCGCCAATCCTGTTTCAGGTGTTTGGACCAGTAACTTGCTACGTTCTGTCGGCCGCGATTGCTCATCCAGCCTGTCTTTTTAAGCTCTATCATATTGGCATTGACAAAATCATCAGCTGTTTTACCATTAATCCAATCTTCTTTGGCCGCCTTGTTCGTGTGCCAATCATACTCCTTTTGAAGAATGCCATCAATTTTAAAGATTTGGTTGCCATGCTTCAGGGAAACATATTTGAAGTAATCTCTCCAAATCAGTTCAAAAATCAACCAGTAGGTATCCTGATTTTTCTTGATCTCCTTTTCAAAACGTTTTACTTCCCAATAAATCGTACGTGCGGAAATACTGCCATTGGCCAACCAAGGTGAGAATTTAGAGCTGTAATCGATGCCTACAAGTCCATTCCTCGTTTTTTTATAATAGCCCAGTTTTTTGGTGTCCCAAAAATAATGTTGCATTCGTTCCAAAGCTTTGTCCTCCCCTCCTTCAAATGGAAAGGCCGTTCTATGGTCCGTTTCGAACTGGGAAAAACCAAGGTCTTCCAAGCTAGGGGTATTTGACTGGGACTCCACTCGATTATCTGTAGGGAAAACCTTTGGTTTTTCATAACACGGCCTTGCCTGAACATGCTTTTCGCATTTTTTTCGGAAAACCGTAAATACTTGTGGAATCTGAGCATAGGAATCGAAAGGAATGTCTTCGGGGTGAAAAAGGAACTGGTCGAATGTTTTATGGAACGATACGGTCTTAGGTAAACGATTTTGAACATGTTGAATCACATCATGTTCCTCTGAAGTCCACTCGTTTTGAAGATAGACGCTATCAATCTTGTAGCGTTCCACCAATTCGGGAACCTTGACTTCTGGTTTCCCATGATGGACGAGCAAGGTAACGTTGAGTTTTTCTAAATTCTTTTTAAGCTGATGAACAGACTCCAATAAAAACTTGGCCCTAAACCGTTCCGTTTTTTTGAAACCATAAGCGTTTATCTGAAATTGTCTTGGATCAAAGAAATATACGGCAATCATACGGTCGGCCTGTGCAGCCTTATGTAAGGCCTCGTTGTCATGGACGCGGAGATTATTTCCAAACCAAATAAGACTAGTCTTCATGCTTGTTTTTGTTTTTTCTGCACCGTTCACTACAATAAATGACCTGTTCCCAATCCTTGGCCCATTTTTTTCGCCAAGCAAAGGGTCTTTCACAAACTGGACATGTTTTCGTGGGTAAATGCGGTTTCTTGTGCGCCAATATGATTTATTGTTTAATAAAAGTAATAAAAAATTAAACAAAAATTGAATCGGGTTAAGTGAAACCGAATAATCAGAACAGTTTACCGGGCAAAATGCTTATTTTTACAGCTTTAATCAGAATTTCGCCCATTGGGCAATTATGGCGCAGACTCCAAAAAACATAGCCATCATCGGTTCCGGATTGGTGGGTTCTCTATTAGCAATATATCTTCGAAGAATTGGGCATACCGTTACCGTTTTTGATAGGAGACCGGACATCAGGACCATCAAGTTTTCGGGAAGGTCCATTAACTTGGCCATGAGCAATAGGGGATGGCGCTCCCTCGATGAGGTTGGCATTGGGGATAAAATAAAGGACATTGCGATTCCATTGGATAAGCGCGCCATGCATGTGAATGATAAACCCATGTATTTCCAAAAATATGGAAAAGATGGGGAAGCCATTTGGTCCATATCCCGAGGTGTCCTCAACAAACGGATGATTGATCTCGCAGAGGAAGAAGGAGCTACGTTCCGATTCAATGAGAAAGTCTGGGACGTGAATTTGCCAGAAGCCAAAATCTACACGGGGGAAACGGAAAAAAGTGAGTGGAAGGAATATGGATATGATTTGATTTTCGGCTGTGATGGGGCTTTTTCCAGGGTTCGCCATAAAATGCAACGCCGTAGTAGGTTCAATTACTCACAGAATTTTATCGATGTGGGGTATAAGGAGCTTACCATTCCCGCCAACGATGATGGTACCCACAAGTTGGACAAAAACTCATTCCATATATGGCCGCGCGGAGAGTTTATGCTCATTGCCATGCCCAATATTGATGGCAGCTTTACCTGTACCTTGTTTTTGCCTTTCGAAGGAGAAATTTCTTTTGAGAGCCTAAAAACTGTGGATGATGCCAAGGAATTTTTCAAAAAGTATTTCCCGAACGTTCGCAAGGAAATCGAGGATTTGACCAAGGACTTTTTTACCAATCCTACCAGTGCCATGGTGACTATGAAGTGCTATCCATGGACCTACTGGAACAAGGTGGCCCTAGTTGGGGATTCGGCCCATGCCATAGTGCCCTTTTATGGACAGGGCATGAACGCCGGTTTTGAGGATATCTACGTGCTCAATCAACTTATGGAAAAGCATGGGGATGATTGGGATACTATTTTTTCCGAATACCAAGAGGAACGAAAACCAAATGCCGATGCCATTGCAGAGCTGAGCTACAGGAACTTTGTGGAAATGAGCAGTAAAACAGCTGACCCAAAATTTCTGTTGCAAAAGAAGATTGAAAAACATTTTGCGCAGAAGCACCCAGAAAAATGGGTGCCCGTGTATAGCCGTGTTACTTTTTCGGATAGACCCTATTCTGAAGCATTGGCGATTGGTGATAGGCAAGAAGAGATTATGCAACAAGTGATGCAAATGCCTAATATTGAAGAAAATTGGGAGTCGCAGGAAGTGGAAGATAGGTTTCTCTCACTTTTAGAATAGTAAAATTAAAATGTCTATTGTTATGTAGAGCGTAGTCGAGACATCTTAAAATAGAAATAGTATTCCTAAGGAATGACGACATAGCATAAAAACAGAAAAGCCACCTTTTGAGGTGGCTTTTATTTCTTAATAGATGTTGGATTTAAAGCTTGGCAAAAAGCTTTTCCATTCTTTCTTGCTCTTCTTCGGCCAAAAGTGGATCTACCAAAATTCTCCCACTGTGCTCATCGGTAATGATTTTTTTTCGGGATGCAATCTCTACCTGCACCTGTGGTGGAATGGTAAAGAACGATCCACCCGAGGCTCCACGTTCAACAGGAACCACAGCCAAACCGTTTTTCACATTGTGGCGGATTCTTTTGTACGCTTTGACCAATCGCTCTTCGATTTTGTCTTCGTACTCTTCAGATTTTTTCAAAAGGGCTTTTTCCTCTTTTTCGGTTTCTGCAAGAATAGCGTCCAGCTCACCTTTCTTGTGCTTCAAGTGACCTTCACGCTCGGATAGCTTTTCCTTGGTTTGTGCAATCACTTCTTTTTTCTGCTCAATCTGGGCTTTGAATTCTTTGATGTTCTTTTCGGCCAATTGAATCTCCAACTCCTGGAATTCCACTTCTTTGCTCAAGGAATTGAACTCGCGGCTGTTCCTTACATTTTTTTGTTGTTCGCTGTATTTTTTGATAAGCGCTTTGGACTCATCGATGAGATTCTTTTTGGCAGTGATCTCAAAGTTGATGGTCTCAACATCCGTTTTCAATTTGTCCATTCTGGTTTTAAGACCAAGAACTTCGTCTTCCAAGTCCTCTACTTCCAAAGGCAATTCGCCTCTAACATTGCGGATTTCATCCACTCTGGAATCAATGAGCTGTAAATCGTACAATGCTCTCAACTTGTCTTCCACAGTGCTTTCTTTCTTATTCGCCATATATTTTATAAATACTTGATGGGATTCGTTATACTCTCCGATAAAGAGACTGCAAAATTAGGAATTTTTTTCGTAAGATAATCAACCAATAAATCTTTTGTAAACTGCTCAGTTTCAAAGTGCCCAATATCGGCGACTACCAGTTGGTTTTCGGCTTGGTAAAAATCGTGGTATTTTAGGTCCGCGGTAACAAGAATATCGGCTCCCGCCTTCTTTGCGGCACCTATGGAAAAAGCTCCGCTTCCCCCTAAAACAGCGACTTTGCTTACCTTGTTGCCCAGTAATTGGGAATGTCTTACCACAGAAGCGCTCATGCGTTCCTTGACCTTGAGCAGAAACTCTTTTTCATCCATTTCCACATCAAGGTAACCTATCATCCCCATGCCCAAATCTTGATTGGTGTTTTCAAGAGTGAGCACTTCATAGGCAACTTCTTCGTAAGGATGGGCATCAAAAAGCGCTTTTAAAATGGATTTTTCCTTCTCAAAGGAGTAGATGACGTTGATCATGGTCTCTTTTTCAAAATGAACCTCACCTACTTTTCCAACAGCGGGATTGGCACCGTTTTCCGCCTTGAAACTTCCCACGCCTTCCAAACTGTAGCTGCAATTGCTATACTTTCCAATATCCCCCGCACCGGCATTGAATAGGGCAAGTTTTATCTTTTCCGCATCGGCACAGGGAGCATAGGTGGTCAATTTTTTGATGCTCTTTGCCCTTGGAATCAGGATTTCGGGGTTTTTGAGCCCCAAGACCTCACAGATTTTGGCATTGACGCCCATTTTACTGTTGTCCAATGCGGTATGCATGCTATATATGGCAATGTTGTTGGCAATGGCCTTGAGGACAACGCGTTCCACGTAGTTGCTTCCAGTCAACTTTTTCAAGCCTTTGAAAATGATGGGATGGAAGCTCACGATCAGATTGCACTTTTTTGCAATGGCCTCGTCCACTACGTTTTCCAGTGTGTCCAGAGTGACCAGAATACCTTCTACCTTCATGTTTGGGTCGCCCACCAACAGGCCCACGTTGTCAAAATCCTCGGCATGTGCCAAAGGCGCCAATTCCTCCAGCGTTTTTGCTATCTCGTTAACGGTCATTTTAAAAATGTTAATTGGGCTAAAGATAAAATATTATATTTTCGTTCAATGCTTCAATTGCTTCGGAAAATAGCGTTTCCCATTTCGTTGATCTACGCCTTGGTGGTCCATGTTCGAAACTTCTTGTTCAATGTGGGTGTTTTTTCATCCAAATCATACCGAACACCGACGATTTGTGTGGGCAACTTGAGTGTTGGTGGTACCGGAAAGACCCCAATGACCGAACATTTGCTGCGAATATTATCTGACCGAAAAGTGGCGGTGCTCAGTAGGGGGTATAAGCGTAAATCCAAAGGATTTTACTTGGCCGATGCTGAAAGCACTGTTTTGGAATTGGGGGATGAGCCGTATCAAATCCATCAAAAATTTACTGGAGTGATAGTTGCCGTTGATGCCGATAGACGGAATGGTATCGAGAAACTGGAAAGTTTGGTTCAACCGGATGTCATTGTTTTGGACGACGCTTTTCAGCATAGAAAAGTAAAGCCGAGTTTTTCAATTTTACTTACCACTTATCATAATTTGTATGTGGATGATTGGTATTTGCCCACGGGTAGCCTTCGGGATGCAAGGAAAGAGGCCAGACGTGCCGATTTGATCATTGTGACCAAATGCCCCATTGGATTGCCGGAAGACGAAAAGAAGGCCATTAGAGCAAAACTGAATCCCAGAAAGCATCAAAAGGTGTTGTTTGCATCATTGCAATATCATGATGTTGTAAGCAATGGGGAAGGGGTGGAGATGAAATTGTCCCAATTGAAGAACGAACAAGTGGCTTTGGTAACGGGAATAGCCTCTCCAGAACCTTTGGTTGAACACTTGAAATCCATTGGATTGGACTTTGAGCATTTTGAATATGGGGACCACCATCACTTTACCGATAAGGAGATTCAACAGTTCCAAGGGTATGAAATGCTGCTGACCACAGAAAAGGATTTTGTGAGATTAAAAGGCAGAGTGGATGGGCTATATTTTTTGGAAATTGCGCATAGCTTTTCCGATGAAGATGGAGTGGTTCTGAAAAAAGCTGTTGAAGGATTGTTCTAGACGGAACCTTCCATTTTGCTCCTAAAAATGTTCTCCCCGATTTTTTGATAGAACACTTCTGGCTTGAACGGTTTGGTCACCACATCGTTACAGCCCGCTTCGTAGAAGCTGTCCAAGCTATCATCCAATGAAATGGCCGTAAGTGCGATAATGGGGATGTTCTGGTCGAACTTGCGTATTTGTCGTGTGGCTTCCTCGCCACTGATGCCGGGCATGTGGATGTCCATTAGAATGGCATCGTAGGTGTTGTTTTTAGCTAGATCGATTGCTTCGTTCCCATTGTTGGCGATATCGCAGGTAATCTCTTTTTTGGTCAACATTTTTTTGGTGATCACCTGATTGATTTTGTTGTCTTCCACGATCAAAACGTGCAATCCCTTAAACTGGAATTCTTCTGGATTGAGTTCAAAGGCGATGTCTTCGCCCTGCTTACTTTCATAATCCAAATCCATTTCAAAATAGAAGGAGCTTCCCTGTTCCAGTTCACTTTCCAAGTGAATGGTGCTGCCAAATAGGCCCACCAGGCTTTTTACAATGGTCAATCCAAGACCTGTTCCTCCGTATTCCCTGTTGATTTGAATGGATCCTTGCTCAAAGCTATCGAAGATGTTTTTCTGTTGTTCTTCTGAAATTCCGATGCCATTGTCCCTTACTTCAAAATAAAGTTTTACCTGATCTTCATCTTTTTTCAACATCTTGGCTATGACCTCTACTTTACCGTTTTTGGTGAATTTAAGGGCGTTGCCGACAAGGTTCATGAATATTTGGGATAGCTTGATGGGATCTCCCAATAATTTCTTCGGGATGGTCGGGTCATAGTCCAGTACCAGTTCCGTCTTTTTCTCATTGGCGTTTTGCTGAAGTGATTCCACAACGTCTTCCAGCACTTTGTGCAGTTTGAACTCTATACTGAGGGGCTCCAGTTTTTCGGCATCGATTTTATTGATCTGAAGAATATCATTGATGAAGTTTAGTAGGTATTCCCCCGAAAACTTCAGTGATTTCAAATGCTCCTTTTGATGTTCCGATGGATTCTCCTCCAATAAAAGGTGGGTCAGTCCCGTGACGGCATACAGCGGTGTCCGTAGTTCGTGGGTTACCGTGGAAAGGAAATTGGTCTTTGCCTCCATGGCAGAAACCGCGGCGTCCCTTGCCAATTCCAATTCCTTGTTTTTGGTATAAAGAAGATCGTTTGTTTTAAGTTTGATCTGGTTGTTCCTGAACAAGGATACCGCCAATAACGATATGATGGTCAAAAAGGCCGATGTCAATATCGCAGTGATCTCTGAACGGTTTTTGGATTCGCTCAACTCCTCATTTTGGGCTTGGAGCTTGTTCATTTCGTTCATTTGGTGCTCGTTGCGCACCCTTGCGCCTATATCGGCTTCCAGTTTGGTCTTTTCCGCATTGAAAACGGAATCTTTGATTTGGGCCAATTGTTTGGCATAGCCCAAGGATTCCTCAAAATTTCCGTTCGCCTCATAAATCCGGGCCAATTGCTCATAGGAGTTTTTGATCTCTTTGGCAAAACCATGTTTTTGTGCCAGTTCCAAAGAAGCTTTGGAATGTATGATGCCTTCTTCCAAATCGTCCAAGGTCACACTTATTTTGGCCAATTGCAGATTGGCCTTTGTCGCTAGGTAGGCACGTTCCTTGTCATCTGCGTTCACAATAAGTGCATGCAGGTTTTTTACCGCATCATCATATTTCTCGATATTGCTGTAAATGTTGGCCTCCAACAATAGGATGTTGTTGCTAAGGTTCCTGTTGTTGCTGAGTTTTCTGGATTCTTCCAGTTGTTTCAGTGCTTGGAAGTTGTTGCCCTCATCATACCTGAGTGCAGCATCCAAATACAAATGGAAGGCTTCCCCATAGGAGTAGGAGGTATCTTTGAGTAAAATACTGGCCCTGTCCCAGTAAAACGTTGCGGATTCGCGATCACCTTCCTCCAAAAACAGTCTTGCATATTGATGATAGGTGTCCAATAAAAGTTTGGAGTCTTCATTGGTTTCGGCAATATTGGCTGCCTCTTTTAGGGTCTCCAAGGCCTTGTCCACTTTATTTTCATGACGATAATGCATGAATTCATCAAAAATGGCCTTGACCGTGGAGGTTGAGTTCCCATCGTTTTGAGCAAAGGTGGGTTGTGTGCATATGGCCATGCACAAGAGTAGCAGCAAATTTTTGCCTATCCTTTTGTTTGTCAGGTTGAAGGTCAAACGTAATTTTTCTTTATCAGCAAAGCTATTAAATCAATAATTCTGGAGCAATATCCAGTTTCGTTATCGTACCATCCAATGATTTTCACCATTTTACCTATTACGGATGTCATCAAAGAATCAAACGTACAAGAGTAAGAACTATTGTTTATATCGATGGAAACAATAGGGTCTTCGGTGTAGCTTAAAATGTTTTTAAGGTCACTGTTCGCTTGCTTCTTAAAGGTAGCATTTATTTCTTCAATGGAGGTTTCTTGGATAACATTGAAGGTAATATCGGTGAGTGAACCATTGGGAACGGGCACTCGAATGCCACATCCCCCTATCACATCGGACAATTCAGGGAAAATACTTGTCAGTGCCTTTGCCGCTCCCGTTGTGGTTGGAATTATGGATTGACCTGCTGCTCGGGACCTCCTGAGGTCACGGTGAGGACTATCGTGCAGACTTTGGTCGGAGGTGTAGGAGTGCACCGTGGTGATGTACGCCTGTTCTATCCCGCAGAGATCATTGATCGTTTTGATCATCGGAGCGGCATTGTTGGTGGTACAGGATGCGTTGGAAATGATTTGGTCCTCAGGTTCTATAATTCCTTCATTGACACCCAGGACCACCATTTTGATGGAATCATCCAAGGGAGGAACGGAAAGAATCACTTTTTTCGCCCCGTTTTCCAAATGGAGTTCCAAATCTTCCCTGGACTTGAATTTTCCGGTGGATTCCACTACAATATCGACATCATATGATTTCCAGTCTATTTCTTTGGGATGGGCATGGTTGAGAACGGGTATTTCCCTGTCATCGACCAGAATCTGATGGTCTTTGTGGGATATTTTGTGGTCCAATACCCCGTGAATACTGTCATATTTCAGCAGATGGGCCAAGGTCTCAGCGTTGGCCAAATCGTTTATGGCCACAACCTTGATGTTCGGATGCTTCAGTAAAAGCCTGAAAAGGGTTCTACCGATACGGCCGAAGCCATTGATACCAACAGTGATGTTTTTCATAATCGGGGGAAGTGGATGGTGCTAGTGTATATGCTTGTGCGCTTTGTACGATGAGCGGACCAAAGCTCCACTTTCAACGTGCCTGAAGCCCATTTCCAAACCTACTTCCTCATATTTTTTGAACTGTTCCGGCAAAATGAACTGTTTTACGGGAAGGTGTTTTTTGGAGGGTTGTAAATATTGTCCAATAGTGATCACATCCACATCTGCCTTTCTAAGGTCTTCCATGGTGGCGATCACTTCATCCTCTTCTTCCCCAAGGCCCAGCATGATACCTGATTTGGTCCTTTTTGCCCCATTTTTCTTTAAATAGTCCAGTACTTCAAGGCTTCTCTCATATTTGGCCTGAATCCTTACTTCGCGAGTGAGCCGTTTCACGGTTTCCATATTATGGGAAATCACTTCAGGAGCCACGTTTATGATTCTATCCAAATGGGTGGATATTCCTTGGAAATCGGGAATCAAGGTCTCCATGGTGGTCTCTGGGTTCATTCGTCTAACGGCTTGTACCGTTTCTGCCCAGATAATGGAGCCCATGTCTTTAAGGTCATCACGGTCTACGGATGTGAGCACGGCATGTTTGATGTTCATGATCTTTATGGAGCGGGCCACTTTTTCGGGCTCTGCCCAGTCCACGGTTTCCGGACGGCCTGTTTTAACACCGCAAAACCCACAGGAGCGGGTACAGATGTTTCCTAAAATCATGAATGTTGCAGTACCTTCTCCCCAGCACTCGCCCATATTGGGGCAGCTACCGGAGGTGCAAATGGTATTGAGGTCGTACTTGTCCACCAGGCCCCTGAGTTGGGTGTATTTTTTACCCGTTGGGAGCTTGACCCTTAGCCATTTTGGCTTTCCTTTGGGTGGAATTACGTTTTCTGCTACGCTTGTGCTCATACAACAAATTTTGATTTACAAAGATAAGAAACTGGGAGGGAAAGTTCGTGCCTTGAAGTGGGTCACTTTTTTTTGATGATTTCCGCCAAAAGTTTTTTGGCCCGAAGCAATTTTACCTTCACATTGTTCACGGGCTCATTGAGCTCTTTGGCAATATCGGCATAGCTCATTTCCTGGAAATAGCGCAGGTTGAGGACCTTTTGATAATGGGGCTTCAATTTTTTGATATCCTGCAGAAGATGGGCGAGGTTCTGCTCGGTGATCAATCGGTCTTCCACTGTGGGGGTTTCATCCAAAACCCTTTTTACCTCATCACCGCGCGATTCCATTTCGTTCATGAGGCTTCTCTTGCGTTTTCGGAGAAGATCTACATGAAGATTTTTGGAAATGGTTATGAGCCAAGTTTTGAACTCGTAGTTTTCGTCGTAGGTATCGATTTTATCAAACGCCTTTGAAAAGGTTCGGATAGTGATATCCTCTGCGTCGTTCTCATTTTTGGTGCGAAGTATTTGAAAACCGTAGACATCGTTCCAAAAAGTGTCCAAGAGTGTACTGAAGGCAATTTGGTTTCCTGCTTTTGCCTTTTGAATAATCTCCTTGATGGGATTTTCGGTTTTTTCCAAAAAATGATTCTTTCCTGAAAATTAAGGATTATTCAGGATTTGTAACGGTGTCTTTTTTACAATCTTGCTCTTCAGGGAGTTTACCGCAAAATCCACAAGCTTCCCCGTCTTTGTTCAAAAATGGACTTTGGCTTGCACAGGTTCCTGCAAATTCCCCGTTCTTTTTCCCCCAGATTTTAATGGCGATACCTGCAAATGCAAGGGCCAACAATCCAATGGTAACTAATGCTAACTTCATATTCCAACTTTTGGACAAAGGTACAAAATACCTTGCTAAAGGATGTGGTGTTTAAGGTTTCTTTAAACTGAGCCTTAATATTGGATGTTGGCAACGATATTGTCCACAGAAGGGGTGTTGTTTCCGCCTTCCGGTTCAATGGTAATGTAGCCTACGGCATTATCGGCATAGGGCAAAGCAAGGAGCTTGTCCTTTTCATCAAAGTTTTTGATCACACCTAAGTTGACCAATTCACCGTTTACCTCGGCCCACATCTGGAAGCACTTGTTCTCAGGGAGTTCTGGAACATTGCTCACATTGATGTATGAAAGTTTTTTCACGGGGTTGATATAGGCAATGGCCTTGAGTTCCTTGGCTTCACGTTCCCCTTTTACCTGATATTTTTTTGTAGCAGGGTTGTTGAGAACAATAAATTGATTTCTCATATCGGCCAACTGGTCTTTCATGTTATCCTCCAAATACTTGATTTGGTTGGTTACCATGGTGTTTTCCTGTTGCAAGGTCTGGTTCTGGTTCCAGAAGAAAAGGGAGGAGCCGGCGAAAATCATAATGGCAATGCTCGCTGCAACGGCGTATCGCATGAACCTTTTGCTGACCATGGTTTCCTTTCTGGCACTGGCAAGGATGATCTCTTTGAGGCCTTCAGGTGTTTTTCTGGCGTACAAATTGGCAAAGGTCTCCAGGTTCTTCTGGAGTGTATCGTAGGTCTCCCTTACCTCTGGGTACATGGCAATGTACCTTTCGGCTTTCTGTGACTCTTCTTTGGTGGTATCTCCCAAAAGATACTTTTCCAAGATGTCCGATTCTAAAAATATTTTAACTTTTTCCTTCATGATAACAGATTTAATAACAGAAGTAAAGACATGGTGGTACCGTAAATCTTTCCAAGTTCCCTAAGTCCGATTTTTAATCGGGACTTTATCGTTCCCAAGGGAATATCCAATTCATCACTCGCTTCTTGCTGCGTCATTCCCTCAAAAAACAGGGCTTCAAGAACAATCCTGTACTTATCTTCAATCTTGTCCAAGTTTTCCTGGATGTCCAGATGTTCGGGGTTAATGCTCTTTACTCCTACATTATATACGTCCGAAACGTCGATTTGGATCTCTTTGTCCGATTTATTGTTAACACTTCTTAACTTATCTATGGCCGTGTTACGTACAATTCGGAACAGCCAAGTAAAAAGTTTGGCTTTTGAAGCATCATAAGTATCCGCTTTTTTCCAAATTTTGATGAAACTCTCCTGTAGCACATCCTGGGCCAAATCCTCATCCTTTACCACTTTGTGAGCAACTCCAAAGAGCGTATCTCCATAATTTTCATACAGTAGGGAAATAGCCTTATCGTCTTTTTCCGCAAGGAGTGAAACAATATGTCTCTCGATCAATGTGCTCATTTATGATGCTTTTGGTAAAATTTTTTAGGGGGCAAAAATCTAAAATAGGATTTATCTCGTATATAAGACAAAGCTAAGACAGAAAAAGCATTTTGTTTTAGTTGATATTGAAAAGAAATAAAGGGTGTAAGAACCCTGACAGCATACATGAATTTGGTTAGTTTGGTTTGGTATAACCCTCGTTATTGGTTTCAATGCGAGGGTTATTTTATTATGTTCACCTCTGGTCGAATCTTTATTTTAAATTTTTTTTGTACCTCTTCTTGAATTTTTTGGGCCACATCCAAAATCTCCTTGCCCGATGCATTCCCGTGATTTACCAAGACCAAGGCCTGTTTTTCATGTACCCCGGCATCCCCAAAGCGCTTGCCTTTAAACCCACACTGCTCTATGAGCCAGCCTGCAGGGATTTTATACTGGTTTTCATCAACCTCATAAAAAGGGGCATTGGGATTCCTTTTGATGAACTTGTCAAAGGCCTTTTTGGAAATGATGGGATTCTTGAAAAAACTGCCGCTGTTCCCAATCTCTTCGGGGTCTGGCAATTTGCTTCTTCGGATGGCGATTACCGCATCAGAAATGTCCTGAATGGTGGGATGAACGATTCCTCTGTTCTTGAGTTCATTTTCAATGGAGCCATACCCCGTGTGGAGTACATGATTTTTTTTGGTCAACTTCAAGACCACGGATGTGATAATGTATTTTCCTTTGGCCTTGTTCTTGAAAATGGAATCCCTGTAGCCAAACTCACAGGCTTCGTTGTCAAAACCTTCCAGCTCACCGGTTTTTACATCCATGGCGGCACAGCTCACAAAAAGATCCTTGAGTTCCACACCGTAGGCACCGATGTTTTGAATGGGGGCCGTCCCCACATTACCTGGAATCAGTGAAAGGTTTTCCAGTCCGCCATAGCCTTGCTCCAAACTCCACATGACCAGATCATGCCAATTTTCCCCAGCCATTACTTTGACTTCGACGCTATCTTCATCTTCCTCGACAACAGTAATGCCCTTTAATTGGATGTGCATTACCAGCGCATCAATGTCCTTGGTAAGCAGCATGTTGCTGCCTCCGCTGATAATGAACTTTTTGGGATAGGCTTTGAGTTCCAGCGCTTTTTGAAGTTGGACCAGTCCCGTGATCTCAACAAAAAACTTTGCTTTCACATCAATACCAAAGGTATTGTAGTTCTTTAAGGATATGTTTTCCTGTATGTTCACTGGGCGTTGTACTCGGTTAAGGCCTTGCCCAAAATTTGGACGGCCTTTACAAGTTGCTCTTTTTCGAGCACATAGGCAATTCTTATTTGATTTTTCCCCAATCCCGGTGTGGCGTAAAAGCCTGCTGCTGGAGCTACCATCACGGTTTTTCCATCAACTTCAAAGCTTTCCAACAACCATTGGGCAAAGTGATCGGCATCATCAATGGGGAGTTCGGCGACACAGTAGAAAGCACCTTGTGGGGTGGCTACTTTCACACCCTCGAGCTTATTCAGTTCGGTTATCAGGAGGTTTCTTCTGGAAACATATTCTTTGATTACGTCATCAAAATATTCTTGTGGGGTTTCCAAGGCCGCCTCGCTGGCGATCTGGGCAAAGGTTGGAGGGGACAATCGGGCCTGGGCAAATTTCATGGCCGTATCGATCACTTGTCTGTTCTTGGAAATCAAACAACCGATACGTGCGCCGCACATGCTGTATCTTTTGGAAACGGAGTCAACCACAATGGCATGTTCTTCGAGTCCATCAACTTGCAGGATGGAATAATGTTCCCTTCCATCATAGGTAAATTCCCGATACACCTCATCAGCAACAAGAAAGAGGTTGTGCTTTTTGACCAAATCCGCCAATTGGTGGATTTCTTCTTTGCTGTAGAGGTATCCCGTTGGATTTCCAGGGTTGCAAATCAGAATTGCCTTGGTTTTTGGTGTGATGAGCTCCTCGAACTTGGAAATGGGAGGAAGCGCAAAATTATTTTCTATGGAGGATGCTATAGGTTTTACATTTACTCCCGCTGCCGTGGCAAAACCATTGTAGTTGGCGTAAAACGGCTCGGGGATTATAATTTCATCCCCATTGTCCATGATGGTTCCCATGGCGAAGGACAGTGCTTCCGACCCTCCTGTGGTCACGATGATATCTTCCGCATCAACAAAAATATCCTGTTTGGCATAGTAGGCCGCAATTTTTTGGCGATAAGCCTCTGAGCCTTGGGTCATGCTGTACTCAAGTACTTCAATCTTGTGGTTGCGAACAGCATCCAAAGCCACTTTTGGTGTTTTTATATCGGGCTGTCCAATATTGAGGTGTATGACCTGGGTTCCGCGTTTTTTGGCAACCTCTGCGAAGGGCACCAGTTTACGGATGGGCGATGCGGGCATTTGTGTCCCTTTCTTGGAGATACTTGGCATGTGCTAAAGTTTTGGCAAAAATGGGAAAACCAATTATCGAAAACAACAACTTTATGGAATAATTACGTGCTTATTGAAATGTTAAAGTATTACCTGTAGTACAGCTTAATTTGTATATTTAATAAGTATGACTAGTTGAGATTTAGTATGTTGAGGAGAAATTCCATCTTTTTTGCATTTCTTTTAATTGTGCCCTTTATGGTTTTGGCGCAAGGGTACAATCTGCCCAAAGGTGAGAAACGCCAGAATATAAAGTTTCAACTCATCAACAACCTTATTGTTATCCCGGTGGAGATCAATGGTACCGAACTGACCTTTATTCTGGATTCGGGGGTCAGTAAGCCAATTCTTTTCAATCTTTCCAAGTCGGATTCCATTTCTATCAACAATGTTACCGAAGTTACCGTTCAAGGTTTGGGTGGTGGGGAACCTATGAAGGCATTGAGTTCCAAGGGAAACATATTTGAGCTTGGGGATGCCAAGAATTTTTCCCAAGACCTTTATGTGGTTTTGGACAGGGATATCAATTTTTCCACCTCCTTGGGTATTCCCGTTCATGGGATTATGGGGTACGACCTATTCAGGGATTTTATTGTTGAAGTGAATTATGCTTCAAAAAGGATAAAATTGCACAACCCAGAACTGTATACCTACCGAAATCGACGAAAAACACAGACCATTCCTTTAATGGTTCGAGCAAGAAAAGCATATATGCAAGCTACTGTATTAATGAAGGATACAGCCAATATACCTGTCAAATTGTTGGTGGATACGGGAAGTAGCGATGCCTTGTGGTTGTTTCATCAGCCAGCCAAAGGCCTGGAGGTGCCGGAAAAAAATTATGAAGACCTTTTGGGACGTGGTCTAAGCGGGGATATTTTTGGGAAACGCAGTAAGATCAACGGGATTCGGATAGGGGGTTTTGAATTGAATGAAGCTAAAGTGGCTTTTCCTTATCGTGAATCCTTTAAGGGCTTGGATAGCCTGAGCGACCGTAATGGAAGTGTAGGGGGAGAGCTTCTGAAACGTTTTAATATGGTGTTCGATTATTCTCGCGGCCTGGTCACATTAAAGAAGAACAGGAATTTCAAAGATCCCTTTCAGTACAATTTGGCTGGGATAGATTTGCAGCACAATGGACTTAGGTATATAGCGGAAAGTATTGCCAATAGCAATGGAGTGGTCAAGAGCGATGAACAGGATGCTTTTGGGAATGTTCAGATTTTATTGGAAAACAAAACAAGGTTGAGCCTTGTGCCCGAAATCGTGGTATCCGGTATCAGAGCTGGTAGCCCTGCTGCAGAGGCTGGTTTAAGAGAAGGGGATGTCATACTGGCCGTTAATGGAAAAAGGGTGCATAAATATAAGCTACAGGAAATCCTTAAAATGATAAATGAAAGGGAAGGAAAACGGATAAAGGTGCTGATTGAACGATACAACAGGGATTTGCTGTTTACCTTCGTCCTGAAAAAGATGTTTGACGACGATTAAAAAAAACAAAAACCCCGAATCCAATTGGATTCGGGGTTTTCTTTGAAGTGTAATTTTCTTTTTGCTTACTTCGCTCCAGGATTCTTAACGGTACCTTTTATTTTAAGGACTTTCGTTGGAGTATCCGCATTGGAGGTCACAGTGATGGCTTTTCTGATCGGGCCAACCCTATTGGTGTCATATTTTACTTCGATTTTTCCTGTTTTCCCAGGCATAATCGGTTCTTCTGGCTTTTTTGGGATAGTACATCCACAGCTGGACCTTACATTGCTGATGACCAAAGGGGCATTACCAGTGTTGGTAAACTCAAATACACGAATACCATCACTACCTCTGTCAATTTCTCCGTAATCAATGGTCTCGCTCTTAAATTCGATTTTAGCAGTTTCCTGAGCGTATACCCCTAAGGATAAAAGCCCTACAAACAGCATGAGTACAGTTTTTTTCATCATTTTTGGTTTTTGGGTAAATTTCAAATGTAGATGTTTTGATACCTGCATCCAAAATTCTTTTGTTATAGAATAACGTTACTTATTTTTGTTTCGTATTTCTGGATTGGCTCTAATCCGAAGAATGGCGTAAAATTAACATTTAGCTTTCCCTTCAAATAACCAATCACAGTCCAATTGAACAAAAACTGTACCGAAAAATGGAAATCCCATCAAAATATGACCCAAAAAGGGTTGAAGAACATTGGTATGCCTACTGGTCGGAGAACGACTATTTCAGCTCCAAACCGGACGAAAGAGAGCCGTATACCATCGTAATACCCCCACCAAATGTTACAGGGGTCCTGCATATGGGGCATATGCTCAACAATACCCTACAAGATGTTCTTATCCGTAGGGCACGACTATTGGGGAAAAACGCCTGTTGGGTCCCGGGAATGGATCATGCTTCCATCGCTACGGAAGCAAAGGTGGTTGCCAAATTGAAGGCCGATGGCGTAGACAAGTCCAAATTGTCCCGCGATGAATTTCTGAAGCATGCATGGGATTGGACCAACGAGTATGGCGGTGTGATCCTTCAACAATTGAAAAAACTGGGTTGCTCCTGCGATTGGGACCGCACCAAATTCACTATGGATGACGATATGTCAGCATCGGTAATCAAGGTTTTTGTTGATTTATATAACAAAGGATTGATTTACAGGGGGTACCGAATGGTGAATTGGGACCCTGAGGCCAAGACAACACTTTCAGATGAGGAGGTGATATATGAAGAAAGACAAGGTAATCTATACTATCTGTCCTATGCCATCGAAGGTTCCGATGAAAAAGTGACGATTGCCACCACCCGTCCAGAGACCATTTTGGGAGATACCGCTATCTGTATCAACCCCAATGATGAAAGATACCGTCATTTGCGCGGCAAAAAAGCCATTGTGCCCATTTGCGATAGGGTGATTCCCATAATTGAAGATGAATATGTGGACGTGGAATTTGGTACAGGATGCCTTAAGGTCACGCCCGCACACGATGAAAACGATAAAAATCTGGGGGATAAGCACAACCTTGAAGTTGTTGATATCTTCAATGATGACGCTACCTTGAACTCCTATGGCCTTCATTATGAAGGTAAGGACCGATTTGTGGTGCGCAAGGAAATCTCAAAAGAGCTTGAAGAAAAAGGGTATCTGGTAAAAACAGAACAGCATACCAATAAGGTGGGGACATCGGAAAGAACAAAGGTGGTCATTGAGCCAAGATTGTCCGATCAGTGGTTTCTGAAAATGGAAAACCTTGCCAAACCCGCCTTAGAAAGCGTTTTTGACACAAACGACATTAATTTCTTCCCCAAAAAGTTTGAAAATACATACCGCCATTGGATGGAAGGTATTCGCGACTGGAATATTTCCCGTCAATTGTGGTGGGGCCATCAAATTCCCGCTTATTACTATGGCGACGGTAAGGAGGATTTTGTTGTTGCCGAATCCCCTGAAGAAGCCTTGGAACTTGCAAGAGCCATAAAACCCAAGATAGAAGCAGCCGACCTGCGACAGGACCGTGATGTTCTGGATACATGGTTTTCCTCATGGTTGTGGCCCATCAGTGTGTTCGGGGGAATCTTGGACCCGGACAATGAAGAAGTAAATTACTATTACCCTACCAACGATTTGGTGACCGCCCCGGATATCATATTCTTTTGGGTGGCAAGAATGATCATGGCAGGATACGAATACAGGGGGGAGCGACCTTTTGAAAACGTCTATTTTACCGGGCTGGTCAGGGATAAGCAGCGTAGGAAGATGTCGAAGCAATTGGGCAATTCCCCAGATGCCCTTAAACTCATTGAGGATTTTGGGGCAGATGGCGTACGCGTTGGACTTTTGCTGAGCTCATCGGCAGGAAATGATATTATGTTCGATGAAGCCCTTTGCCAACAAGGGGCCAACTTTGCCAACAAGATATGGAACGCCTTCCGTTTGGTAAAAGGATGGGAAGTTGCAGATATCCCACAACCGGAAGCGGCAGAAAAAGGAATAGCCTGGTACAAGGCCAAGTTCAATCAAACTTTGGTGGAGATAGAAGACCATTTCTCCAAATATCGTATTTCTGATGCCTTGATGGCTACCTATAAATTGGTTTGGGACGATTTCTGTTCCTGGTTATTGGAGATTGTGAAACCAGAATACCAAAAGCCCATCGACCAAAAAACATATGATGAGGTATTGGGCCTTTTTGAGGAAAACCTCAAATTGTTGCATCCATTTATGCCGTTCTTGACTGAGGAAGTGTGGCAACATATCGCCGAGCGTACGCCGGAGGATGCTTTGATCGTTTCCCAATGGCCAGAGGCTAAAGAAGTGGACTCAACCTTGATTGCGGATTTTGCATTTGCTTCCGAAGTGATTTCCGGGGTACGAACCATCAGAAAGGAAAAAAACATCCCCCAAAAGGATGCGTTGGAGCTCTTTATGCTGAATGCAGAAGGTGTGGGGCCGCAAATGGATACCATTATCCTAAAACTGGGAAACCTCTCAAAAGTGGAAACTGTGGACGCCAGTTTGGATGGAGCGCTTACCTTTAGGGTTAAAAGCAACGAATACTTCATTCCCATCAGTGGAGCCATTGATGTGGAAGCTGAAATCGCCAAGATTACGGAAGAACTCAATTATACCAAAGGATTTTTAAAGTCGGTGGAAAAGAAATTGAGCAACGAGCGTTTTGTGAACAATGCCCCCGAACAAGTGGTGGCGATGGAACGCAAAAAAGCAGCTGATGCCGAGGCCAAGATTGAGACTTTGGAAAAGAGTTTGGCGAGTTTGCAATAAGTGCAAGAATACATGGTAGATTGATTTTGAAAAGGGAAGCTCACTTCCCTTTTCTTTTTATTTTTCATACTTTGGAAGGCATAATAACCAATTGACTTCAAAACCAATGAAAAACCTCGATAGAAGAAGTTTTATCCAAAAAACTTCGTTGACAGCCGCCGTGGTTTCCATAGCCCCGACCTATTTAAGGGCCAATTCCGAAAGACCTATTTCTTCCTCTTACATGGGCGGATTTGCCGCACCTAAATTGGAAAAGGTTCGTGCGGCCTTTATTGGAGTTGGAGCGAGGGGAGGCACCCATGCCAAGTTCTTTGCCGCTTTAAATGGAACCGAAGTGGTTGCCATCTGTGATCTTTATGAGGATTTAGTGAAAGAAAAGACCCAATGGGTAAAAGAAGCAGCTGGAGAAAATCGTCATAAAAATATAGCGCAATATTGGGGCCATGAGGATAAGTGGCGGACCATGCTAAAAGAAGTAAAGCCCGATGTGGTGTTTATCGCTACCAATTGGGCAAACCATGCACCGATGGCCATTGGCGCCATGGAGCACGGAGCCCATGCGTTTGTTGAGGTGCCCATAGCCACTACCATTCAGGATATGTGGAGTATCGTGGATGCCAGTGAGCGTACCCAAAAGCACTGCATGATGTTGGAGAACGTGAACTACAGCCGTGATGAATTGATGTTCCTCAATATGTGTCGGCAAGGCGTGATTGGGGAAATACTTCATGGCGAAGCAGCTTATGTTCATGAATTGCGTTGGCAAATGGAAGAGCAGGAGCGAGGTACTGGGTCATGGCGAACACATCATTATGCCAACCGTAACGGGAATTTATATCCTACACACGGTTTGGGCCCTGTTGCCCAATACATGAATTTGGCCAGACAGGAGGATACCTTCGGTAGTTTGGTTTCTTTTTCCACTCCTTCAAGAGGGAGGGAATTGTATGCCGAGGAAAATTATCCTAAAGACCACAAATGGAACCAACTTGATTTTAAAGGAGGGGATTTGAATACCTCCATCATCAAAACCCACT
This sequence comes from Flagellimonas oceanensis, assembly GCF_003992595.1. GTDB lineage: Bacteria > Bacteroidota > Bacteroidia > Flavobacteriales > Flavobacteriaceae > Flagellimonas > Flagellimonas oceanensis. Next base: position 228,788 of record NZ_RZNA01000047.1, read on the forward strand.
TTGGGAAAACCATTATGGTGCAATGGGACGAAACGAGTCCAAGACCCTATTCCCGATTGAACCTGGTACAGGGAACCAAAGGTGTTCTGGCCGGATTCCCGACCCGCGTAGCTTTGGAAGGTGGTGTGGAAGGGTTGACCAAGGACCATCATTCCTGGGTGCAAGGAGAACAGCTGGAAAAATTATACGAAAAATATGATCATCCCCTTTACAAACGATTGAACGAAGCTGCCAAAGGGAGTGGCCATGGTGGTATGGACGGAATCATGGTATATCGAATCGTGGAATGCCTGCAGAAGGGACTTCCTTTGGATCAAAATGTGTACGAAGGATGTTTATGGAGTGCGGTTTCCCCATTGAGCGAACGTTCTGTGGCCAGTGACGGGGCACCACAGCCTTTCCCTGATTTTACACGAGGCAATTGGAAGGACACTGAGCCGTTACAAATTATAAGCTAAGAGCGTTAATGATTGAAATAAAAGTACCGGCCCGAATCTGTTTTTACGGTGATCATCAAGATTATTTGGGATTGCCCGTAATTGCTGGAACCATTGATCGATATATTAATTTAAAGGCGAGTCCAAATACCGACGATAGGTACCTGTTAAGGTTATTGGACCTCGAAGCGGAGACATCCATTGCTTTGAACGATGATTTGAAGCAAATTCAATCCGATGATTATTTTAGGTCGGTAATGGCCGTATTAAAAAAACAAGGTTTTCAGTTTGATCAAGGTTACGATATCGAGATATCGGGAAACATTCCCGTGAACGCTGGACTTTCCAGTTCCTCTGCTTTGGTGGTGGCCTGGATTCGTTTTTTGGTGGAAACCCAAGGAAAATCCAAAGAAATCAGTGATTATCAAATTGGGAGATGGGCATACGAAGCCGAAGTCATGTTCTTTGACCAGCCCGGGGGATTAATGGATCAGTATACCATAGCACAAAAAGGTTTGATTTATATCGATACCCGAAATGGCGAAAGCACTCGACTGAATGCCAATTTGGGGAAATTACTTGTTGCGGAGTCGGGTGTGCCCAAAAAGACCTTGGAGGTCTTGAAAAATGCCAGAGTGTATGCACAGAAGGCCGTGGATGCCGTCAAAAAAGTACATCCAGAACTTGAACTGCAACGTGCCACCTTGACGGATTATGAAAAATATGTTGATTTGGTGCCCGAGGAACTCCAGGGGTATTGGTATGCCACCATTTACAATTATCACATCACGCTGGAAGCAAAAAAGGAATTATTGAAGCAGAATCCCGACATTCAACTTTTGGGGGATTTGATGAACCAGCATCAAATCATTTTGCAAAATGAAATCAAAAATACGCCTTTGGAAATGGTGGAAATGATGGATGCCGCACGTAATGCTGGGGCAACCGGGACAAAAATCATCGGTTCGGGAGGTGGTGGCTGTATGGTGGCCATGGTAACGGAAGATATGGAGGAAAACATAAAACAGGCATTTTTGGACCAAGGAGCCAAGGCAGTTTACAGAGTGGAATTAACAAGTTGATTAGAATGGAAAATACGAGTTTGATTATTATGGTAGGTGGTGCATCCTCACGCATGAAGCGAAGTTTAAAAACCAGGGAGGACCAAAAGGGGATCATGGACAACATTCCCCATAAAAGTTTGATTCCCGTAGGGAAAAACGGTAGGCCTTTCCTGTACTATTTGGTTCAGAATGCGGTGGAGGCGGGATACACAAAACTGTATTTGATCACAAGCCCGGAAAATGAAGCCTTTCAAAACTTGAAAGAGCAGGGCAATCTTCCAAGTGGACTGGAGGTTTTATTGGCCGTACAATCCGTGCCAGAGGGAAGGACAAAACCATTGGGCACTGCCGATGCCCTTCAGCAATGTTTGGATCAATACCCTGAATTAAAACAGACCACCTTCACGGTTTGCAATGGGGACAACCTTTACTCCGTTGGCGCTTTAAAAGATTTAAGGTCAGCTAGAAAAGCCCCCCATGCTTTGATCAGTTACGGCAGTTCAGGTTTTGATTACACCGAGGAGCGCATAGCCAAGTTTGCTGTGATGGACATTTCCTCGGATGGTTTTCTACAGCAAATTATTGAAAAACCCAATGTGGAGGATGTTCCAAAGTATAGGGATGAGTCAGGGGAGCTAAGGGTAAGCATGAACATTTTTAGTTTTTCGGGCAAAGAAATCCATCCCTATTTAAAAAACTGTCCCATTGACCCTGTTCGAGACGAAAAGGAATTGCCCAAAGCTGTTGCTGTTTTGGTTACCGAAGAATCGCAAAGCGTTTTTTGTATACCCCGCTCAGAGCATATTCCCGATTTAACGGATGCAAATGATATTCAGTTATTTAAAAATTTAGAGTAACTTAAAGGCATGTAATCCCATACTTGCATCGAGCAAACTTTAAATTTTTGAAATGGAATCGTATGCAACGGCATTATTATATGCAACACCGTTTTTTATCGGCTTGGTATTGATCGAGATTCTTTACGGCCGATTTGTAAAAGATCAGAAACACAACCTTATGGACACCGTGAGCAGCCTTAGCTCTGGTTTGACCAATGTGGTCAAGGATTCGTTGGGATTGGTGCTCATTTTGGTAAGCTACCCTTTTTTATTGGAGCATTTGGCCTTGGTGGAGATCAAAGCAACTTGGCTGGTTTGGGTAGTGGCCTTTATTGCATTGGATTTTGCGGGTTATTGGAACCACAGGTTGAGCCATCACATCAACTTTTTTTGGAACCAGCACGTGATCCATCATAGCAGTGAAGAGTTTAATTTGGCCTGTGCGCTTCGTCAGCCCGTTTCGAACTTATTGGGGTATTACGCACTGTTGCTGATTCCCGCTGCCTTATTGGGAGTGCCCAACCAGGTCATAGCGATATTGGCGCCTATTCATTTGTTCGCTCAATTTTGGTATCACACTCAGCATATTGGGAAAATGGGCTTTTTGGAGTACGTGATCGTGACCCCGTCACAGCATCGGGTGCACCATGCCATTAATCCCGAGTACATCGATAAGAACCTGGGACAGATATTTTGTGTTTGGGACAGGATGTTCGGAACTTTTCAGGAAGAGTTGGATGAGGTGCCCCCGCAATACGGTGTTTTGAAACCTGCCAATACGTGGAATCCCATCATCATTAATTTTCAGCACTTATGGCGATTGATTCAAGATGCATGGCGTACCAAAAGTTATTGGGACAAATTGCGGATTTGGGTTATGCCCACCGGTTGGCGTCCCGAGGATGTGAAGGAAAAATACCCTATTGCCATCATCAAGAATGTATACAATTTCAGAAAGTATCAGCCCGAAGCCTCCAATTCGTTAAAGGGCTATGCACTGTTCCAATTGATTATCACCATGGTTTTGATGCTCTTTATGTTCTACAACTATACTGACATTGGATTTGATGGGCTTTTGCTCTTCGGTGCTTTTATATTTGTCGGTATTTATGGCTATACAACCCTTATGGACCGCAAGAGCTATGCAGTTTGGATTGAAGTGATTCGAGGGGTGGGAGGATTGGCATTGATTTATTTTACCAATGATTGGTTTGGAATCAATACATACTTTTCGATAGGAAGCTATCTGGTGGCCCTATATTTTTTGGTAACGATTTTCGGGGCTATCTACTTTACGTATTTTGAGAAGTCGTTCGCGACCCCTGATTTGGTTTCCTAGAGCGATTTAAGCTCTTTGTCCACCAATTCCACATATTTTTCCATGGCTTCCTCCACACTGATTCTTTTGGCTTGGAAAAGGGCATTTGCCTTGAAAGCATTGATGAGTGGTGTTCTACTGCCGGGATTGTCAAAGTTTTTGTTGGCAATCTTAAAATAGGCATACAACTTTAACAGAAGATCTGCGGGTAGGGGGTCTGTGTAATCGTTAACAAAGTTAACGGCATCGTTGAACCTTTTATGTAATTCTTCGTTAATCATCCAACGGTCTTACGGAAGCAATGCATGTGCGTGCCCCAACTACTTTTTGATTGAGTTTTACAGTGATGTCACAGTCAAGCGGCAACAATAGATCCACGCGCGACCCAAATTTTATAAAACCGGCATCCTCCCCTTGGGTCACTTGTTCGCCTTCTTCGGCATAGTTTACGATCCTACGTGCCATGGCCCCCGCTATTTGCCTGTAACCGATTTCCCCGAATTTCGGGGTATGCAGGATTATCGTGGTGCGTTCATTCTCGGTGCTGGATTTTGGGTGCCAGGCCACCAGGTATTTCCCTGGATGGTATTTGGAATAGGTTACCGTTCCGCTTGCAGGGTATCGGGTCACATGTACATTGGTGGGTGACATGAATATGGATACCTGCTTTCTTTTTTCCTTGAAGTATTCGGGTTCGTCAACTTCCTCGATGACCACAACCTTGCCATCAACGGGAGCCAATATTTCATCAAAATTGGGCGTGACCAATCGCTTGGGATTTCTGAAAAACTGCAGAATGGCTATCAAGAGCACTAAAGCAGCGATCTGAACCACAAGCCGAACCCATTCCACATCAATCAAGTATTGTGCGGCCAAAACGGCGGCTACCACCATGAAAAAAGTGGTAATGATAATTTTTTGCCCCTCTTTATGAAACATAGGAGAATATAGTTAAAATCAAATAAGCAAAAGGTGCAGCGAAGACCAAGCTATCCAATCGGTCCCAAATTCCACCATGCCCGGGCAGGATAGCTCCGCTATCCTTTACTCCGGCCATACGTTTGAACTTTGATTCCAATAAATCTCCCAAACTCCCTGCAACCACTATTAAACAGGCCATTGCCATCCATTCCATTAAAGTGAGCCTTGTTTCGTACCACGATAAAAAATAGGCGGCTATCAGTGCAAAAATAAGACCTCCTACAGAACCTTCAATGGTTTTTTTTGGTGAAACTGCAGGAAATAGTTTCGTACGCCCCAAAGTTCTTCCCACCAAGTAGGCAAACGTATCGTTGACCCATATCAAAATAAAGATGCCCATGATCAAAAACTGAGCGAATTCATCGATTTTGTATGGAATCATCGTTAAGAAAATGCATCCGCCCCCAATGTAAAAGAGTCCGATGAAAAACTTCTGAAAGCTTGTAAAATTCCTAGGTTTTTTGGAAAACAGGAACATCAGTAATGCGATGTCCACCGTTATGGTCAACAACATCAGTAAATTTACCACCATGGTGTCATTGGTCAGATAAATAAAAATCCACCAAAGTGCTAAATAAGCCATAAAGATGTAATAACCTTTAAGCCTTACGATTCTTTTGAACTCGTACAGACAGGCAAGCCCAAATGCCATGAACAGGAAATCGAAAGCATCAGAGCTTAGAAATACCGCGCCTAGGAGTAGTAATACATAAATCACTCCTGTTATGGAGCGTCTCAAAATTTCTCTCATGTATTTAGAAATCTTCTAGGAGTAAAAGATATACATTTTTTGAGGCACTTCCGTAGGAAAGAAAGTCATCTTTGTTTTCGGCCGTTTGCTGAAAGTGCTTTAATGTGGTAATGTTATTGGGAATATCTTTTTGATAGCGTTCTTTAATGATTTTGAGTGCTTCGCTTATGGAATCCACTAGCTGGCTCGTGGTGGCAAAAACCACCAAGTTGGAAGGTAGTTCGTTCAGCTTCTTTTCCTTGATCTGATTGGAGCAGACCAAGATGGAGCCATTGTGGGCGACAAGGTGCTCGCATGTGGTAAAGAAAATTTCACTTTCGTTGCGGTTGTTGGTAAAGTCAATCTTCTCTGAGGCAAAACGGGTTTCCAACCTTGGGTCCATGGAGTAGAAAAGATGGTTTTGCCAATCGTTTTCCGAAATGATGTTTTTGAGCGCTTCGGAAACTTCCGCGAAATCTTCACAGTAGATAAACTTGCCACCATTTTTTTTGAAGTAGATGGTAAATTTCTCATCAACGGGAATCTTTAAATCGGGCATGTGGTCACCACGGGTTTCCGCAGTTTCCTTGGAAACCTTTTTTCCTCCTCCGAAAAGTTTTTTAAAAACCCCCATTTATGGTGTTGCGTTCTTATCTACCGAATCAATATAATTCCTTTGATTATACTTTATTGAATGAATTTATTCTGCTGGCTCCAGCTTTTCCTCTTCTTTTTCGAAAGGTCTTTGACCAAAGATCTTTTCCAAATCGTCCTTAAATATAACCTCTTTGTCCAAAAGTCTTTCGGCAAGTTCGGTAAGCTTGTCCTTGTTTTCTTCCAAAAGTTTAATGGCCCTTTCGTATTGCTTTTCAATCATTTTGGATATCTCCTGATCGATTTTCTGGGCTGTCTCTTCACTGTAGGGCTTGGTAAAACCATACTCGTTCTGTCCTGATGAATCGTAGTAGGTAATATTGCCCAATTCATCATTGAGTCCGTATATGGTGACCATGGCGCGAGCCTGTTTGGTTACTTTTTCCAAATCGCTCAATGCACCAGTGGAAATTTTACCGAACATTACCTTTTCTGCAGCTCTACCTCCCATGGTGGCGCACATTTCATCCAACATTTGCTCTGGACGAACGATTAAGCGCTCTTCGGGCAAGTACCATGCTGCTCCAAGGGATTGTCCGCGAGGTACGATGGTCACTTTTACCAATGGTGCCGCATGTTCCAACATCCAACTCACGGTAGCATGACCTGCTTCGTGGAAGGCGATGGTTTTCTTTTCATCCGGTGTGATGATTTTGTTCTTTTTCTCCAGACCTCCCACAATCCTATCCACGGCATCCAAGAAGTCTTGCTTGGTCACTGCTTTTTTCTCTTTTCTGGCAGCGATGAGTGCTGCTTCGTTACAAACATTGGCAATATCTGCACCTGAGAAACCTGGCGTTTGTTTGGCCAAGAAGTCCAAATCCAAGGTTTCAGCGGTTTTTATGGGACGAAGGTGTACTTCGAATATTTCCTTTCTTTCGTTCAGGTCGGGAAGGTCAACGTAGATTTGACGGTCGAAACGTCCTGCACGCATCAATGCTTTGTCCAGTACATCGGCACGGTTGGTGGCCGCCAACACAATTACGTTGGTATTGGTCCCGAAACCATCCATTTCGGTCAATAACTGGTTCAATGTATTTTCACGCTCGTCATTGGAACCAGTGAAGTTGTTTTTGCCCCTTGCACGTCCAATGGCGTCGATTTCATCAATAAATATGATGGCAGGGGATTTGTCCTTCGCTTGTTTGAACAAATCACGTACCCTTGATGCCCCCACACCTACGAACATCTCAACAAAGTCAGAACCGGATAGTGAGAAGAAAGGCACTTTCGCCTCGCCTGCCACGGCTTTCGCCAAAAGGGTCTTACCGGTACCGGGAGGGCCTACCAAAAGGGCTCCCTTTGGTATTTTTCCCCCGAGAGAGGTGTATTTATCAGGGTTTTTCAGGAACTCGACGATTTCCTGAACTTCTTCTTTGGCTCCTTCCAGACCTGCAACATCTTTAAAGGATGTGCGGGTATCGGTTTTCTCGTCGAACAATTTGGCTTTGGATTTCCCAATGTTGAAAATCTGTCCACCTGCACCGCCGCCTGCACCGCCTGACATTCTGCGCATCAGGTAGATCCAAATACCTATAATGAGGGCAAATGGCAACAGGGTAAGGAATATTTCGCCGAGCACGTTGGATTCCGTGTCAAACTCGACAATGGTGTCCAGGTTGTTCTCTTTCTTGATTTCCGTGATCTCATTCTGGAAAATCTGTAAATCCCCGTAGTCCAGTACATATTGCGGTACCAGACCAGTGGAAGGGAACAGCGGTTTTTCGGCCACGCCTTTGTGGACGTCCTTGTTCAGGGCTTCCTCGGTAAGGTATACCTTGGCTTGACGCGTATTGGTAATGATGACGATCTTGGAGATGTCACCATTGCGCAAAAATTCTTGTAATTCGGAGGTTGTGGTTTTTTCGGTGCTGGAAAAATTGCTTCCACCAAAAAATTGGAAGCCAATAATCAATGCGATGACCACACCATAGATCCACCACGAGCTAAAACGTGGTTTCTTCGGAGTATTATTTGGATTGTTCTCTTTTGCCATTTTTTCTTAAGAATTGTAACTACTTTCCACCATAGTGACCTTGGCATCTCCCCAAAGTCCTTCAATGTCATAAAATTCCCTAATGTGTTTTTGAAATACATGTACCACAACGTTCACATAATCCATCAGTACCCATTCGGCATTTTCCGAGCCTTCGACATGCCATGGCTTGTCGTGTATGGCCTTGCTTACCTTTTTTTGGATAGAGGATACAATTGCGTTTACATGCGTATTGGAAGTACCGTTGCAGATGATAAAGTAGTCGCAAACTGTATTTTCGATTTCCCTAAGGTCCAGTAGATTTATATCAACTCCTTTTACGTCTTCTATTCCTTCCAGGATCAAGGCAATCAATTCATCTGCGCTAGCTTTCGTTTTCTGCATTCAAAAAGTTTAGTTTTTTACAAAGTTATGTTTTTTTTGTTTTCTTAGCCCTAGTTTTTAACAAATCGTAAAGGCTTGTCACATTGGGAAAACATTTTCAATTACTCAAACTTGATGCCACGGACTCCACAAATCAATATTTGAAGGATTTGTTGCGTTCCGAAAAACCATCTGATTATACCGTTGTTATTGCTGAAAGACAATTGAAGGGCAGGGGGCAAATGGGAACTGTGTGGGAGTCGGAAGGTCGCAAAAACCTTACGTTTAGTGTGTTGCGAAGGTTTGATGCCTTGAATGTCAAGCATCAATTTGTGCTGAACATCGCCGTTTCCTTAGCTGTGCATGATGTATTGAAAGAACTTCTGGTGCCGGATGTGACCATAAAATGGCCCAACGACATTATGTCAGGTTCCAAGAAAATTTGTGGCATTCTGATCGAAAATGTACTCAAAGGCGAAAGGGTAGGGCAGTCCATTATCGGAATTGGCCTCAATGTCAACCAAACCGATTTTATGAATTTGGACAAAGCTTCCTCCCTGCAGCGAATTACAGGCCGCAATTTTGATTTGGAAGAACTGCTCCATAGTTTATTGGGGCATTTGTGGTTGCAGTTGGAATCCATCGAGGCGAAGACTGTCACACAATTGTTGCCTACTTACGAGAAACTACTTTTTAGAAAGGACAAACCTTCCACCTTTACCAATGCCCACGGTAAAATGTTCATGGGGTTTATCCGCAAAGTATCGCCGTCGGGCAAATTGGTGCTCGAACTAGAGGATAGGGTGTTTAAGGAATTTGACCTGAAAGAGGTAAACTTGCTTTACTGACCTATTTTGTCCATGTTGTTGGACAGTGTTCCCATAAAGTTGGTGATGGGGGCTTTTATCATCATGGCCATCATGGCATTGAACTCTCCCTCGAAACTCAATGCGACTTCGCTCTCGTTTTCTCCCAATGCATTTATGTCAGCGGTCAATGTAAAGGGGAGTTTGTCACTTGCAGCGCCCAAAACCACTTTGTCATGTGGGTTTTGTTCTTTTAATCGGAGGATGATCTCCGGCATACCTTTCAATGCGAATTTAAAAGTGTTTTCATCCAACACTTCAAATTTGTCGATGTTGTCCGGCATTAAGGTTTCGAAGTTTTTGATATCCGTCAAGAATTCAAATACTTCTTTGTCACTTTTGGCAACTTGCTTCTTTGGGGTCTCAATGTGCATGGTAAACTTTTATTTCTTCCATTCTTGTGGATTGGATCTCCACTCCAATAGGGTCTGTAATTGATTTTGTTGGATGTAGTTGGTCTCCGAGGCTTGTTCGATCAAGTTTTCATAATCGGACAGGGTATGGAGTTCCACACCTTCTTTTTCGAAATTATCCGTGGATACCGGAAAACCGTAGGTGAAAATGGCAATCATGCCTTTAATGTCGGCATTTTGTGCTTTCAAGGCCTGTACGGCATTCAAGCTGCTGTTGCCCGTGCTGATCAGGTCTTCGATGACCACTACGCTCTGCCCAGCTTCAAAATAACCTTCAATCTGGTTTTGCCTTCCGTGTTCTTTAGGTTTTGGTCTTACATAGACAAAAGGAAGCCCCAATGCTTCGGCAACAAGGATGCCGATTCCGATGGCGCCAGTGGCCACCCCGGCGATCACATCGGGCTTGCCATAAAGGTTCTCGACCTGCTTGGCAATTTCTTCCCTGACAAAATTCCGAACTTGGGGATAGGAGAGCATGATCCTATTATCGCAATAAATAGGCGATTTCCAACCCGAAGCCCAAGTAAAAGGATTTTCAGGTTCCAACTTAATTGCATTAATTTGTAATAACAGCTCAGCTGTTTTTTTTGCGATTTGCTTATCTAAAACCATTGCGCAAATGTATGAAGTTTTTGTTAATGAGGCTCCACTGATTTTAACAAACGAGCGCCCCCAGGATTCCAATGGTAATTTGTTTTCTTTGGATGGTGATTCCATTGTTGAGGCTATCAAGCTTTTGTCCAAAAAGAAGTTGAAGAAAGCCTATCTCTACCATCCTGATGACAAGAAAATCCTGAAACTTTTTATGCACAAGATTCCCGTAGTGGTTGCTGGTGGAGGTTTTGTGGTCAATAAGAAGGGGAAAATCCTGTTTATCCACAGAAATGGAAAATGGGACTTGCCCAAAGGAAAGGTGGATAAAGGTGAATCCATAGAAAATGCAGCAATTCGTGAAGTAGAGGAAGAAACAGGTGTAAAGAACCTTAAAATAGAACGATTTCTCCATACTACGTTCCATATCTTCAAAAGGAACGGGGAATACCGGTTGAAACAGACCCACTGGTTCATTATGTCCACCGATTACAAGGGGAAATTGGTCCCCGAAAAATCCGAGGGCATCAAAAAAGTGAAGTGGAAAGGTGCCCGCAAGACCAAGAAGGCATTAAAAAATTCTTACCACAACATTAAGGTTCTGTTCGAGGATTGGCCATTTTAATCAGGTAACAACCCAGAAGCATCACTGCCTTTCGCTACACGATAAATAGGGTAGGTCAGGTAGGCCTCTTCAAAATGTACGGAACGCTCAAAAATCCAATTCAACTGGGCGTACCAGTTATTGGCAAAATTGAGCTCGGCTTCTTTCTTCGCTTCGAATTCCTGTAATAATAAGGAATCTTTTTCCAGCATTTCCAAGGCCACATCTTCAAAAACATATGGGGAGAACCCTTCTTTGCGTTGCAGAACGGTATCAAAAAAGTTCCAATTGAAAAAGGAATCGGCCCCTTGGGGTTCCAGTGTCTCCAAAAGGTATCGAATACCTGGTTGGTGCGTTGGAACCAAAAGGTCACCTTCCCTAAAATGAACTTTCTTGATGCTTTTCTCCACTTGGGTGTTGGAGTGGAGGTAATGACCTTCGTAGGGAGAATTCCGTGTATCGTAATTTGCTATTTTGTAGGCTTCCACGGAGAGTGTGGTATCCTTCTCGATGGGGAAATATTGAATTTTATTGACATCCAGACGTTCTATGACCCCTCTCCAGCTTTTCTTTACGATATAGGCATCGGGCACCTCGACAGTATCAGCAGGATAAAAATAATCGTTGTAAACGGTTTCTTTCGTGAAGGGCTTGTCCCTATTGTACTTTAATCTGGGAAGACCGGTAACCTCACTTACTGGGCGTTCTGCTTCAAAACCTTTGAAGTTCAGGGTGGAGCTTTGAGTGGTGTCCACCTGCCAGTTGAAGTAATATTCGTTAAGGTCCAAGTTGCTTTCCAAGGTTCTCTTGCGAAGGGATTTTATATTGTCGTGTTCCGTTTCCACTACCTTGATAAGGCTTTGCATAAGGTCGTACGTGCCTTCAACCCGTTGTTTGTAAGGTTTTAGCATGTGCGTTTCCACCATTAGGCCCAAGGTGCTCCAAAGAGTAGTGTATCCTGTGGAGTATCGGGGATAATCCATGAACTGGCTGAAGCCCTGTTCAGGTGGTCTATTGAACACATTGACGTATGGGGTAATGTCCCATTCTTTTTCAGCCAATGAATTCTCAAGGCTTGGCATTAAGGTATCGTGCAGGTATTCGCCCATTTCCCCCCCCAATTTATTGTGTTGGGTAAAAAGATGGGTCAGTACGTATTGGTAATCCGCCCCGTTGCTCACATGGTTGTCCATGAACACGTCGGGTTTTACCATATGGAATATCTGTGCAAACGTCTTGGCATTTTGAGTGTCCATTTTGATGAAATCCCGATTCAGGTCGTAATTACGCGCATTTCCCCTGAACCCATATGCAGCCGGGCCATTTTGATTGGCCCGTGTTGTTGAATTCCTGTTCAAAGAGCCTCCTACATTGTAAATGGGAATGGTAACCAAAACTGTGTTTTTGGGCATTTCCAGTTTGCCGGTGGCCAAATCCCTGTAAAGCATCATGGTGGCATCGATACCATCGCTCTCGCCTGGATGGATGCCATTGTTTATAAGGATAATCGATTTTTCCTTGCGGATATTTTCATAGTTAAAGTCCCCATCTGGATTAAAGGTAACGGTGTGCAATGGCAAGCCGCTATCCGTTTTGCCTATGGTGTGAATGTTTATCTCTGGAAATTCACGGGCAAGGGTAATATAGTAATCGATGGTTTGCTGATAGGTTGCCGTTTCCATTCCTTCGGATGATTCGTAATGGGTAGGGTACGAGGATTTCTCATCCTGTGTTTCGGATTCACAGGACACAAAAAGAAAAAGGATGGCGAAAAAAGATATGTACTTCAACACGATAATCGGGGATTTTGGTTCACAAAACACTTGTTTGGCAGTACCAAAAATACGGATTATTCTAATTTATGAAGCAGCGGTAATACAGCCAAGGTCGTTCGGCTCGATTTTAAAAATGGGTTTGTTCTTAAAATTCAGGACATATGGGCATCTGTCTTTGAACCCGCTCCACTTTTTGTAGTCCAATGGATCTATGGATGACGTGATCATGTTGATTACAACATGTTCGTTGATGTTCAGGTTGATCATTTCGTCCAAAAAGTCCCATCCATCCATGATGGGCATATTGATGTCCAGAAAAATAACCTCAGGAATGGGTTTTCCCAAGTTTTGTCTTTCAGCAAGGGCGTCATAAGCCTCTTTGCCATTCTGAAAAATTTGTATGTCCTCGCAATCTGCTACGGATTTCAACATTTTTTTGATACCAAATACTGTAATGGGATCATCGTCCACAATAAAAATACAACTAACTTTCTTCATTAAAATACACATTGAATGTAGTGCCTTTGTCAACTTCACTCTGCACTGTTATACTCCCGCCCATGGCCTCGATTTGGTTTTTTATCAAGTAAAGACCAAAGCCCTTGGCATCTTCTCTGTTGTGGAATGTCTTGTACATCCCAAAAATTTTGTCGCCGTACTTGTCCAAATCTATTCCCAATCCGTTATCGGAAATGCTCAGCAAAATACCTTTTTTGGATTTCATGGCATTTATGGTAATTAGAGGAGGTCTGTCCGGACTTTTATATTTGACCGCATTGGAAACAAGGTTTAAAATAATACTGTCCAAGTAAGCGGGGACGCATTTCACTTCCATATTTTCTCCCACATTGTTTATGATCTGGGTATGGTTGTTTTCCAAAAATGCAGAAAGGTTGTGCAATACGCCTGTAATATTTTTTCTGAGGTTAAGCGATTTTTTGGTTTCTGATGTTTTGGTGTTAACATCAACAACCTGATTAAGGTTCCCCAAGGTTTCCAACAAATTATCGGAAGCTTGGGTGAGCATATCAATTATACGCTTTCTTTCTTGGGGGTCTTTTTCGGAATTTAAAAACCCTAATAGCATTGAGAAATTGGCGGAATGCGATCTCAGGTTATGTGATACGATATGTGCAAAACTGATGAGCTTTTGGTTTTGCATGGAGGTTATTTTAATCAGCCCGCACAGCTCCTCTTGCTTTTTTTTCATCGAGCTTATGTCCAAGCTCATACCGATGAGACCACATACTTTCCCTTGCAAATCAAAATATGGGATTTTTGATGTTAGGAAATGGGTTGTTTTGCCATTTAGGTTGCTTACTGCCTCTTTTCCTATTATAGGGGTCAGGTGTTTCATTACCTGAATGTCTTCTTCCCGTGAAATTTGAGCAACCTCTCGGTCGTAAAGGTCAAAGTCCGTTTTGCCGATGAGCTCTTCGGGTCTCTTACGTAGATAAGTGCACTCCCCTTTATTGACCAATATCTTTCGTGACTCCAAATCCTTGACGTAAACATTTAAAGGGAGACTGTCCACCAAGGTGGTAAGCAGCTGTTGGTGCTCTTTTACCCTTTGTTCGGCAAGTTCTTGATTGTGGATATCCTTAATGGTTCCAAAAATTTTGACCACCCTACCGTCCTTAATGAAAGGTTTGCCGGTTATGCGCACCCATCTTTCCTCTCCATTGAGGGTGACAATGGTTAACTTGATATCGTAAGATTGATGGTTTGCCATGGCCTTATGGAAAAGCATGGAGACCTTGTTCTGGCTATATCCGGGCTTAAAGAATTCTATGGCCTCGATTGCTGTGGGTTCGTAACAATCCGGAACTTGATGAATTCTTTTGGTTTCCTTGCACCATGTGAGTTTTTCGGTATCGATTTCATATTCCCACCAGCCTGTTTTGGAGACCGCTACTTTGGTTTCCAAGATATTTTTCAACCAGTTGAGTTCTTCTTCTTTTTCAATCTCGGAAGTAATGTCATCGGTCTGTACAATCGTTCCAATCACATTCTCTTTTTCATCGAACCAAGGAGCGAAATAACTTTTTAAATGACGGGTCTCGTTGTTGCGGGTAAGCTTATGCTGTAGGTTGAACGATTTGCCCTCCTGTAGTTTTTCCGAAAGGTTTTCCACCTCTGTTAGCAAACTGAAGATCTGGGTCTTTTGTTTCTTGTTGATCGGTGGCAGTCCAAAGATTTCCAACCAAGAACAAGAGGCATCCAATAAGACGCCTTCCTTGCAAAGAAGAGCCGTTGCCTTGGGCAACTGCTTCAGTAAATAAAATTGGTCAACTCTCTCAACTGCTTTCAAACCTCGGGGGGAATATTTAAAAACGTTCTACTTCTAGGAAATTTCTGACCAAGGTATAATTATTGGGCAATTTGTCGGATTTTATGTTGTGAAAGCACTTATTCGTGTTGTATCTAACAGTTTACCCTATGTTTGACAAATATCAATTTCAGAGAAATTACCTACACTGTGTTTTTGACCGCATGTATTTTATTTGACCACAACGGTTTCTGGCACCAAACCTGTATAGTCACCACCATTTCTGATAACATCCCGAACAATGGATGAGCTGATGTATGACTTGCCAGAGGATGTCAACAGAAATACCGTTTCTATTTCGGATAGTTTTCTATTGGTGTGGGCAATGGCTTTTTCAAACTCAAAATCCGCAGGATTGCGCAATCCTCTCAAAATAAAATTGGCATCTATCTTTTTGCAAAAGTCGACAGTCATACCTTTATAAGTGGTCACTTTGATTTTGGGCTCGTCCTTAAAGGCTTCTTCGATGAACTTGACCCGGTCTTCCAAAGAGAACATATATGATTTGTCAGCATTGATGCCTATGGCGATGACCAATTCATCAAAAAGGGTAACCCCTCTTTTTATAATATCGTAGTGTCCTAAAGTGAGTGGGTCAAAAGAACCGGGGAACAATGCGCGTCTCATGCTGTGGAATAAAGTTTCTTAAAAATACGGTTTCTATCGCAAAGCTTCAACAATGGCACTATCAAAAAGTGCTTCGAGGGAAATTCCCGCGATTTTGGCCTGTTGTGGCAAAAGACTTTCTTCAGTGAGTCCCGGGGTCGTATTGATTTCGAGGAGATGGGGAACATCGCCGATAAAAATAAATTCACTGCGGGTATATCCCTTCAATCCAAGAGTCCTATATATAAATTCGGCCGATTGCCTCACATTGGATTCCTGCTCTTCGGATATCCTGGCTGGGGTTATCTCCTGTGATTTGCCCAGGTATTTTGCCTCAAAATCAAAAAAATCGTTTTCTGAAATAATTTCAGTGGAAGGCAGTACCGTCACTTCATTGTTGAAAGTAATCACGCCAACGGAAACTTCCGTTCCATCCAAAAAGGACTCTATGATGATTTGATTGTCTTCGGAAAATGCATTTTCAATGGCATCGCCCAAATCCTCTTTTTTGTGGACCTTGGAAACCCCGTAGCTACTGCCGGCCCTATTGGCTTTCACAAAACAGGGAAGTCCCACTTTGTCCACTATGGCATCCTCGTCCACGGATTGACCTTTGTTCAAATAATAAGACGTGGCGCAGGGCACCCCGTAAGGTTTCAAGGTGCTCAGCAAGTCCCGTTTGTTGAAGGTCAATGCTGCTTCGTAATGGTTACAGGAGGTTTGTGGAATATCCAAAAGTTCAAAGTAGGCCTGCATCAAACCATCTTCTCCGGGAGTGCCGTGTATGGCATTGAAGACACAGTCAAAATGAATTTTTTCAGTATCGGTGGTTATGCTGAAATCGGATTTGTCCATGGGATGTTCCTGGTCGTTGTCATCCAAATAAAACCATCTGTCCTTTGTGATGACAATGCGATAGGCATTGTACTTGTTTCTATCTAAATACTTGTGCACCACGTTTCCGCTTTTTATGGAAATATGATGTTCACTGGAATAGCCGCCCATGATGATGGCAATGTTCTTTTTCATTGACTTGTAAAATATCGCAAAGCCAAAGTAAAGAAAAAAGGGTTGGCTTTCCTATATTTGTTCCGATAAGGTGAACTGCATGAAAAAATTTTTCAATTTTTTAAAAAGTAAGACATTTTTAATCCAGCTAGGATTGGCGGCGGTGGCCGTTGTGGTTTTGGTTTTCGTGACGCTACAATGGCTCAAGAGCACCACCAACCACGGGGAGTTTGTTGAGGTGCCCGATTTTTCCAAAATGTCGGTTTCGGAGATGCGGTCGGCAGTTGAGGAAGCAGGGTTGAGGTATCAGGTGCTGGATTCATCAGAATATAATCCGGAATATCCCCGATTTTCCATTTTGGAGCAAAATCCCCCAGCAGGCAATAAGGTCAAGTCCAATCGTAAAATTTATTTTACGGTCAATCCATCAGGATACAAAAAAGTAAGTGTGCCGGATATCATTCAGGTTACTCGCCGAAATGCGGAATCCATGCTCAGGGCCGTGGGATTGGATGTCGAACGTGTGACTTACAAGGATGAGCTGGGCAAGGACATGGTCTACAATATGAAGCACAAAGGGAAATATATAAAACCTGGAGACCGATTGCCAAAGACCTCGAAGATAGAGCTTATATGTGGTAACGGTAACATCCCCGGAAGTGCTCGGGTACAGGCAGATTCCAACTAAGCATGGATACTTCGGACAATCAGGACGAGCTTTCCCAAGATGATCTCTATGAGCATCATGGCTTTGTGGCTTCTAAAGGCCAAGAGCCCTTGCGGGTGGATAAATTCTTGATGAACTTTATCGAGAACGCCACACGGAACAAAATCCAACAGGCAGCCAAAAAAGGACATATCTGGGTCAATGGCTCCATTGTGAAACAAAATTATAAGGTAAAGGCGGGCGATGAGGTAAAGGTAATGTTCGAGCATCCACCCTACGAGTTTTTACTGACCCCTGAGGACATTCCGTTGGATATTGTTTATGAGGATGATGTACTCTTGGTGGTGAACAAGCCTGCCGGCATGGTGGTGCATCCGGGGCATGGTAATTACTCGGGAACATTGATCAATGCCTTGGTCTATCATTTTGAAAACTTGCCCAACAATAGTTCGGACAGACCGGGGTTGGTGCACCGCATCGATAAGGATACTTCGGGTCTGTTGGTGGTTGCCAAAACGGAAACCGCTATGACGCACTTGGCCCAGCAATTTTTTGATAAGACCAGTGAGCGGGAATATGTGGCCTTGGTTTGGGGCAATGTGGAAGATGATGAGGGGACCATTGAAGGGCATATTGCCCGTAATCCCAAAAACCGTTTACAGATGATGGTGTTTCCCGATGGCAGTGAGGGAAAGGAGGCCGTTACCCATTACAAGGTGTTGGAACGTTTTGGGTATGTTACCCTGATTTCCTGCAAGCTGGAAACAGGCAGGACCCATCAAATTCGGGTACACATGAAATACATTGGGCATACACTGTTCAACGATGAACGATACGGGGGCGATAAAATCTTAAAAGGAACCACCTTTACAAAGTACAAGCAATTTGTGGAAAATGCCTTTAAGGTGCTGCCCAGACAGGCACTGCATGCCAAGACCCTTGGTTTTGAACATCCTGTAACGGGGGAGTTCATGAGATTTGATTCTGAACTGCCCGACGATATGGTAAACGGTATTGAAAAATGGCGTGGATACGCCAAGCATCACGAATCATAGTTTTCTTCAATCTTAAGATTGAAAACACCATTGGAATCCCCTTCCAAAAAAGTAAAATCCTCGTTATTTTTACAAAAATCAAAGTAAGATGAAAATTGTGATATCTCCAGCAAAGTCACTCGATTATGATACGGCTTTGCCCACTTCAAAATATACTCAACCCCAATTTTTGGACCAAGCGGAAAAACTGAATTCCGTACTGAAAAAGAAAAAGCCCAAGGCTTTGTCAGAGCTAATGTCGATTTCTGATAAATTGGCGGACCTGAATTGGGAGCGCAACCAAAAATTTGAGCTTCCCTTTACTTCGGACAATGCACGACCGGCTATCTACGCATTCAACGGCGATGTGTACCAAGGTTTGGATGCCTATACCATTCCAGAGGATAAATTGGACCGCTTGCAGGATAGCTTACGGATTTTGTCGGGTCTGTACGGGATACTGAAGCCTTTGGACCTGATGCAACCCTATCGTTTGGAAATGGGAACGCAACTTAAAGTGGGCCGTAAAAAGAACCTGTACGGGTTTTGGAAGGACCTGATTACAGAATCCCTGAACAACGAACTAAAAGATGATGAACTGTTCTTGAACTTGGCGAGCAACGAATACTTTAGCGCCGTGGACGACAAAAATCTCAAGGTCCCGGTGGTTGCCCCGGTCTTCAAGGACTGGAAGAACGATAAGTTGAAGGTCATCAGTTTTTATGCTAAAAAAGCACGGGGATCTATGGTCCGTTATATCTTGGATTCCGGAGCGGAGACCTTGGAGGATATCAAGAATTTTGACTACGACGGATATCTTTTCAGCGAGGAGCACACGGTAAAGAAAAACGAGCCTGTGTTCATCCGATAAAAAACTTTGGTAAAATCCGAAGTAATCTTTAAGTTATAGTCCACAAGGCGTGTTGTTACGATAGGAGTGCACATGCCTTAAATTGTGATACGCTTAAATTTAACCCAGAGGTTACACATTATTCACGACCTTTGAGTGTTTGACTTTTTTTTTAACACCAACATTAAAACAAATACATGCAGCAAACTAAACGGTTAGAAGAGTTTAAAAAATCGGTAACCAATAAGTTCAACATCTATAACAGCCTTTTCCTCAGCTTGCCCTATAAGAATGTGGAAAACGTGGGGATTCTTATCCCCCTCTTGCTGGACCAGTGCGAGAAAGGACTCAAGGCAGGTAAGGAACCCCAAGAGATATTGGAGGTGTTCTTCTCCAACTTTGTTGATATTCAAGACGAAAGGGAACGGTTGGACTTTATGTTCAGGATAGTACAATACGTAGAGCGCCAAGTGGTACTCTATGATAGTGTTGAGGATTCAGCATTTCCAAAGCTACAGGAATACAGTAGTTCCTTGACTATCAAGGATTATTTTGAGCTGGTAAACCGAACAAAAAATTGGGACAAAGTCTCCAAAAAGCTTTCCACCTTTAGTGCACGCATTGTTTTAACGGCACACCCAACGCAATTCTATACCCCTGCGGTATTGGATATCATTGCAGAGCTACGCTCATTGATTGATGAGGATAGAATACATGATATTGACGTGACCCTCCAACAATTGGGGCTGACATCCTTGATCAATGCCAAGAAACCGACACCATTGGACGAGGCAAAGAACATTATATATATTCTTCGTAATACCTATTATGATGCTGTTGGAGAACTGTACCAATATGTAAAGAGCAACATTCGAGACGATAAGTTTGAGAACTACAACTTGATGAAACTTGGGTTCTGGCCAGGGGGTGACCGTGATGGAAACCCATTTGTGACCGCCGATATCACCAAACAAGTCGCGGATGAGTTACGGTTGACCTTGATGAAGTGCTACTACAACGAATTGAAGGACCTGCGAAAGAAACTGACCTTTAAGAGCATGCAGGAGGATATCAATGCGTTGAGCACCAAACTGTACCATGCCATGTTCGACCCCAATGCGCCGATTTCCTATGAGGGAATCATAGGTCATTTGAGTGCCGTAAGGGAACAGTTGGTGGAATATTATCACGAATTGTATTTGGATGAGTTGGACCAGTTCATTGATAAGGTCCACATATTCAAAACACATTTTGCCACCTTGGATATCCGCCAAGACCACAGCAAGCATACCTTGGTAGTGGAATCCGTTTTGAAAAAGAACGGAATCATCAAAGAAAGCCTGGATGAAATCAAAGAAAAAGAGTTGGTTAAGTTGTTGCTTGAGGACAACTTCAAACTAAATCCAAAGGATTTTGATGATGATATAGTAAAAGATACCATTGTCAATATCCAAAACTTGAAAGCCATTCAAGAGAAGAACGGGGAAGATGGATGTAACCGATACATCATCAGTAACTCCGAGGATATCTTCTCTGTACTGTTCGTTTTCGGATTGTTCAGATGGTGCGGATGGGATGAGAAAGACATCACTTTTGATATTGTTCCATTGTTCGAGACCATGAAAGGTATGGATGCTTCCGAAGAAGTAATGCAGACCCTGTTCGATATCCCAAAATATAGACAGCACCTAGAACGAAGAAGGGATATTCACACCATAATGCTCGGTTTCTCCGACGGTACCAAGGACGGTGGTTATCTCAAGGCCAACTGGTCAATCTTAAAGACCAAGGAAACCTTGAGCAAGGTCTGTAAGAAAAATGGGATTGCCGCCATCTTTTTCGATGGTAGGGGAGGACCGCCAGCAAGGGGTGGGGGTAAAACCCACAGATTCTATGCGGCCCAGACCAAGGATGTGGCCAACCACGAGATTCAACTGACCATTCAAGGGCAGACCATTACCAGTACTTATGGTACCAAGGAGCAGTTTATCCATAATTCCGAGCAAATGCTTACAGCGGGATTGAGCAACAATCTTTTCGGGAAGGAATTGACCATCTCGTCCGCGCAGCGAAAATTGATTGAGGAACTTTCCGAGCTTAGTTTCGCAAAGTACGATGCTTTAAAACAGCATGAGAAGTTCATTCCTTACTTGGAAAATAGGAGTACCCTAAAATATTATACAAAAGCCAACATAGGCAGTAGGCCGGGAAAACGGGGCAATAAGAAACAGTTGACTTTGTCCGACCTACGAGCGATTTCGTTTGTGGGTTCTTGGAGCCAGTTAAAACAGAATGTGCCCGGTTACTTTGGGTTGGGCTCTGCCATTCAACAGTTGAAAGAGGAAGGACGATTGAACGAGGTTAAAAAATTGTACAAGGAAGTCCCTTTCTTTAAAGCTTTGATGCTGAACAGTATGATGTCCTTGGCCAAATCCAATTTTGATTTGACCAGCTACATGAAGGATGACCCTGAATTTGGTGATTTCTGGAACATATTACATGATGAATTCCAGTTATCCAAAAAGATGCTGTTGCAGATATCGGGTCTCAAAATATTGATGGAGGACGAAGCCGTGTCCAGGGAATCCGTCAAAATCAGGGAGAAGATTGTATTGCCATTGTTGGTGATTCAGCAAAACGCCCTGTACCACATCACACAGAATTCTGAATACAAAGAGCTTTATGAGAAGATTGTGACCCGTTCGCTTTACGGAAACATCAACGCAAGTAGGAACTCGGCGTAATGGGTTTAGGTTTCTTTAGAACTTGTTCTCAAAGAAACAATATAAGCCAAGTTATTAGGTTATCCAATAATACAACCATACCTCCTGTGAAGAGAATAGCGCTATATCTGTCAATTGTATTTACATTGTTTACACTTTCCTGTTCCGATGATCAAAGCAAAGAACAAGAAATAGAACAATTGGGTACTTTGGAAGTAAAGGCAGTTTACGAAAGCGGAACGGCCATACCTGATGTTACGGTTTCCACTATTCCTAGGACTCATGAGAAAATGACCGATGCGATGGGCAAAGCGGTGTTTACCAATGTGCCCATTGGAAATTATGAGGTTATACTGACCCCTTCGTTTTCTGAGGTCAGCGTAGCAGTTGGCGTAAGGGTACAGGAAAATCAAGTAGCTGTTGTCGAAGCTATTATGGGGCCTGATCCTATTTCAGAAACTCCAATCGACTTTGATGTTCTTTTGAACAGCATATATAATCAATTGAAAACAGAATTCTTGTTTGATGCCAATGGCTACTCCCATTATTGGGGGGATATTGGGACAGGTATGGTCAGAATAAACCCCGATTCGATGGGTAGGTTTGGCGATTTGGATAATTACTATTTTCAGTCTGGTAATTATGTGATCAACGAAGTATGGGCGGAGCATTACAGGGTAATTAGACTTACTAATATAGGTTTGGGCGAGTTAATGGACATGGATTCAACATCGGAAGGGGAAGTGGATTTTGATCGCTTTGAATCCGAGTTTCGTTTCCTGCGAGCACTATTGTACTTTAACTTAGTTAAACTTTATGGGAACCCTGTTTTGGTTACTACAGCCGAAGTCAATTTTGATGACCCGCCATCATTTGAACAAGGAAGGGAACTTGTATTCGATCAAATAGTAGAGGACCTGATATTCGCACAGCAGAATTTATCATCTGGTTTACCAAAAGAACGGGCATCCAAAGAAGCGGCAACAGCGTTGCTCGGTAAAGTTTACCTTACCATGGCTGGTTTTCCCATGCGTCAAACGGATAAATATGGTCTTGCTTTAAAAGAATTGGAGAAGGTAGTTGGAAGTTTTACTTTAGAGGAAAACTACTCAGATGTCTTTTCCATTGAGAATGAAAGTTCGAATTCTGAGGTTATTTTCAATATTGACTTTGATGACTCGGGTAATTATAGTGTCCCATGGGGGCCTAGGGGTATTTCTTTTAATGACCGTTTGTTGTTGGTTCCCAACTTTATAAACTCCTTTTTTGAGGAAGGAATGGAACCCTCCGACCCTGTAATTTTTCCTGTGCAAAACAATGATTCAAGATTTCAACAAAATATAGCCACATTTTCATATGAAAATGGAGGTTTGACAGATGAAAGCCTAACGGAGAATTGGCGTCCTTACAAGTTTGGTAAAGAAATGGAGGAACCCAGTGTCATGAATCAAGAATCTTTTGATTATCCTTACTTGCGAATAGCCGATGTACATCTAATGATAGCTGAGGCCGAAAATGAGTTGAACGGTCCCACAACTAAAGCTTATAATGCGTTGAACCTGATAAGAAGAAGGGCTTTTGGCGATTTCGAGCATGATGTTCAAAGTGGGTTGACCCAAGAAGAGTTTTCCAATCTTATTTTAAAGGAAAGACGTTTGGAGTTTTGTTTTGAAGGACAATTTAAAGATGATCTCATTAGAATGATTGCTCTGGAAACCGAGATGTTGAACTACAATCAAAATTACCCGGAGTTGGCAAGGGATTTCCAAAGTCATGAATACATTTGGCCCATACCACAATCAGAAATGAGCCTGAACCCGGATGCGGTTCAAAATGAAGGATACTAAATTGGAGTTTTGAGCAAACAACCATTCAAGCATACGCATCCTTACGAACCTTTTTTATTGCCCAAGGCCACTAAGTTGATAGTTGGAACCTTGCCTCCACCACGATTTACCACTGGTGAGTTAAAGCCGCAAGACGTGGATTTCTGCTATGGGAGCTGCAACGGTCAGCTTTGGCCCATTCTTGACAGAATCTTTGATTTGGGTTTAAAATATGAGACTACGGAAGAGGCAGTTGAGCAACGCAAGCGTTTTTTGATGGCACATAAAATCGGGGTCTGCGATATTGTTGAAAGCGCCGAACGGGAAAAAGTGGATGCCTCCGATTTGGGTATGCAAAATGTAGTCCTTCGCGATTTGGTGGGTTACTTGAAAAAATACCCGAATATCAAGACATTGTTGTTCACTGGGGGAAATAGTAAAAATGGCCCGGAATATTTCTTCCGGAGACAATTGAAGGAACACGCCTTGAAATTGAAAGTTGTTTCTGATGAGGTTCCCCGAATCCATCATCTTGAACTGCCACTTGATTCCGACATATCAATTCGAGAACAGTCGAGAACGGTAAAGACCGTTTCCCTGACCGCCCCTTCGGGAGCTGCCAATCGAGCAGTAGGAAGCCTTCAGGCTTATAAAGACTTAAAAAGTAAAAACCCTGAATTCAATACATTGGATTTTAGAGTGATGCAGTATAGGGAGTTTTTTACATCTGATTTGTTTTAGGGTAATTATTGGTGTAAGATAACGTCTACGACTTAGCTAACTTTTAAGTAATTGGACGAATTATTTGATCAGCGATTTATTTATAAGCTTACTTTTTCCGAAAATTTCAATTTTGACCATTAACAACATTGTGTTATTTGACGGTGTTTGCAATTTGTGCAGTGGATTTGTGCAATTTGTGATAAAAAGGGAGAGAGATAGCACTATTTCCTTTGCTTCCCTGCAGTCTGAAGAAGGCCAAGGACTGCTAAAAAAGTATGGTGTGGATTCGACTACAGTTGATTCTATCGTATTTATCAAAGATGATAGGGCTTTCATTAAAAGTGAAGCTTTTTTTAAGATAGTACAGCATTTAAAAGCACCATGGCCTTTTTTGAGGATATTCACATTTCTGCCTCTAAAATTCAATAATGCCATTTATGATTTGATTGCAAAGAACCGCTATAAAGTGATGGGCAAGAAGAATAGTTGCTGGTTGCCATCGAAGAGTATGTCTAACCGATTCATAGATTCTATAGGATGAAAATTTTTACAAAGAAGAATTATATGTTCTTCATAGCTGCCATATTTTTACTTCCGAACCTTTTTGTTATGGCATTGGGTATTGAGAGTTTTCCTTACACACAAGCTCCAATGTTCGGGCATTATATCGATTCCGAAACCAAATTGTACCTTTTAAAATTTGAGGGTCATAAGGATGGACAAACAATCGATTTGGTTGATTATTACGGTAAATCCGAGTTGAGGTTTATTAGGCACTTTTTTAGTAAAGTCTACGGTTCTTCCGAGTATTTTACTCCTTTTTCAGGTAGAGTCATTGAGGATGAGGAAAGGTTTAATGAAAGGCTCAATTTATTTTTCGAGAGTTTTGAAAAATTTCTGTGGGAAGAATATCAGCTTCGATTCGATAGCATTGAGGTTAAAATTGCCCAGGTTGATGGAGAAAGAAATTTAATTGGTGATTTTAGGCCGTTTGGGATTTATAATTGTAACACCGAAGAATATAAAGTAATAATGGATTAAGATTATGAAGGCAATTTTAAATCAGGGGCTTAAGTTTTTGAGCAACCCTTTATTTACCCTGCGGATATTTTTAACCTTATTGATTTCCAAAAATTCTTTGGAACGACTAAACTTCTTGGTCGGAGTAAAGAACAATGAAGCGTATGAGCTCTCCTTAACTTGGATAAATAGTGTTTTGCCCAAAGAAATGTTGGTAAGTCAAAGTAATTTTGAGTTTTACCATTATCTCATAATTATATGTACCGTTACAGCTGTTATAGGTCTTTTTGGGCGATTGAGCATATTCATATTGGCACTTACAGGGATTATGATTAATGGTATGGTGGAAGGTGTAGGGATATTTGACCATAACCTTTCATTGCCAAGTCAAGTGTTTTTTATGCTTGCATTTTTACCAGGTACAATGTCTTATTCCATCGATGGGCTGATTTTAAACAGAATATTTAAAAAGAGATATTTTGGAGGTACCGACCAAAAGATTATAAAAATGAGCACTAACCTTATTTTGCTAGTTTTGGTGTTTACTTATTTTACTGCTGGAGTATCCAAGTTGAGGTATGGTGGGGTCGAATGGTTGGATGGTTCAACTTTGAGTTTTTACATTCAAGACAAAATGTTGGATTATGAAGAGGGTAAAAAGCAAATTTTATTGGGTAGAAGTATAGGGGAAGAGGATTTTGAGTGGAAAGGTCCGTTTGGATTATATTCCCATACCTATGGAAATTACCGAACTTCTCCAGCGCATAGGGTTTTCAATACTTGGTTAGGGACAAATGAATACCTGATGAGTATAATTTCAATTCTTACAGTTTTATTGGAATTATGCGGTTTTATTGTGTTTATTAATCCCAGATTAAGAAATATCTACCTCATATCGGTAATAGCAATGCATAGTGTAATTGGCTTCACAATGGGGTTGAGTTTTTCTTATTATAGGGTTATATGTGTTCTTTTGATTGATTGGCGATCTGTATTTTCAGACGGTGCCTCAATTTATCAAGGACTTAAACAGCGCAAGGTAAAGTTGCTGTATAGAACACAAAATCGGTAGTCGGTGGTAATTGTAGGCACCTTTCATAATTCCATTCATTTTTTTCAGAACGTTAAATTCAAACAATTACAGTCTATTAACGGAATATTATTTAATCTATTTCTGCACTAGCTGCGTATATAAATAGATTGATAAATGAAAAATTTTGAATTATGGGATTGATGAGTAAAATTGTGGGAGTTGTATTTGCTGTTCTAATGTTCGGGTCGTGTTCCGTACATAGAAGTGCTGGTAACAGTGCTACAGCTCCTGGGCAAGTAAAAAAGATCACAGGTGATAAAAGTGCCAAAGCCTACGCACCTGGACAACAAAAGAAAAATGGCAATAAAAACTGATTGTTGCTCAGCATAACTCCAAAAAAAAAGCCCCGATTTTCGAGGCTTTTTTAATTCATTTCAGAAGATAGGATCCCATAAAAAGCTTTTATCCCATAAGCCAACTGACCGATTTTTACATTTTCGTTGGGGCTATGCTGGTTGTTGTCCGGATTTACCACGGGAACGATAAAGGCTGGAATTTTCAATTCGTTGATAAAAGGGGAAATAGGTACGGTGCCGCCCATGGTACGGATTTGAATTACTTCTTTCCCAAAGCTCTGATTTAAGGTTTTCACGATAAACTTACCGTACGCATTATCCAAGTCGGTTCGGAAAGCATCGATAACACTGCCTTCTTCCACGGTTACGATTTTGTCAAATTGCATACGCTCCTCTTTGGATGGCACATGGTCCAATACTTTGTATCCCTGCTTGGTAATATGATCTTTGACCAATTGTTTCAGGCGGTTGCCATCGCTTTCCACGACCAATCTCAAATCCAGTTCTGCCGTGGCACTTTCCGGAACAATGGTTCTTGCTTTCTCTCCAATCCACCCAGAACCCAACCCGCGGATATTGAGGGAGGGATATTGTAGGGCCTCTTGGTAAAAACCACCCACTTTTTCAGCTGTCTTGAACTGAAGCCTCTCTGCAATAGCCTCGTCGTTATCGGGTACGCTTTTCAGAATGGAATCAGTTTTCTCATCAATGGAAACACCATCATAATAGCCAGGAATCGTCACTTTACCATCGGAATCCTTCATGGTTGATAGCAATTGTGCCAACTGGAAACCTGGATTTGGTGCATAATTGCCATAATGTCCACTATGTTGCGGTTTGATAGGGCCGTACGTCGTTAAGGTCAACGTAGTGATGCCACGGCAACCATAAACAACCGTGGGGTTTTCCGAAGCATGTACAGGTCCGTCCACAATCATCAAAAAGTCGGACTCCAAGAGCTCACGATATTGTTTTACTGCGGCAGGTAGGGGGGTGCTGCCCTTTTCCTCTTCACTGTCCAAAATAACCTTGATGTTGAACGGGAGTTCCTTGCCATCCTTTTTCAAAAGGTCCATGGCGTTCAAGAGCATCACGATGGGCGATTTGTCATCCGAAGTGGAACGACCGAACAAACGCCAATCATAATTGATGTCATCGTCCATTTCGTCAAAGGAAATCGTTTCAAATCCGTCATCTTTCGGAGCTTTCAATACCACCTGATAGGGATTGGATTGATTCCATTTGGATGGATCTACGGACTGCCCATCAAAATGCATATAAATAAGTACTGTGGGTTTTTCATCGACCATGGGTATGGCTGCAAAAAACAAAGGAAGCCCTTCGGTATCCAAAACGGCAGTGTTGAAACCCCTGTCACTAAATTTCCGCTTGAGCCACATAATGTTACGGTCAATATCGGCCGTATCCAGTGCATCGTTGGGAATGGCAATGAATTCCCGAATTTCATTGATAGCATCGGCCACTTGCGATTTTATAGCTACGTCATCTTGAGCAAAAAGGGAAAAACCAAGGAATAGGGAACCAAGGAACAGCATTTTTTTCATGAAACAGATGGTCTTGATTTAAAACTGAAATTTAACGAATTTGCTTCACAAAGTCATCAATTGCATTCACTCCATTTGCTGTTAAGTGTTTGATGAAAGCCGAACCGATGATGGCCCCCTTGGCTTTTTGTGTGGCTTGCTCAAAAGTTTCCGCATTGCTGATGCCGAACCCAACAATTTGAGGGTTGTTCAACTCCATGTTGGCGATACGGTTAAAATACTCTGATTGCTCGCTACCGAATCCTTGTTTGGCCCCTGTTGTACTCGCTGAGCTTACCATATAAATAAACCCTTCGGAAGCATCATCAATAGCTTTAATGCGTTCATCACTAGTCTGTGGAGTAATCAGAAAGACATTGATCAATCCATGTTTTTTAAAAATATCCTCGTATTCCTCTTTATAGACATCTAAAGGTAAATCTGGAAGTATGAGACCATCGATTCCGATTTCTTCACATTGCGCACAAAATTCCTCAACCCCATATTGGAGCACAGGATTAAAATAACCCATCAAAATAAGTGGAATGGAAACCGTTTTGCGAATATCCTTTAGTTGTTCAAAGAGCAGTGCCGTGTTCATGCCATTTTTAAGGGCCGCTGTAGAGCTTTCTTGAATGGTGGGTCCGTCCGCCAATGGGTCACTGAACGGCAACCCTATTTCGATAAGGTCTACACCGCTCGTTTCCAAATCGTGGATGATTTTTACCGTATCGTCCAAATTGGGGTAACCTGCAGAGAAATATATGGAAAGGATTTTTTTGTCCTCCTGTAGTTTTTGTTTGATTCTGTTCATAATTTGAAATAATCAATATAGTTCTGTAAATCTTTGTCACCACGCCCGGATAGGTTTACCACGACAACATCATCGGGACCGAACTTTCTGTCCTCAAAAATGGCCAGCGCATGCGATGATTCAATAGCTGGAATGATACCTTCCAACTTACATAGCTCCAAGCCTGCCTTCATGGCATCATCATCGGTAATGGAAATAAACTCTCCACGACCCGAAGCGTACAAGTGGGCGTGCATCGGTCCCACCCCAGGATAATCCAATCCTGCCGAAATGGAGTAGGGTTCTGTTATCTGTCCGTCTTGTGTTTGCATCAAAAGGGTTTTGCTCCCGTGAATGATGCCTACTTTCCCCAAGGCCGATGTTGCGGCACTCTCCCCGGAATCAATTCCTTTTCCAGCGGCCTCAACAGCAATGATACCTACTTCGGGAACATCCAAATAATGATAATAGGCCCCGGCAGCATTACTGCCTCCACCTACGCAGGCTACCACATAATCCGGGTTTTCCCTTCCTTCCTTTTCTTGGAGTTGATTTTTGATTTCCTCCGAGATTACCGATTGGAAACGCGCCACCATATCGGGGTAGGGATGTGGTCCTACAACGGAACCAATAATGTAATGGGTGTCCACTGGATTGTTGATCCAGTCACGAATTGCTTCATTGGTGGCATCTTTTAAGGTCTTGCTGCCCGATGTAGCCGGTCTTACTTCGGCTCCCAACATTTTCATTCGGGCCACGTTCGGTGCTTGGCGGGCAATATCGATTTCGCCCATGTACACCACGCATTGAATCCCCATCAAAGCGCAAACGGTCGCCGTTGCAACGCCATGTTGACCCGCGCCTGTTTCTGCAATGATTCTGTTCTTGCCCAATTTTTTGGCCATTAGTATTTGGCCAATGGTATTGTTGACCTTGTGGGCGCCCGTATGGCATAGGTCTTCCCGTTTCAGGTAGATTTTCGTGTTGTACCTTTCGGATAGGCGCTTTGCAAAATAAAGCGGTGTGGGTCTACCAACATAGTCCTTCAATAATTGATGAAACTCTTCCTTGAACGAAGGTTCTTCCATGATGCTGAGGTAGTTCTGTCTAAGCTCCTCGCAATTGGGGTATAGCATCTCTGGGATAAAAGCTCCCCCAAACTCGCCGTAGTATCCCCGTTCATCAGCATGATAGCTTTTCATTGGTTTTATTTTTTAGTTGCGAACGCTCTTCAGCGATTCGATAAATACTTTTAGGTCATCTATGTTTTTTAGGCCTGGGGCCGTCTCAAATTTACTGTTCACATCAATCGCAAAACAATTTTCGGAAGCGGTGCTGTTTAAAAACTCCTGTAATTTTTCTGTGGAATCCAACCCAATACCTCCGCTCAAGAAATAGGGTTTATTGGATGTGTATTTTTCCAGCACCGACCAGTCAAACGTATACCCATTGCCTCCAGGGAGTTTTCCTTTGGTGTCAAACAGAAAATAATCGCACACTTCTTCATATTCTTTCAATACATCAAAATCAAAATCATCTTTGATGGAGAATACTTTGATGGATTCTAGATTTCTCGACTGTGCTCGAAATGACAGAAACCTTTCTTTTAGTTCATGGCAATAATCAGCACTTTCCTTTCCGTGCAGTTGTACCGCATCCAATTGATAGTGGGCTACTTTTTCCAAAACTTCTTCCAAAGGTGCATCCACAAAAACCCCTATTTTTTTAATGGAACTAGGCACTGCAGCCATTTCTCCCGAAAAATAGCGGGAAGAAGGTTCCCAAAAGATAAAACCCAAATAATCGGGTTGCAATGTTGCTACTTCCTCTGGGTTATGGTTCATGCCACAAATCTTTAGTTTCATAGTATTGATTACGAGATTATTTGATCAATAAATTTTTTGGCACTTTCCCCGGGTTCGTCGGTCTTCATGAAATTTTCACCAATCAAAAATCCTTGATAGTCGAATTCCTTTAACTCACGAATGGCTTCCACGGAACTGATACCACTTTCTGAAACTTTTACAAAATCATCCGGAATCTTTTTCGATAAGGTTTTGCTGATATCCAAATCGACCTCGAAGGATTTAAGGTTCCGGTTGTTCACGCCCAACATATCCAAACTCGGCATCAGGGATTTTTCCAATTCCTCTTCGTTGTGTACTTCCAAAAGTACATCCAAGCCCAAACCTTTGGCCAATTCGGACAAGGTCTTTATTTCTTCTTTGGACAATATGGCCGCAATCAATAAAATAACATCGGCACCATAAGCTTTTGCCTCTACAATTTGATATTCATCTATGATGAACTCCTTTCGTAAAACTGGAATATTGGTAGAAGCCCTTGCAAGAACCAGATCATCCAAAGAGCCTCCAAAATATTTGCCATCGGTCAACACGGACATGCCAGAGGCTCCCGCATCGGTATACCCCTTGGCCACATCTTGTACGCTCAAGCTTTGGTTGATTACGGATTTGGACGGGGAGCGTCGCTTATGTTCAGCAATAATGCCCGAGTTGCTTTTGCGCAACACTTCCGCCAATGAGACCGAGGTACGTTCCATCATCACCGAAGCCTCCAACTGTGGTAGGGTAATGAGCGTTTTTTTTAAACCGACCTCTTTGCGTTTATCTGCTACTATTTTATCTAGTATGTTCATTTTGTTTTTGTCATTCCGCACTTGATGCGGAATCTATTTTTATTCATGATGGATTCCCTCTTTCCCTTCGACTCCTCTCAGGGTTCCGTAGGAATGACACCGTACTAAATTTAATTCCTACTCAATTCCTGCAATTTTCTTAAAGCGTTCAAACCTTTGCCGCTGAACAGGGATTCTTTTGCTTTCTCAAAACCTTCTTTTGGCGTGGTGCCCTCTACCGTGGCAATGGCGACACCTGCATTGGCACATACTACATTGTTCTGGGCATCGGTACCTTTGCCTTGCAAAATATCCATGAAGATTTGAGCGGACTCTGCTACATCTTCTCCACCCACGATTTCCTGTTGTGAAACTTTTTCCACACCGAAATCAGCTGGTTTCAACATGGATTCGGTATGGTTGGATATGGTTTTGGTATCGCCGGTCAAGGAGATTTCATCATATCCGTCCAGTGCATTTAGAATGGTGAATTTCTTGTCCGTGTTCTGGTACAGATAACCGTACATTCTGGCCAATTCCAAATTAAATACGCCTACCATCTGGTTTTTTGGGAATGCCGGGTTTACCATGGGGCCCAACATATTGAAAAATGTTTTGACCGCCAACTCTCTTCGGATCGGTGCCACATTTTTCATGGCCGGGTGGAACAAGGGTGCATGCAATACACAAATACCTGCCTCCTCGATGGTTTTCTTTAGAAAACCGGCATCATTGCTAAATTTGATGCCCAAAAACTCCATGACATTGCTACTCCCGCATTTTGAGGACACTCCGTAGTTACCATGTTTGGTTACATGGATTCCTGCTCCTGCTGTCACAAAGGACGCCAGTGTAGAAATATTAAAGGTATCCTTGCCATCTCCACCTGTTCCGCAAAGGTCGATGGGGTCGTATTCGGCGAGATCAACGGCCAAACAAAGCTCCAATAATGCGTCGCGGAAGCCTTCAAGTTCTTCAATGGTCACACTTCGCATCATGTATACCGTCAAAAATGCGGCAATTTGGGACGTGTTGTAATCCCCCTTGGCAATGTTCACCAATATTTGTTTGGCTTCTTCCTTGGGAAGGATCTCGTGGTTGATGAGTTTATTTAAAGTCTCTTTCATTTTCTTAATTTGTCATTCCGCACTTGATGCGGAATCTTTTGTTCAATTTATTTGGATTCCTGCTTCCCTTCGACTTCGCTCAGGGTACTGCAGCAATGACATATTATTGGCTTTCCAACCAGTTTTTCAACATTTGTTTGCCTTCGGGAGTCAGTACTGATTCTGGGTGAAACTGCACTGCTGTCACATCGTATTCCTTATGTCGAAGGGACATGATTTGACCATTTTCGTCCACCGCTGTGGTCTCCAATACCTCCGGCAAATCAGGGTCCACTACCCAAGAATGGTATCGGCCCACCTGAAGCGTTTTGGGCATATCTTGATAAATGGGGTCGTCCTTGGTCACGGTTATGGTGGTATCCACTCCGTGGTATACTTGATCTAAATTGATCAATGTCCCTCCGAATACTTCGCCAATGGCCTGCAACCCCAAGCACACTCCAAAAATACGTTTGGTGGGCGCGTAGGTCTTGATGATTTCCTTTAACAGACCTGCTTCATCAGGTATTCCCGGTCCAGGGGAGAGGACGATGTATTCAAACGGTTCCACTTCGTCCAAAGTGAGTTGGTCGTTACGTTTTACGGTCACTTCGCAATCCAAATCTTCCAGATAGTGCACCAAGTTGTAGGTAAAGCTATCGTAGTTGTCTATCATTAAAATCTTTCTTCCCATGCTTAGATTGTTTCGGCGATTTCCAGCGCTTTGGTCAATGCGCCCAATTTATTGTAGGTCTCTTGGAGTTCGTCATCAGGGTTGGAAGCGGCTACCAAACCTGCCCCCGCTTGATAATACAGTTCGTGATCCTTGCTCAAAAAAGTTCGGATCATAATGGCATGGTTAAAGTTGCCTTCAAAATCCATAAACCCGATGGCGCCACCATAGTAGGAACGGCTCGTTTTTTCATATTTCTCAATGAGCTGCATGGCCATATGCTTGGGTGCCCCGCTCAACGTTCCCGCTGGAAAGGTATCGGCGACCACTTTCATGGTAGTACTGTCCTTTTTCTTTTGTCCCGTTACTTTGGACACCAAGTGGATAACGTGAGAGAAATACTGCACTTCGCGATAGGTTTCCACATTCACGGTATTTCCGTTGCGGCTCAAATCGTTTCGCGCAAGGTCCACGAGCATCACGTGCTCGCTGTTCTCTTTTTCGTCCTGGGCCAGTTTTTTGGCCAGTTCGGCATCTTTTTCATCATTTCCGGTACGTTTGTAGGTTCCGGCGATGGGATGGATTTCCGCTTTGCCGTCCTTCACGATCAGTTGGGCCTCTGGCGAGCTTCCGAATATTTTAAAATCCCCATAATCAAAATAGAACAGGTAAGGGGAGGGGTTGATGGAGCGAAGTGCTCGGTATACATTGAACTCGTCTCCCTTGAATTTTTGTTTGAACCTTCTGGAAAGTACCAGTTGGAACACATCGCCTCGCTGACAATGCTTTTTTGCCAAGGCAACTTGTTCCTTGTAATCGTCATCTTTCAGGTTGGATTCTGGTTCTCCTTCTTTGTTGAAATTGTAAGAGGAAAAGGTACGGACATTGAAAAGTTGTTCCATTTCCTCCACATTGCTTTCGGAGTCATAACAATGTGCGAACAAATAGGCTTCATTCTTAAAGTGATTGATGGCAATAATATTCTTATAGACTGCATAATAAATGTCTGGAATATTAGCGGAATCTTCCTTTTTGGAAATCTCCACGTCCTCGAAATAACGAACGGCATCGTAGGCCATATACCCGAACAATCCGTTATAAATGAACTTGAATCCATTTTGTGTGGTTTTGAACTGTTGTCCAAAATTGTGGATTATTTCGGTAACGTCCGTATCAGCAGTAATTTCGGTAATTTCTTTTGAACCATCTGGATAACGTTGTGTAATGGTTTCGTTCTCTACTTTAATGGATGCAATGGGGTTGCAGCAGATGTACGAAAAACTATTATCGTTCGCATGGTAGTCGCTACTTTCCAAAAGAATACTGTTCGGAAACTTGTCCCTGATCTTCAGGTAAACGCTCACGGGGGTAATGGTGTCCGCAAGGATTTTTTTGTAATGTGTCTTTAAGGTATACTTCATATTGGTCTTAAAAAAGAAAAAGGCCTGTCGTGATGACAAGCCTTTTATATGGTTATAATGGGGACTTAGCTCACGACGTTTGACGTAAGTTTATCCACCACCAGTTATTTGCTATTCCGTTAATCATTGCTCCAAATATAGGGAGGAATTTTTAACGGGACAACAATGTTTTGTTTAAAATAAAAAATCCCGTCCAAGAATTGCTCGGACGGGATTTCCACACACTAAATAGGAGTTGATTACATCTGTAGATCAACTACCAAATCAAACTCGTCGTAGATCAATTTGTCCTTGGCGGTACCAATGATTCCAGATCCGTATTTCACGTCGTACTTGGTTCTGTCAACTTTCAATGTGGCAGTTGCTTTGTCCCCATAAACGGAAACCTCGAAAGTTACGGGCTCAGTGGTGCCTTTAATGGTAAGGTCTCCAGTTACGTCATAAGAGTTTTTTCCGGTTGATTTCACTGTAGTGAAAACCAATTTGGCTGTAGGATGATTTGCCGTACCAAAAAAGTCATCAGACTTCAAGTGGCCATCCAATTTCCCTTTGTAATCACCTTCCAAATCAGTTGTATTGATGCTTGTCATATCCACAACAAACTCGCCACCGATCAATTTCTCACCATCAAACTCCAAAGCTCCTGATTCTAGGCTGATGGTTCCTGTATGGGAACCTCCAACTTTGTAACCTTTCCAGGTTACGGTGCTTTCAGAAGTTTTTACTTCCTTGGTTTCTTTTTCAATGGGATTGGCAATTGCAGAGGCGCCAAAAAGGGTAACCAATGTTAAACTTAAAATTGTCTTTTTCATGATTGTTTTAATTTCTGTTTTTAAATTGTTAAGGGTTCAATAATTATATAAGAGTGAATAATTCTTCTTTCGATTTTCTGACTTTGGGCAGGTGCTGGGTCGCATCTTCCTCGGAACGGTAACCTACGGCCAAAACAACGGCTGCGTTCAGGTCTTTATCTTTAAGCCCAAGAATTTCATTGTATTTGTCCGATTCAAAGCCTTCCATGGGGCAGGTGTCTATCTTTAGCTCTGCTGCTGCTTGCAATGTATTTCCCAAAGCGATATATGCTTGTCTTGCGGTCCAATTGCTTTTGGCTTCCAAAGGAAGGTCGATAAGTTTGGACTTCATAAAGTCGGAATATCCTTTAAGTCCATCCATTGGAATGTCCCTAGTCTTGCTTACATTGGTTACAAATTCATCCACCAATTCTTCTCCGTAGTTGGTTTTATTGGCAAAAACGATGACTTGTGAGGCATCCTCAATTTGGGATTGATCCCAAGAAGCGGGTCTTAACCGCTCTTTTACTTTTTGGTCGGAAATAACCAATACTTCATAAGGTTGCAATCCGTAAGAAGAAGCGCTTAATCTGATGGCATCCAAAAGGGTTTCCAGGTCTTTCTCGGAAATTTTCTTTGTCGCATCGAACTTTTTGGTCGCATAGCGCCATGTCCTGTTGTCGATTACGCTGCTTGTGCTATTTTCAGTTGCTGTGCTCATATGGTATCTAAAATTTATCCAATAAGGTGTTTAATTGTTCTAGTTCTTTGTTGTCGAAGTTTTTAAAAATGACCTTGTGGGCTTCGGACAATGCCTTATCCATCTGATCTAAGGCCTTTAATCCTGTTTCCGTAATAATTATTTCCACCTTACGTCTGTTGGACGGACATACGGTTCTGTTCACAAAACCCTTTGCCAAAAGCTTGTCCACCAATCGCGTGGTATTGCTCATTTTCGTTACCATGCGTTCATTCAAAGTGGAAAGGTTGGCGGGCTTGCCTTGTTGGCCCCTTAAAATGCGTAGTACATTGAACTGCTGCATGGAAACCTCAAAAGGCTTTAGGGCAGCTGTCATTATTTCGTTGACCTTATTATTGACCAACTCCATGTGGATGGCCGTTCTGGGCTCCAAAGGAATCTTTTTAGTGGTTTTTATTATCTCTTCAACATTCATGTACAAACAATATTTGTATATACAAATGTATGTTTATTTTTGACCGTTATCCAAACTTTTGATCGATAAATTTTTGTTAAAGAGTGGGAAAGGGAACTTCCCTTATGTATTTTTAAGGGTGTAAAATACAGATAATGAATAAGTTATTTATTTTGGGTTTGATGGTTTCCATTTTTGTGGGCTGCGTCGAAAAGAAGGATGAAAAAAAGGAAGAGGTTGAAACCGCTAGGAATGAAATGGTTTCACAAAAAGACGAAGCAAGCGCAGATGTAGCCTTTCCCATCTACGATTTTGATGGTTTTGAGCCCATGCTCCATAAAGGTGATGAAAAAACCTATGTGGTCAACTTTTGGGCCACTTGGTGTAAACCTTGTATTGCTGAAATGCCCCATTTTGAACGAATCAATGCCGAGCAAAAGGACAATGGTGTGGAAGTGATATTGGTCAGTTTGGATATGCCTCACATGTGGAAGAAACAATTGGAGCCTTTTGTGGAGAAAAAAGACATACAATCCAGAGTGGTCATACTGGACGACCCCAAACAAAACGATTGGATACCAAAGGTGTCTGAAGAGTGGGGCGGAGGTATTCCGGCTACCTTAATATATAATAAGGACAAACGAACTTTTTACGAGCATGGTTTCACGTACGAAGAACTGAACAATGAGTTACATAAATTCATAAACTAAATCGACTATGAAAAAGAAGAACATTTTAGGGTGGTCTACATTGTTAATGATCTTTGTGGCAGCATTTGCCATGGGATTCAAGGTGGCGACCGAGCATAATTTGGACAAGGGATACCAAGTTGGTGATAGGGCAGCCGATTTCTCCTTAAAGAATGTTGATGGTACCATGGTGTCACTGTCTGATTTTGACAAAGCCAAAGGCTTTTTGGTCATATTTACCTGCAATACCTGTCCATACGCCCAAGCTTATGAGAATCGGATCATTGCTTTGGATGCGAAATACAAACCGCAAGGTGTCCCAGTGATTGCCATCAACCCGAATGACCCCAGTGCCAAACCGGGGGACAGTTTCACGAAAATGAAGGAGCGTGCAGTGGAAAAGGGTTTTACCTTTCCATATTTGTTCGATGAGGGCCAAAAAATTTATCCGCAATATGGAGCCACTCGTACACCGCATGTTTTCTTATTGGAAAAAACAGCATCAGGAAACATGGTAAAATATATAGGTGCCATTGACGATAACTACCAGGATGCATCACGGGTGGATGAAACTTTTGTGGAAAATGCCGTGGATGCGATGTTGGCAGGAAATGAAATCAATCCGAAAACGACAAAAGCCATTGGTTGTGGCATAAAATAAGCCGCTAACAAAATAAAACCATAAGAAATCCGGAGTAACGCTTCGGATTTTTATTTTTGTAGCAATCTAAATTGAAAAAAATGTCAGATCTATCACAAGAAGAATGGGCGGAGCAACTGCAAAATGATGACAACGCCTTTATTTTGGATGTACGTACCCCCGAAGAGGTGGAGGAAGGATATATTCCCGGATCAACGAACATCGATATTTATTTGGGACAGGAGTTTGTGGACGAATTGGAAAAGTTGGACAAGTCCAAAAACTACTACGTTTACTGTCGATCGGGAAACCGCAGCGGACAGGCCTGTGCCATTATGAACAGTATTGGAATCGAAAATGCTTATAACCTGGAAGGTGGTTTTATGAACTGGGACGGCGAAGTAGCAGAGTAGATCTCCATTTACCCCAAATCAATCCGAGAAGACCTGCTTTATTTTATTTGGAGGCATAACAGGCTTCCAACGGAAAACCTGCGTTCGGGAAATGGGGAACCTTTTGTAATAAAGGCCCCAGGAACCCAAAATAGGTTGGCGGGCCCCGATTTTTTCAACGCCAAAGTTGAAATCGATGGGCAGCTCTGGGCAGGCTATGTTGAGATGCACCTCAAATCTTCCGATCGGTATGTGCATCATCACGAAACAGATGAAAACTATGACAATGTCATTTTCCACGTGGTTTGGGAGGATGACATTGCTGTTTTTAGGAAGGATGGCTCACAGATACCCATTTTGGAAGTGAAAAACTATGTTTCCAAGTCACTTTTGAATGGCTATCGGAACCTGATGAACGAATCACGGACAAGTTCTATCAACTGTGAGAAAGATGTAGACCAAGTGGATTCCTTTTCGAAGGAAAATGGTTGCATCGATTGTACATTGAGCGTCTGGAGCACAAATCCAAATTGATGTGGAAGCTTTTGGATGCCTCCAAGAATGATTGGGAAGCTCTACTTTTTATGCTTTTGGGCAAGAATTTTGGGTCTAAAGTCAATGGTCCTCACTTTTTGGAGCGGGCACAAGAATTGGATTTTTCCATTGTGAGGAAAACGACCAATGAGCCCTTACAACTGGAAGCTTTACTTTTCGGTCACTTCGGACTATTGCAAGTGGATGACTGTACCGGTTCATACTATGTGCAGCTTAAAAAGGAATACGATTATCCGCAGGGTAAATTTGATTTGGACAAACCGTCATCAAAACCTGGGTTCTTTGGATAACGACCGATGAATTTCCCAACTATACGAATTTCGCAATTGGTCAATTTATATGTGGGCAGTCACAATATCTTTTCAAAATCAATGGTTTTAAAAACGTTGGATGATATCTATCAAGCCTTTGAAATTACTGTCGACCCATATTGGGAAGACCACTATACGTTTGGTAAGGTCTCCAAAAAAAGAATGAAGAAGTTCTCAAAAAAATTTATTGATTTGGTCATTATCAATACATTGGTGCCACTTAAATTCTGCTATGCAAAGCATTTGGGCACAGACTGGAATGAAGAATTGATCAAGTTGATGTCAGAATTGGGAAAGGAAGACAATTCCATTATCAAAAATTTTGATAAAATCGGTTTGAAAACCAAAAATGCATTGGAAAGTCAGGCGAAGTTGGAACTTTTCACTAATTATTGTTCCCAAAATAAATGCATGCAATGCGCCATTGGTACGCAATTATTGAATAGAAATACATAATTTTAACCATGTCTTTGTTCTATAATACCCTTTATTATTTTCAAAAAAGAGGCTTTGAGGTCTGTGGCCGCATAGCGGAACGCCTTGGCATCAGGGCCCGTGTGGTGCGTACCAGTTTTATTTATTTGACCTTTGTTACCCTGGGTTTTGGGTTTGCACTGTACCTCTTTATAGCATTTTGGCTCCGAATCAAAGACTTGATCTACACCAAAAGAACCTCTGTATTTGACCTGTAACTATGATTAGACTGATGCGCTCCAAAATAGTATTGGCCCTTTCCTTGATGGTCATTGTGCTTTTGTTTGGTGTGGTTGGTTACAAAATGCTGTCGGATTTTACTTGGATAGAGGCCGTTTATATGACCATTATCACGGTAACCACAGTAGGTTTTTCGGAGGTAAGGCCGTTGGATGCCAACGCAAAGATTTTTACCGTATTTTTAATCGTTACCAGTGTGTTTATCTTCGGTTTTGCCATTTCTGTGGTTACCGAGTACATTCTAGGCAGAAACTCATTGGAACTGCTAAAAAAGAAAAAAGTGAAGAAACAGATAGATAGTCTTTCCAACCATGTCGTGGTTTGTGGGTTTGGTAGAAATGGAATGCAGGCCGCCGAAAAGTTGATCGCCTATAAAAAACCCTTCGTGGTCATAGAAAAGGACAAGGAAATCATTGAAAGGCATGAGGAAGAGGTTTTGTTTGTGGAAGGTGATGCCAACGAGGACGAGGTCCTGCTCCAAGCGGGAATTGATCGAGCCCAATATTTGATTACGGCTGTCCCGGATGACGCTGCCAACCTCTTTATTGTACTTTCGGCAAGGCAACTCAACAAAAACCTCTTCATTATAAGTAGGGCGTCTCAGGTAACCTCGATAAAAAAGCTGCAATTCGCAGGGGCGAACAAAGTAATCATGCCCGATAAAATAGGTGGCGATCACATGGCATCTTTGGTGGTCATGCCCGATTTGATCACCTTTTTGGATCAGTTGTCAGTCGAAGGAGAGCATACGACCAATTTGGAAGAAGTGAGCATTGAGGATTTTACGAATCAGATGGATTGCCACTCTCTTCGTGATTTGGATTTACGCAGAAAAACAGGGTGTACCATTATAGGTTACATAGACCCAAACGGGAAATACATTATCAATCCAGAGGCTGATATGGTGTTGCAGCCCAATAGTAAGGTCATCGTTTTGGGTCGCCCAGAGCAAATTCGTAAGCTGAACCAAATGTTTCAGATAGGCTAGTTTAACACCCTTTAATTTTTTTGCGAGGATTTTTTTTAGGATATTGGGGCCTTTACAAAAAACTAACATAACCAAAACCTTATTATGAAGTACAGACTTCTTTCATTTTTAAGTTTCATGTTACCAGCGCTGACTTTTGCTCAGGAAAGTACATCGGAAAAAATTGATGCGGTTTTTTCCAAATATACCAGCTGGTTTGTTGATGCCATCTTCTACGAGATACCTTTTTCGGAACAGTTTCAGATTCCTTGGGTACTTATCGTATTGGTAGGGGGTGCATTGTATTTTACCATTTATTTTAAGCTCATCAACTTTACCGGATTTTGGACTGCGATTAAAGTGGTTCAAGGGAAGTATGAGGATATAGAAAAACATGGTGTAGACCATTTGTATGGAGATTCCGCAGATGAGCACGATCAACCCGATACCATTCGTGATGATGCCGCCCATGGTGAGGTTTCCCACTTTCAGGCACTAACTGCCGCACTTTCCGCTACAGTGGGATTGGGTAACATTGCCGGTGTGGCCGTGGCTTTGTCCATTGGTGGTCCCGGTGCAACCTTTTGGATGATGTTGGCCGGACTTTTGGGTATGGCCTCAAAATTCGCTGAATGTACCTTGGGTGTAAAGTATAGGGATGTAGGTGAGGATGGAACCGTTTATGGTGGTCCCATGTACTATTTGACCAAAGGTCTTAAGGAAAAAAACGCCAAAGGTTTGGGAAAAGTACTTGCCGTATTGTTCGCCATATTTGTTATCGGTGGTTCTTTTGGTGGTGGAAACATGTTCCAGGCCAACCAAGCGGCTGCCCAGTTTGTGGAGTTGTCAGGTATTGAAAATGACAATGCAGGATTGTACTTCGGAATCGTGATGGCTGTTTTGGTGGCGATTGTGATTATCGGTGGTATCAAAAGGATTGCATCCGTAACGGAGAAAATCGTACCCTTTATGGCCGGTATATATGTATTGGCGGCTTTGATTATTTTGGGTGCTAATTTCTCTTCCATTGATGATGCCTTCGGATTGATTTTTGAAGGAGCATTCTCTGGACTTGGAATCGCAGGTGGACTTATTGGTGTTATGATCCAAGGTATTCGTAGGGGGGCGTTCTCCAACGAAGCTGGTGTAGGTTCGGCAGCCATTGCCCACTCCGCGGTACGTACCAAGTATCCTGCGAGCGAGGGTATTGTGGCACTTTTGGAGCCTTTTGTGGATACCGTTGTAATTTGTACCATGACCGCTTTGGTGATTATCATTACCAACTACGAGGCAGGTTTCTTGCAGTACGGTACCGAGATTACCGAAGGTGTTGAGATTACGGCGACTGCTTTTGATACCGTGATTCCTCATTTCTCAGTGGTATTGACCATTGCGGTAATATTGTTTGCATTCTCCACCATGATTTCTTGGTCTTACTACGGAATGCAAGGATGGATGTACCTTTTTGGAAAAAGCAAAACAAGTGACCTAGCTTATAAAATCTTATTCTTGATTTTTGTGATTGTTGGAGCTTCCATTAGTCTAGGT
Source organism: Flagellimonas oceanensis (assembly GCF_003992595.1). Classification (GTDB taxonomy): domain Bacteria; phylum Bacteroidota; class Bacteroidia; order Flavobacteriales; family Flavobacteriaceae; genus Flagellimonas; species Flagellimonas oceanensis. The sequence continues at coordinate 271,530 of NZ_RZNA01000047.1, forward strand.
TCCGTAATTGACTTCTCGGATGCCATGATTTTTGCCATGGTGGTGCCCAACATTATAGGTGTGATCTTATTGACACCGGTAGTTCGAAAAGAATTGAGAAAATACATGAACGCCATCAACAAGAAAGAAGATGCATTGGAAGACGGTGCAGAAGATTTAGTGGACAAAATGTAAAAGACATAGCTAAGATGAAATTCAAATCCCACTTTAGGTTCAATAAACAAGAACGAAGTGGGATTTTCTTTTTGCTGTTGATTGTGGTTGTGCTGCAAGGTGGGTATTATTATGTTAAGGCCAATCCGTCATCAAAGGAGACTGCCTTTGCCCTCAATGCTTTAGAGCAAGCCAAGATTGATAGTCTTAAAATCCACCAGCCTGAAGCAACCCGAAAAATTTATCCCTTCAACCCTAATTATATTACTGATTGCAAAGGGTACACTTTGGGATTATCTGCATCGCAACTGGACAGGTTATTTGCTTTTAGAAAGCAAGACAAGTTTGTGAATTCGGCCAAAGATTTTCAAAACGTCACATAAATCTCAGACTCGTTGCTGAATGAAATCTCTCCGTATTTTAAGTTTCCAGATTGGGTAAAGAACACTCAAATTGCAGCGAAGAAAGAATCAAGGTTCAAGAAAGCATCTGCAGTAAAAGACCTTAACTCGGCCACGGCGGAAGAATTGAAATCCGTTTGTGGTATTGTGGGGACCTTATCGGAAAGAATGGTCAAATTCAGGGATAGACTAGGAGGTTTTCTGGTTGATGGCCAGTTGTATGACGTCTGTGGGCTTAAACCAGAGGTTGTGGAAAGGGCTTTGCTCAAATTTCAAGTCTTAAAGCCGCCATGGGTAAATGAAATCAACATCAACAAAGCGGGAGTGGAAGAGCTGTCCAGATTAATCTACAAAAACAAGTCACTGGCCTTCAATATTATTGAATATAGAGATAAAAATGGTTTATTTGCATCGTTACAGGAGCTGAGTCAGGTAGATCAATTTCCTACAAAAAAACTAGACAGAATAGCTTTATATTTGTCTTTATAAAATAGGTGCTATGAACGATATGTACTTCACGGAAGAGCATAACTTATTCCGCGAAAGTTTGAAGGATTTTTTACAGAAAGAAGTTGTTCCCCATATTGAGGAATGGGAAGAATCCGGTAAGATAAACAAAGCTATTTGGACCAAGTTCGGGGAAATGGGCTTTTTTGGCCTGATGACCCCAGAGGCGTATTCTGGTTTAGATCTTGACCTTTTTTATACCGTTGTTTTTCTTGAGGAATTGCAGAAAATAAATTCCGGCGGTTTTGCCGCGGCCATGTGGGCCCACCAGTATTTGGCCATGACCTATTTGAACAAATTGGCCAACGATGACCAGAAAAAGGCCTACTTGGAACCAAGTGTGCTGGGGAACAAAATTGGTTGCTTGGGAGTTTCGGAACCCTTTGGGGGAAGTGATGTGGCAGCCATGCGCACCACTGCCGAAAAGAAAGGTGATGTCTATGTTGTAAATGGTTCCAAAACATTCATTACCAATGGTGTTTACGGAGACTATATCATCCTTGCTGCCAAAACGGATAAAGATGCAGGTCACAAAGGAATCAGTATGTTTATCATGGACAGGAATGCCAAGGGTGTTTCTGCAAGTAAGTTGAATAAGTTGGGCTGGCGTGCCTCCGATACGGCCGAATTGGCTTTTGACAATGTGGAGGTTCCCGCAGCTAACCTCTTGGGAGAGGAAAATGCAGGATTTGCCTATATCATGGAAGCCTTTTCTTTGGAGCGTTTGGTGATGGGGGTCAATGCCCATGCAAGAGCTGAGTTTGCATTGGACTATGCGTTGCAATATATGTCCGAACGAGAGGCGTTTGGCAAAAGTATAGATCAGTTTCAGGCCTTGCGACACCGATTGGTGGATTTATATTCAGATATGTTGCTGTGCAAACAGTTCAATTATTCCACGGTGGCCCAAATGGAAAAAGGTGTCTATGTGGTCAAAGAAGCGACCATTTCCAAATTGAAATCCACAAAAATGGCCGATGAGGTCATTTATAACTGTCTGCAGTTTTTGGGCGGCTACGGGTATATTGAAGATTACCCCATGGCGCGTTTAAGCAGGGATAGTAGATTGGGGCCCATTGGTGGGGGTACTTCAGAGATTTTAAAGGAAATCTTGGCCAAGATCATCGTGGACAAAAAGGAGTACAAAAAGCACTCTGTGTAGCCTTTCATCAAAAAAATAAAATATTTCTTTACCCATTGAATATCATTTGTATATTTGCACACCAAAATTTTAAAGAAAGGAGGTTGTAGCCCATGTTAATTATACCAGTAAAAGAAGGAGAAAACATCGATAGAGCTTTGAAGCGTTTCAAACGTAAGTTCGACAGAACAGGTACCATGCGTCAATTGAGATCAAGACAGCAGTTTACCAAACCTTCAGTAGAGCGTAGAGCGCAAATTCAAAAAGCACAATACATTCAAGGCCTTAGGGACCAAGAAGAAGTATAGGGCTATCGCTTTTACAAAATATAGTAATCCCGTTCCAATATTGGAACGGGATTTTTCGTTTTATACCTATACGCATCCTAATCGTTACCTTTGATATATGTCCGTATCAGCTTTCATATCCTATTTAAGGTTGGAGAAAAATTACTCCGAACATACGGTAAAGGCCTATGAGAAGGACATTAAAGCCTTTGTCGGCTTCTGTCAGGAATATCATGGTGAGGATGACATTGTAGATATTTCCTATCCCTTGATCAGGAATTGGATAGTGGCTCTGTCCGATGTTGGTTTGTCCAACAGGACCATCAACAGGAAAATATCATCGCTTCAAGCGTATTACAGGTTTTTATTGAAGGTTGGGGACATTACCATTTCGCCTTTGGTAAAACATAGGGCGCTCAAGACCCAAAAGAAGGTGGAAGTGCCTTTTTCCGAGATGGAAATGGATGCCATCTTATCGGAGATTCCTTTTGATGATGATTTTGAGGGCGAAAGGGATAAGCTGATCATAGAGCTTTTGTACACTACCGGAATGCGCCGCACGGAACTGGTCAATTTAAAAGTGTCGGATATTGATTTGTCGGGGCAAGTACTGAAAGTGCTGGGCAAAAGGAACAAGGAGCGAATCCTACCCTTGTTGTCAACCACCGTAGAGCAGATAAAAGGCTATTTGAAGAGACGTTCCCAGCTGGATAATCAGGTTGATTCATCCTATTTGTTATTAACAAAAGAAGGTCTTAAAATTTATGAAACACTTGTTTATCGAACTATAAATAAGTATTTTAGTTTGGTGTCCCCTAAGGTAAAAAAGAGTCCACACATACTCAGACATACCTTTGCAACCCACTTGCTGAATAGGGGCGCTGATTTGAATTCCGTAAAGGAATTATTGGGTCATTCGAGTTTGGCATCCACACAAGTGTACACGCATAATAGTATCGCCGAACTTAAAAAAGTACATCAAAAGGCCCATCCAAGAAACAAGAAATAAAGATTCTTGTATTGTTTAACTTCACTGTCGCAGACAGTACTAAAACTTCGTCTTATGAAAGTAAACGCACAATCGGTAAATTTTGCAGCTGATGGTAAACTCCTCGACTTTGTCCAAAAACGAATGGACAAGATGGAATTGTTCTATGACAAGGTCATCGAATCGGATGTATATTTGAAAGTGGAAAACACAAGTGCTAAAGAAAATAAGATTGTGGAAATCATGGTGTTTGTTCCCCGGGATAAATTCATGGTAAAAAAACAATGTAAGTCATTTGAAGAGGCTGTGGATTCGGCCTGTAGTTCCTTGGAGAGACAATTGGTAAAAAAGAAGGAAAAATTAAGGGCGAAAGCTTGATGAAAATTTTTTGAAATTTGTTTTGATTAAAAAAATAAATATCTATACATTTGCAGTCCGTTAGAAATAGCGGGCTTTTTTAGTGAGTAAAAAGCGGTGAAATGCCGATATAGCTCAGCTGGCTAGAGCAGCTGATTTGTAATCAGCAGGTCGTGGGTTCGAGTCCCTCTATCGGCTCGTAAATTACTGAAAAATAAGGCGGGGGGATACTCAAGCGGCCAACGAGGACAGACTGTAAATCTGTTGGTTTTTACCTTCGCAGGTTCGAATCCTGCTCCCCCCACAAAGGTTGTTCAGCGGAACAACTGGGAAAGAAGGTTTTTTGAAATAATGGAATCTTTGGATATAAATCCAGAAAAAATGCGGGAGTAGCTCAGTTGGTAGAGCGTCAGCCTTCCAAGCTGAATGTCGCCGGTTCGAACCCGGTCTCCCGCTCCAAACTTGAAACTTCGGTTTCAAGAAAAAGGTTGAAGTTTTGACGAGCTAGACTTGTAACTTTTAAACTCTAAACCTGATAACCCATAGGCCGGTGTAGCTCAGGGGTAGAGCGTTTCCTTGGTAAGGAAGAGGTCACGGGTTCAAATCCCGTCATTGGCTCAAAACGATTTGTACACTAATATAAACTAAGATTAAAATTATTTAAAATGGCAAAGGAAACTTTTGATCGTTCCAAACCGCACTTAAATATTGGTACCATTGGACACGTGGATCACGGGAAAACTACATTGACCGCTGCTATTACCACTGTATTGGCCAACGCTGGTTTGTCTGAAACAAGAAGCTTTGATTCTATTGACAACGCTCCTGAAGAAAAAGAAAGAGGTATTACAATCAACACTTCACACGTTGAGTACCAAACAGCAAACCGTCACTACGCACACGTTGACTGTCCTGGTCACGCGGATTACGTAAAGAACATGGTTACTGGTGCTGCTCAGATGGACGGTGCTATCTTGGTTGTTGCTGCGACAGATGGTCCAATGCCACAAACTCGTGAGCACATCCTTTTGGGACGTCAGGTAGGTATTCCACGTATTGTTGTTTTCTTGAACAAAGTTGACATGGTGGATGATGAGGAGCTATTGGAGCTTGTTGAGATGGAGGTAAGGGAATTGCTTTCTTTCTACGAGTACGATGGTGACAACGGTCCTGTAATCGCTGGTTCTGCACTTGGTGCCTTGAACGGTGAGCAAAAATGGGTTGACACTGTTATGGAGTTGATGGAAGCTGTTGATTCCTGGATTGAGGAGCCACAACGTGAAGTTGATAAGGATTTCCTTATGCCTATCGAAGATGTATTTACCATTACTGGTCGTGGTACTGTTGCTACTGGACGTATCGAAACTGGTGTTGCCAATACGGGTGATCCTGTAGATATCATTGGTATGGGTGCTGAGAAATTGACTTCCACTATCACTGGTGTTGAGATGTTCCGTAAGATTTTGGATAGAGGTGAAGCTGGAGATAACGTAGGTCTTCTTTTGAGAGGTATCGAAAAATCCGATATCAAAAGAGGTATGGTTATCTGTAAGCCAGGTTCTGTTAAGCCACACGCTAAATTCAAAGCTGAGGTTTATATCTTGAAAAAAGAAGAAGGTGGACGTCACACTCCATTCCACAACAACTACCGTCCTCAGTTCTACTTGAGAACAACTGACGTTACTGGTAACATTAACTTGCCTGACGGTGTTGAAATGGTAATGCCAGGTGATAACTTGACAATTACCGTGGATTTGATTCAGCCTGTAGCTTGTAGCGTAGGTCTACGTTTCGCTATCCGTGAGGGTGGTAGAACAGTAGGTGCCGGTCAGGTTACTGAGATTCTAGATTAAGATTCAAATTATTATAAAATTGCACTCAAGGGTGTCCCGATTTTCTCGGGATACCTTTCAGTGTAATTATAAACGGGTGTAGCTCAGTTGGTAGAGCACTGGTCTCCAAAACCAGGTGTCGGGAGTTCGAGTCTCTCCTCCCGTGCAAGTTAAATACAAAAAAATATGGTCACTTACATAAAGGAATCATTCGAAGAGCTAAAGAACAATGTTACTTGGTTGGAAAGAAGCAAAGCCTCCAATCTTATGGTAATCGTTGCTGTGTTTTCCATCTTGTTTGCTTTGGCAACATGGGGTGTGGATTCCTTGTTCAGTAATTTGATCACATTGTATTTTGAAAAATTAATAGGATAAAGATCGGTCGATATGTCTGAGGTTCTGGAGAAAAAATGGTATGTAGTAAGAGCGGTCAGTGGTCAAGAGAACAAGATCAAAGGCTATATTGAAAGCGAGGTGGAACGAGCCGGATTTGGCGACTATCTTGAAGAAGTTCTAGTGCCTACCGAAAAAGTTGTTCAGATCAGGAACGGAAAGAAAATCAACAAAGAGCGTGTTTACTTTCCAGGATATATCATGATAAAGGCCAATCTAGGCGGAGAAATGGTGCACATCATTCGTTCCATTACCAATGTGATTGGTTTCTTGGGCGAAGTAAAAGGAGGTGATCCCATTCCGTTGAGAAAATCCGAAGTGAACCGTATGTTGGGGAAAGTGGACGAGTTGGCTGTCAATACAGACAATGTTGCTATTCCATTCGTGTTGGGTGAAACGGTTAAGGTGATTGATGGACCTTTCAATGGATTCAATGGAACCGTTGAAAAAATCAATGAAGAAAAGCGTAAGCTGGAAGTGATGGTAAAGATTTTCGGAAGAAAGACGCCATTGGAACTCAGCTATATGCAAGTAGAAAAAGTATAACAAGAGCTGTTACATATATAAAGCTGTGTTGCTTCCAATTGACACACTTTAAATTTAATTAGAAACAATGGCAAAAGAAGTAGATAAGGTAGTTAAATTACAAGTTAGGGGAGGTGCTGCGAACCCATCGCCACCGGTTGGACCCGCCTTAGGTGCTGCTGGTGTTAACATCATGGAGTTCTGTAAGCAGTTTAATGCTCGTACACAGGACAAACCAGGTAAGGTATTACCTGTTGTTATCACCGTTTACAAGGACAAATCTTTCGATTTCGTTGTAAAAACACCACCTGCGGCAGTTCAATTGATGGAAGCGGCTAAGATTAAAAAAGGATCGGGAGAACCTAACAGGGTTAAGAATGGTTCAGTGACCTGGGATCAAGTAAAAGCAATCGCCGAAGACAAAATGGCGGACCTCAATGCTTTTACTGTGGAATCTGCAATGAGTATGGTTGCGGGTACTGCGAGATCAATGGGTCTGAAAATAGCAGGACCAAGACCTTTTTAAAATCTGAAAGCAATTAAGAAATGGCAAGATTGACTAAAAAGCAAAAAGAAGCCCAGTCCAAGATAGACAGGAACAAGCTCTATTCTTTGGAAGAGGCATCGGCTTTAGTAAAAGAAATAACCAATGTAAAATTTGACGCTTCCATTGATTTGGCAGTTCGTTTGGGTGTAGATCCAAGAAAGGCCAACCAAATGGTGCGTGGCGTTGTTACCCTTCCTCACGGAACTGGTAAAGACGTGAAAGTTTTAGCATTGGTGACTCCAGACAAAGAAGCAGAAGCAAAAGAAGCTGGTGCTGACTTTGTAGGATTGGACGAATATTTGGAGAAAATCAAAAACGGTTGGACCGATGTTGATGTGATCATCACTATGCCAAGCGTCATGGGTAAACTTGGACCACTAGGTAGAATTTTGGGACCTAGAGGCTTGATGCCCAATCCAAAGACCGGTACAGTAACCATGGATGTCGCTAAAGCGGTATCCGATGTGAAAGCTGGTAAGATAGACTTTAAGGTGGACAAAACAGGTATTGTACACGCTGCAATTGGAAAAGCTTCTTTCTCTGCGGACAAAATCGCAGGAAACGCTAGGGAATTAATTGATACCCTTGTTAAAATGAAGCCTTCCGCTGCAAAAGGTGTGTACATGAGAAGTATTTACCTGTCCAGCACCATGAGTCCTAGTATTCAATTAGATCCAAAAGCAGTTCAATAACTGGTAGTTCAATTTTTTTAACTATGACAAGAGAAGAAAAAGCAACAGTAATAAAAGACTTGACTGCACAGTTGGCTGATAATCCAAACATTTATTTGGCGGATATATCAGGATTGAATGCCGTGGACACCTCCAACTTGAGAAGAGCGTGTTTCAAGGCTAACATTAAGCTTGCGGTCGTTAAGAACACCTTGCTTGCAAAAGCGATGGAAGCTTCTGATAAGGAATTCGGTGAACTTCCCGAAGTGTTGAAAGGCAATACATCATTGATGTTGTCCGAGACAGGGAACGCACCTGCGAAACTTATCAAGAACTTTAGAAAAAAATCAGAAAGACCCGTATTGAAAGGTGCCTTCATCGAAGAGGCAGTTTACATCGGGGACAACAACCTTGACGCACTTGTTAACATCAAGTCCAAAGAGGAAGTTATCGGGGATATCATCGGATTGTTGCAATCGCCGGCCAAAAACGTTATTTCTGGACTTAAGTCCGGTGGCGGTAAATTGGCAGGTATCCTTAAAACCCTTTCTGAGAAAGAATAATTCGCGCACAATAAACTAAGTATATTTTTAAACATTTTTATTAAACGATAGAAAAATGGCAGATTTAAAAGATTTTGCAGAACAGTTGGTAAACCTTACAGTAAAAGAGGTAAATGAGTTGGCCGACATTTTAAAAGAAGAATATGGTATCGAGCCTGCTGCTGCTGCAGTAGCCGTTGCTGGTGGTGCTGCCGCTGGTGGAGGTGAAGGTGAAGCTGCTGAGGAAAAATCAGAATTTGATGTAATCCTTACAGCTGCCGGTGGTTCTAAATTGGCAGTCGTGAAATTGGTTAAGGAATTGACCGGTCTTGGACTAAAAGACGCCAAAGAAATCGTTGATAGCGCACCAAAAGCTGTTAAAGAAGGTGTTGCTAAAGATGAAGCAGAAGGTATCAAAAAATCATTGGAAGAAGCAGGAGCAGAAGTTGAGCTTAAATAATCGCTTTTCCCATTAGAACTTGGTTAAGGTCTTTCCATTTTTGGTTAGACCTTAGCCTATTTATATAAGGAGTGTATAAAGCCGTACACCAACCCACATAGTATTCACGATCAAAATTTGTCCATAGATGTTCACAAACACTATTGAAAGAGTTAATTTCGCATCCGCTAAGAACATACCGGAATACCCGGATTTCTTGGACATTCAGATAAAATCGTTCCAAGACTTTTTCCAGCTTGAAACTAAATCTGACGAAAGAGGAAACGAAGGTCTCTACAACACCTTCATGGAGAATTTTCCAATCACAGATACCAGAAACCAGTTTGTACTTGAGTTTTTGGATTATTTCATTGATCCACCAAGATATTCCATCCAAGAATGTATAGAGCGTGGACTTACCTATAGCGTACCGTTAAAGGCACGTTTGAAACTGTACTGTACCGATCCAGAGCATGAAGATTTCGAAACTATCGTACAGGATGTGTATTTGGGAACAATCCCTTATATGACTCCTAGTGGAACCTTTGTGATCAACGGCGCAGAAAGAGTTGTAGTTTCCCAGTTGCACAGATCTCCAGGGGTTTTCTTTGGACAATCTTTCCATGCAAATGGAACAAAATTGTATTCAGCCAGGGTAATTCCTTTCAAAGGATCTTGGATTGAATTCGCCACCGATATCAACTCGGTGATGTATGCCTATATCGATAGGAAGAAAAAATTACCGGTAACCACTTTGTTCCGTGCCATTGGTTTTGAAAGGGACAAGGACATTTTGGAAATCTTCGACCTTTCGGAAGAAGTAAAGGTTTCCAAGACCGGACTTAAAAAAGTACTGGGCCGTAAATTGGCCGCCAGGGTGTTGAACACATGGCATGAGGATTTCGTGGATGAGGATACAGGAGAAGTGGTTTCCATCGAAAGAAACGAAATTGTACTTGATCGTGATACCGTTTTGGAAAAAGAGCATATCGATGAAATCATTGATGCCGACGTGAAGACCATTTTGCTTCACAAGGAGAACAATGCACAGTCCGATTACGCCATTATCCACAACACTTTGCAAAAGGACCCTACCAACTCCGAAAAAGAAGCGGTAGAGCACATCTATAGACAATTGCGTAATGCCGAGCCGCCAGATGAAGAGACCGCTCGTGGTATTATCGACAAATTGTTCTTCTCCGACCAACGTTACAACTTGGGTGAAGTAGGTCGTTACAGGATGAACAAGAAATTGGGCTTGGATATCGGAATGGACAAACAAGTGTTGACCAAGGAAGATATCATTACCATCATCAAGTATTTGATCGAATTGATCAACTCCAAAGCGGAGATTGATGATATCGATCACTTGTCCAACCGTCGTGTAAGAACCGTGGGTGAGCAATTGTCCTCTCAGTTCGGAGTAGGTTTGGCACGTATGGCTCGTACCATCCGTGAGCGAATGAACGTTCGTGACAACGAGGTGTTTACCCCGATTGATTTGATCAACGCGAAGACATTGTCATCCGTGATCAACTCCTTCTTCGGGACCAACCAGTTGTCCCAGTTCATGGACCAGACCAACCCGTTGGCAGAGATTACACACAAAAGAAGATTGTCCGCATTGGGACCAGGTGGTCTTTCCCGTGAAAGAGCTGGTTTCGAGGTGCGTGACGTTCACTATACCCACTACGGAAGATTGTGTCCGATTGAGACACCTGAAGGACCGAACATTGGTTTGATCTCTTCTCTGTCCGTATTTGCCAAGGTAAACAATATGGGCTTCTTGGAAACCCCTTACCGAAAAGTAGAAGATGGTAAAGTGGATACCAAAAACCACATGTACCTAAGTGCAGAGGAAGAGGAAGGAATGAAGATCGCCCAGGCCAACATTCCATTGGCGGAAGACGGTACCATCGAACGCGAAAAGGTAATTGCCCGTGAAGAGGGTGATTTCCCGGTAGTGGATCCAACAGAAGTGAAGTACACCGACGTTGCACCGAACCAGATTGCATCCATTTCTGCATCCTTGATACCTTTCTTGGAGCACGATGATGCGAACCGTGCCTTGATGGGGTCGAACATGATGCGCCAGGCCGTTCCATTGTTGAGACCAGATTCACCAATCGTGGGTACAGGTTTGGAAAGACAAGTAGCTACGGATTCCCGAGTATTGATCAATGCCGAGGGAGATGGGGTAGTGGAATATGTGGATTCACAGAAAATCACAATAAAATATACAAGGACCGACGAAGAGCGTTTGGTAAGCTTTGACGATGATTCAAAAACTTACCAATTGGTGAAGTTCAGAAAAACAAACCAAGGGACCAGCATCAATTTGAAGCCCATCGTAAGAAAGGGCGACAAAGTGAAGAAAGGTCAAGTGCTTTGTGAGGGTTACGCTACTGAAAAGGGTGAATTGGCCTTGGGTAGAAACATGAAGGTTGCCTTCATGCCTTGGAAAGGATACAACTTTGAGGATGCGATCGTGATTTCCGAGAAGGTTGTTCGCGAGGATATCTTTACCTCTATCCATGTTGATGAGTATTCCTTGGAAGTAAGGGATACCAAATTGGGAGCGGAGGAATTGACAAACGATATTCCAAACGTATCCGAAGAAGCAACAAAGGATTTGGACGAATATGGTATGATCCGTATCGGTGCCGAAGTGAAACCAGGGGATATTTTGATCGGTAAGATCACTCCAAAAGGAGAATCAGACCCAACCCCTGAAGAAAAATTGTTGCGTGCCATCTTTGGTGATAAAGCAGGTGACGTTAAGGATGCTTCATTGAAAGCTTCTCCATCATTGAGAGGTGTGGTCATCGATAAGAAATTGTTCTCTCGTTCCATCAAGGACAAGAGAAAACGTTCCGAGGATAAAGAAGCCATTGCCAGATTGGAAATGGACTATGAAGTGAAGTTCCAACAACTGAAAGATGAATTGATCGAGAAATTGTTCAGTTTGATCAGTGGAAAAACATCACAAGGAGTCATCAACGATTTGGGTGAGGAAGTACTTCCAAAAGGAAAGAAATACACTATTAAGATGTTAAACGCCGTTGACGATTTCGCCCATTTGGTTGGTGGAAGCTGGACAACGGATGACAAGGTCAATGCATTGGTTGCAGACTTGTTGCACAACTATAAAATCATGTTGAACGATATTCAAGGTAACCTGAGAAGGGACAAATTTACCATCTCCGTAGGGGATGAGCTTCCTGCGGGTATCATGAAATTGGCCAAAGTCTACATCGCCAAAAAGCGTAAGCTTAAAGTTGGGGATAAGATGGCAGGTCGTCACGGTAACAAAGGTATTGTTGCGCGTATCGTTCGTCAAGAGGATATGCCATTCTTGGAAGATGGAACCCCAGTGGACATTGTATTGAACCCACTTGGTGTACCTTCAAGGATGAACATTGGTCAGATTTATGAAACCGTATTGGGATGGGCCGGACAAAAATTGGGTCAGAAATATGCGACCCCGATTTTCGACGGTGCCTCATTGGATGAGATCAACAAACTTACCGATGAAGCAGGCGTGCCAAGATTTGGACACACCTACCTATATGACGGTGGAACAGGTCAGCGTTTCGACCAACGTGCGACCGTTGGTGTCATCTACATGTTGAAATTAGGACACATGGTGGAAGACAAGATGCACGCAAGATCTATTGGACCATACTCATTGATCACACAGCAACCATTGGGTGGTAAGGCTCAGTTTGGTGGTCAGCGTTTTGGAGAGATGGAAGTTTGGGCACTCGAGGCCTATGGCGCATCATCTACCCTAAGAGAGATATTGACCGTTAAATCGGATGATGTTATCGGAAGGGCCAAGACCTATGAGACCATCGTTAAAGGTGAGACCATGCCAGAACCTGGATTGCCAGAATCTTTCAACGTATTGATGCACGAACTTAAAGGTTTGGGCTTGGATATCCGTTTGGAAGAGTAGAATACTATATTACATTAATTATATCATCACCATATTGTTATGGCTAGAATAAAAGATAATAACGCACAAAAAAGGTTCAACAAAATTTCCATTGGATTGGCCTCTCCGGAGTCTATCTTGGCCGAGTCCCGTGGCGAGGTGTTGAAGCCTGAAACCATTAACTATAGAACGCACAAACCAGAGCGTGATGGATTGTTCTGCGAGCGTATTTTTGGTCCGGTAAAGGATTATGAGTGTGCCTGTGGTAAATACAAGAGAATCCGTTACCGTGGAATCGTTTGTGACCGTTGTGGTGTTGAAGTGACGGAGAAAAAGGTACGTAGAGACCGTGTGGGGCACATTAACCTTGTGGTTCCCGTGGCACACATCTGGTACTTCCGTTCGCTGCCGAACAAGATAGGATACCTTTTGGGATTGCCTTCCAAAAAGTTGGATATGATCATATACTATGAAAGGTATGTGGTCATCCAGCCTGGTATTGCCAAAGGTCCAGAAGGTGAGGAAATCAACAAAATGGATTTCTTGACCGAAGAGGAATACTTGAACATTTTGGAATCCATTCCTACCGAGAACCAATACTTGGAGGATACCGATCCCAATAAGTTCATCGCCAAGATGGGTGCCGAGTGTTTGATTGAGATATTGTCCAGAATCGATTTGGAACAATTGTCCTACGAACTTCGTCACAAGGCGAACACAGAAACTTCCAAGCAACGTAAGACTGAAGCCCTGAAACGTCTTCAGGTAGTGGAAGCATTGCGTGAGTCACAAGGAAACAGGGAAAACAACCCGGAGTGGATGATCATGAAAGTGATCCCTGTGATTCCACCGGAATTGCGTCCATTGGTACCGTTGGATGGTGGTCGTTTTGCGACTTCCGATTTGAACGATTTGTACCGTAGGGTAATCATCCGTAACAACCGTTTGAAGCGTTTGATGGAAATCAAGGCACCAGAGGTGATCTTGAGGAACGAAAAACGTATGCTTCAAGAAGCGGTGGATTCCCTTTTCGATAACACAAGAAAGGCATCCGCGGTAAAAACAGAATCGAACAGACCATTGAAATCCCTTTCCGATTCCTTGAAAGGTAAGCAAGGTCGTTTCCGTCAAAACCTTTTGGGTAAACGTGTGGATTACTCCGCTCGTTCCGTAATCGTCGTTGGACCGGAATTGAAATTGTACGAATGTGGTCTTCCTAAAGATATGGCGGCCGAACTTTACAAACCCTTTATCATCCGTAAGTTGATTGAAAGGGGTATTGTGAAAACCGTTAAATCCGCTAAAAAGATCATAGATAAGAAAGAGCCCGTAGTATGGGATATTCTTGAAAACGTCCTTAAAGGACACCCCGTATTGTTGAACCGTGCCCCCACATTGCACAGATTGGGTATCCAAGCGTTCCAGCCAAAGCTTATCGAAGGTAAGGCGATTCGTTTGCACCCATTGGCATGTACCGCATTCAACGCGGATTTCGATGGGGATCAGATGGCAGTTCACTTGCCATTGGGGCCAGAGGCCATTTTGGAAGCCCAACTTTTGATGTTGGCTTCACAGAACATCCTTAACCCTGCGAACGGTTCTCCGATTACCGTACCATCCCAGGATATGGTTTTGGGATTGTACTATATGACCAAGCATAAAAAATCAACTCCAGAGGAGCCTGTATTGGGTGAAGGATTGACCTTCTATTCTTCTGAAGAGGTGGAAATCGCTTTCAACGAGAAAAAAGTTTCGCTTAACGCCGGAATCAAGGTAAGGGCGAAGGACTTTAACGAAGATGGTGAGTTGGTATATCAAATCATCGAAACTACGGTTGGTCGTGTATTGTTCAACACTGAAGTGCCGGAGCAAGCAGGGTTCATCAACCAAGTACTGAACAAGAAGGCCCTTAGGAATATTATCGGGGACATTCTTGCAGTGACCGATGTACCTACAACCGCTGAGTTCTTGGATAAGATCAAGGCCATGGGATACGATTTCGCCTTTAAAGGTGGTCTATCCTTTAGTTTGGGCGATATTATCATCCCTGCAGAAAAGCAGGATATGATCGGCGATGCCAACGAGCAGGTCGATGGTATTATGATGAACTATAACATGGGTCTTATTACCAACAACGAGCGTTACAATCAGGTAATTGATGTTTGGACATCCACCAATGCCATGTTGACCGAATTGGCGATGAAGCGAATCCGTGAGGACAAGCAAGGATTCAACTCTGTGTATATGATGTTGGATTCCGGAGCAAGGGGTTCCAAGGAACAGATTCGTCAGTTGACCGGTATGCGTGGTTTGATGGCCAAGCCTAAAAAATCCACAGCAGGTGGTGGGGAGATCATCGAAAACCCGATTCTTTCGAACTTTAAGGAAGGATTGTCGATTTTGGAATACTTTATCTCTACCCACGGTGCGCGTAAAGGTCTTGCGGATACCGCTTTGAAAACAGCGGATGCGGGTTACTTGACTCGACGTTTGGTGGACGTTTCACAAGATGTGATCGTGAACAGCGAGGATTGTGAAACCTTGAGAGGTATCGAGGTGGAACCATTGAAGAAAAATGAGGAGATTGTTGAAACCTTGGGAGAAAGAATCTTGGGTAGGGTATCATTGCACGATGTGTACAACCCATTGACCGAAGAACTTATCCTTGAAGCAGGCCAAGAAATCAACGAAGCCGATGTGAGAAGGGTGGAAGCAGCTCCAATCGAGAAGATAGAAGTAAGGTCTCCATTGACATGTGAGGCTCCACAGGGAATCTGTGCCAAGTGCTACGGTAGAAACCTTGCGACCAACAAAATGGTACAACGAGGAGAAGCTGTAGGTGTAGTTGCCGCACAATCCATTGGAGAGCCTGGTACACAGTTGACATTGCGTACCTTCCACGTGGGTGGTATTGCAGGTAACATTTCCGAGGACAACAAGTTGGAGTCCAAGTTTGATGGTGTTGCGGAGATTGAAGATTTAAGGCTTGTAACTGGAGAGAACAGTGAAGGTGGTAAAACCAATATTGTTATTTCCAGAACATCAGAGGTTAAGATAACCGATCCGAAAACAGGAATTACCCTAAGTACAAACAACATTCCTTATGGTTCCCAGTTGTTCATCAAGAATGGCGAGAAGATTACCAAAGGAACCGTGATTTGTGAATGGGACCCATATAACGGTGTGATCGTATCCGAGTTCTCCGGTCAGATTGCATACGAGAATCTTGAACAAGGGGTGACTTATCAAGTTGAAATCGATGAACAGACCGGTTTCCAAGAGAAAGTGATTTCCGAGACCAGAAACAAAAAGTTGATTCCAACCTTGTTGATCAAGGACGGTAAAGGTGAAACCTTGCGTTCATACAACTTACCAGTTGGTTCCCACTTGATGGTAGATGATGAAGAGAAGGTAAAAGAAGGTAAGACTTTGGTGAAAATCCCACGTAAATCTGCCAAGGCAGGGGATATTACCGGTGGTCTTCCAAGGGTGACCGAGCTGTTTGAAGCACGTAACCCATCCAACCCGGCAGTTGTTTCAGAGATTGACGGTGTGGTATCCTTCGGTAAGATCAAGCGTGGTAACCGTGAGATCATCATTGAGTCCAAGACAGGCGATATCAAAAAGTACTTGGTCAAATTGTCCAACCAGATTTTGGTTCAGGAGAACGACTACGTACGTGCGGGAATGCCATTGTCCGATGGTTCCATTACACCAGAAGACATCTTGGCCATCAAAGGACCATCCGCAGTACAGCAGTACTTGGTGAACGAAGTGCAGGAAGTGTACCGTTTACAGGGTGTGAAAATCAACGATAAGCACTTTGAGGTTGTTGTGAGACAAATGATGCGTAAAGTGAAAATCCAAGATCCAGGAGATACCATCTTCCTAGAGAACCAATTGGCGCACAAAGACGACTTTATAAACGAGAACGATGAGATTTTCGGTAAAAAAGTTGTGGAGGACGCCGGTGATTCGGAAAGGTTGAAACCAGGACAGATTTTGACGGTACGTGAGCTAAGGGATGAGAACTCTATTCTTAGAAGAGAGGACAAGACCTTGGTAACTGCAAGAGATGCTGTGGCAGCGACTGCTACGCCAATCTTGCAGGGTATCACAAGAGCATCGTTGCAGACCAAGTCATTTATCTCGGCTGCATCGTTCCAGGAAACCACCAAAGTATTGAACGAAGCTGCGGTAAGCGGTAAAGTGGATACCTTGGAAGGATTGAAGGAAAATGTAATTGTAGGACATAAGATTCCGGCCGGTACAGGTATGAGGGATTATGACAGTATCATTGTAGGTTCCAAAGAGGAATACGATGAGATCATGGCCCGAAAAGAGGAATTCAAATTCTAAATAAAACAAACCCTGGTCTTTAGGCCGGGGTTTTTCTTTTAAGACAAAATCATATGGCTGAAGAAAAGAAAAAACAGAAACAAATAAATATAGAGTTGGATGAAAAAACGGCGGAGGGAACGTATTCCAATCTGGCCATCATCAACCATTCCGTATCCGAGTTTGTCGTGGACTTCATTAGTTTGATGCCGGGTGCACCCAAGGCAAAAGTGAAGAGCAGAATCATTTTAACGCCTCAGCATGCCAAGAAGCTGTTAAAGGCACTGAATGATAATGTGAATAGATTTGAGCAGGCACACGGAACAATACAGGATTACGAACAACCGGCGATTCCGTTGAATTTCGGACCCACTGGAGAAGCATGAATAAAAGCCCCGATTTTTGGGGCTTTTTTATTTTTTCACTTCAACCAACCTTTCTCAATTCCCTTTTTCGAAAAGAAAATCAGGTAAATACCTATAATGATGATTACCACAGGCATGGCGTAGGAGGATGGTCCAAAGGCTTCCACGGCATTGGAGATGAACAGCCAATGGATAAACTGTGCCAGCGCGGCGATCAGGGAGATGATAAAAAGTGGTCGGGCCCATTTTTTCCGGACCAAAAGACCAATGGAGGCCAGAGTCCCCGAAAAAACGGCAATGGCAAAAGCGGCGGTTGCCCAAGCAGGGATTCCCTCAAAGGCTTCACGCTGGGCCTGATCCATGCTTTCCAAAAGAGCCACTTGGTTAAAGGCTTGATTGAGGTAGTTCATTACCCCTATTAAATTCCATAGAAGAGCGATAACACTTACCACCCAAAACCAAGTAGGCGGCTTAACTGAAGTCGTCATAATTTGATTATTTAATTGGTTACGCTAATCAATGTACGAAAAAAAGAGATATGAATGTTGCAACCAATTCATATTCAGTAGTGTATGTGGGCTGTATTATGTCGGGTTCTACTCAAACTCAGAGGTGTAGTGCAGCTTTACCGAAGGATACTTTTGCTGTGTCATTTGGAGTGAAAATGGGGAATCCGCCAAAAACACCAGCTGACCTTTTTTATCTGTTGCCAAGAATTTTTGCTTCACCCGTTTGAATTCTTGGAACTCCTCGTTTTTCTCATCTTCAGGTTCCACCCAACACGCTTTGTGCACTGGGAAGTTCTCGTAGGTACATTTCGCACCATACTCATGTTCCAATCGATACTGGATCACTTCATACTGTAATGCCCCTACGGTACCAATCACTTTTCTTCCGTTCATTTCCAACGTGAACAACTGGGCAACCCCTTCGTCCATTAGCTGGTCGATACCTTTGTACAATTGCTTGGCCTTCATGGGGTCAGCATTGTTGATGTACCTGAAATGCTCGGGGGAAAAACTGGGAATACCCTTATAGTGTAATTCCTCCCCACTGGTCAATGTATCCCCGATTTTAAAATTCCCGGTATCGTGGAGGCCAACAATATCTCCAGGGTATGAGATATCGACAATCTCCTTTTTCTCGGCAAAAAATGCATTAGGGCTAGAGAATTTCAGCTTTTTCCCTTGTCTTACGTGTAGATAGGGCGTATTTCTTTCAAAGGTTCCAGACACGATTTTGATAAACGCCAAACGATCTCGGTGCTTGGGGTCCATGTTGGCGTGTATCTTAAATACAAAACCGGAAAAATCCTTTTCATCTGCCTTAACCAAACGCTCTTCGGCTTTTTTGGGTCGTGGGGAAGGAGCGATGTTCACAAAGCAATCCAATAGCTCCCGGACACCGAAATTGTTCAGTGCGGAGCCAAAGAACACGGGTTGTAACTCTCCTTTTAAATAGGCTTCTCGGTCGAAATCGGGGTAAACCCCCTCTACGAGTTCGAGATTGCCACGGAGTTCATCCGCAGCATCCGTACCGATTAATTTTTCGAGTTCGGGATTGTCCAAATTGTCGAAGGCAATGGTCTCTTCGATGTTCTTTTTACTGTTTCCGCTAAACAGGTTGATGTTTTTCTCGTAGATATTATAGATACCCTTAAAATCGTATCCCATCCCAATGGGAAAGCTCAAAGGGGTTACGGAAAGTCCCAATTTTTGTTCCACCTCGTCCAAAAGGTCAAAGGCATCTTTCCCCTCACGGTCCAATTTGTTGATGAACACGATCATGGGAATGTTGCGCATTCGGCAGACCTCCACCAATTTTTCCGTTTGTTCCTCCACACCTTTGGCCACATCGATGACAACGATGACACTGTCCACAGCCGTCAAGGTGCGAAAGGTATCCTCGGCAAAATCCTTGTGACCCGGAGTATCCAGAATATTGATTTTTTTGTCCTTGTAGATAAAGGCCAAAACGGAAGTAGCTACGGAGATACCCCTTTGACGCTCAATCTCCATAAAGTCACTGGTTGCCGACTTTTTGATTTTATTGCTCTTTACGGCACCCGCTTCTTGGATGGCGCCACCGAACAACAATAATTTTTCGGTCAAGGTTGTTTTACCCGCATCAGGGTGGGAGATGATACCAAAAGTTCTTCGTTTCGCTATTTCCTTTTCAAAATCCATCAACAAAAATTTCGGCAAAAATAGGGGATTTAAATCTTTTGTCACTCATTTTTAGGATGATTCGGAATTGTTGATATAAATGGAAAAAAATAAAGGAAGAAGACTCGCCTAAACCAAAAAAGAAGGGTATTTTTCGGCCGTTTTAAAATCACTGGCCATTTCACTGATATATTATCCATTTACAAAACAAACGGATGATGTAGCTAATGATAAGGAAACTGCCTTTTATCGATTAAAATAGGAGGTAAATGTCAAATGGGTTAATTATGTGACCAATTTGTATAGATGTGTGTCGAAAGGACCAGAGATATTCAAACAACTAAGAAAACCCCAATTTTCTTACAATTACGAGAACCACTTTACGCCATGGTGATTAGTTGACCAAAACTTATCATTTATGGAGAACATTACTTTTGTGAGACTAAAGAAGTTTCTAGTCCTGAAATCCACTGCTAAACTGTGGGTTTTGGTTTTTGGACTTACCTCATCCTTTGGTTTCGCCTCTTTTCATAATCATTCTTATACGTTGAACCATGATGGGACAACCAACATAGATTCTGAAACTGCTTCTTGGCAGTCCACAGACCTATGGAATCCATTGGCGATGACATTGGCAAGTGACGACTGCGATGGGGACGGTGTTACCTGCGTGCAAGAAGGAAAGGATGGAACGGACCCAAATGACCCGTGTGATTTTATCCCAGAACACCAAGATTGTACTCCATCAGAGGCATGGAAAAAAAGCGATTGTGATGGCGATGGCGTGAGCAATGGTCAGGAGAAAGAGGATGGAACGGACCCCTTGGACCCCTGTGATTTTGTGCTGGAACACCAAGATTGTACCATTACGGATGCCTGGAAAAAGGATGACTGTGATGGCGATGGCGTGAGCAATGGTCAGGAGAAAGAAGATGGTACGGATCCCTTGGACCCATGTGATTTTGTGCTGGAACACCAAGACTGTTCCCCATCTGAAGAGTGGAAAAAGGAGGATTGTGATGGCGATGGCGTGAGCAATGGTCAGGAGAAAGAAGATGGTACGGACCCCTTGGATCCTTGTGATTTTGTGTTGGAGCACCAAGACTGTTCCCCATCTGAAGAGTGGAAAAAGGAGGATTGTGATGGAGATGGTGTGAGCAATGGTCAGGAGAAAGAGGATGGTACAAATCCCCTGGATCCATGTGATTTTGTGTTGGAACACCAAGACTGTTCCCCATCTGAAGAGTGGAAAAAGGAGGATTGTGATGGCGATGGCGTGAGCAATGGTCAGGAGAAAGAAGATGGTACGGACCCCTTGGATCCTTGTGATTTTGTGTTGGAGCACCAAGACTGTTCCCCATCAGAAGAGTGGAAAAAAGAGGATTGTGATGGAGATGGCGTGACCAACGAAGATGAGAAAGAGGATGGCACCGATCCATTGGACCCATGTGATTATAACCCCGATAGTGTTACTTTGCCGCAAACAGGAGATTATCTTGAGGCGGATTGTGATGGCGATGGTGTGACCAATGGCGATGAGAAGGAAGATGGCACTGACCCACAGGATGCATGTGATTTTGTTTTGGACAGTCAAACGGTTGATCCTTCATCCACATGGAACACCTCTGACTGTGATGGCGATGGTGTGACCAATGAAGATGAGAAAGAGGATGGCACCGATCCATTGGATCCCTGTGATTATAACCCAGAAAGTGTTACTTTACCGCAAACGGGAGATTATCTTGAGGCGGATTGCGATGGTGATGGCGTGACCAATGGCGATGAGAAGGAAGATGGTACCGACCCACAGGATGCATGTGATTTTGTTTTGGACAGTCAAACGGTTGACCCTTCATCCACATGGAACACCTCTGACTGCGATGGTGATGGGGTAACCAACGAAGATGAGAAAGAGGATGGCACCGATCCATTGGATCCATGTGATTATAATCCCGATAGTGTGACCTTGCCTCAATCTGCAGATTGGGAAGCACTTGACTGTGATGGTGATGGAAATCCTAATGAAACAGATCCAGATCCATTGATGGCCAATGCCAGTGATGACTTTGGTACAACACCTGCATCGACTGAAGTGGCAATCAACATTTTGGAAAATGATGATTTTCTTCCAAATAATGATGACAATAACGTGGGCGTGACCAACTTATCAAGGATTGGAGGGGATGCAACAGGTACGGTTACCTTTGATTCCGATACGGGTTTTGTGAATTATATCCCTGTCTTGTCAGAGTCCAATTCAACAGTTACTATTGTTTATCAGGTTTGTAACGTTCTTATCGATCCTAGTGTATGCGCATCGGCTACAATTTATATTGAAGTGGGTGCAAATACTCTAGATGCAGTAGATGACAGCTATACAGCCGAAACCGGGGATGGAGGAATGATTCCTGACAGCAATGTACTTTCCAATGATACGTACAATGATGGAACCGCGACGCTTGACCAAGTAGTTTTGACATCCACGTCAACTGATGCCCTTGTGATCAGTGAAGATGGAAGTGTAAGCGTTGTTCCTGGAACAGAAGCGGGCACCTATACCATACAGTATACCATTTGCGACGCTGGTGATTTAGGAAATTGTGATACCGCTACGGTTACCGTTGAGGTATTGCAGGGACCTACCAATGTGATTGATGCAGTAGATGACAATTATACGGTAGAAACCGGGGATGGAGGAATGATCCCTGACAGCAATGTACTTTCCAATGATACGTACAATGATGGAACCGCGACACTTGACCAAGTGGTTTTGACATCCACGTCAACCGATGCGCTTGTGATCAATGAAAATGGAAGTGTAAGCGTTGTTCCTGGAACAGAAGCGGGCACCTACACCATACAGTATACCATTTGCGACGCTGGTGATTCAGGAAATTGTGATACCGCTACGGTTACCGTTGAGGTATTGCAGGGACCTACCAATGTGATTGA
>NZ_RZNA01000047.1:294119-298954 GCF_003992595.1 Flagellimonas oceanensis
GAACGTTAGTGTAGTGGAAGGAACCGAAGCAGGTACCTATACCATCAGTTATACCATCTGTGACGTATTGGATGTGGACAATTGTGATACCGCCACGGTAACTGTAGAAGTGGCACAAGGAATGGGCAATGTGATTGATGCAGTGGATGACAGCTATACAGCTGAAACCGGGGATGGAGGAATGATTCCTGACAGCAATGTACTTTCCAATGATACGTATAATGATGAAGGGGCTACATTTATGAATGTGATTTTGACTTCCGAACCAACAGATGCCCTTGTCATCAATGGGGAAGGGAACGTTAGTGTAGTGGAAGGAACCGAAGCAGGTACCTATACCATCAGTTATACCATCTGTGATGTATTGGATGTGGATAATTGTGATAGTGCTACTGTAACCGTTGAGGTAATACAGGGTAGTGATAATGTAATCGACGCCGTGAATGATAATTATAATTCAAGCACTGGGGGCGTAATTGCAAATAGCGATGTATTGTTCAACGACACCTTGAATGATGATCCAGTATCATTGAACGATGTCATTTTGACTTCGACCCCAACAAACGAGCTCACTGTTAATGAAAATGGTTCCGTAACGGTTGCCCCTGATACAGAGCCTGGAACCTATATTATTGAATACACCATCTGTGAAGCGACTAACCCTGATAATTGCGATACAGCAACCGTTCAAGTTATTGTTGAGGACATTGAGGTAAACCAAATGTTGACACCCAATGGGGATTTGAAAAACGACTTTTTGTTCATACGAGGGGTCGAGTATATAAAATCAAGTTCCATAAAAATATTCAACCGTTGGGGAACCTTGGTGTTCGAAGGCAACAACTATGACAATGTGAACAATGTTTTTGATGGGCGTGTGAGAGGAAAAACAGCACTAAGTGTAAACGATTATCTTCCTGCGGGAATCTATTATTACATATTCAATTATGAAACCGTACAAGGAAGTTTCACGAACTCGGAATACATTTATTTGAGTAGATAACAATATGGATAGCATGATAAAAAAGCATATAATAACTACGTTATTGTTCATTGGGATTATATCCACGGTAGCCATGGCCCAGCAAGATGCCCAGTATACACAATACATGTACAATACATTGAGTGTCAACCCCGCTTATGCAGGTTCAAGGGGGCAACTCAGTTTCGCAGGGCTCTACCGTTCACAATGGGTGGGATTGGACGGTGCTCCAGAGACGTTCACACTGAACCTCCATTCTCCAATCAGAAATAGTAGATTGGGGTACGGGGTCTCCATTGTCAATGACAATATAGGAGATGGTGTAGTACAAGAGACATATCTCGATGCTGTGATCTCCTATACCATTGATGTTTCCATGGATGCCAAATTATCATTTGGATTGAAGGCTGGGGGAAACATGTTGAATTTGGACTTTAACGGACTCAGGAATTTTGACCAAGAAGTCGTCAATCAAAATAATATCGATAACAAGTTCACACCCAATTTTGGACTGGGAATCTATTATCACACAGATAAATTTTACGCGGGGGTTTCCGCACCAAACGTATTGGAATCAGAGTATTTTGATAATGACAATTCAGATGACGGAGTCAACTTTCTGTCAGCTGAACGCATGAACATCTACCTGATTACAGGCTATGTTTTCGATATTGGGGCGGACCTTCAATTTAAACCAGCTTTGCTTACTAAAGCCGTAAGTGGGGCACCTTTGCAAGTTGACCTTTCCGCAAGCTTCCTATTCGCCAATAAATTCAGTTTTGGTGCTGCATATCGCTGGGACGCCGCTGTCAGTGGCTTGGTGGGCTTTCAGGTAACAGACCAGATTATGCTTGGATTGGCCTATGACCGCGAAGTAACCGAATTGGGAGGGACACAGTTCAACGATGGATCTTTTGAAGTGTTCCTGAGATTGGAATTGTTGAAATCCTTCCAACGAACCATATCACCAAGATTCTTTTAATTAATAGGTAAGCATGCTGAAAAGAATACTCATATTATTGATCATCGTTTGTGGAGGTCTTGTTAAACTAACCGCACAACAGGACAGTATTCCCGACAAGCAGATACAAAGGGTCATGGAAAGAGCGGACGAGCGATACAATCAGTATTCCTTTAGTCCAGCTATTGACATCTACAAAAAAGTTCTGGACAAGGGTTACAGCTCTCCCGATTTGCTAAAAAGACTCGGTAATTCCTATTATTTCAATGCCAAGTACCAGGACGCGGCTGAAACTTACAAGAAACTGGAAGCAACCTATCCCGATGAAATGTCCGTTGAGGATATTTTTCGGTATGCACAGAGTTTAAAGTCCATGGGCAATTATGATGAGGCCGAAAAGTTGATGGTGGATTTTAGGGAAATGACCTCGGCCATGTCGGATTTTGATGAAGATTACATGGCCAAAATAGAAAAGAATTCCGGACGCTACGATATAAAGACATTCCCGTACAACAGTAAGTATTCCGATTTTGCCGCTGCGTATTACGAAAAGGGGCTCATTTTTGCTTCCGATCGGGATACGGGTAACTTTGCTAGATATAGACACACTTGGAACGCACGCGACTTTTTGGATCTTTACAAAGTAAATGCCGATAGCGTATCCAACGATAATGTGGTAAAGCTCGAAGGCGATGTCAATACCCGTTTGCACGAGTCCACCTCTGTGGTAACCAAGGATGGGTCGATGATGTACTTTACCCGAAACAACTTTTTTGATGGTAGAAAGAAAAAGGATGAAGAAGGTATTATTCGATTGAAAATATACAGTGCGGAATTAATGGATGGCCAATGGACCAATATCACGGAACTGCCTTTTAATAGTGATTCCTATTCGGTGGCTCACCCTATGTTGAGCCCTGATGGCAAGAAGCTTTATTTTGTTTCCGACATGCCTGGAAGTTTAGGAGAGTCCGATATTTTCGTGACCGAGATCATTGGAGATGGAACCTACGGTCCCATTCAAAACCTGGGAAGCAACATCAATACCATGGCAAGGGAAACATTCCCGTTCATTACCAAGGACGGAGTACTTTATTTCTCTTCCGACGGCCATCAAGGATTGGGAGGGCTGGATGTATTTGCCACAAAAATCACGTACAATGACTATACCCAACCCGTCGTGAATGTGGGTAAGCCCGTCAATACACCAAAGGACGACTTCTCCTTTATTTTCGATTCAGATGAAAAAACAGGATATTTCTCATCCAACAGGGATGGCGGAATGGGAGATGACGATATTTACGGGTTTGTTGAGACCGAACCGTTGACCTTGGATTGTATTCAAGAAGTTACAGGAACCGTTCGAGATCGTATTTCCAACGAAGTCTTGGCAGGAGCAACCGTGAAGATCATCGATGAGGAAAATAATGAAATCTCATCCACTATTACCGATTCCGATGGTAACTATATCCTTATGCTGGATTGCTCCAAGGGAAATTTTGTTAGGGCCTCTAGGGACGGTTATGTCCCTGCAGAAGAATATTTACCCATTTCAGATGGTAAACCGCGTATCGTGGACTTCTATTTGGAGCGTGATTTGGTTACCGGAGGTTTTGGAGACGACTTGGCTAAACTATTGCAGCTGAGTACAATTTATTTTGATTTGAACAAGTATGACATTAGGCCAGATGCCGAGATAGAGATTCAGAAAGTGATTGTGGCTATGGAGAAATACCCAAGTTTGAAGATAAAGGTAAACTCCCATACTGATAGCAGAGGCGTGGATGCTTACAACCTATGGTTGTCACGCAGAAGGGCCCAATCTACGGTTGATTATATGATATCGAAAGGGATATCTCCCGATAGGTTGGAGAGCGAAGGATTTGGAGAAACTCGATTGGTAAACGAATGTGCCAACGGGGTATCATGTTCCGAGGAACAACATCAATTGAACAGAAGATCGGAATTTATCATATTTGAATAAGCCAATACTTAAGAAATGAATAAAAAACGGCCCTTTTTCTGGCCGTTTTTTTATTGCCCAATACAATTTTTAACCATCTGTTTAGGTCCTTGCTTCGTGTAAGATTCAACCTACGCAAGTTGCCGTTAAAATTAGCCTCATCGACGAACCGTCTTAAAAAAATCGTAAAAAAATAAAGGCCTAACCTCAAAATTTGTGAACTATACAGTTCTAATTCATGGGTTCACAACAATTATTTTCCACCCCTAAAAGTGAGGGTAATTTTGTATTCGGTTGAAAATTCGGTGTGTTGAATCACTACTGAATTGTTAGATCAAAGGATAAGAGAATCAACAAAATTACAGCTAATACAATCTTCATTTAATAGTAACCTCATGAAAAAGAGCATTCTAGCCCTACTATTTCTACTTTTTACAGGAATTGCCTTTTCTCAAACCACAGTGACCCTTCAGGACCAATGCAATTGCGAGGTGCTCAAAGGGACAGATGTTTCCAGTGCAGGGGCCATTACTCCGACAGGAGCGGATTTGGGAGATATTTACGTAAACACCAGCTCAGGGACCATATACTTTTGGGATGGTGATTCATGGGAGCTTACAGCCTCCGATAATCAGCAGTTAACAGGTTTTTCTTTTGATGATACTACAAATATCTTGTCACTTTCTTTGGAAGATGGAGGAAACGTAAATGTTGATTTAAGTAGTTTGAAAGATGTCCTTACGGACTCAAATACGACCATAACCTCATTTGATATTGATGGTACAAATACCAATTTGGTAATAACTGATTCTGAAGCCAATTCTTATGCTGTGGCATTGGCAGATTTGGCAGCTTTGATTGATACCAACACCGACAGCCAGGACCTGAGCCTGAGCGGCGACGAGCTGAGCCTTACCGGCGATCCTACA
>NZ_RZNA01000047.1:299004-300014 GCF_003992595.1 Flagellimonas oceanensis
GGCGATCCTACAGCTACGCCGATCGACCTTAGCGGTTACCTTGACAATACGGATAATCAGGACCTAACGATAAGCGGCAACACGTTGAGCCTTACTGGGGACGCGACCCCTGTTACGCTCCCTACTGCGGACGGTTCGGAAACCGTTATCAACGACGGTTCGAACACGACTGTGAATGGCAGCGGTACCAGCGCGGACCCCTATACGATCGATGTTCCGGCGAACACCGACAGCCAGGACCTGAGCCTGAGCGGCGACGAGCTGAGCCTTACCGGCGATCCTACAGCTACGCCGATCGACCTTGGGGCTTACACGGAGACGGTTACCGGGGCGAACGACATCACCGTTACCGACGACGGTAGCGGGAACTATACGGTGGACTATGCCGATGGAGACAAGGACGACACCAACGAGCTTACCCTACGCGGTAGTGGTGCACCTTCAAGTGCACCAGCCAATAATAATTCAGGTGTGACTTATGTTGATACCAATGCAGGCCAGTTATATATATATGATGGTTTTTCTTGGAGTATTGTTGGTGGTAGTGCAACACCAGGAGATGCAAGTGATAGCAATGAGCTCATAACTTTTTTTGGAATAAATGGTACTGATCTTCGGATTACGGAGTCAGGAACAAACTTTGATATTCCTTTAGCAAGTATTAACACCGACAGCCAGGACCTGAGCCTGAGCGGCGACGAGCTGAGCCTTACCGGCGATCCTACAGCTATGCCGATCGACCTTGGGGCTTACACGGAGACGGTTACCGGGGCGAACGACATCACCGTTACCGACGACGGTAGCGGGAACTATACGGTGGACTATGCCGATGGAGACAAGGACGACACCAACGAGCTGTCCGACCTGAGCCTTGACGGGAGCAACGTGCTGACCCTGAGCAACCCTGCCACGGGAGGGAACTCTGTGGACCTGAGCGGCCTTTTGGGCACCGACAGCCAGGACCTGAGCCTGAGCGGCGACGAGCTGAGCCTTACCGGCGATCCTACAGC
>NZ_RZNA01000047.1:300064-386926 GCF_003992595.1 Flagellimonas oceanensis
GGCGATCCTACAGCTACGCCGATCGACCTTAGCGGTTACCTTGACAATACGGATAATCAGGACGCCTCAGAAGTAAATTCAGATACTCCAGTAGATGTAAACGGGGATGGGGCAACTGAAGCAACCGTTGAAGATGTGATTCAGGCAATAGCTCCAATTACATCCAAAGCAGCAAGGGTGTTTTACCCACCTTCCATAGCCATTGATGCTTCAAGTAACGGTACGTTTAGCCTCGATCTTTATCAAGAATATATCAATCAATATGGCTCGCCAACGGTGGGGAGTGCAGGTGCACCCGCAGCAATTCCAACGTATGGCCGAACAGATTTGTACTACTATGTTACCTATGCAGACCCTACGGTTTTTGATACAGGAAGCATGACAATAGACGCGAATGGTAATTTGAGTTATACAGTTCAAGCACAACCTGCCGATTACAATGCATTGATCAATGTGGTGTTTGTGGTAAAATAATAATGATCAAAGACACATAGATTTGAAATCCAACACCTCATATAAGTCTTTACTCATTGGACTGTTCATTTTCTTTATGGGAATGAACTTTGCAAATGCTCAGTTTTTGTTGCAAGCGCCCAATACTGGCGATGAGCACAATTACCAATGGTACGAAGCATCGGACACTGTAACTGTTTTGGGAACCAATTCATTTTATGAAGCAACCCAGCCTGGTGTTTATTTTGCAACTTATGATGGTACACTCTGTGGCTCAAATGCAACAGGCTATTTTATTTTAACCGATTGCGAAGCCCCAAACAATGAGGTGGTTTTGGATATATCGGCCAGTGTGCCTTCTGGGGCCACTGTGAGCTGGAGTCCAGCGTTGAGCGGCGATCAAACAAGACCAATAGTAACAAGCACACAGACCGTGATGCGGTATGTTGCCACCATAACAAAAGTTGGAAACAGTACCGAATTGCCGCGTTTTACAGTGGTGTGTATGAGTCAGGCAGCAAACCTAATTGATGACATGATTGTGGTCAACGAAGATGAATCCATAGTCACACCTATATTTGACAATGATTCAGATTTACCTTCAGAAGGTGTTTTGACGGTCACTAATCCATCAAACGGAAATGTAAGTGTTGATGACAATGGAACCGCCAATGACCCGACCGATGATATCTTGACCTATACACCGAACCCTGATTATAATGGAAGTGATAGTTTTGACTATACAATCTGTAATGCTTTCGGGGATTGCAGCACCGCTACGGTCACTGTGGATGTTCTTCCCATTGTGGATACAAATGATGATTCAGTATCAACGGATATCGGAGTGGAAGCGGTTGTCTCGTGGAGAGCTAATGATAACGACATACCGGCCACGGGCTCAGTTACTGCTACGGACCCATCAAACGGAACAGCTGTATTGAATGACAACGGAACAGCTAATGATCCTTCCGATGACAATATTACCTACATACCGAATTCAGGATTCACAGGCACGGATTCCTTTGATTATACCGTATGTGATTCGAATGGGAATTGCAGTACGGCAACGATCACGGTCATTGTAAGTCCTTCAGGAATTGACTTGGATAGTGATAATGATGGAATAGTGGACAGCTTTGAGGATTTGAATGCTGACAACGATAATGACCCATCAACCAACCCAACGGATACCGATGGTGATGGAATCCCTGATTACCTGGATATCGATAGTGATAACGATGGAATTCCGGATAACGTAGAAGCGCAACTTGCCTTAGGTTACATTCCGCCTAGTTTGATGGATGCCAACAACAATGGATTGGATGATGCCTATGAAACGGGAGGAAATGTGGGATTGATTCCTATTGATTCCGATAGTGATGGACTCCCTGATTATGTGGATGAAGATAGCGATGATGACAATGTTCCTGATGCTATTGAAGGGCACGATCTTGACCATGATGGTGTTCCAGAAGTATCTCTCATCGGTTCCGATAAAGACAACGATGGTTTGGATGATGGATACGAAGGGGAAACCGTGATTGATATGGATGTCAATGATGAAATGGATGACCCAAGTACTGCCTTACCGGATAATGATGGAGATGGAATACCCGATTTCAGGGATTCGGATGACGATGATGACGGTATCGAGACCATGGATGAAGATGAGAATGGAGATGGAAACTATGCCAACGATGATTCCAACGAAGATGGTATACCAAACTATCTCGATCCAGATTTAGGGGAATTAAGTACAGATGAAGAAGAGGTCGATGTGGTCAATGTGATTACCCCTAACGGAGATGGTAGACATGATACCCTGGAAATCAGAGGGATTGAAAACTTCCCCAACAACACTGTTAAGATTTATAATAGGTGGGGAGTGATGGTGTATCAAACGAGAGCATACAATACTACGGGGAATGAATTTGATGGTACATCCCAAGGTAGGGTCACGGTAGATCAGAACAATAAACTTCCTGTCGGAACATATTTCTATGTTATAGATTATGAAAATCAGTCAGGGACTATGAAACAGCTTACAGGCTACATATACATTAATAGATAAACAAATGCTTACTGTGTTGAACGAACTTTTTAAAGGAAAAACCCAATGTATGCTTGCCCTTTTGCTTTTAGCAATGGTAAACTTGCATGCACAGCAAGATGCGCAGTACACCCAGTACATGTACAATACCGTAAGTGTAAATCCTGCCTATGCGGGTTCACGTGGACACTTGAGTATTGCGGCGTTGTACCGTAACCAATGGTTGGGACTTGATGGTGCGCCCGAAACACAGACGTTGAACGTTCATACGCCTGTCGGTTATCGCGGTGTGGGATTGGGACTGTCCGTTGTGAATGATAAGATTGGGCCAACTTCTGAAACGTATTTTGATGTAGATTTCTCCTATACCATTCAAACAAGCTGGGAAGGAAGATTGAGTTTTGGTCTGAAAGCAAGCGCACACATGTTGGATGTTAGGTTTTCCGAATTGGACGAATATTCAATTGACGACCAATTGAACCAAGGGGATTTAAAGAAGTTCTCACCCAATATTGGTGCCGGGGTATACTACCATACCGATAAATTCTATGCAGGGATTTCTGCGCCAAGGTTATTGGAAACCACCCATTTTGATTCATCCTCAGCCTCAACAGCAAAGGAGCAGATGAACTTTTACCTTATTACCGGGTATGTTTGGGACTTGAATCCAGTTTTAAAGTTTAAGCCCACACTTTTGACCAAAGCAGTGCAAGGATCACCATTGCAGTTGGACCTTTCCGCTAACTTTATGTACAATGAAAAGTTCATTGGAGGCGTGGCCTATCGTTGGGATGCCGCATTCAGTGGTCTTTTTGGCTTTATGATCTCCGATCAATTGATGATTGGAATGGCCTACGATCGAGAGATTACCGAGCTTGGAGCGGCCACTTTCAATGATGGTTCCTTTGAAATCATTCTTCGGTATGATTTCATCAGGAACATTGGAAACATGAAATCCCCACGCTTCTTTTAGGAAGAATTTAGACACCTATTCCCGTTATTTAGCCACAAAGGTCATATTTTTACCTTATGAGAGAGGAAAAAGTGATACTTGTAAATGAAAAGGACGAGCCCATAGGGTTGATGCCCAAAATGGAAGCTCATGAAAAGGCATTGTTGCACCGTGCATTCTCGGTTTTTGTGATGAACGCCAAAGGCGAGACCATGATTCAGCAGAGGGCAAAGGATAAATACCACTCCCCACTGCTATGGACCAATACCTGTTGCAGTCATCAACGGGAAGGGGAGAGCAATGTGGACGCAGGCAAACGAAGACTCATGGAAGAAATGGGCTTTACCACGGAGCTTAAGGAACTCTTCAACTTTATATATAAAGCCCCTTTCGACAATGGCCTTACCGAACACGAGTTCGATCACGTAATGGTAGGCTATTTTGAAGATGAGCCCAACATCAATCCAGATGAAGTTGCCGATTGGAAATGGATGCATCCTGAGGAAATCAAAAAAGACATGGTAAGTAATCCTGATGCATATACAGCATGGTTCAAAATTATTTTTGAACGTTTCTACAACCATCTTATGGAAAACACACCGGCAAAATGAAGGTAAAAGCAAGTAGAAAGGCCAGTTTTAACGCAGCCCATAGATTGCACCGTCCAGATTGGAGCGACGAAAAGAACAAAACCGTTTTCGGGAAATGCAACAATCCAAAATATCACGGTCACAACTATGACCTTATCGTGAGTGTTACAGGGGAAATAGACCCTGAAACAGGGTTTGTAATGGACCTTAAAGTGCTCAAGGAATTGATCAAGGAACAGGTGGAGGATAAATTGGACCATAAGAACCTGAACCTAGACGTGCCGGAATTTGAGAACCTGAACCCTACGGCCGAAAATATAGCGGTAGTGATATGGAACAAACTGCGCCCCCACATAGATTCCAATAAGGAGTTGGAGGTGGTACTCTATGAAACCCCTCGAAATTTTGTAACCTACACAGGATAGAAAAATGAACCTATACCCATTAAAATTCAAACCAATCCTTAAAGAACGACTTTGGGGAGGAACCAAGTTGAAAGATGTTTTAAACAAACCCATTGAAAATGATATCACCGGTGAGAGCTGGGAACTCTCCGGAGTGGACGGAGACATATCCGAAGTGTCCAATGGCGATTTGGCAGGGACTTCGCTTCAAGGTTTGATAGATGAGCAGGGAGAAGCATTACTTGGAAAGAGTGTTGTAGACAGATTTGGGAACGATTTTCCGATTCTCATCAAATTCATTGATGCAAAAAAAGATCTTTCCATACAATTGCACCCGAATGATGAGTTGGCCAAAGAACGTCACAATTCCTTTGGAAAAACCGAGATGTGGTACATTATGGATGCTGACCCAGGAGCCAAATTGATCGTGGGTTTCAATAAAGATGTGGAAAAAGAAGAGTATGTGCAAAGCCTTGATGAAGGGACTTTGACCGACTTGATGAATTACGAAGAAGTAGGGGAAGGGGATACCTTCTTCATCAATACTGGAAAAATACATGCCATTGGAGCGGGAGTGCTTCTGGCTGAAATCCAACAAACCTCTGATATTACATATCGGGTGTTCGATTTTAATCGAAGGGACAAAGACGGAAACCTCCGTGAATTGCACACCAGTTTGGCCGTAGATGCCATTGATTATGAAAAGAAGGACGATTTTAAAGTGGAATACCCCAAAAAACAGGATAAGGTCAATGCGATGGTGGACTGTCCTTACTTTAAAACCAACTTTATGGAATTGTCCCAATCCATGAAGCAAGATCTGTCCGATAGGGATTCATTTACCATCTATATGTGCGTGGGTGGTGCGGCCACGATCAACAACGATTGGGGGAGCGCATCCATAAAAAAAGGAGAGACAGTTCTTGTTTCGGCCTCAAGTACTTATGTGGAAGTTGATACCCAGGGCACCAAACTTTTAGAAGTTACTATTTAATAGTATCTTTAATGAAAACCACCGCGTTATGCCAAGTATTCGTGATTTAAAAAAGGATGTCAATTTCGTCTTGGGAGACATAATAGAGGCTGTCTATATCTGGGAAGCCGGCTCTGGAACCAAAGAATCTGAAGAGGGAACTGTAATTATAGACGAAGCCATTGAGGTTTATGACACATTGATGGACAAAATCAATCAAAAAAAGGTGGAGGACACCAAATCCCACTTTAAATCCATTCGGACAGAATTGGAAGAAAAGGCAACCAAGTTGATTGAACGGCTCAATAGCCTTGAAGCTTAGCTTAGTTGTTTTTATCTAGAAATTCCTTGAATTGCTTTCCGTATTTGGAAGCCGCAACCTCAGGAGTCAATCCTTTGTAAATGGAGTCCAAGTATTTTGGGTTTGCTTCTTTGGCCTCGGTCATCATTATGTACGGTGTGGCATAGGAATCTCCATTGTTCAATCCAAAATTTAAGGCATAGCGATATTTACTGATGGTATTTTGGTTGACCAAACGTTGTATGGAATCCAAAGCAACGGAATCTTCCAACATTTCTGGAGCTGTACCTTGCTTTACCAAGGTAAGTTCCTTGATATTGAACTTGGAGTTCATTTCGTAAAATTCCAAAAGCTTTTCATGGGATTTGGAACCAGAGATCTCCGCATTGGTATCAAAAGTATTCCAAGCTGTATTGATCACAATGTTGCCAGCTTCCCCAAAAAAGGTAATCCTATCATTGATGTCGTTGTTGTCTTTTTTATTGAGGTAGAGGTAAAATATTTCGGGCTCTGCCACCTCTTCGGAAAAACTGAATGTTCCGTCCCCTTGAATTTCCAAAGAATCCAAATTGACCAGCGAGGAGTCCTTGAATTGTTGCAAATAGAGGGTCCCTTTTTTAAGGCCTTTGATGTTCCCACTAACAGTCATGGTATTCTCCGTGTTTTTTTCACAGGACACCACGGTAATTCCAACAAGCAATACAAACAATATTCGCTTCATCATATAATTTTAGCTGGGCAAAGATGCATAATCTTCTGAAAATATTTAAACATTCGAGGCGACTTCCATCAACAAAGCGCATAAATAAGCTCCTGCGGTACCCACAACATACCCAAAAACGGCCAAGAGTATACCAACAGAGGTCAAGGACGGATGGAATTCAGCCGCCACAACAGGGGCAGAGGCTGCTCCTCCCACATTGGCCTGACTGCCCACGGCTAAGAAAAAGAACGGTGCTTTTATGATTTTTGCCATCAAAATGAGCAATCCGGCGTGAATGGTAATCCAAATCAATCCGATGGCGATAAGCCCCGGATTATCCAGCACCTTGCCCAAGTCCATTTTCATACCTATGGTGGCCACCAAAATATAAATGAATATACTCCCGATTTTACTGGCTCCGGCACCTTCATAGTTCTTGGCCTTGGTAAATGAAAGACCAATCCCGATAGCTGTGGCAAAGACAACCATCCAAAGAAATTCCGATCCAAGTGAGGATAATATTTTCTGGGGATTTCGAACGACTTCAAAATTGTTTTGTAGAAAAGCAGCGAAATGGTGCCCTACTAAATGGGCAATCCCCACTCCGACAAACGCAAAGAACAACAACATAATGAAATCCTTCAGAGTGGTGACCCGCGCGATTTTTTCGGTATAGGTGGAAACTTTTACCTTGAGATCCTCGATGGAAGAAGTGTCGGCCTTGAGCCAACGGTCTATTTTTTCGGTCTTGCCCACACCCAATAGGATTACTGCCAACCAAAGGTTGGCGACCACGATATCGATCAGCACCATGCCCCCGTAGTTTTCTTGGTTATATTTAAACACTTCCAACATGGCCGCTTGATTGGCACCGCCGCCAATCCAACTGCCCGCAATGGTGGCAAGTCCTCTCCAAACGGCATCTGGCCCTACACCACCTACTGTTTCGGGTGAAAATATGGAAACGATCAAAATGGCGATGGGGCCTCCAATTACGATGCCCACAGTACCCGTCAAAAACATGACCAAAGCCTTTGAGCCTAAATTCATGATGGCTTTCAAATCAATACTGAGCGTCATTAAGATCAGCGCAGCAGGTAACAAATATCTGCTGGCGACATAATAGGTGTTGGACGATGATTCATCAATAATGCCCACACTGGCCAAAATAGCCGGTAACAGATAACACATAAGGACTGTGGGAACCACGCGATAAAATTTACCCCAAAAACCGGTTTTAATGGATGAGGTATAAAAAACAAAACCTAAACAGAGACAAAGGAGCCCAAAGATGACAGTGTCTTGGGTAAATGGTAGTTGGTCCATATATTTTTTAAGCTAGAAGCCCAAATATAGGAAAATCATCAGCTGCTGGATGGAGAGTTCCATTATTTTGCCAATGTACTTTTAATGAAGTAACCAAAAGGACAAGCTTTTTTTGAGTTAACAATTGCCTTCATTGGGTTAACGTTTTGATTTTGAATGGTCTAATTTTATTTCATTAACACACTAAAACCTAGAACAGATGAGAAGTTTACTTTGGCTTGTAGCCGTAATTTGTATAATAATTTGGGTATTGGGCTTCTTTGGAGTTGTGGCCGGTATAGGAACCAGTAGCCTTATTCATATATTATTGGTAATCGCAGTGATTGCAATCCTGTACAATATTATATCAGGACGAAGACCTTTATAGAAAATTTACAGTAGTAAAATAAAAAGCAGTTGTGGATGATTTCACAACTGTTTTTTGTTGGGTTCCCATTTTTGCCACAATAGTTAAAAAAAACCCAAATTTGTAATATTGATTGCTAATTGGTAAAACATTCTGAAAATTAGCTATGTGAATTCCATTACAAACAAGAGACGTCAAAAAATGAGAAAACCCTTGGTGCTGCTCCTATTATTTCCTGTTTTTGTTTTTGGTAATGCCTTTTGGGGAAAGACAGGACACCGTGTTACCGGTGAGATTGCGCAAGAATACCTTACAGGAAAGGCCAAAAGGGCCTTGAATGAGTTATTGGATGGCCATAGCCTGGCCTTTGTTTCCACTTTTGCAGATGACATCAAAGCGGACCGTTCGTATTCCAAATACTCAGCTTGGCATTATGTGAATTATCCACTAGGGATGGATTACCAGGATTCTGAGAAAAGTGAGTACGGGGATATCGTCACGGCCATTCAGGAATGTATTGCCAAGGTAAAGGATGAAAAGAATAGTCGTGAAGATCGCGTGTTCCATCTTAAATTACTGATCCATTTCATTGGAGACCTACACCAACCCATGCATGCTAGCAGGGGAGAGGATAAAGGCGGCAACGATATACAAGTACAATGGTTCGGCGAAGGAAGCAATCTGCACCGGGTATGGGACAAGAACTTGATTGAGTCCTACGGGATGACCTATACAGAGTTGGCAAATGAACTCCACGAGGTTGACCGAAAAAAGCGAAAGGAAATACAAGAGGGTACCATATACGATTGGGTGGATGAATCCCATGAGATATGCGCGGAACTGTATGATTCCGTTGAAGTGGGCGAAAAACTTGGGTATCGTTATTCCTACGATTACAACAATCTACTGTTCCAGCAACTCCAAAGAGGAGGATTGCGCTTGGCTAAGGTTCTCAATGAGATTTTCAGTTGATTTTATTACGATTGTAGAACCGTCTTTAATTGATTTCTATATTCCGATGGGTTTTGTCCCGTAAAGGCTTTGAAAGACTTATTAAAGTGTGAAAAGTTGTTGAAACCACTGTCGTAACATACCTGTGTAATGCTCATTGGCTGCTCTGCCAAAAGTTTGGAGGCATGTACCAATCTGTACTCGTTGACAAACTGGGTAAAGGTTTTGTTGGTGATTTTCTTGAAGTACCTACAAAAAGAGGGAACCGTCATGCTTACCATATCCGCAATTTGCTCTAAGCTAATATCTTCCTTGAAGTTTGTCTTCACATAATTGAAGACAATATTGATACGGTCGTTGTCCTTTACTTCGGTCTCCATGGAGAAACCTTCAGCGTTCAACACGTTCATTTCGGTTGAGGTGGCCAAGATGTTCAATATATTAAGGATGGAGAGCAAGCGTTGGAAATCGGTCTGGTATTCCAAGATCTCCATTTTTTCCCCGACCTTCATTTTGGTCTTTCCAGAAAACGCGATACCACCTTTGGCTACCTCGAACAATTTCTGGATGTTTTTCATTTCCGGAATGTTGAAAAAATCACTTCCCAAGAAATCCGCTTTCATCTGAACCAAGGTTTCACTTTTGTTACCAGTGAGCTTATCGGTAAAACCGCAATGAGGTAAATTGGAACCTATTAATATAAGGTCACCATTCCTATAATAGGACACATGGCTGCCTATTTGCCTTTTCCCAGACCCACCGTTCACATATACCAACTCCAGTTCGGGATGGTAATGCCATCCATTGTTCTTGTTCTCATTGTTCTCGTTGAACTTTTGGAACGTGAATGAGTGACCAAAACTGGGAGCTATTGCTTCAAATGCAGGTTTTTGATTCATTTAGTGCAATTTTTCTTCTTTATGGCAAAGTTACAAATGTGTTTAAAACACAAATATCCACAATGTTACCATAAAGTTATGCTATTTTATCATTAATACTATGTTAAAACATATACCCTGTTAATATAGCACATAAAGTGGAAAAGATGGTGGTATTCCT
Source organism: Flagellimonas oceanensis (assembly GCF_003992595.1). GTDB lineage: Bacteria > Bacteroidota > Bacteroidia > Flavobacteriales > Flavobacteriaceae > Flagellimonas > Flagellimonas oceanensis. The sequence continues at coordinate 310,173 of NZ_RZNA01000047.1, forward strand.
GTACGTCATTGCGCCATACATTTGTACTGTAATCTTAAAAAAACGAAGTGTTATGAAAGTAGTAAAGAACCTAACAGTAGCAGCTGCCCTTTTGATCAGTGCGATTGGAATGGCAAACACAGAAGCAACCGACTTTGGTAAAAAAACAGTAGCCAAATATGAGGTTGAAAAGAATTTGGTAAAAGTAAACCTTGATCCAACATTCGTAAAGAAAGGTCAAAAAATCATGATGAACCTTTTGAATGTTTCTAAAGGAAAAGTGCTTTTGAAAGTATACGATAGCGAAGAAAGACTTGTTTTTGACGAAGCTATCGACGGCGATATCGTTGTTGAAAAGTCTTTCAACTTTGAAAAAGCTTTTAAAGATGAATATACCATTGTTGTAGTGGACAAATTTGGAACCTACAAGAAAAAAATGGTAGTAAGATAGTTTGTTTAGTTAATTTTTATGTGCATTGGGGGTCGAGAGGCCCCCTTTTTTTATGCCCATTTTTTAAGCTTCTCCCTTTTCTCCAATGGCAGTGCTTCATTTTGTATGGCCATTTGCAACACATCCTGGTCTTTGGTTTTGGCAAAAAGCAAGTTATAGTATTGTTGAACGGTCAAAGTGGCTGTTGAATCTTCCACCATTTCCATAGTATCACCAATGGCAACTTTTCCAGGTTGTAGCACACGAATATAAGTGCCCGGAAATCCGTGATCAATGAATTGTTTCAAGATATCTTGGTTGCCAAACCGAATGCCCAGTTTATAACAGGGTTCCCGAGGTTGGGTAATCTGTACCAAGGCATTACCGAGTTTATAGGTACTGCCTATGCTTACTTGTGATTCGTCCAGACCTTCAATGGTAAGATTTTCTCCGAACATGCCCCAATCCCAATCCAAAAGGGGATATTTTTCTTTCCAATACGGATAGTTATCTGCCGAGAATAAATAGCAAGCCTTGTACGTACCACCATGGTATTTTCTATCTACAACGGTATCGCCTTGTACATCATCTGTATCCAAATATAATGGTTGTTCAACTGGATATTTGTAAATGCCCGTCATGGTTTCCTTGCCGTTCCAAATGATTTTGGTGCGTTTGCCTAGGTTTGTGGAGATAACTTTCATAATGGCAAGGTATAAAAAAACCACCGCTGATGACGGTGGTCTTTCATTTTTAATTCAAGTAGAAATCAATCTTCTTGATCTAATTTTTTGGTCATTGTGAAGCCAACAAAAAGTCCTACACCGGCCATCAAGAAGATACTTCCTGGATAAGCAACTTCCTCATCCACACCTAAACTATAGTGCAATATGGAAGCTACAAAAATGGCTGCCCCAATGCCCATGAGCAACAAGGCCAGGTTTAGGATGATGATTTTCCAGACCGGAGCGGCCTTGTCTCTCTTGCCCCTGACAAAAATACTGGCATCCGTCCCTTTTTCTATCAAGGCCAAGCGTTCCTTGTTCCGTGTTGAAAAATAAAGGTAGGCAATGGCGAAAATGACCCCGAAAATAATTGGTATGATGATTACTTCTGATCCCATAACTGTTCGTTTTAATGATTATTCGTAATTTATTTGTTCATAAGCTATGACGACGGTTTTTTGGATGAGGTTACATTTTTTACAAAAATTATTTTTTGTGTAACCTGAATCCAACTTTTGGCGTCCAATGAACAATGCTGACCAACAAGGATAAACAACTCATTTCGGAAATGCGCAAGGGCAATACCCGCGCGTTCTCCGATTTGGTGGATAGCTATAAGGATATGGTCTTTACATTATCCGTTAGAATGTTGGGCAATAGGGAAGAGGCTGAAGAGGTTTCGCAGGACGTATTTATTAAGGTATTTAAGTCCTTGCAGAATTTTAAAGGTGATTCTAAACTGTCCACATGGGTGTATAGAATTGCCTATAACACTTGTTTGGACAGAATAAGAAAAATAAAAAAGAAACGAATCCATACCGATTTGGAACACATCGATCAAATCGCCTACGCGGATTTGGACACGGCATTTCAGAAAATGCTGGAGACCGAACGGAGTGAGTTGATTAATCAATGTCTGTCTAAACTATCGGCAGAAGATGCAGGAGTCCTCACTTTGTTTTATCTTGAGGAAAAGAATCTGCAAGAAATGGAAAAAGCGACCAGTCTTCCAGTAAATACACTGAAGGTAAGGTTGTACAGGGCCAGAAAACGATTGGCCAGTATTATGGAAAAGAGCGTGAACAAAGAAATATTGCAAAGCAATGGATGAACAAGAAGATAAAAAACTGGAAGCTTTTGTGGATAAACTCATGGAAGAAGCTCCGTTGGAGTCCCCTTCTGTGGATTTTACCCAAAATGTGATGCACAAATTCGAAGTTGATACTCCGAAGGAGGTTTTTCAATACAAACCCATCGTATCTGGGAAAGTGTTGTCGGCTGTATTTATTGCTTTTATCGCTTTACTTATTATAATGGGTTCCCAACTTGGAGTGGATAACAGTCAAGGATGGTTTAAAAACGTGAATATGGAAAAGTGGTTCCATGCAGATAGGGGATGGGTACAAAGTTTTACTTTTTCTAAAGTAACGGTATATGCTTTCCTATCCTTTGGATTACTGTTTTTTGCCCAAGTCCCTTGGTTAAAAAAGCAAATGCAGAAGACTGTTTTCTAGATATAAGCATAGTAATATGCCCAATACATCAAAAAGAATTGTAGGGGAATCCGAAGAATCAATATCCATTTGGGAATGCCGGCGGACGCTTTTTCGCCTGATAGCATGTAAAAATGTACCGATAGAAACATGCCCAACATTAGAATAATACCGAATGTGCTCAGTTTTCGGGTGGCATCGAAACAAACACCTATCCCCAACAAAATTTCAGCGATGCCGCTTAAGTAGACCAAAAGCCTATGGTTTGGAAGATATAAGGGCATGATGCGCATATACATCTTCGGCTTGATAAAATGCATCAAACCTGCAAAAATGTACATGCCGGCCATTACATAAAGGTGCCAAGGAGCCATAAATCTCTAATTTTTAAAATACCAAAACGGTAAGGTAACATCTGTAACGGTCACTACCGCATCTTTTTCCTTTCTTTTGCGACGAAGCCTTAAAAGATGCTTGCCTTCCTTCAATTGCGATATGTCAAGAAAGGTCTCAAAACCAAGAATGTCGTTTATTCCTGTGGTCAATATGAAATCTTCGTCCACATCAAGCGTATCTATTCTAAAGGAATAACTTTCGTTGAAAGTTTTCAGGTAGACTTTGCGGATACTGTCCTTTTGACGTGCACTGGTAATTTGGTCGCTCCAATTAGTGGTAATTCTCATACTTGAGGAAAGTCCCCTACGATCATTTTTTGGCCTCAAGGAATCATTGTAGTCAAAAACACGATTTTCCAGATTTTCGGAAAATGGAACAAAAACCTGTAAATAGGGATCAGTAATGACTTTGGATGGGATTACCATGTTTCCTGGAAAATCATCATCTTCCGTAAGCATGTCCAAATAGTTTTCCTTATTGGCAAAGGTGCTGGATGAGTTTTGATCCTTTTCCAGATAATTGGAGCTACGATACTCCAAGCTGGTAATCATTAAAATGGCGATATAAATAGGTACTAAAAACAGTATGAGTCTTCTCCCAAAACGGTTGTCCAAAAAATTATAGACCAAAGGTCTGTAGAGAAAGGAAAGTGTGAGGAAACTAAAGACCCAATAGACGGGAAAATAGATCTTGGATATCCATTTTTTCTTTTTGAGCCAGCCTTGTGTCAGAAAATCAAAAAAGGTCAAGAACATGCCCGTGATGATAAATATGATGAGTATTGCCCCGAAAACGCTGGCAAAACGCTGCGGCAGATAATCGCTCTCAATGATGAAATGGGCCACGAGCACAATGGACAGGATAATCATTGTCAAGGCCAGTACATAGAAAATCAGCAAAAAGGAAATCGCAAAAAGAACGCTGCAATAATTTTCCAAATTGGCAATATACCGATCAAAAGAAATGATTCGCTTTTTTAAATATGTAGTGAAGCGCTCGGAATACCGGAGTTTTTCAAATTCTATATCCCCAGAAACGTACCTAAGGCCCAAGGAACCAATCCAAAGTCCTCGAAGGATGACGTGCAGCAATAAATTGAATAATAGAATAGAGCAGGAAATCTGAAGGATCAGATAGACCACAAACCGATAGATCTGCTGTTCGTTCTCCGCATTGACCGTTTCGATACGAAGCGGTTCGTAGGCGGTAAAGAGTCCAAAAATGGCAAACCCGGAAATAATCAGCTCCAGTTCCCAGCTTTGCTGCTGCAAGGAGTCCAATAATTTTTTAAAGGAAGGACTGTTGTAATCGTTGTTGGCGCCCACGGTTTGATTGGTTTACCCTTCCAAGATAATCATAAAATACAAAAACCGCTCGTTTGGAGCGGTTTTGCGTGTTGATTATAGAAAATGTAAGCTTATTTGATCATATCGTAGCTTCGAGCGATAAAGTTCGTTAGCTCTTCGCCTTTCAGAAGCCCTTTGGATAGACGTGCCAAATCCAAGGATTGATTGATCAATCGTTCCCGTTTTTTTGCGGTCTTGGTGTTCAGGATTTCGCTGACCAACTCATGATTGGTGTTAACAATAAGGTTGTACATATCCGGCATATTCCCCATTCCGAACATGCCACCTCCACCGGTTTGCTGCATCTCCTTCATTCTTCGCATAAACTCGGGTTCGGTAATAATAAAAGGTGAAGCACTGCTCTCCATGGCCTCCATCTGAATGGTGTATCCTTTGTCCTTGGTCACTTCTTCGATCTCGGTCTTCAACTTCTCTTTTTCCTCTTCGGACAATTTCGAAATGGCCGTATCCTCTTTTTTGATGAGGTTGTCCACATGGTCGGCATCCACCCGTACAAAGGATAGGTTCTCTTTAGAGGTTTCCAGTTTTTGCATCAAGTGGGGCACAATTGGGGAATCCAACAAGAGGATTTTATATCCTTTTTTCTTGGCAGCTTCAATGTAGCTGTGCTGTGCCTCTTTGTCCGAAGCATACAATACCACCAATTTGTCATCCTTGTCGGTTTGATTGTCCTTGATCTTGGCTTCCAGCTCTTCAAAGGTGTAGAAGTCGCCATCAACGGATGGATAAAGGGCAAACTTGTCCGCTTTGTCAAAGAATTTATCCTCGGACAGCATTCCGTATTCAATAACCACTTTGATGTCGTTCCATTTCTGTTCAAAATCCTCGCGGTTGTTCTTGAAGAGGGAGGTCAATTTGTCTGCTACCTTTCTTGTGATGTAAGAAGAAATCTTCTTTACAGCACCATCAGCCTGGAGATATGACCGTGAAACGTTCAATGGAATATCCGGGGAATCGATCACCCCTTTCAACATCGTCAAGAATTCGGGAACAATACCTTCTACGTTGTCCGTTACGAACACTTGGTTTTGGTACAATTGAATTTTATCCTTTTGTATGCTAAGGTCGTTCGTCAACTTTGGGAAATATAAAATACCCGTTAAATTGAAAGGATAATCCACGTTCAAATGGATGTGGAACAACGGTTCCTCGAACTGCATGGGGTAGAGCTCTCGGTAAAAGCTTTTGTAATCCTCTTCACTAAGATCTGTGGGCTGTTTGGTCCATGCAGGATCTGGATTGTTGATAATGTCGTCCACCTCTTGGGTCGGTGCTGGGTCATCTTCCTTGGCACCTTCGGGTTTTGGAAGCGTTTCCGTTTTTGTTCCGAATTTGATCGGAATGGGCATGAACTTGTTGTACTTCACTAAAAGTTCACGGATTCTGGCATCTTCCAAAAATTCTGTGGAATCCTCTGCAATGTGAAGTATAATTTCGGTGCCTCTTTCGGTTTTGTCGCTCGGTTCAATGGAAAATTCTGGGGATCCATCACAGCTCCAGTGCACGGCTTGCTCTTCTTTGTGACTTTTTGTAATGATCTCCACTTTTTCCGCCACCATGAAGGCAGAGTAGAAACCAAGCCCAAAATGCCCGATGATGCCGGCATCCTTACCCGCATCCTTGTATTTGTCCAAAAATTCCTCTGCACCTGAAAAAGCCACTTCGTTGATGTACTTTTTCACTTCCTCCTCGGTCATACCGATACCTTGGTCTATAATGTGGATGCGCTTATTGTCCTTATCCACTTTTACCTCGATCATCGGGTTTCCGTATTCGACTTTCGCCTCCCCGATAGAAGCAAGGTGCTTAAGTTTTAAGGTTGCATCCGTAGCGTTGGAAATAAGTTCCCTCAAGAAAATTTCGTGATCACTGTAAAGAAATTTTTTGATCAAGGGAAAAATGTTCTCTACTGAAACATTGATTTTACCTGTAGCCATCGTTTTGTTTTTTATGCTTTTTACTGCTGATGGTCAAAAAAAATACCATAGTGTCAAATCTGACAAACTGACATTTGAAAGGCAGTATGAGCGACATACATCAATTTTAACATAATTTTGTTTATTTAATATTGATAAAGGTTAAACAAAATAACTATATTAGCGGTGTTATAGGATAAAAATTGCTATGAGATAGTACTACTATAACAAGTTTGTTTATTTATTGGTTAGGTTGTGAAAATGCACTTTCGCCAGAAAGTGCATTTTCTTTAAAAGCTGGATTGCGCAACAAAGCCGTATTAATTCTTCAAAAAAATACCAAAATGGCAAATACTACTAAATCCAAAATCACCGAGGATAAAATTGTAAGCCTTTTTATGGAATCCGTCTTGGAAAATGAAAAGGTGCCAAGCTCGGTATTTAAATTCTGTAAAGATCATAAAATAAAAGAAGACGAATTCTATGGGTTCTTTGGTTCGTTTGAATCCTTACAGCAATCCATTTGGAATAAATTCTTCGACAATAGTTACGGGGTAATGCAAAAAAACAAGCAATATGCCTCCATGACGAATGAGGAGAAAATGCTAACCTTTTTCTTTACGTTTTTCGAGAATATCACCTTGAACAGGAGCTATGTGCTGTTCATTATGAAAGAGCACAAGTATTCGTTGGAAGGCTTGGCCCAGTTGAAGGGATTGCGCAAGAGGTTCAAGGATTTTGCCTCTACTTTGATAGAGGGGCGAAATGAGGAGAAAAACATGAAGATTTTCAAATATAACGCCCCCTTGTTTTCAGAAGGTGCTTGGTTGCAGTTCCTTTTCATCCTAAAATTTTGGATGGAAGATGGTTCTCCAGGTTTTGAGAAGACCGATATCGCCATTGAAAAATCCGTGACTACTATTTTTCAGATTTTCGAAAGCACACCATTGGAAAAAATCGTGGATTTCGGAAAATTCCTTTATAAAGAGAAATTCGCATAAGGCCAATGAAGAGTTTGGATACCATCCCCACTGGAAAAATAGAGCGAGCAGGAAAGCTGGTTAAAACCGGGGTTAAAATAGGAGGGAACTACGTAATATACTACGGTAAAAAACTCGTGGACCCGGAGACCTCAAAAGATACCTTGGACCAGGACAATGCCGAGGATATTTACGACGGGCTCAAAAGTTTAAAGGGCAGTGCCCTTAAAGTGGCCCAGATGCTCAGTATGGAGAAGAACCTTTTGCCACGTGCCTACGTGGAAAAGTTTTCCTTATCCCAATTTTCAGTACCCCCTTTGTCCGCACCTTTGGTGCGCAAGACCTTCAAAAAATATTTGGGTAAGTATCCAGAGGACATTTTTGACGAATTTGAAAAGGACTCCGTGAACGCTGCAAGCATTGGTCAGGTGCACCGTGCCGAAAAAGATGGTAAAAAATTGGCGGTCAAAATCCAGTATCCTGGGGTGGCCGAAAGTATTAGCAGCGATTTGGCGCTAGTAAAGCCCGTGGCCATTAAAATGTTCAATTTAAAAGGTAAGGATTCCGAAAAATACTTTAAGGAAGTAGAGCATAAACTGGTCGAGGAGACCAATTATATTTTGGAATTGGAGCAAAGCCACGAAATTACCACGGAATGTGCTGTAATCCCTAACATGCAGTTTCCAAAATATTACCGTGAATTATCAAGCGAGCGTATTTTGACCATGGATTGGATGGAAGGGACCCATTTGGGGGAGTTTACCCAGACCGATTTCGATAAAGAGCTTGGCACTACGTTGGGTCAGGCACTCTGGGATTTCTATATGTTTCAGATTCATAAATTAAGACGCGTGCATGCCGACCCGCATCCCGGTAATTTCTTGGTCAGTTCCAATGGTAAATTGATTGCCATCGATTTTGGGTGCATCAAGCAAATACCAGAGGATTTCTATGTGCCCTATTTTGAATTGGCTAAAGAAGAGAATATCAATAACGATAAAATCTTCATGGAGAAATTGTACGAACTGGAGATTTTAACACCAACAGATTCCGAAGAAGAATTACAGTTTTTCAAAGCCTTGTTCAAAGAAATGCTGATCATTTTCACATCGCCTTTCCATAAAGAGACTTTTGATTTTGGGGATAAAGGCTTCTGGTCGAAAATCGCCAATCTCAGTGAACGCTATTCAAAGGACGAGCAAATCCGAAAAATGAACGGGAACCGAGGTTCGAAACATTTCTTGTACATAAACCGCACATTCTTTGGACTTTATAATCTCTTGCATGATTTGAAAGCCAAGGTTGAGGTAAATCATTTTGAAAAGTACATGGACTAATTTCTTTAATATATATCCAGTTCTTGTGATATATTTTTTAATTTTCCGTTAATTAGCCTATCTTTTTTTAAAGATTCAATAGTTAAAGCACTTTGTAATGTATAACTCAAGAATATCAGGATTGGGATTTTACGTCCCTGAAAATGTGGTCACTAACGACGATCTGTCCAAAGTGATGGACACCAATGACGAATGGATACAAGAGCGTACCGGGATAAAGGAGAGGCGCCATGTTGTTAAAGGCACCGATACGACCACCTCAATGGGCGTAAAGGCGGCCAAAAAGGCAATCGAGCGTGCTGGCATCGACAAGGATGAGATTGATTTTATCGTTTTTGCCACCCTCAGTCCCGACTATTATTTTCCCGGCCCCGGTGTTTTGGTGCAGCGTGACCTAGGTATAAAGACCGTAGGGGCACTTGATGTAAGAAATCAATGTTCTGGTTTTGTATATGGGATATCCGTTGCCGATCAGTACATTAAAAGTGGTATGTACAAGAACGTACTTGTCATTGGTTCCGAACTGCACTCGCATGGTTTGGACATGACCACAAGGGGTAGGGCGGTGTCCGTTATTTTTGGTGATGGTGCCGGGGCTGCCGTTTTGACCCGTGAAGAAGACACTTCCAAAGGAATTTTATCCTCCCATTTACATTCGGAAGGACAACATGCCGAAGAGCTTTCATTGATAGCTCCCGGTATGGGGAAACGTTGGGTAAACGACATCATTGAGGATAATGATCCTGAGGATACATCCTATTTTCCTCATATGAACGGCCAGTTTGTTTTTAAAAATGCAGTGGTACGATTCAGTGAGGTCATTATGGAAGGTCTGCAGAAAAACAATTTGGGCCCTCAGGATATTGATATGTTGATTCCGCATCAGGCCAACTTACGGATTTCCCAATTCATCCAAAAGAAGTTTGGTTTGAAGGATGACCAAGTCTTCAACAACATCATGAAATACGGAAACACTACGGCCGCGTCGATTCCGATCGCTTTGACCGAAGCATGGGAAGCTGGAAAAATCAAGGAAGGTGACTTGGTGGTGCTTGCTGCTTTTGGTAGTGGCTTTACATGGGGCAGTGTGATCATTCGCTGGTAATTCCATCAAAAAAGAGCTAAAAATAAAACCCCGATCCATATGGATCGGGGTTTTTCATTGATGCTCTCACAAGATAACCAACCAACACTCAAGTATGGAGCATCAATTATATTTATAGGATTCCGCCACCACCTTGCTTGGTGTTGTTGTCTCTTCTCTTACGTTGCTTCGCTCGGTTTTTTCCGCTTCCAAATCGGTAGGATAGTCCTACGTACACATTGTTGCTCTCCCAATTAAAGGAACCTTCCTGTGCGTAAGGGTAATCCCCTTCAAAGGCAAAGCGCATGGTGTTGAAAATATCATTATAGTTAAAGCTCAATGTGCCCTTGCCCTCAGCAAAACTGTAGCGAGCTCCCATGTTTACAAAGTACATGGGCTTTGCATTGAATTGTATGCTTTTGTTGCGTCCTCGGTAGAAACCAAAAGCTTGAAGCGTCAGTTTTTTGCTTACCGTGAAACTATTGTTCATTCTAAGGTTCCAAGCGGTATTGTCAACCTTTACCCGTTGTTCCAGAATATCTGCTTCGCTTGGTTCAGGGTCTGTGGTGCTCAAAGTTTCCGTAAGACCTCTTTGTGTTTGTGAGAACATATCAAAACTACCATTGATGTTCCACCATTTGGCAGGGCGGTAATTGGTGGACAATTCAACTCCGTAGGCGGATGTTTTGTCAAAGTTGTCATAGGTAAGGATGGTCTTGTTCAAATCCAATCGGTCCACATAAATGGCCCTATTGATCTCATCCGAAATTCTTCGGTAGAAAACACCACCGGTTACACTTCCATTTTTGATTCTTTTCGTGTAGTTCACTTCATAGGAGCTGGTAAACTGGGGAACCAAGTTCGGGTTTCCAAAGGATGAGATCAGTGGAGTGGCAAATTCCCTGATGGGATTTACCTGCTGCAACCCAGGTCGGTCCACCCGTCTACTATAGCTCAATTGCAGTTGATCCTTTTCGTTCGGTTTGTAGGTAACAAAGGCAGAGGGATATATTTCAGTATACTTATCGGTAAAGGCACGTACAGCATTGGTGTCTGCTTTTACCTGCACATCCTCGATACGCACGCCCATTTGGTAGGACCATCTTTCGTAGCTCTGACCAAAAGTCGCATAGGCCGAATAAATATCCATATCGTACACAAATTTAGTGGACGGTGTAGGTGCCAAGTTGCCGTTGGAATTAAAGGATTGCCCTGTGGAGGAATAGTCAACCTTGGTCTCAAAACTCCTTGATTGAAGCCCTAACTCCAATTTGGAGATACTGTCCAGCGGGTTTACATAATCCAAGTTGGCCGTGGTCTGGGTACGTTCGGTATCCACAAAATCCATATAATCAGGATAGGTAGAGGCTCCAATGGACCTGAAATCCGCATCTTGTTCGCTTTCAAACTGGTTGTGGTCCACTTCCAATTCAATGTTGTGCCCTTCTTTGTTGAAATCCAATTTATAGTCAAAATTGTATTGCTCACTTTGGTTATTGGAATCGTCCAAGAACAATTGTGTCACATTTCGGGATGGATTGTTGAAATAAGATACTTCCGTGTTTCCCGTGCCTTCCCCTTCATAGATGTTCTGATTGGTAAAAAAGGAAACCGTGTTTTTGTCGTTCAGGTAAAAATCTACCCCCAATTTGTATAGATGTGATTTGTTGTTGTTGAAAAAGTCAAACTTTTGACGGGAGTTTTCCTCCAAGCGAAGAATACTTCCATCGTTTACCCATTTGCCGATATTGTTGCCATAGTTTCCGTAAAAATTGAATTTCCCATTGCGGTAGTTCAAATCGATGGAGCTGTTGAATTTGGCTTCGATACCTTTGGTAAGGCCCATATTTACGTTTCCGTTGAAACCAATGTTCGCATTTTTGTGCAGTACAATATTGATGATACCACTCATCCCTTCCGGATTGTACTTGGCCGATGGATTTGTGATCAATTCAATGGATTTTATCGCTGTGGAAGGAATTTGCTTTAGCAATTGTGCTACGGGAACATTGGAAAGTTTCCCGTCGACCATTACCCGGACGTTGGAATTTCCGCGAAGGCTGATGTCGCCCGTTTGGGAATCCACATTTACCGATGGAATATTGTTCATAATGTCAGATGCCGAAGCACCTGCAGTGGTCAAGTCTTTCCCTACATTGATTACTTTTCGGTCCACACGCTGTTCAATTGTTGTGCGCTCGGCAACCACTTCCACGCCTTCGAGCTCTTTGGTCTCCTCTTCCAAGGTTACCGTTCCTAAATTGAGGTTACGCTTTCCTTTGGCGATGACCAACTTTTGTGAATAGGTTTTGTACCCGATGAATTGTACCTCAAAAATAAAGGTGCCATCGGGCAGTTTTTTGATTTCAAAGTCCCCTTCTTCTGTAGTGATGCCACCGGTTATGGTTTTGGCACCGTCTTCGGATTTGATGACAATAGCTGCATAGGCAACAGGCTGATTGGTGGTGTTGTCCACAACTTTTCCGTTGACCACACCGAGCGCGGTATTAGCTGATAAAAAAAATGGGGATGTCATGCACAGAAATAGTGCAAATAGAAAGCTCACATGTCTCATGAGTAGTTCGTTTTTTGATTGATGATTGATTTGATTGATGATTGACTGATGTCATTTTTAAGACGCCTTGGCTCGTGGAATGTTACAGCAGAAAATTATTTTAACATTCTTTAACAGGAAAGCGCTGTGGATTCCCCACCTTTGTAAGGTGGCAGGGTTGGATAAGACTATTCGGTTAGCTTATGAAAAGAAGAAACCCCGGTAAAAAATACCGGGGTTATACATTGATAAGCTATACTAAACACTAACCATTAACTATAAAAATACAGTCTTACCAATGACAATAAGTTATGAATAATAGACGACATTTTCAATTGAAAATTACAGTCTATATAAAAGTTTAACACAAAAATTAACAAATGCAAAAGACACTTGTCGTAGGGGCTTCTACAAACCCGGGAAGATACAGTAACACAGCAATTCGTAGGTTGGTTGACAACAATGTTGAAACAACCGCATTTGGGATACGTGGGGGAACTGTATCAGGGGTACAAATTAAAGACAACTTGGTTGATTTTCAAAATATTGATACCGTAACTTTATATTTAAGTCCAAAAAATCAAAAGGAATATTATCAATCGATTGTGGACTTGAAGCCCAGACGTGTGATTTTTAACCCCGGCACCGAGAACCCTGAATTTTACGAAATCCTTGAAAACGCTGGGATTGAAGTGGAAGTTGCCTGTACGCTGGTACTGTTGGCTACTGGGCAGTACTAGTTGATGGAATCGATTTTTTAGTTCGGATCAGCCATAAACCGATAAATGTCAACAATCCGTTGAGTGGTAACAATTCATAGCCAACCTGATAACCTCCTAAATATTCCGCTGGAACACTGGCAATCAAAACGATGGTGACTACCGATAGCAGGGCCACTATCCACACATAACCATCCTTGATTTTGTGTTTGGTAAGAATTCCAAAGGCAAAAAGTCCCAATAATGGCCCGTAGGTGTACCCTGCAACGGTCAGTAAACTGTCGATGACATTGCTGCTTAGGATATATTTAAACGCGATGATCACAACTACCAGCGCAATACTCATTGCTATGTGTGTGCGTTTTCTGATACGTTTTTGCTCTTTGTCGTCTTTTTTCTGAACATCCAAGAAATCCACACAGAATGAAGTGGTCAGGGAGGTAAGCGCACTATCGGCGCTACTGTAGGCTGCAGCGATCAAACCCAGCATAAAAGTAATGGATAGAGCTAGTCCCAAGCCACCGTTCAGAGCAATTTCAGGAAAGAGCAAATCGGTTTTTGGAGAGCCGTCCATCAAAGGAATGCCGATGCCTTCCCGTTGAGCGAAAATATAGAGCAAGGCGCCCAACAACATGAACAAAAATGTGGTCCCCACCAGAACAAAGCTGAAAGAAATCATATTCTTTTGCGCATCCTTCAAGGATTTACAGGTCAGGTTCTTTTGCATCATGTCCTGGTCCAATCCCGTCATGCAAATGGTAATGAACATACCGCCAACAAAGGATTTGATGAAATAGTTTCGGTCCAAAAAGCTTTCCGTTACGAGAATATCATTGTAATTCTTCAACTCTTCCGATGCCATAAATTCCCCAAAACTCCATCCGAGTTCCTGATTGATCATCACTATGGAAAGAATCACAGCGGAAATCATGAAAAGGGTCTGTAACGTATCGGTCCAAACAATGGTCTTGATACCCCCTTTGTTGGTGTAGAGCCAAATCAATAATATGGAAATGACCACAGTGAACTCAAAACGAACTCCCAAATCATCAAAAACAAATTGCTGTAGCACAATGGCTACCAGATACAGCCTGAACGCTGCACCGAGAACCCTGGATATAAAAAAGAAGAAAGCCCCCGTTCGGTGGCTCACTTTTCCAAAGCGGTCGTGCAAATACTCGTAGATAGAGGTCAGGTTGAGTTTGTAGTATAGGGGCAAAAGCACGAACGCCACCACAAAATAGCCAAAAAGGTATCCCATGATGACCTGCATGTAGCTAAACTGGCTGTCCTGTACCCATCCCGGTACGGATATAAAGGTTACCCCGGATAATGAGGCCCCGACCATCCCGAAAGCCACAATGTACCATGGGGATTGTTTGCCAGCTTTAAAGAAATCGGCGTTGGAATCGTTTTTACCAGTGAAATAAGAAATAAGGATAAGCACCAAGAAATAGGCCCCTATCAACAACAGAATTTGTGTGGCTGACATATATGCAATTTGATTTGCAAAGTACGAAAGTAAATTGGTAACTCTAAAATCGTAATTTTGTAGGAGAATTGATGCTATGGAATTTTCATCGAAGCTATTGGAAAATGCAGTTTACGAAATGTCGCAATTGCCGGGAATCGGTAAGCGCACGGCATTGCGCTTGGTACTTCACCTGCTAAAGCAGCCCGAAGAAAGGACCGAGCTATTGGCCCATGCGTTGCTGAAACTCAAGAGTGAGGTCAATTTTTGTAAAAACTGTCATAATATTTCCGATACCGAACTGTGTGAAATATGCGCCAATCCCAAACGTGACGAGACCACGGTTTGTGTAGTGGAGGACATTAGGGACGTAATGGCCATTGAAAACACCTCGCAATACAATGGACTGTACCATGTGCTGGGAGGAAAAATATCGCCTATGGAGGGAGTTGGCCCGCAAGACCTGAACATTGCCCCTTTGATAAAAAAGGTAAAGGACGGAACGGTAAAGGAATTGATTTTGGCTTTGAGTTCCACCATGGAAGGGGATACCACTAATTTTTATATTTATAAACAATTGGAAGGTACCGAAGTGACCACTTCCACGATTGCCAGAGGAATTTCCGTGGGAGATGAATTGGAATATGCGGATGAGGTTACTTTGGGAAGAAGTATCATCAACAGGGTGCCTTTTGAAAGTTCTATTAAAGCGAATTAATGAACATAAATCAAAAATAAGTCGATTTCTTTAGTATTTTTGTAAAATACAAATCAAAATCACTTTGATAAATACGAATATGTCAAAATTTGAATTGAAATTACCGCAAATGGGAGAAAGTGTCGCCGAAGCTACCTTGACCAATTGGTTGAAGGAAGTGGGGGACACCATAGAGATGGACGAAGCCGTCTTTGAAATCGCCACCGACAAAGTGGATTCCGAAGTTCCCAGTGAAGTGGATGGGGTATTGTTGGAAAAGCGGTTCGATGTGGACGATGTTGTGAAAGTGGGCGAAGTTGTCGCCGTGATTCAAATAGAAGGCGAGGTTGACAACACCGCGGATGACAGTTCCGATGAAGAAATGGTTGCAGAGGAACACTCCGAAGTACCGGCAAGGGAATTGGAAGCCCAAATGGCCGGGGTCAAGGAATCCGTTTCCGCAACCACTCCTGATTTCTCAGGTTCAGAGCGGTTCTATTCCCCATTGGTTAAGAACATAGCCAAGGAAGAAAATGTCTCCATGGACGAATTGGAGGCCATTGTGGGCACCGGAAAAGAAGGTAGGGTTACCAAGAACGATATCATGGCCTATTTGGAAAACCGTTCCAATGGAAGCCAAGATCAAGCGGAGTCCAAGCCACAACCTGAAGCCAAAACAGAAAAAGTTGCTACACCCGAGCCTCCAAAACAAGCACCGGAGAAACCAAAAGAATCCAAGGTGCACGTTGGTGCCGGTGATGAGGTGATTCCGTTGACCCGAATGGGCAAATTGATTGCCCATCATATGATCGAGAGTGTATCGACCTCCGCACACGTACAGAGTTTTGTGGAAGTGGATGTGACCAATGTGGTCAACTGGAGAAATAAAGTAAAGAATGCCTTCCAAGAGCGGGAAGGGGAGAAATTGACCTTTACCCCCATATTTATGGAAGCTGTGGCCATGGCCCTCAAAAAATATCCATTGATGAACATTTCATTGGATGGGGACAAGGTCATCAAAAAGAAAAACATCAACTTGGGGATGGCAGCCGCATTGCCCGATGGTAACTTGATCGTGCCCGTAATCAAAAATGCAGACCAATTGAATCTGGTGGGCATGGCCAAAACCGTGAACGATTTGGCCGGTAGGGCGAGAAACAATCAGTTGAAGCCCGACGAAATCAAGGATGGCACCTACACGGTAACCAATGTGGGCTCTTTCGGAAGTGTTTTCGGAACGCCGATTATCAATCAGCCACAAGTGGGAATCCTTGCTTTAGGAGCCATCAGAAAAATACCTTCGGTCATTGAGACCGACCAAGGAGAATATATAGGTATCCGAAGCAAAATGTACCTGTCCCATAGTTACGACCACCGCGTGGTAAATGGTGCATTGGGCGGAATGTTCGTAAAAGCAGTGGCCGATTATTTGGAAGCTTGGGACATCAACAGGGAAATATAGTGTAAAACACTAGGTATTCCTGTCACTATTCTTAATTTAGAAGCTGAGTGAATTTTATTTTAAAACGCCCCACATGCAATTACAATTGACCAAACCTATCTGCTTTTTCGATTTGGAGACCACGGGAACCAATGTGGCCAAGGATAGGATTGTCGAAATATCCATTCTCAAGGTTTATCCCAACGGTAACAAAGAAAGCAGGACATGGTTGGTAAACCCGGAAATGCCCATTCCAGCGGAATCCGAGGCCATTCATGGAATTTCCGATGAAAAAGTGGTTAATGAGCCTACTTTTAAGCAATTGTCCAAGGATATCTATGCGATGATTCGCGATAGTGATTTGGCAGGTTTCAATTCCGATAGGTTCGATATCCCTTTATTGGCGGAGGAAATGCTTCGGGCCGATGTGGATTTTGATATGAAGAGCATGGTTTCCGTGGACGTACAGACCATTTTCCATAAAATGGAAAAACGGACATTGGAGGCAGCCTATAAATTCTACTGTGATAAGAATTTGGACGACGCCCATAGTGCCGAGGCCGATACCTTGGCCACTTACGAAGTACTGTTGGCGCAATTGGAGCGATATCCTGAGTTGGAAAATGACATCAAAAAATTATCCGAGTTCACTACTCGAAGACAGAATCTTGATTTTGCCGGTTTTATCGGTGTGGATGAAGATGATAACCCGATTTTTTCCTTCGGAAAGCACAAGGGTAAAACAGTGGATGAGGTCATGGAAAAGGAACCTGGCTATTTTGGATGGATCTTGAATGCCGATTTTCCATTGTACACCAAAAAAGTACTTACCCAGATTAAGTTGAGCAAGCTCAACAATAAGTTTTAAGCTCAACCAAGAGCATAACCCCATAAACAAATTATGAAACTGATTTGTATAGGACGTAATTATGTAGACCACATCAATGAACTCAGCAATGAGCGTCCAGATGAACCAGTGGTTTTCATCAAACCCGATTCTGCCATCTTGCCCAAAGAACAGGATTTTTATATCCCCGAGTTTTCCGAGGACGTACACTACGAAGTGGAGGTCTTGGTCAAGATCAAAAAGGTAGGAAAACATATTTCCAAGGAATTTGCCCATAAGTATTACGATGAAGTGGGTTTGGGCATAGATTTTACCGCAAGGGACCTTCAATCCAAATTAAAATCCAAAGGCCTGCCATGGGAAAAGGCCAAGGGGTTTGACGGCGCCGCAGTAGTGGGCAAATGGCTGCCTAAGGATAAATTTGATGATTTGGACGACTTGAATTTCGCATTGTCAAAAAACGGTGGAACGGTCCAAAATGGAAATACTTCATTGATGCTATGGAAGATAGATGAAATCATAGCTTACGTATCCACATATTTCATGTTGAAAAAAGGCGATATCATTTTTACGGGCACGCCTGCCGGTGTTGGTAAAGTAAGCCCAAATGACTACCTTGTCGGTACCTTGGAAGGAGAGCAACTGTTTGATATTAATGTAAAATAATGATATACAACCTCGATAAGATAAATGAAATGGCGGAAGGTGATGAGGATTTCATTACCTCTGTAATCTCCGTGTTTTTGGAAGAAGTGCCAGAGGATTTGGAAGGCTTGGAAAAGGCCATCGAAGTCAAGGACTACGAAAACATATATAAGCTCGCACACAAGATCAAGCCCAATGTGGATATTTTGGGTATGGAGCAAACAAGGGCCAAGGCACTTGAAATAGAAACCTTGGGCAAAACGAACGGTAGCATGCAAGAGATTGAGGAAAAGTTTCCCGTACTTAAAAAAGATGTGCTACAAGTGGTTACCGAACTTAAAAACGACTTCGATTTATAAATGCAAGCTGAAATCATCACCATTGGGGATGAGATTCTCATAGGTCAGATTGTGGACACCAATTCAGCGTTTATTTCCAAAGAGCTGAACAAAATTGGCGTCTCTGTCTATCAGATTACATCCATTCAGGATGATAGGGCGCATATATTGCAGTCCTTGAAAGAAGCAGGGGAGCGTTCTTCGGTTGTTATCATTACCGGAGGATTGGGGCCAACAAAGGATGATGTGACCAAACACACCCTTTGTGAATTCTTTGGTGATGAACTGGTTCAGGATGATGCTGTTTTAAGTCACATCGAAGAACTTTTCAGAAAATACATCACAACGCCCATTTCGGATTTGAACAGGGAACAGGCCATGGTACCATCGCGGGCAACAGTGTTGCACAATGAGTTTGGTACTGCCCCGGGCATTTGGATGAAAAAAGGTAAGACGGCTTTCGTTTCCCTACCTGGGGTGCCGTATGAGATGAGGAATTTGATTGCCAAATCCGTTCTCCCAAAAATCATTGAGGAATACGATCGTCCGCATATTGTCCATAAAACCATCATGACCTATGGAATGGGGGAGAGTGCCGTCGCCGAAAAGCTGGAGGACTGGGAGAACAATTTACCATCTTTTATCAAATTCGCTTATCTGCCCAATATTGGCAGTGTAAGGCTTAGGTTGTCGGCAAAAGGCAATGATAAGGATGCTCTTATGGCCGGTATTGAGGAACAAGTGCAAAAGCTCTATCCTTTGATTGGAGACATTATATATGGTGAAGAAGAGGAAGATGGACGTGTGGAAAAGCAAGTTGGTACATTCTTGACCGATAAAAAAATGACTTTGGCCACTGCGGAGAGTTTTACAGGAGGTGCCATAGCGGAGCGAATTACTTCAGTTCCCGGGGCATCCAACTATTTCAAAGGCAGTATGGTGTGCTACGCTACGGAGGCCAAGGTAAATTTGTTGGGAGTGCCGCAAGAATTGATTGATGCACATTCCGTAGTGAGCGAAGAAGTGGCCATTGCAATGGCTAGCAATGTAAAAAACAAGCTCGGGACCGATTTCGCGATTGCCACAACGGGCAATGCCGGTCCCACCAAAGGTGACTCCGATGCCGAGGTGGGAACCGTATATATTGGTATTAGTACACCAAAACATAGTTTTGCCCAAAAATTCGTCATGGGTAGGAATCGGGAAAGGGTCGTGAAAAAGTCTGTAAACAAGGCTTTTGAGCTGTTGTACAAAGAAATTTTAAATTTCTGAAAAAGAATTTTGTACGTCCCATTAAAATGGTATAAATTTGCAGCCTCAATAAAATCACTCAAATAGTTAGGGAGATGTCTAAAGTTTGTGAAGTAACAGGAAAAAAGGTGATGTTTGGAAACAACGTTTCCTTTTCTATCAATAAGACCAAAAGGAGATTCGATGCGAATGTCTCCAAGAAGAGATTTTATATTCCAGAGGAAGATCGTTGGGTAACCTTGAACGTTTCTGCCCGTGGGTTGAAAATCATCAACAAAAAAGGAATCTCTGCTGTCTTGAAGGAAATCAATTCCAAAAAGTAAGTTGTAAAAGCATTATAAGTACAATACAATGGCAAAGAAAGGAAATAGGGTTCAGGTAATTTTAGAGTGTACAGAACACAAAGAATCTGGTATGCCAGGTACTTCTCGTTACATTACCACCAAGAACAAAAAGAACACGCCAGATAGGATGGAAATCAAAAAGTACAATCCTATCCTTAAGCGTATGACCGTTCATAAAGAAATTAAGTAATCGCTTTTTATAAAGTAAAGGGCAGAAAATTATAAGCCATGGCAAAGAAAACAGTAGCAACACTTCAGTCATCATCAAAGAGATTGACAAAGGCCATCAAAATGGTAAAGTCTCCAAAAACAGGTGCCTACACTTTCGTAGAGTCTGTAATGGCACCAGAAATGGTTAATGACTGGTTGAACAGCAAATAAGGAAATTTCTCCTTGAACAATATTAGAGCCGCTTTTTAGCGGCTTTTTTTATGCCCAACATTTAGTTTTTGTTGACCCTAAATGTGATTCTTCGATTGGTGACCACTGTGTTTACACGTAAGAGTAGCGTTGCCGTGTCCGAGGTTGTTGCTCCACAAACGAAAGCATTGTTGCTGGTGATCAGTCGAAATTGGGTGTTGTGTTCACTGGGAGTTGGGTTGGTTATGGTCAAGGTATTTGTAGTGGTCCCCGAATAAATGGCGGAGTCCGAAAGGTCCGACCACGTAGCCCCATTGTAATATTGCCATTGAAAAGTGTCCGCAGTAACTGTTGTGGAAATGTTTGTTGTACAACCAGGACAGGTCGTTGTATTTACCGGTTGGGATATAATGGTCGGGGCCGAACCAGCTTCCCTGTAATCATATGTGACATTGGAGTCATTGTCCGCAGGAACGGAATACCCATCCGAACCACTGGTTACCAGCCCATTTGAATCGATGGTAACTGGGGTTGGCCCTAGAATACCATCATTGTTTCCATCTGTATAGCCAGCCTCACGAGTGTCGTAACATCCATCTCCATCGGCATCCAGTGCGAAGGAATCATAGTTTCCATCGGCATCGGAATCCAAAATCACATAAGAAAACAGCGCATAATCCGTGTCGTTGTCCTCTATAAGGTCAAACAGCCCATTTGCCCCTGAACCTGAAGTGGCTCCATCGATTATTCCATCATTGTTCATATCTGCCACACCAGTTTGATCAAGGGCTCCAGATTCCATCAGGTCGAACAGTCCATCATTGTCCGAATCAAGATCAAGATGGTTGCTTATGCCATCACCATCAGTGTCACAAATCGAGCTGGCGAACAACTCACCTGTAAATCCCTCAGGTCCCGGACCTTGCTGGTTGACCAGTGTAAAGGTGTTGTTGTTGCCGGGAGTCCACGTAATGGTATTGAATGGAGTGCCGCCTTGTGCTTGCATCAATTCCAAAGAGGTGGAAGAAGTATTCCTGCTTCCGTATAAGGCTATTTCCCCAAATTCATTGACAACTAGGCGCAATCTCGGCACACCATTGGAGTTGGCCACCCATGGCTGATTCAAAAAGCTACCATCCGACTGGAACACAAAATACTCATCCCCAGCATCCAATGCCCCATTTTCAAACTCTAAAACTGATGGATGAACAGTGGTTCCATTGATATCCAACTGAAACGAATTGTCCATGGACGAAAAATCAATTCTTAAATATCCTGTGTCTGTATGGTTGATAACAACCGATCGCTCACCCACATCGGAGGAGGTCAAAAAAGATGCCTTGATCGCCGTGCAATACTCTTCTTCATCGGTAATCCCATCATTGTCGTCATCCAAATCAACTACATCAATAATTCCATCGGAATCCGTGTCCGTTGCAGGGATGGAAGTGGTGGTAATGGTTACATTATCGATATATGCACGATCATTGCTATTGGACCAGTCGTTGTTTCCTTTGCTAAAGCGAATGGTGGTGTTATTGGACATGTAGGCCGTTATATCTTGGTCAAAAGTTCCGCTTTGACTCCCTGAAAAGGTGTTCAAGGTCGTGAAGGAAAATCCATCGCTGGATATTTCAATCGCCAATGTTTCTCCAGACTCTAGACTCCAAGTACGCCAATCGAATGACAGGGAAGCACTGGAGTATGAACTCAGGTCGACCGATCTTCTGATATTTTCCGTCCAGATATAGTAGAAGTAGAGTTCACTGCCCGTTATTCGGATATAACCGCTGGATGGATCGTTGTTGTCATTGTACTCCACCCAATTGCTGGACCAGTTTTGGGAACCATTGTTGTTGGCGTAGGAAACCGAACTGAAGTTGTCCGAAAATGTTTCTTGGGCAACGACGGTCAACGAATTGATGGCAAGGAATAAAAAAAATAGTTTGTTAAGGGTAATTTTCATCGCAAACGTTATAGTAGGATGTGATGTAAAAATATACCATTACATCCTATGGCCTGTAAATTATGTTGTATAAGATGAAATAGGATGTGTAAAAAACTGAAAACATGATGTTTATAAATTTTTGGATGCAATGTGCTTTTATAGGGGACAATATAGTTTAGATGTAAATTGGTTCAAAAAAACTCCCCTTACTTTGCTATCTTTGACCATTATCAAAGAACACAGGATGAGCTTATTCAAAAATATATTTTCAAAGGATAAAAAAGAGACCTTGGATAAGGGGCTCGAAAAGTCCAAAACCAGTTTTTTTGGTAAACTGGGCAAAGCCGTAGCAGGAAAATCCAAAGTGGATGATGAAGTATTGGACAACCTGGAAGAAGTTTTGGTCACTTCCGATGTAGGTGTAAATACCACCCTAAAAATAATCGAGCGTATTGAAGAACGTGTGTCCCAAGATAAATATATGGGCACGGACGAACTTAATACCATTCTCCGTGAAGAGATTGCCGGTTTGCTTTCAGAGACCAATTCTGGCGAGGATACCGAAATTACCGTTCCCAAAGACAAAAAACCCTATGTGATCATGGTGGTGGGTGTAAACGGCGTAGGCAAAACAACAACGATTGGAAAACTAGCCCATAAGTTTAAGGCGCAGGGTATGAAAGTGGTCCTGGGTGCAGCGGATACCTTCCGTGCTGCGGCTATCGATCAATTGGAAGTGTGGGCCAAACGTGTAGACGTCCCTATCATAAAGCAAAAAATGGGAAGCGACCCAGCTTCCGTTGCCTTTGACACCTTAAATTCCGCAGTGGCGGAAAATGCTGATGTCGTTTTGGTGGACACTGCCGGTCGTTTGCACAACAAAGTTAATTTGATGAACGAACTGTCCAAAGTAAAACGTGTTATGCAAAAAGTGGTTCCCGAGGCCCCTCACGAAGTACTTTTGGTGTTGGATGGTTCTACGGGACAAAATGCATTTGAGCAGGCAAAACAATTTACCAAGGCTACCGAAGTGAGCAGTTTGGCCGTGACCAAATTGGATGGTACCGCAAAAGGTGGAGTTGTCATAGGTATTTCCGATCAGTTCCAAATCCCGGTAAAATATATTGGCGTAGGCGAGGGGATAGAAGACCTTCAAGTGTTCAATAAATATGAGTTTGTCGATTCATTCTTCAAAATATAAATCACGATGTACAAATACCTTATCTGTTCTTTTTTATTGATTGGTTTCATTTCCTGCAAACAGAAGGAAGCGCAACCCAAGGAAGATGTTGTTCTGTGGACGCCTTACAACGATTCTGCCGAGGTGGCTGCAAGTGCCGAAAATGAGAACAGAAGGATGCGGTATAAATTCATCCAAAGCAGGGTATTGGACAAAAATGAAGTGTTTTTGCCGCTGTATGATGAAGTATCACAATTTACCGAAGCACAATATGAACAAATGAAGCCTTTGGTGTTGGAGCAAGATATCCCAACCATTCAAACCCATATTGACCAAGGTACTTTTACGTATGAGGATTTGGTACTTTTTTATCTGCATCGCATTTACAAGTACGAATTGCCGAACAATACCACCCTCAATACCATTATTGCATTGAATCCCAATGTACTCGAAGAAGCACGTCAGCTGGACGAAAACAAGGAAATTCACCACCTTATTTATGGTATGCCCATTTTGTTGAAAGACAATATTGGAACTGCCGAAATGAAGACGACAGCAGGAGCCATCGCACTTAAGGACAATCAAACGGATGATGCTTTTATCGTAGAGCACTTAAAACAAAAGGGGGCACTTATTTTAGGTAAAGCGAATTTGAGCGAGTGGGCCAATTTTATCTGTGGGGTTTGTCCTAATGGACAGAGTGCCGTGGGTGGCCAAACATTGAACCCCTACGGTAGAAGGGTTTTTGATACTGGGGGGTCCAGTGCAGGTAGTGGTACTTCCACCGCGGCCAACTACGCCGTAGGTGCTGTGGGTACGGAAACTTCTGGCTCTATACTTTCACCCTCAAGTCAAAACTCCGTGGTCGGATTGAAACCGACCATCGGCTTGTTGAGTAGAACAGGGATTGTTCCCATTTCAAGCACCTTGGATACTCCAGGCCCCATGACCAAAAATGTGACGGACAATGCGATTTTGTTGGACGCCATGTTAGGGAAGGATGATGCCGATTACAAATCGGTAAGTGCAGAACCTGGCATTTTATCCGCTTGGATGAACCCCGAACCTCTGAAGGAAATCCGTTTAGGTGCAATGAAGAACTTCATGGAACGCGATTCCATGTATGCTGCCAATGTCGAAGCGTTGAGAGAGGCTGGCGCACAAATCGTGGAATTTGAAGCAGAGAACATTCCCCTTAAAGGTTTTACCACGCTGTTGAATCTGGATATGAGGGAGGATTTGCCTGCTTATATCAATGCTGAGGTCAAGGATAAAGATGCTGTACGGGTGGAATCCGTAGAAGATGTGGTTGCCTTTAACCAGCAAGATTCCCTTCTACGTATACCTTATGGGCAGGAACGTTTTGATGGAATTTTGGCGGACACAACTACTACAGAGCAATTTGAAAAAATAAAAGAGGACTTAATGGAATCGGGAAGGGCCTTCTTCAATATCATGGAAGAAAAGGACCTCGATGCTGTGTTGAGCATCAACAATTACCATGCAGGTTACGCAGCGGTGGCGGAATATCCTGCCCTGACCGTTCCCATGGGATATAAAACTACTGGGGAGCCAGAAAGTCTGACGTTCATCGGAAAGCCTTTTTCTGAAGCGCATTTATTGCGTATCGGTAAAGCTTTTGAGGAATTGACCGAAGCAAGGGAAATCCCCGAAGGTTATCAGGATTAGTCGATATAGGCATTGAGTTTTTCCCAAAGCTGATTGTCAAAACTCGAAGGTCCTAATTGGCTTTCGCCAGCATCATCGCCCAACCGTACGATCACGAGGTTTTTGCTGGGAATCAAATATAATTTTTGGTCAAAAGCACCTAGTCCCGCAATCAGTTCACTTGGAGCTTCTGGCATCAACTCGCCATTGATGGAAGCCTCAAAACTGGGAGCTTTGTAACTGCTCTTGCCGTTCAACCACCATAGATATCCGTACGATGGGTTCAAATCTTGGGAAGTGTTGGTCATTTCCGTGAAATAGGTTTTGTCCGTCAAGATTTCCACCCCATCCCACGTGCCTTCGTTCAGGCAAAGCAGACCAAAACGGGCCATGCTCCGGGTATTGCTAAAGAAAAGATTGTTGTATCCGACCTTAACCCAAGCCCCTTGCATTCCTATTTTGTCTCTGATTTTTTGATAGGAATATTGCCTGAAATCCGTTCCGGTCGCATTTGTGATTACTTCGTCCAATATGGTGTATGCGGCATTGTGATAATACCAAAAAGTGCCTGGTTCATTTTTGTAGAGCAAACATTCTTGATCAAAACAAAAAGGGTCATCCACGGTATAATCCAAGCCAGTGGTCATTGTTAAATGATGACGAACGGTAATATTGGCCTCCTGTTCCGAAGTTAGCATGGACCAGCCTTCGCCCAAATATTCCTGAGAAGAGTCCTCAATGGAAAGGAACCCTTCAGCTTGGGCAATACCAACCGCCATAGCAGTTAATGTTTTACCGGCCGAGTTCCAAGAATGGTTGTCGCTGGCGGTAAAATCATCAAAATACCATTCCACCGCAATTTTACCATTCTTCAGAATTATGAATCCATCGGTACCTTTTTCATCTAAAAACCCGCGTAAATCCTCCTCTGCATCGGTATTCCAAGATAACTCTGCTGGAGAAATGGTCTCCCATTCATTACTTCCTATGGTTGGGAAATACAATTCACTTTCTTCTGGCGTGGGGGTCGGTTCAGGGGTATTCTCTCCCTCATCCGAAGAACAAGCTGTAATCAGTATTGAACCGATGATCAACAAAAAAAGATGCTTCATGCTATTGGAGTTTAGACCTTTGACTACAATGAGGGTCAATAGTTTAACGCTGAAGTGCTAAAAATATGCAAGCAATTCGATGTAATGCCTTGTGTTATTGTATTTTTGCACTCCATTTAAAGGAACTATGCGCACAAAATCGCTAAAGAAGAACAAAATCAATGTGGTGACCTTGGGTTGCAGCAAGAACGTCTACGACTCGGAAGTGTTGATGGGACAGCTGCGTGCCAACAACAAAGAGGTGGCCCATGAAGAGGAAGGCAATGTCGTGGTGATCAACACCTGCGGATTTATTGCCAATGCAAAGGAAGAAAGTGTCAACACTATTTTGGACTATGTACAGCGAAAGGAAGCTGGGGATGTGGACAAGGTTTTTGTGACAGGTTGTTTGAGCGAACGCTACAAACCTGATTTGGAGAAAGAGATTCCCAATGTGGACGAATATTTTGGTACAAGCGATCTTCCCAATTTGTTGAAGGCCCTAGGTGCCGATTATAAGCACGAATTGATTGGCGAGCGTTTGACGACCACACCCAAAAACTACGCGTACCTTAAAATTGCCGAAGGATGTGATCGACCTTGTTCTTTTTGTGCCATTCCTCTAATGCGTGGAAAGCACCGAAGCACACCAATTGAAGAATTGGTCGCTGAGGCTGAAAAATTAGCTGCCAATGGTGTTAAGGAACTCATTTTGATCGCACAGGACCTTACTTATTATGGTCTTGACTTGTATAAAAAGAGAAACCTGGCGGAATTGCTCCAAGCCTTGGCCAAGGTAGCGGGTATAGAGTGGATTCGTTTGCACTACGCTTTCCCTACGGGCTTTCCGATGGATGTTTTGGAGGTGATGCGCAACGAGCCGAAGATTTGTAATTATATCGATATCCCCCTACAGCACATATCCGATGCCATACTTAAAAGTATGAGACGTGGCACCACACAGGCCAAAACCACGAAATTATTGAAGGACTTTAGGGAAGCTGTACCGGAAATGGCCATCCGGACTACCTTGATCGTGGGATACCCAGGAGAAACCGAGGAAGATTTTGAAACCTTGAAACAATGGGTCGAGGATATGCGTTTTGAGCGTTTGGGCTGTTTTACTTATAGCCACGAAGAGAATACGCACGCGTATAATTTGGAGGATGATGTCCCCGAAGAAGTAAAGCAAGAGCGCGCGAACATCATTATGGAAATCCAATCACAGATTTCTTGGGAATTGAACCAAGAAAAGATAGGGAAAACCTTTCGCTGTATCATCGATAGAAAGGAAGGGAACCATTTTGTAGGGCGTACCGAGTTCGATTCCCCTGATGTGGACAACGAAGTGCTGATTGATGCCACCAAACATTACGTAAAAATCGGGGACTTTACCAATATCAAGATTACCGATGCCTCCGATTACGATTTATTTGGGGAACCTGCTTAAACGTCGGTAGCCAAATCGATTGATTCTTTTTCCAGAGGATTCTCGGCAGAGAGCAAGGCGGTTTTGATCACATCGCTCCAAATGGCATATCCTTTTTTGTTGAGGTGCAATCCGTCCGACATGTACAAATCGGGTTTCGGGCGGTTGTCTGCAGTGATCATTTGTCCAAAAACATTGATATACTGCGCATTCAGCTCTCCGATTACGTATTTGGACAACAACAGATTGGTCTCAATGATTTGGGGAATCATTTCCTCGCGTTCCAAACTGGGTTTCAAGCTTACAAAGGCCAGTTCCACCTCGGGATATTTTTTGATAATCATTTGAACCAGTTTGTTGCAGTCGTTCAAGACCTCCTGTGGAGACTTGCCCTGTGCAAGGTCGTTTTCCCCGGCGTACAGTACAATTTTGTTGGGTTCCGCACCATTGAAGATTTCATCAAAATAATGAATGCACCAGGCATAGGTGGACCCACCAAACCCTAAATTGAGCACATTGAACGGGAATAAATCCTTTTTCATTCCTACCCAAAGGCGTACTGAGGAACTTCCATAAAAAATAATCAGATCACTTTGATCCTCCAGACTGCGGACACGTCTTTTCAAGCGCTTTATTTCGTTGCGCCAAATTTCTGGAGGCTCTTCCAATACAGTGGGGACAGGCTTCATGTACAATTCCTCGGCTCGTTTTCTTGCCTGTTCCACATAGTCCGCATACGTATGTTGATAATCCTTCACAAAATGGTACAGATCACTTCCCGTCTCCGATAATTTCTCGCTCAGTTTAAAAGGTTGGTGGACCTTACAGTAAAAAAGGCCATCGGAAATGCGCTTGTCGAAATTTACCAAGACAATGGGAACAATGTAAGGTTCATTCTCCATGGATTGAGCGAGTTTGAAAACCCCCATTTTAAAAGGCCCAGGGGATTCCTCGGTAGCGTAGGAAGTTCCTTCGGGACTAATGACCAAATTGTGTCCGTTATGTAAATATTCAGCGGCCGTTCTATAAAATATGCTTCGGGTTTCCTTTTTGCTTTGTTTGTCCACGGTCTCCGATTCTTTGGTGTAGACATTGATGTAACCCAACTTGTTGTAATAGTTCTGATGACCGTATTCTTGTCCTCTTCCTATTCGTACGGTCCGAATACCGGGGTCGCTGTATTTGTCATCCAATATTTTGGCACTGATGAAATGCGAATCCAACGTAATTTGAAATTTGTTGTTGAGCGTATAAAAAGGATGGTTGAAAAGGTGGTTATAGATGAAGATACATCCGCTTTTCTCCGGAAGATTGTCCGATCCTTCAATTTTGTGTTGCACGTGCTCAAATGCTTTTTTTGTTGCTGTAGCACATGATTTTCGGACATCCAAGCCCGGTTCGTTTTTCCTTTCCGCAACCGTTTCATAAATCCGTTGGAGGCCTTTGAGGAACTTTAGCTCCTGCATATCTTCTTGTAAGAGCTCCAAGCTCAGCGAAGCGATGTGTCGTTCCAAATGCGAACCATTGTTGATGAGTTTGGAAAGGGCATCGTACCCCAATTGTTTGGTGTTGGTGTTCGATAGCAAATGCCCAACCTGATGTAGGGGAGAGGAAAGGGCCAAGCGTGACTTGTTATTCTCGATCAATTGATAGACCGCTTGCAGATTGTGTTTGCCCAAAAGTCCCAAATAGCGCACAAATGCCGCATTGATCTGATTGCCCATCAACCACAATAACCGCATAAAGAAGTTATGCGCAAAAACGGAGCATTTGTCCAGCAGATGAAGCAAATCCTTTTGATGGATAAAATAAATGGATGTTTTTTGGGTGGTAACGGCGGAGCAAATATCTTTTTCGCCCATAGTGCAGGACCAACCAAAAATAAAGCCCGGGTTGTTGATGGATCGTTGGCGTATCTCGATGTTTCCTTCCAACCGTTTGATGGCCACTTCCCCATGAATCAAAATAAAGAGTCCGTTGGTAAGCCTGTCTTGTACATAAAGAACTTCGTCAGGTTCATATTCGCGTCGCTCGGCTATGGAGGCAATTTGGGACAGTTGTTGGTCATCAAAATAATCCAAAAAAGGCGAGCGCCGCATCAATGAGACCACTTCGGCCTGCTCGGTATCCGGTCCTATAAAAAACTCACGGTCTTTTTGCAGGGGGCGATAACGTGCAGCTTGCAATAAATCGGTCTGCTTTAAAAGCGCTTGCCGCAGTTGGTGGTATAGCGAACGACTTACTTTGGTAATGGTTTGGTTGTTGTCATCATTTTCCAAATGATAGATCATGGCTTCGATGGGTACTTCAAAAAAAGTAGCCTGCTCGGAAGCCACCACAATTTTGTACGTATACCTTTTTCTATCGTTGAGACCATTGAGGCCCAAGGTGCTCATGGGTTCTGAAATTTGGCAGACCAGAACTTCTTCTTCGGGATCTTTGCTAGTGGTATAATAATCGAAAGTTCCTTGTAACAACCATCGGAACGTGTTCACTTTGGAATGTATGTTGCAAATGGTATGACCCTTTTCGTATTTGTAAAGGGTTCCGGTGGGAAACTGTTTTTTCAGATAATTGATATCCGTTTCAATCTGATTCACAAGCCTTCTTCAAGTATGGGTTGGTACGGTTAACTTCATCAAAAAAAAGCAGATGGGGAAAGTATTTTGAAATAAAAATCAATTTGAAAATATGGAGGTATGATGATAGTGATATTTCTAAAATTCAGATGGCATATTGGTCAATCCCTCATTGTGGAGCACCTGAAAAATGTCAGTTTTTGGTTGTGGCAATAGTGCTGGGACACCTCATAATCAGGTTTCTAAAAACTGACATTGGTCATGGTATTTGGAATTACTCTTGGGTACTTTTAGTACTTCAAAGGGAAGATGTGAACCAATTCTTCTTTTGGCACCTACAGGAAACAAGGAAAATTTACAATTAACTATAACAACTATGAACCAAAATCAAAATAAACTGAAAGCAAGTGTTACCCTGCTTCGCATATTTATTGGGTGGCACTTTTTATTTGAAGGTGTGGTGAAGATGTACAATCCCGAGTGGACATCCTTCGGGTATTTGGCCACCGCACAAGGACCTTTTGAGTGGTTTTTTACCATGTTGATAGGCGATGCAGCCATAGGTTGGGTGGATACACTCAATATTATTGCGCTTATGGTGGTAGGGGTAACTTTTACCCTGGGAATTTTTGAGCGTATCGGTGCCATTGTGGGCGTTGGCCTTTTGGCCCTGTATTTTTTGGCCCATCCACCGTTTCCAGGCCTTACCCAAATGAACGTTGAGGGAAACTATTGGATCATCAATAAAAACCTGATCGAGCTTGTGGCCTGTATTGTAATTTATCAGTTGCCTACGGGAGCTTACTTTGGCTTGGATTATCTCAGAAAGAACAACCTTAAAACTCAGGAACAATGAAATGGACTAGAAGAGACCTTTTAATAGGATTGGGAGGCCTGCCCGTGCTTGGAGCTGTATGGTGGGCTGGAGCGGCGACCTCAGTTGGATCACAAAAAAAGCGTTCCGAAATATTGGAACAGCTCAATATAAAACCTTCTTTGCCACCTGCAGTACCCGGAATAGGGGGAGACCCGGTAAGAATCGGGGTCATTGGATTTGGAATTCGCGGAGAACAGTTGACCAGAGCTTTGGGTTTTGCCACCGATGAATGGAAGGAAGAAATGCGTTTGGCCGCCGAAGAGGACCCCAACAATAAAAGATTGGAAGATTTTGAAGCACAGGAACGGCTCAATGTGAAATTGGTGGGTATATGCGATGTATTCGATGTACGTGCGGAGAAATTCATTAATTCATTCTCTACGGATGACAATCAAATCAAAAGATATTTGACCTATAAGGACATGATTCAAAGTGGTGATGTGGATGCGGTAGTGATTGCGACACCGGACCACTGGCATGCCCCCATGTCCATCGAAGCATTGAACAACAATGTGCATGTGTATGTGGAAAAACCGATGACGCACACTGTTGCGGAAACCTATACGTTGCGTGATGCTGCCGAAAAATCCGAAGCGGTATTCGCTGTGGGGCACCAACATAGACAAACTCTGAGCTTTAGTACCGCCCGAGATATTGTGGACAAAGGAACGCTGGGCCATGTGTCATTGATCCAGACAAATACCAACAGGAACGACGACAACGGTGCCTGGAACTATGATATGCATGAGAAAGCCAGTCCTGAAACCATTGATTGGGAGCAGTTCTTGGGTTCTGCACCAACAGTGCCGTTCAATAAGAACCATTTTTTCAGATGGCGTAAATGGTGGTCCTATGGTTCCGGTCTTTCGGGGGATCTATTGTCTCACGATTATGATCGTTTGAACTGCGTGCTAAATATGGGGATTCCTGCATCTGTAAGTTCTTCGGGAGGTATTTACACGCATAACGATGGACGAAATGTGCCCGATGTGATTCAAGTGAACATGGAGTTTCCAGATTTCAGCACAGGAAGTAGTCAAGCCAAGGGCAAGGAAAATGGTATGACCTTTTGCTATAGTGCTACTTTGGGTAACGGGTTCAGCAGACCTACTATTTTGATGGGGCACGATGCCACCATGGAATTGGGCAATAGATTGACCGTTTGGCCCGATGGCGCATCCACCCGATATGCCGATATGTTGGAAGCTGAAAAAATGAATCCCAATGTACCTATTTACCAATATGACCCTGCGGCCAATGCAACGGATGCCGTGTCTTCGGCCACATCGCAATACTTTGCAGATAAAGGTTTAATGTGGACCTATATTGATGGGGTCCGGGTAGATTCCACCTTCTTGCACATGCGGGAATGGTTGAGCGTTATCAAAAACGGTGGAAAAGTAAGCTGTGGTATCAAAGAAGGGTTCGAAGAGGCTATTTCTGCGCACATGGCGGGACTGTCCTGGAAACTGGGCAGAAAAATAGAATGGGATGCCGCAAGCCAAACCTTGAGACCAATTGAAGGAATTGACTTTGACCAAGTGCTCTTGGCCAATGAAAAATGGAACATACAACCAGAAATGGTTGGGTGAGGTTTCTTGATTTTTACGGATTCTAGTCCGGAGGATGGGATGTTGCCAAAGGGGATTTCACTCCTAAGGCAATGTCCCATTCGTATTTTTTCGGTGTGGATTTAGGTTTCCATATTGTATACCTCGCCTCTATGGGGTTTAAGGATGTCCTTGACCTCTTTCAGTTCAAATTCGGCCACTACCAAATAGGCGATACTATGGGTGGGACTGAAATGCTCCACACCTCCCAAATCATATTTCAACTCCTCCACTTCCACAAACTCCTTGAGGTGTTTCAGGTAGTGTTCGGCAATCTGTGCGGCAGTTGGTCCTCTAAAGTCCCAAATAATCTTGATTTTTCTGTCCAAAAGTTTTTCCATTGTTGTTATGAATTGAGCACGGATGTGCCATTTTCGGCGAACGCCTTGAAGTCCTCCATGTATTTTAAAGATTGTTTTTTAAAAGCGCCCGGCATCAAAAGTCCCATCAGCTTCATTCCGAATCCCGAGAATTGAAACTCCGATTCGGATATCCAACGGGTAGCACCATTTTCTTCCTTAAAGTAATTTTTTTGAATGTTGTGAACACCTTTGGTGTCGTATGTCATGTGCATTTCTTCGGGAAGGTTCCTTTTAATGATGGTCTCCACCATGTCCATCTTCCGTTTTCCCATTTCGTAACTTAGACTCATCCGGGAGCCTTCTTGCCCAACGTTGGTAGATAATTGTTCGTAACCAATAAGTCCTTTCTGCCAATGCTTCATGTTGTCTGGGGCATCCATTTTTTTGATGAATTCCGCTCTGGGAACATCAACAACGATTTCGGTAGTATACTTCATGTTTGGTTTGGTTTCGTACTAAAGTAGCAATTTCTTGGCATCTATTTCCAACTAAAAATCTGTTAAGGAAATTAGAACCTTCTTGTAAGGGATTTTGTAATTGTTATTTTTGCGAAATGCTTAAGCACCAAAAAAATACGCTTATCATCCTTTTCGCTTTGGCTTCGGCCTTATTTGTTTCTTGCGAGGGCATGTTCAATAAGGCGGAAGAAAAAGAACCACTGGCAAGGGTGGGCAATACTTTTCTGTATAAAGAGGATATTGCCTCTTTGATCAGGGATGACATGACAAAGGAGGACAGCACTGTTTTTGTGACCAATTATGTCAACAATTGGGCATCCAAACAATTATTGTTGTCCAAATCGAAAATCAATCTGCCCGAAGAAAAATTGGCCGAGTTCGATCGTTTGGTGTCCGATTACCGTGCTGACCTATACACACGTGCTTATATTGAAGCATTGGTCAATCAATCCCAAGATACTTCCGTAACCAAAAGCCAGCTTGAAGAATTCTATGAGCGGGAGAAGGAAAACTTCAAACTGAACGAAAAACTCGTCCAGCTGAGGTTTGTGGGTATGTCAGAGCAGTTTTTAGATCGTGATGGGGTTGAGGCCAAAATCAAAAATTGGGACGATTCCGATAAAAGGTACTTGGACTCCATAGCAGTACAGTTCAAAAAAATCCATTTTAATGATTCCATTTGGGTAAGTGCTTCGCGGGTAATCGAAGAAATACCCCCATTGACACAGGCAAATGAGGAAACTCACTTAAAAAAAGCACGATTTTTTGAGTTACAAGACTCGTTAGAGGTATATTTGGGCTGGGTAACCAATGTGTTGGAAGTCAATGAAACAGCACCTTTTGATTATGTAGAGCCGGATATTAGGCAATTGATTTTGAACAGGAGACGGTTGAACTACATCAAAAGACTGGAAACCGAAATTATAGATGAAGCTATTAAGAAGAATGAATTTGAGGTTTATGATAAAGAAAATTAAAGGACTGTCCGTGGCATTTTTTGCAATGCTCGGAATGGTACAGGCACAGGAAGCAGACCAGGCATTGGGTGTGGACAATTCCACAAGCAACACTAAAAAAGTGAAATTGGATGGTATTGCCGCAGTGGTCGGGGACTATGTGATTTTGGAATCGGATATCGATAAAACATTGATCGATCTTCAAAATCAAGGGGCATCCACCGAGGATGTGACCCGTTGCAGTCTTTTGGGCAAACTGATGGAAGATAGGTTGTACGCCCACCAAGCCGTCCAGGATAGCTTGTTGGTGTCCGATGATATGGTAAACGCCCAAAGTGATAGACAGATTCAGCAGTTGACCCAGGAAATAGGCAGTGTCGAAAAAATGCTCAGGTACTACAAAAAGTCCGATATGGAAAGCTTTCGAGAAGAGCTTTTTCAAATCAACAAGCTGCGTATGCTCTCTGAAAAAATGCAAGGTGAAATTGTGGAGTCTATCGAAGTGACCCCAGAGGAGGTTCGTCAGTTTTTCTATAAGATTCCAGAGGATGAACGACCTGTTTTTGGTGCAGAATTGGAAATAGCACAGATTGTGAAGCAGCCAGAAGCCCCTGAGGAGGAAAAACAAAAAGTAATCAATCAATTGAAGGAGATTCGTCAAGATGTTTTGGAGAACGATGCCAGTTTTAACGTGAAGACGATTTTATACTCTCAAGATCCAGCTAAAAAATCCAATGGGGGATTGTATAGTATTACCAAGGAGACCCAATTTGTAAAGGAATTCAAGGATGTTGCCTTTAGTCTTCAGGAAGGGGAGATATCAGAGCCCTTTGAGACAATGTTTGGATATCACATTTTATATGTTGAGAAAGTACGGGGACAAGAAAGAGATGTTCGACACATCCTTATGATTCCGGATATTCCCCAAAGCGCCATAGACAAAGCGGTAAGTGAATTGGATACCATTCGCCAGCAGATTTTGGATGGAAAATACACCTTTGCCGAGGCCGCACTGAATTTCTCCGATGAAAAAGAGACCAAGTTCGATGGTGGATTGCTCCGTAATCCCATCAACTTTGATTCCCGTTTTGAGTTGACCAAAATGGACCCGACACTCTACAACCAAGTAAGGGATTTAAAAGATGGGGAAATCTCCCGCCCACTTCGCGAGAATGATCAGAGAGGTGGTCCTCCCAAGTTCAAGATCATGAAGATTTCCAATCGATATGACGAACATGAGGCGGATTTTGCCAAAGACTACATTAAGATTCAGGAGTTGGCGCTAAGGGAAAAGCAGTTCAAAGCCATCAAGGAATGGATGGACGATCATATCGAAGACACTTATATCCATGTGGATTCAGAAAGTAGGGCTTGCGATTTTGCAAACAACTGGGTAAAGGAGTAATCGTATGTCGGATGTAGTAGCGGTAGAGAACCTGGTAAAAAAGCATCAGGAACTGAAAAAGGAGATTGCCAAGGTCATTGTGGGCCAAGAAGCGGTAATCGAACAAATACTATTATCCATTTACACGGGAGGACACTCCCTGCTGATCGGGGTGCCCGGTTTGGCAAAAACCCTGATGGTCAATACCATTGCACAGACTTTGGGTTTGGACTTCAAAAGAATCCAGTTCACTCCGGATTTGATGCCCAGTGATATTCTGGGAAGCGAAGTGCTGGATCAAAACCGCAACTTCAAATTTATAATGGGACCCGTTTTCGGAAACATCATCTTGGCAGATGAAATCAACAGAACCCCGCCTAAAACGCAGGCAGCTTTGCTGGAGGCCATGCAGGAACGTGCGGTGACCATTGCCGGAAAGCAATACAAGCTCAACCGACCCTATTTTGTGCTGGCCACCCAGAACCCCATTGAACAGGAAGGAACCTATCCGTTGCCGGAGGCTCAGCTGGACCGTTTTATGTTCGCCATCGAATTGAAATATCCTTCGGTGGAAGAAGAGATTCAGGTGGTGAAATCCACCACTACGGATGATGAGGTTCAGATAAACACACTGTTCAATGCGGATGAAATCATCGAAGTACAACATTTGATCAGGCGTATACCCGTGCCCGACAATGTTGTGGATTATGCTGTCAGGTTGGTCAATAGGACTAGACCGGGGCAGGAAGGTGCATCCGACTATGTGAAAAATTACATTGATTGGGGTGCAGGGCCCAGAGCATCACAGAATCTGGTTTTGGCAGCCAAGGCGCACGCGGCCATCAATGGGAAGTTCTCTCCCGACATCGAAGATGTCAAAGCGGTTTCTTTGGGAATACTTCGTCACAGGATACTAAAAAACTACAAAGCTGAGGCTGAAGGCATCACTGAGGAAAAAATTATCACGGAATTGTTGTAAAAAATACGAAAGTCAGCACTTATTTAGTGCGATTCTAATTCCAAAATACTTCACGATTTAGTAAATTTACCGAATTACGAAAATCTTAAAAAACTCAATTATAGAATGGCATTTGATATAGACATGATTAAGGGTGTCTACGCCACCATGGGTGAACGCGTAGAAAAAGCCCGTGAGTTGGTGGGCAAGCCCCTGACACTTTCCGAAAAAATACTATACTCTCACCTTTGGGACGGTAAAACAGAAAAAGCATACGTAAGAGGCAAGGATTACGTTGATTTTGCGCCCGATAGAATTGCTTGTCAAGACGCAACGGCGCAAATGGCCCTGTTGCAGTTTATGCAAGCGGGTAAAGACAAAGTGGCCGTGCCAACAACCGTTCACTGTGATCACTTGATTTTGGCAAAACAAGGTGCAGCTGCGGATTTGAAGCATGCCAACGAGACCAGTAAGGAGGTTTTTGACTTTTTGGGGTCTGTATCAAACAAATATGGTATCGGGTTTTGGAAACCAGGTGCCGGTATTATTCACCAAGTGGTTTTGGAGAATTATGCCTTTCCAGGAGGTATGATGATAGGAACCGATTCCCACACTGTGAACGCTGGTGGTTTGGGAATGGTGGCCATTGGTGTAGGTGGAGCAGATGCTGTGGATGTTATGGCCGGAATGGCTTGGGAACTTAAATTCCCTAAGTTGATCGGTGTAAAGTTGACCGGAAAACTATCCGGTTGGACCGCACCGAAAGATGTTATTTTGAAAGTGGCCGAGATTCTTACCGTAAAAGGGGGAACGGGAGCCATTGTTGAATATTTTGGCCCGGGAGCAACTTCCATGTCCTGTACGGGTAAAGGAACCATCTGTAACATGGGTGCTGAAATTGGAGCGACCACGTCAACCTTTGGTTACGATGAATCCATGGAGCGCTATCTAAGAGCTACCGATAGATCGGATGTAGCAGACGAAGCCAATAAAGTGAAAGAACACTTGACCGCTGATCCAGAAGTGTACGCCAATCCAGAGCAGTATTTCGATCAAGTGATCGAAATCAACCTGTCTGAATTGATGCCTTTATTGAACGGACCTTTTACCCCAGACTTGGCTACCGAAGTAGGTACCATGAGGGAAAAGGCGGAAAAGAATGATTGGCCTTTGGCCGTTGAGTGGGGATTGATAGGTTCCTGTACCAACTCTTCCTATGAAGATTTGTCGAGAGCATCATCCATTGCACAACAAGCCTTGGACAAAAAATTGAAAACTAAAGCTGAATTTGGTATCAACCCAGGTTCGGAACAGGTAAGATACACTACGGAGCGGGACGGTATCTTGGACATATTCGAAAAATTGGACGCCAAGATCTTTACCAATGCCTGTGGACCATGTATCGGCCAGTGGGGCCGTTATGAAGACCCCAAGAATGCGCCAAAGAACAGTATCGTGCATTCCTTTAACCGAAACTTTGCAAAGCGTGCCGATGGTAATCCAAATACCCATGCATTTGTGGCATCACCGGAAATGACGGCTGCCATAGCCATTGCCGGTCGTTTGGACTTTAACCCGTTGACGGACAAGTTGATCAATGAGGATGGTGAGGAAGTGATGTTGGACGAACCGACAGGATGGGAATTGCCACCGAAAGGTTTTGAAGTAAAGGAAAACGGCTACGAAGAGCCTCGTGAAGACGGTAGTGGAGTAGAGGTGATTGTTGCCGAAGGTTCCGAGCGTTTGCAATTGTTGACGCCATTTGAGCCTATCAAAGCAAGTGACCTTCAAGGTATGAAGCTTTTGATCAAGGCATTCGGAAAATGTACCACGGACCACATTTCCATGGCGGGACCTTGGTTGCGTTTTAGAGGGCACTTGGACAACATTGCCAACAACACCTTGATTGGAGCCGTGAACGCCTTCAACCAAAAGACCAATTTGGTAAAAAGCCAGCTGACCGGCGAGTACGGAGGGGTTCCGGATACGCAGCGTGAATACAAGAAAAAAGGAATCATGACCGTTGTTGTGGGTGACCATAACTATGGAGAAGGTTCTTCACGTGAGCATGCGGCCATGCAGCCAAGACATTTGGGCGTTGCTGTTGTATTGGTGAAATCCTTCGCAAGGATCCACGAGACCAACTTGAAGAAACAAGGTATGTTGGCCTTGACCTTTGCCAATGAGAACGATTACGATTTGATTCAAGAAGACGATACCTTCAACATTGTTGATGCAGCTGAGTTTGCACCGGACAAGCCTTTGACCATCGAAGTGGTGCACGCTGATGGAAGCAAGGACACCATTAAGGCAAACCACTCCTACAATGATGCGCAGATCAAGTGGTTCAACGAAGGTTCGGCCTTGAACTTGATCAAGAAACAGAATGCTTAATTGTATCTAATATAATCTGTGAAAACTCCTGATGTTGTAAAAGATATCAGGAGTTTTTAATTTTTGAGAAATAGCAATTCATGAAAATCAGTAAAAAGACCGTTCTCAATATTGTATTGATTCTTTTTATCCTATCGTTTTTTGTCACTCCCATTGGGTATTACGGAAAAATTTGGTTGAACAGACTGTTTGCCTTTTCTCCTTCGGTAATTGAAGAAGCAGAGCAACAAAAAATCACTGATTACGATTGGAGACTGAAAGATGAGGAGTGGAACTTTTTCAATTTCGAAGAATCCAAGGGAAATGTGATTCTAATTAACCTTTGGGCGTCATGGCGTTTGCCTTCCGAGGCCGAACTTGCAAGTATTCAGGAATTGTACGACAAATACAAGGGCAAGATGGATTTCTATATTATTACCAATGAGGAGCAAGAACCGGTAGAGGCCTTTATGGAAGAACATGAATTTACCTTTCCCGTGACCTATTTGATCATAGGGGATAAAATGGCCGTGGATACCAGCAAAGTCCCATCTTCGTATTTGATTGATAAATCAGGTAATATTGTGATACACGAAGAAGGAATCTCAGATTGGAGTACCAAAAAAATATACAAACTGTTGGATGAATTGATTGCAGAATGAAGAAGTTGACCAAAGAACAAATCAGTAATGGGATATGGATATTGGCCATATTGCTCATTCTTTTTACCCCTGTGGGATTCCATGTGAGGGTTTTGGTCAATAAAGTGGTAGCCACGGTAATCAGTCCAAGCACTGTTGATAAGGACGAACAAGCAGCCTTGGGAAGCTATAATTGGAGTCTTGTTGGTTTGGATGGGGAACCTATGAACTTGCAATCAAAAAAGGGAGAAGTTGTCTTGGTCAATGTATGGGCCACTTGGTGTCCGCCATGTGTTGCCGAACTTCCCGGTTTTATTGATTTGTACTCGGATTATAAGGACAAGGTCACTTTTGCCTTCGTTGCCAATGATGAAAAGGATAAAGTCGTAGCCTTTCTAGAAAAAAAGGGATATGAATTGCCGGTGTACTTTCAAGCATCTGCTACGCCAACTGAGTTGGAAAGCGGTAGTATTCCCGTAACTTATATTATTGATAAACAAGGTAACATAGTGGTGGATAAAACGGGTGCAGCCAATTGGAATTCCGATAAGACCCGAAGCTTGCTGGACGATTTGGTGGCGGAATAACTATTTCTTTTTGAAATATTTGAAAGGGACTACCAACATACCAAAGCATTCCCCATCTTCCTTACCTAAATGTTTGTGATGGATTTTATGGGCCCTACGTACCCCACGGGCATACCAATTATTGGCATTTCGGAACATTTTGAACCGCTGGTG
Organism: Flagellimonas oceanensis; assembly: GCF_003992595.1. Lineage (GTDB taxonomy): Bacteria > Bacteroidota > Bacteroidia > Flavobacteriales > Flavobacteriaceae > Flagellimonas > Flagellimonas oceanensis. Next base: position 350,801 of record NZ_RZNA01000047.1, read on the forward strand.
TATAAAAATATCATGCACGGTAAAATAGGCAATGCCATAAGCTAAAATACCAAAGCCCAAAGGCCAACCGTACCAAAAAGAAGTGTAGCTGCCCAAGTAAAAGAGCGTCATGCTGACAACTGCATAAAAGATGAAAAAGGCATCATTGCGTTCAAACCAAGAATCATGGTCCTTTTTATGGTGGTCTTTATGCAGGCTCCATAGAAAACCGTGCATCACATATTTATGCGTAAACCAAGCCATAAACTCCATGAAACAGAAGGTTGCCAAGAAAATCAATATCCAGAGTGCTACTTTCATTGTACCAATTGTAGTTTATAATTTACATAAGATTGTGCCAAAAGACCAAATTTTTGGTAGTTGGGTACCCGAATCCTGGAATTCTTGATTTCCATAGGAGGGGTGCCCTGTAATTTTTGAAGTAACTTTTTGTAGTATCTGTAGGCTGTATATACCCCGAATTTAGCTTGCTCTGGCAATTTTACGATACCTGAATAACCAAGGGCAAAATCCGCTTTTATCTCATTTACGATTCGTTTTTTGGACACTTCGTCCAACTCCAACAAGTTGGTGTTCGGGAAATACGTTCGGTTCAAACCTTCAAAATCTGCTTTCAGGTCACGTAGAAAGTTCACTTTTTGGAAAGCGGAACCCAATGCCATGGCAGATTCTTTCAATTCTTCGTACTTCTCTTTGTCCCCTTTTACAAATACACACAAGCACATCAACCCTACCACATCGGCGGAGCCATAGATATACTCACGGTATTCATCAAAAGTCTCGTAATTTTTCTTTGTGAGGTCCATTCGCATACTCTTCATAAAAGACGCTACCAAATGGTACGGAATATCATATTTATGAAAGGTATGCTGAAAGGAATTCAATATGGGGTTCAAACTGATTTTGTCCTCTAGTGCCTGCTCCATATCCTTTTCAAAGGCATCGAATAATTTTGCCTTATCGTAATCATGGAAAGTGTCCACAATTTCATCCGCAAAGCGCACAAATCCATAAATATTGTAGATGTCGGCACGTATGGATGGTGCCAACATTTTAGTGGCCAAAGAGAAAGAGGTGCTGTAAGACCGGGTAACGACCTTGCTGCAGTGGTACGAAACATCGTCAAAAATAGTTTTCATCTTTTTACTTTTTAATGATTAAATCAGCCACCAGTTTACCGGATATCAGGGATGGTGGGACCCCTGGTCCGGGAACGGTCAACTGACCGGTAAAGAACAAGTTTTTTACCTTGCTACTTTTGAGGTTAGGTCGTAAAAAAGCAGTTTGGCGCAACGTATTGGCCAAACCATAGGCGTTGCCTTTATAAGAGTTGTACTGTTCCACAAAATCGTTTACACAGAAACTCTCCTTAAAAATTACTGATTTTTTTACAGTTTGTTTTGTTAAATTTTCAAATCGGTCCATTACAATATCGTAATATTGGTCCCTGAGTTGAGGGGTATCTTCCAAGCCTGGGGCAATCGGAACCAGGAAAAAGCCCGTTTCCTTTCCGCTAGGAGCCATCGATGTATCGGTCACGGATGGGAAATTGGCATAGAACAATGGGTTACTTGGCCATTGTGGGTTGTCATAGATTTCTTGTGCATGTTTTTCAAAATCGGTATCAAAGAACAGGTTGTGATGCTCGATGTTTTCCAATTTTTTGTCAAAACCAATGTAAAACAACAAAGAGGAGGGAGCATAGGTCTTTTTGTCCCAGTACTCTTCGGAATATTGTCGGTATTTTTTATCGAGCAAGGTTTCTGAATGATGATAATCCGCACCACTTACCACATAATCCGCTAAATGGTTGGCCCCTTTACTGCGAATTCCAAGAACCTCGCCATCGGATACCAAAATGTGACTTGCAGGGCTTTGGGTGTGTATGGTAACCCCCAATTCTTCGGCCAGGCTTTTCATTGCTTTAATGATTTCGTACATACCTCCCTTTGGATGCCACGTGCCCAGACCGAAATCGGCAAAATTCATAAAACTGTAGAAGGATGGGGTCTTGTTCGGCTTTGCCCCCAAGAACAGCACCGGAAATTCCAAGGTGGATACCAGTTTTGGGTTTTTGAACCGCTTGCGGACCTGTTGGCTGATGGTCTTGAAAAATTGATCCACTTTTAAAACCGTTTCCTTGGTTACCAGTTCCAAAGGTGATAGCCCGGGACGAAGCACCACTTTATTGATGGCGATGTCATAATTTTCTTGGGCTTCGCTTATAAATTGCTTCAGATGTTCACTGCTTCCAGCCTCAATGCGTTCGAACTCTGCACAGATATTCTCCATGCAATCCCCTATGGTAATGGTATCGTCCTCAAAGAAGATTTTATAGGCCGGGTTTAACTTGTCCAGTTGATAATAATCAGAGGTTTTCTTATTGAAATCCGCGAAAAACTTATCAAAAATATCAGGCATCCAATACCAGCTGGGGCCAATGTCAAAAGTGAACCCGTCCTGTACCAATTGGCGCGCCCTGCCGCCAACGGTATCATTTTTTTCGAACATTTCGACCTCGTATCCAGCATTGGCTAAATAACATGAGGCGGAAAGGGATGAAAAACCAGAACCAATGACAATTACTTTTCCCATTGTGGTTTACAGGTTTTCTATAAATTGATTGATGGATTTGAAGATGGTAATTGGACCTAGCGGTTTTTCTTCACTGATTTCCTGTATTTGGTGGCCCAATACGTATAATTTGGACCCTTTTGATTTACTCAAAACTTCACGGAATTGTTCAAAATAATCTTCGATTTCATCTTTGGTTGGCGATACAGTGAAATAGGATACAAATCTAGGATTGCTATAATATTTCAAAAGATCTTCCAAGCTCACAATGGGCATGGTCTGACCTAAATAAATGGTTTTGTAACCCTGCAGAGCCAATTGATAGTTGATATACAAAAGTCCCAACTCATGAATCTCGTTCTCAGGTAAAAAGAGTACGTATACTTCATCTTTGATTGTTGGGGCTTCAAACTGAAGCTTTTCCGTATGAATATAAATCTTTTGTTTGATGAGGTTGGAAATAAAATGTTCGTGCGCAGGACTGATGGTGTTGGTCTGCCATAAGAGTCCGAGTTCGTTAAGAAGTGGAATGAACACCTCGTTGAAGATCTGCGTGAACGATTTCTCTTCCATGAGCCCATTGTAGGTCTTCAAGAAAAGCGATTGGTCAAAGTTTAGCATTGCTAATTTAAAAGAGTTCAGTGCATGGCTCTTTTCACTCTTTTCAGCAATTATTTCATTGACGAGGGCAGGAATTTTTCCCTCTTCCAATTTGGCGATTTTTGAAATTTTATACCCATTGTTATAGAGCAGGGTAACGTTCAATAACTTTTGCAGACTTTCGAGATTGTAGGTGCGGATGTTCGTATCTGTCCTTTCTGGGCTGAACAAATTATATCTCTTTTCCCAAATTCGGATGGTATGGGCCTTGATGCCAGAAAGGTTTTCCATATCCCGAATACTAAAAGAAGTTTTTACGTTGTTCATTTTTTTTTATTAAACGTTAAACAAATTTACAATTAAATGGATGCCATCCTAGTTTTTTATCATAAAATTTAGATTCTCTTTTAAGGGAGCCACTGACTTTTGCGGGCTAAATGAAATCTTCTGGGAAGGGGCCAAAACCAAAAAAACCGCAAGAGATTGCGGTTTTTTCTGTGCCCACGACTGGAGTCGAACCAGCACGTCCTTACGAACACTACCCCCTCAAGGTAGCGTGTCTACCAATTCCACCACGTGGGCTTTGGAATTTTAGGTGTGCAAATATAATTTTTTTGGACAAAAGGTCTGTATTTTAATGCCTTTTTCTAAAGGTCACTTTTTGTCGGTAACGGTTGGGAGGACTTTGCACAAAGTTTACAAAATCATAATATCCACCCGTTCTTATTTTTATGAAATTTGTTGCTGATGAAGCACCCCCATACACATCAAGCGCACGATTTATTAGCTGTCCGAGTCCAAAATTCCGATAGAGCTGCTTTCAATGCCTTGTTTTCCGAGTTGTGGGAGCCCATGTATGTTTACGCTGCTTCTCTGGTAATGAACGATTCCCTTGCAAAAGATTTGGTGCAGGACATCTGGATAGATTATTGGCAGCGAAGGGAGAGTGTAGAAGTAAGAAACATCAAATCATACCTCTTTAAGGCCATTCGTTATAAATGCTACAATGCTTTAAGGGATGTAAAGTTCAATGAAACACAAATAGAGGCGGCCAATTCCATCTACGTAGCTCCAGAAATGGAACTGGAAGAGGATGTTCTGGAACTGACCAAACGGATTGATGTGAGTTTGGCCAATCTGCCTCAAAGGTGCCAAGAAGTGTTCAGGTTGAGCCGGATACACCATATCAGCAATAAAGAAATCGCAAAGCAACTGAACATCTCCCATCGTTCGGTCGAAAATCAAATATCCTTTGCCCTTAGACGACTTAGGAAGGATCTCTCCATTGTTAAGTCAATGTTCCTTTGATAAGTGTTTTTCTTAGCTAAAGGTTAAGAGGACTCCCTTAACTTTAAGTAATCATTAAACCCCATTTTTTGAGTGTGCGTCCATGTGCGTTTCCGGTACTTCTAGTTGAAATGGACACACAATGACTGAAAATGAGATTAAGGTTTTGATGAAGAAATACCTCAATGGTACCATTACCAAAGAAGAGGAATCCCTTCTGGAAGCATTTGATCATAAACTGCTTTCCGAGAACCATCGAGATATATTCAAGAATCCAAAACATAAGCAACAACTTTATCAAAAGTTGGCAAAGGGCATTGAAGGTTCCCGAAGAAAAAATCCCATGTACAAGTGGACGGGTATTGCAGCTTCCATAATCATTGCAATTGGTCTCGGGAATTTTGGATTCAATCACTATTCCCATGAGCAGGATATTGTCCAACCTACGGTTTTACTTACCAAAACCACGGAATGGGGTCAAAAGTTGAATTTGGTCTTGGCCGATGGGACCGAGGTGTATTTGAACTCGGGGAGCACCATAAAATTCCCCCAGCGTTTTGATGGAAATAGCAGAGAGGTCGAACTGGAGGGAGAAGCCTTTTTTAATGTGGCCGAAAACCCCAACAAACCCTTTATCATTAAATCGGGGGAGGTGGAGACCACAGTATTGGGAACTTCGTTTAATGTGAACACCTATTCGGATAGCCAACACGTGGCGGTTACCGTGGCCACTGGCAAGGTAAAAGTGGCATCCCTAGCTAGCGAGATTTTCCTATTGCCCAATGAACAAGGTGTTTTTGACAAAGAGTCAAAATCCATTTCCAAGGAAAGAATAGACATCGCCAGTTTTCTGAATTGGAAAGATGGAATCATTCATTTTGAGGATGCGGAACTGTCCCAAGTACTGCAGACCTTGGAACGCTGGTATGGGGTAAGCTTTTTGGTGGACAATGAAAATATTGGCGATTGCCATATTACCGCAACGTACGACAATGAAAGATTGGATGCCATTCTGGAAAGCATAGTCTATGCAAAAAAGGGAATTCAGTACCAGTTTTTAGACAATCATAAAATCCAATTAATGGGTAGATGCACAGACTAAAAACCGACTTAAACCAAAATATCATCAGTATGACATAAAACAAACACCTAAAAAAAGAGACAGCCCGTAACACTTTGGCGAGCGGAAACAGGCTGTCGACTGTTCAATAATTACAAATACTTATAACCATTTAAACATTATGTGAAATTATGAATTCACTAACTATTAAACAATTAATCAAATTGACATTCCATACATTTTGCTTTCTGATTGTTTTGTCGCTCCTGAATCCGGTGCTTGCCGCCGATGCCAGAGGACAGAGCCTGGAAAGTTTTAGAGTGGATTTGTCCGTGGACGACGCCACCGTAGTAGATGTGCTGAGGCAAATTGAAGGCCAGACCGACTTTAAATTTGTGTACGACAGAAAGGTAGATAGGTTACGGAATACCTATGATATCGTTTACCAAAACGTTTCCCTGAAATCTGTTTTGGAATTGATGGCCAAAGATGCCGACCTTACTTTTAGAAGAATAAACAATACCATTTCCATAGATGTAAAACCCAAGGCCCCAAAACTTGTGGTCGAAGTGGTTTATTTAACCGTTACGGGACAAGTGACCGATGAAAACGGAATACCATTGGCAGGTGCCTCGGTAATGGAAAAGGGTAGAGGCAATGGAACCATTACTGATTTTGATGGTAACTTCTCCATCGATGTGGAAAGCGACGCTGTCCTTCAGATTTCCTATTTGGGATATAAGCCCCAAGAAGTCGCGGTAGATGGACGCAGTACCATCAATGTACAGTTGGAGCAAGACGCCACTATGTTGGAAGATGTTGTGGTCGTTGGATATGGAACCCAAAGGAAAACCGATGTAACAGGGTCCATCGCTTCCGTGGACAGTGAAGAATTCAACAAGGGTATTGTAATGAACCCAGGACAACTTTTACAAGGTAAAGTGGCCGGTGTGAATATTTCCAATGTAAGTGGTGAGCCTGGTGCAGAGCAAGATGTAATCATCAGGGGTGTGGGAAGTCTACGTTCAGGGACCACGCCACTTTATGTTATCGATGGTTTTGCCTTGGACAATACCAGCACCGGGGTTCCAACTAACCCATTGAACTTCATTAACCCACAGGATATTAAAAGTATCGATGTGTTGAAGGATGCCTCTGCAGCAGCCATTTATGGGGCTAGGGCCGCCAATGGGGTAATTGTGATTACCACCAAAAGAGGTAAGGCAGGTAGAACCCAAATGGACCTTAATGTTTCCACTGGTTTTTCAACCTTGGCCAATCAAGTGGATGTTTTTTCCGCAGACCGTTTTAGACAAGAAGTGGTTGCCACTGGAGGTACATTGGAAGATGGAGGAGCCAATACCAACTGGCAAGATGCCTTGAGTAGGACAGGGTTTTCAAAGAACGTGAACTTTGCCATGAGTGGGGCATCGGACCAATTTTCTTACCGTGCCTCTTTGGGAGTGAACGACCAAGAAGGAATTCTTAGGGGCAATGATCTTAAGCGTTATTCAGGAAGGTTGAACTTGACCCAAAGGGCCTTCAACGATCGTTTAAAGATTGAGTTCAATATGACGGCGACAAGAACCGAGAACCTACGTGCAGATGCACGTGCCATTGTGGGCGACATGCTCCAGTTGAATCCTACCTTGCCATTGTACACTGATGGTCAACCAACTCTGCTGGACAACATGCTCAATCCTTTGACCAGAGAGCGAATTTACAGCGACGACGCCGTGAACCATCGTATTTTGGCCAACTTGGCTCCTTCTGTGGAAATCGTGAAAGGACTTACCTATAAATTGAACTTGGGTGTTGATTATTCTACAACCGATAGGGATATACAGCTGAAACCATATTCCTTGTTGGAGGATTACATCAGAGGCGAGCTGAACAGTATCTACACGACCAATAAGAACAGCTTGATTGAAAATACGTTGACCTACAACTTGACAACGGAGCAGCACAACTTTACTTTTTTGGTCGGTCATACCTACCAGGAAACCTATGTGCACCAGAAGAGTTTTGAGATGGAAGGCTTTTCCGATAACGGAATCGATCCAAAATATCAGGATCAGATCAGTTCAGAGGATACACCGACCTATATGAACACTTATGCGACCAAAAATGAATTGCAGTCTTTCTTTGGAAGGGCCAACTATGTTTTCGATAACAGATATATGTTAACGGCCACTATGAGGGCAGATGGTTCGTCCAAGTTCGGAGGAAACAACAAATACGGGTATTTCCCATCCGTGGCCGCTGGCTGGAACATTATGAACGAAGAGTTTCTTAGTTCCAATGCAACCGTTAACAATTTGAAACTAAGGGCCAGCTGGGGTAGAACAGGTAACCAAGAGATTCCTTCAAAAATTACCAAAAGAAGTTTTACCGATAGCAGGGACAATAACGATTCCTATCCAATAAACGGAGACGAAAGTACCCTGGCAGACTATCCGTACGGAACTATCTTTACACGTTTGGCCAATCCCGATATTCAATGGGAAGTGTCGGAGCAGTTGGATTTTGGTCTGGATTTTGGCTTGTTCAACAATCGTTTGTCCGGTACTTTGGATTATTTCAATAAGGTATCCGAGAACATTTTGTTGGAAGTGACCCCTGCAGATCCTGTACAGCCAACCGATAAATATTGGACCAACATTCCGGATATGGAAATCAAGAACAGCGGTATAGAGTTTTCCTTGGATTATCATAGCGATTACAGTAAGGATTTCTCTTATAACATTGGAGGAAACTTTGCCTATACCAAAAACGAGGTTTCCAATTCTCCTTACGAAGTCTTGACCACAGGAGCCGCACAGGGAGCTGGTCAGACCGATGCGACCATTAACGGAAACATCAATGGCGAGCCTATCGGCGCATTTTACATGCAGGAATTCTTGGGGATCGGGGACGATGGCCTAAGTATATTGTCCGATGACAGACAAGTAGTGGGAAGTGCATTGCCCGACCTGATCTATGCATTCTATCTCAACTTCAACTACAAGAACTTTGATCTTGGTTTGAATTTTAACGGGGTATCCGGCAACAAGGTGTACAATCACACAGCTATGTCGTTGTTCAGCAAAGGGCTTTTGAGCTCCAACTTCAACACAACATCCATTGCTACAGAATTTCCCAACGAGGATATTACCAACTCCAATGCCGTATCCACCAGATATTTGGAGGATGGCGATTTCTTGAGGTTGAACAATGCCACTTTAGGGTACAACTTGAACCCTGAACTCGTTGGACTTGATGGTTTGGTCAATACGATTCGATTCTCCGTAACAGGACAAAACTTGTTCGTGATAACGGATTACAATGGTTTTGATCCTGAAATCAATTCAAACTTGACTATTGATGGCATACAGACCTTTGGGATCGATTACTTCAACTATCCCAAAACAAGAACCCTTGTATTTGGCTTAAACGTATCATTCTAATCAAAAAAACACTTCAAAAAATGAAGCATAAAATAATAATCGCACTATTTGGAATTGGCTTACTGTCCAATGTAAGCTGCACCGATCTGGAAGAAGAAGTTATTGATGAATCCCTGGAGGGTAGTGGACAGGCCGAAGCTATCAGCGGTGCCATTGCACCAGCCTATGGTCAAATCTCATGGACTTGGAGACACACCAATTATTACGGATTGCAACTGATTCCCGCCGACGAGGCCATATTGCCTTACCGAGGGGGTACGGACTGGTATGACAACGGAAAGTTTATCGAAGTGCACCAGCACGATATTGCACCCAGCAACGATTTGGTGGGAAGCTCCTGGAACGAGGTCACACGTAATATTTCCAGAACCCTCACTGCCATTGAGGTATTACAACCATTGGCCGAAGCAGGAGATGCCCAGGCAGAGGGTGCCTTGCATGAAATGATCGCACTGCGGGCCTATTTGAACATGTTGACCTTGGACAGCTGGGGATTGGCTTTTAGAAAAGAGGCCTCCGGAGAGCTTTCAGAAATAATCAGAGGGCAGGAAGCCATTGATTATATCGAGAGTGAATTGCTTTCCGTGGTAGATGTCATAAATACCAGCAGAGGGCCTGGAAGGATTACCCAAGCCACGGTATGGGGCTTTTTGGCCAGATTGAATCTCAACTCCGCAGTATATCGCAATCCTTATGGTACTCCCGATTTTACAACAGAGGACATGGACAAAGTGATTGAGTATACCGACAATATCATCGAATCGGGCATGTATTCGCTGTCTCCAGAGTATTTTGAACTCTTCAATGATGAGAACCATGATAATCCTGAACTGATTTTTGCCTTAGATCAGCGTGGGGTAATGAACAGGGAGCACAGCCGTTGGGCCTATTGGTCTTTGGCTGGTTCTTGGTATCCTAGACCGGAACATCCCAGTGCTGATGGTACCGATGGACCTGCTATTACTTCTGATTTTTACCAGACTTGGGTGGATGCCTATGGGGATCTAGATCCTGCCGAGGCCGATGCCAGATTCTATCAGGAAAACCAAATGATTCCGGCTGAACTTCAAGACCTTACCGGTGTAACTCCAGAGAATGATGAAGATCACTACTATTGTATGTCCGCTGAGGACTTTGAAATCAATCGTGGAATCATAAGAGGTGTGATCTGGGGACCCCGTAAAGATGAGAATGGTTCTTTCTATACATGTGATGAGGGGTACCGCATCTATCCTGTTATCCAAAGAAAAGGAAATGGACCGGATAAGGATACGGATTATGTGAACCATTCCTTGCAAGTGGATTTTACCAACGAGGGCAGATTGCACAAAAATGGTTATCGCGTATCCAAATACCAGTTCAGCCGCACCTCGCCCAATGGCAATAATTACAGTAGCGTGGATTTGGTGTTGATGCGCTTGGCGGAGATTTATTTAATGCGTGCCGAAGCAAAATTAAGGACCGGTGATAACGCAGGTGCCTTGGCCGATGTAAATACAGTGCGAACCTCGAGAACAGCACGTCCAGAACAGACTCCAGCTCCTTTGGCTTCCATTGATTTGGATATCATGTTCAGAGAACGTGGATTCGAATTGTACTGGGAAGGCTTTAGAAGAGGGGACCAAATTCGTTTTGGCCACTATGAAGACAGTTGGACAGAAAAAACAGACGACAACGTATATCACAGATTGTTCCCGATTCCTCAAAATGCCATAGATGGGGCATCCAATGTTGCAGGGTATTTGGAACAGAATGAAGGCTATTAATCAGGTGTATTTTTTAGCTAAGCGGCAAGTTGGTTTTTCCACTTGCCGCTTACATTTTTGTAAAAGAAAAAGAACAGACGCATGAAGATTTCAGTAAAGACAGCTGCCGCATCCATGGCCATTTTATGGTTAGCAGGCTGCAATACATCAATAAAAGAAGAGAAACCGGAAGCAACCCCCCAAGAAGAACCCTTGAGCATCATCTTTATGATAGGTGATGGAATGGGGGTGCCACAAGTGTCAACAGCTTACTATTTTGGTGATAGTTTGCCTAATTTTTCCAGATTTAAGCATATAGGGCTTCATAAAACCTCGGACAAAGTATATAGGATTACCGATTCAGCGGCAGGAGCCACAGCTTTTTCCATTGGGGAGAAAACCTATAAAAGAGCTATCGGTGTGTCTGTAGATTCCATTCCAAAGGAAACCATTTTGAAACGATTGCAAGACGATGGTTATCAAACAGGCTTAATCAGTTTAACCACCATAACGCATGCGACACCTGCGAGTTTCTATGCACACGTTCCCGATCGGGACATGCACGAGGAAATAGCCGCTCAGTTGATCGATGCTGAGGTGGATTTCTTTGCTGGCGGAGGGAAAAAGTTCTTTGATAATAGGGAAGACGGTAGAAATCTTTTTGAAGAATTGATGGGCAAGAATTACCATTTGGATACCTTGGGACTTTCGGAAACCGTAAAGGATAAAAAGAATGCCTACTTACTGGCCGACGATGGTATTCCTTCAAAAATAGATGGGCGAAAAAATTACTTGTCAGAAGCAACGACCATGGCCTTGGAGTATTTCGATCAAAAGCAAGAACCGTTTTTTATGATGGTCGAAGGTTCATACATAGATTGGGGAGGACATGCCGAAAATGCGGAAATGATGATTTCAGAAGTGTTGGATTTTGACAAGACCTTAGGCGTTGTGTTGGATTATGTGGAAAACAATCCGAATACCTTGTTGGTGGTCACAGCAGATCATGAAACTGGAGGTGTGAGTATCGGAAAACATTATGTCGTGGACGATAGCACGGGTAAGAAGACAGAAGTGCCTGAAAAGGTCACTGTTTATTTTAACTCCAACCAACATAGCGGTGAGCTTATCCCTGTTTTCGCAGCTGGACAGGGAGCGGAAAACTTTCAAGGTATCTACGAAAATAACGAGATTTACCACAAAATGATCAACACCATAAACCAATCAAAATGAAAAAAAGAGCCGTCTTCATTCTTTTAGTAGGGAGTGTTTTCTTTATTACGGGAAAGATATTTTCACAAAATACATCCTACAAAGTCCATTCCCATAACGATTATGCCCAAGATCTGCCCTTTTGGTATGCCTACAGCAATGGTGCATCCTCCATCGAAGCTGATGTTTTTTTAAAGAACAGTATGCTCTACGTGACTCATGCCGAGGATGAGATAATCGAGGAGCATACCTTGGACAAATTATATCTGGATAGATTGAACAATTTGGAGGCATCAGGAGAACTGCGCGAGCTACAGTTGCTTATCGATCTTAAGTCTGATGCTTATGCCACGCTTGAAAAGCTGGAAGAGGTGTTGAAAACCTATCCCAACCTTATCAATGGGGATAAAGTCAAATTTGTGATTTCAGGGAATCGTCCCCGACCAGAAGAATACCAAAATTATCCACCCTTTATTTGGTTTGACCATCAGAATTTGGAGGAGTTGAGCCATATGGATCTAAGTAAAGTGGCACTGGTGAGTTCCAGCTATAAGAATTATTCCGTTTGGAATGGATATGGTAGAATGACAGCTCCTGATCTGGAAAAAGTAAAAGAAGCCATAACCAAGGCAAAGGCATCGGGAAAACCATTCCGTTTTTGGGCCACGCCAGATACAAAGACTGCTTGGGCCCGTTTGGCCCATTTGGGGGTCGACTACATCAATACGGATAAACCGGCACTGGCTGAACAGTATCTGGATAAACTTGAAGGAAACACCTTCACTTTGGAAAATCCAGTTGCCGTTTACCAACCCAAATATGAGTATGATCAAGGTGTCAAACCCACCAATATCATTTTAATGATTGGGGATGGAAATGGTCTGGCACAGATTACTTCGGCCATGATAGCCAATCGTGGTAAGCTGACCCTGACGGGCTTAAAAAACATCGGATTGGTAAAAACAGCTTCATACGATGACCTGATTACCGATTCTGCAGCAGGAGCTACAGCCATGGCTACAGGAAAAAAAACAAATAATAGGGCTATTGGTACCGATCCAGAGGGCCAGGCGTTGCCCAACTTGATCGATGCCCTGAGCAAAAAGGACTTTAATACAGCCATAGTTTCCACGGATGCCATTTATGGGGCCACGCCGTCATCGTTTTATGCTCACCGAGTGGAGCGGGACGACACCCCGGGATTGATCGAGGACCTGAAAAGTAGTCCGTTGGATTTATTTATTGCAGGAGGGGAAAAGGACAAAGAATCCATCGCAAAAGTATTTAGTGAACAGCAACTGGATAACCTTTCCGATTTTAAGAACCCGACTGGGATTTATTTGGGCGATAACAAAGCACCCTCCATTTCAAATGGCAGAGGGAGTATGTTGCCCAAAAGTGTGGCAAAAGCATTATCTGTTCTGGAATCAAAGGAAGAACCATTTTTTCTAATGGTCGAAGGGGCACAAATTGACAACGGAGGCCATTCCAATAGCACAAGCGATATTGTGCGGGAAATGCTCGATTTTGATCAGACCGTTGCGGAAGCATTGAAGTTTGCCGATGCGAACCAAAATACCCTTGTTATCATTACTGCGGATCATGAAACCTCTGGTTTTGGTATTGTTGGGGGCAGTCTGGAAGATGGCTCTGTTCAAGGCGATTTTTTAACCGTGGACCATACGGGTATCATGGTGCCTTTGTTTTCCTATGGACCCAAATCCGAAAATTTCAATGGTATTTATGAGAACACCGAGATTTTCCATAAAATCTTGGAAATTCTAGATCGATCATAAGTCGAAGGCATCTGATTATTATATTGGGTGCCTTTGCTTTTTGGAAATCTCGAATCAACTGTATTGACCTTTTCCCTGTCATAAAATCATGTTTTTCTTGTATGGGGAGGTGGATTAAAACCCGTAATTTTGTGCATATTTCTTTCAAGAGGAAACTATGGACAAGGATTTAAGCCGTTTATTGTACAATTATTTGACCGAAGCCGGTATGGCTGAAGGTCTTGCAGCCTACATCAACTTATTTGTGTTGATGATAGTTGTACTGATACTTGTTCTTTTATTGGATGTCCTTATTTGGAAAGTTTTACGGGGGCTTTCTGTAAGATTGGCCAGAAAATCCATAAACAATTTTGACAATTTCTTGGTGGCTCATCGGGTTCCCCGCTATGTGGCCCATGTAGTGCCACTTACCATTTTGTTGGAGTTTGTACCCGTGGCCTTTGCCGATTTCGACTATGCAGAAAGTATTGCCATAAAAACACTGAAAATACTTTTTGTCCTTCTGACGCTGGTAATTTTCCGGAAGTTTTTCAAAAGCGTCAACGGGTATTTGAAAACGCGTCCAAAATTTAGGGATAAACCCATTGATAGCTATGTGCAGGTCTTCATGATCTTTGCATGGATCATTGGAATATTCACCATTTTTGCCATCGTTACCGATACCACGGTCTGGAAGTTCTTTACAGCTTTGGGTGCTGCTTCCGCAGTGGTGCTCCTGATTTTCAAAGACTCCATTTTGGGGCTCGTGGCAAGTATACAGGTTACCATCAACGATATTGTCCGAATAGGGGATTGGATCACTTTTGAAAAATACGGCGCCGACGGCGATGTCGTTGAAATAAGTCTGGCCACTGTAAAGGTCCAAAACTTTGACATGACCATTACAACGATCCCTACCTACGCACTGATTTCCGATTCCTTCAAGAATTGGCGCGGTATGCAGGTTTCCGGAGGTAGACGAATCAAAAGGTCTTTGGTAATAAGGCAAAAGAGCATTCGCTTTTTAACGGATGATGAGATTGAAAGGCTCAAGAAGATTCAATTGGTAGAAACCTATATCGGTGCACGGAACGACCAAATCAAATCATATAACCAGGAGAATAAAATCAATAAGGAATTATTGATCAATGGTAGAAACCTGACCAATTTCGGGGTGTTTCGCAAATATGTGACCACTTATCTGGAAACCCACTCGGCCATCAATAAGAATATGACGTTGATGGTACGTCAGTTACAACCAACGCCTCAAGGGATTCCTTTGGAAATTTATGCATTCAGTTCAGACAAAAGATGGGAGAACTATGAATATGTGATGGCGGATATTTTTGATCACCTACTCGCGGCACTCCCTTATTTTTCATTGGAACTTTTTGAACTTCCCGTTTCCAAGGACTTTGTTCCCGTGGAAGACGACATGGCTCAGTCTTAAATTTAGCTCGAAGCGGCGGACAAGGCAATTTGAACCATGTCCTTAAACGTTGTTTCGCGGGCATGGGCGGAGAGTCTCTCATCCGTTACCAAGGAGTCGGAAATGGTTAAAATGGTCAAAGCCTTTACATTGTATTTAGCAGCGATGGTGTAGAGTCCGGCGGTTTCCATTTCCACACAGAGCACGCCATATTCGGCCCAGAGTTTGTATTCTTCGGGGTCATCCACATAAAATTCATCCGAAGAGAGCACGTTGCCCGCTTTTATCGGGATGTTGTTCTTTTGGGCATAGTCCACTGCTTTTATGAAAAGGTCGAAATCGGCTGTGGGGGAATAATCGGAGTTGATGAATCGGGAATTGTTCATGCCCGATGTGGTTGAAGCTGCCATGGCCAAGACCACATCGTTTAATTTCACATCTTTTTGATACGATCCCGCGGAACCCACACGAATTATATTCTTGACCCCGTAATCGTTGATCAGTTCATGAAAATAGATCATGGCGGATGGCATTCCCATACCACTTCCTTGTACAGAGATTCTTTTTCCCTTGTATGTGCCGGTATATCCCAACATGCCACGAATTTTGTTATAGCAGACAGGATTTTCCAAAAATGTTTCCGCAATCCATTTGGCCCTTAAGGGATCTCCGGGCATAAGAACGGTCTCTGCTATCTCTCCTGGTTTGGCTTCAATGTGGGTACTCATGATGTTCTTATTTGATTAGGGATGGTCCGGAGGATGTCCCAATTCGGGATACGCCCAGTTCAATGTATTGTATGGCGGTATCTTTGTCCTTGACTCCACCGGAGGCTTTTATTTTTGCATTATTTCCAACTATTCTTTTCATGAGTTTTACATCATCAAAGGTGGCTCCACCCGTTCCAAACCCAGTTGAGGTTTTTACATAATCGGCATGTGCTTCAAGAGCTAACTTGCACGCCTTTTCCTTTTCTTTGTCCGTAAGGTAACAGGTTTCAATGATGACCTTTAATACGTTGTTTCCGATGGTTTCCTTTATGGCTTTGATCTCATCCTGGACGGCATCGTACATTCCCGACTTCAACCATCCGATATTGATGACCATATCGATTTCATCCGCACCGTTTTCAATACAATCAATGGCTTCGAATATTTTTGCCTTGGTGGACATGGCTCCCAATGGAAAACCTATAACGGCAGCGATTTTAATATTGGTCTTGTCCAAGCTTTCTTTGGCCAACGGCACATGGCATCCGTTTACGCATACGGCATAAAAACCATGGATTTTGGCCTCCTCACATAATTTTTTGATATCTGATTCGGTAGCCGTGGGCTTTAAATTGGTGTGGTCAATATATTTTTCCAATGACATACTAATGGTTGAACAATTGTTTGAGCTTAAAGATAGCCAACATCTCCGATCTATTTTTGCCTGCAAAAGATGCAGCAATGGACTCAGCTGTTTCCACAATCAGTTCTTTGATGGTTTCAGGGAACTTTTCATGATGGTCCATGTAGAATTCCTTGAACTCTTCAAAGTATTCCTCGCCTTCTTTTTCTTCGCCATCCAACCAATCAAAAACAATTTCGATTTGATAGGCGGCATCTGTGTGGAATTCATCTTCGATATCATCGACATCCAACCAATGTTGACGGACATATTTTCGCAATCTTTTTACCTCAATGGGTCTAACATTATGGTCGGCCATGGCCACGGCATAAAACAGTTTCCCCAAATTTTGGTAGAATTCGTTTCCTATTTTCTCTGAGTTGAACATGACTTTTGTTTTTAATCTCAATTAAAATTAGGGCAAAGAAGCTTGCTTTAATATGATATTTCTCAACTCCCAGTATCAATGAATATCAGGTTTATCAGGGTTTGGTAATGATGCCATCTTCCATTTCTATGATGCGGTCCGTTCTTTTGGCAAAATCCTTGTCATGCGTTACCACCAAAAGGGATAAGCCCTGTTCCTCTTTTAAGTTTTTGAAGATTTTGAACACGTTTTCAGAATTGTGACTGTCCAAGTTGCCCGTAGGTTCATCGCCCATCAATATAGTGGGGTCATTGATCAGGGCCCTGGCGATGGCAACCCGTTGTTTTTCCCCACCCGAGATACGTGAGGCCCGTTGGTGGGCCAAATGACCGATATGCAACATTTCAAGTTTCCGTAGGGCATCTTTTTCTATGGCTGCATGTGATCTTTCCGCAAGTTTTTTGGCGGGCAACATCACGTTTTCCAAAACACTGAACTCAGACAGTAAATAGTGGAACTGAAATACAAAACCAATGTTCTTGTTTCGAATCCTGGCCAGTTCCTTTTGGGACTTACCCGTGACCAGTTGGTCATTGAGGTACAGTTCTCCGGTGTATTCAGTGTCCATGGTGGAAAGTATGTAGAGCAAAGTGGATTTGCCAGAACCGGATTTGCCCATGATCGAGGCGAACTCGCCTTGTTTTACACCAAACGAAATATTTTTGAGCACATGGAAGTCCTTGGGCTTATAAAAGTGTTTGTTGATATTTTTGGCTTCTAAGACGGTGTTCATGATGATGTTAAGTTCCTCTAATGATCTTTACCGGATCGATTTTTTTGGCCTTGTTGGAGGGTAGGTACCCCGCTACGAAGGTCGAAATAAGGGCAAATGTGATTCCAATGAGATAATAGGTCCCATTGAAATTTACGGGGTAGGTGGAAATGGTAGGGAGCGCTTCAGTTTCAAACGGTGCGTTGTCAATGAGATGTGAAAGACCAAAGCCGATCAATAACCCCAATATTCCGCCCATCAGTCCTATAATGATGGCCTGAGCCATAAAAATGTATTGCACGTCTTTTCCTGAAAACCCTGTGGCTTTTAAAATGGCAATATCCTTCATTTTTTCATAAATGAGCATGTTCAAAATGTTGTAAATACCAAAACCAGCCACAATGAGCAGGGTAATGGAAACAGCATAAGTGATAAGGTTCCTGATATTGGAACCGGTCTCGAATTGGGCATTGGCCTCATTGATATCAACGGCTTTCACATTGAACTGTTTTTCCAAGCTACGTGCCATGGATTCGGACTCATCAATGTTCAGTAATTTAATGTTGATATCGGTCACATAATTTTCAGCTTCGCCCAAAATCTGCTGTACGGTACTGAGGTTGGCAAAACTTTGCACATTGTCGATTTCAGCAATGCCACTTTGATAGAAACCCACAATCTTCAGAGGGAAAATATCGCCTGCAACAGTGCTGATTTGTACCCTGTCTCCAATGGAAAGCGACATCTTTTCGGCCAATCCGGCCCCTAATAAAATTCCGTTGTTACTATTCTTCAGGGCTTCGGTAGAGCCCTCAACTATGTTGTCTTGGATATTGGAGAGGCGGGCCTCCTCCATAATGTCCACGCCAACGAGATTGCCGCCAAGTTCTATGGAACCGGAGAGGTAGAAAATCTGTGCCCTGAGCTGAGGTGTGGCTCCTTTCACATTGGGGTGCTTTTTCAGATAGCTCAAAATAGGCAGGGCATTGTGTATTTTTTCCTGATTTTGCTTGGGTTTTATGGAGTGTACAATGTTCATGGTGGACGTGAATTCACCATACAGTGAAATAGGCTGGGTTTCGGAAGGGCGTATTTCGTTGTACATGTGGATATGCGGGGTCTGGTTCAGTACCAAATCATCCAGCATGGCATTGAGCCCTGTCATAAAACTTACGAGGGTAATGTAGGCGCCAATTCCAAAAGTGACCCCCAGGGTGGCGGTAACCGTGGATTTCATCTTGGTAATAAGATGTGTTTTGGCAATGCCCAGTATCACGCTCCAATTGATCATTGCTCGGGTTTATAGATTGCCGTTTTTTCATCGATGCCATCCAAAACCTCCACTCTGTCCAAGTTTTGTAGTCCTATGGTAATCTCAGTTTCCCCGCTGTCGGTAAGTACTTTGGTATCATCAATAAGATAATCCTTTGGAACGGTAAGGGTTTCCTCTTTTTTGGAGATGACGATATTGGCTTCGCCGGAAAGACCGGGATATAATGTGCTGGGAGAATCCTTGAACAAAGCCTCTACCTTGAAGGTTTGGGAACGTTCGTCTTTTCTGGGATAAATTTTGTCCAAGGTTGCCTCAAATACCTTGGAATTGTAGGAGTCAAGTGTCAGAAACACTTTTTGGCCCTTTTTCAGCTTCACGATGTCCACCTCGTCGACCAACAGCTCAATAATGAACTCTTCACTTCTACCAATGGATGCCACGGGTTCTTGGGTGTTCACTATTTCCCCTGGGTTTTTGTAAATAGCGTAGACCGTTCCGTTTATTTTACTTTTTATGGTAAAGTCCTCAGAGGTGGTCAAAGAGGTTTTGTATTGGTTTTCCGACTGTAGCAATTGGGTCTCCAGTTCATTTTTGGTCTGCCTGTATTTTCTTTGGAGCAGGTTCAGGTTGTTTCTGGATAGTTCGTAGGCAAGCTTTCGGTTGTCGTATTCCACTTTGGAGCCAATATTTTGGTCCCAAAGGTTTTTTTGACGGAAATAATTGATGGAATCATTGGTCAACTTTAGGGTCGCAGCATGGATTTCGTCTTCAATACTGGTAAGTACGGCAGCCCTTCCCTGATAATTCTCCCGGGCAAGTTGGAGTGCAAGTTTGGCATTTTCAACATTGAGTTCGGGCGATGTGTTTTTAATTTGAAGGATGGGGTCGTTTTTCTTCACAATGTCACCTTCCTCGACCCAGGTTTTGTCCAAAATACCGATGACAATGGAATATGCTTGGTAGAGACTGTCCGGTTGAACGGTGGCCGAGGCATATACGGATTCTGTTAGCGCCATTTTGGTGGGATAAATCTTTTCCTTGCTTTTACCGCAAGATAAAAGGACAAGGAAAATGAGATATAAACAGTTGGAATGTTTCATCGGCAATAGCGTGATATGCTACTCAAATTACCAATAAAAAACTGATTTGAAACATGAGGTAGGTCAGTATGGTGTTGACTTTGAAATAAAGATATCAACTATCTGGAATTTTATGATGTCAATCTGACCAATATCATTGCATGAATGCCTTGCCCATGCTTCCTTTGTCGCAAAAACTAATGATACTGATTTCAGTGATATTGTTAGTTGTGCTCCTTGCCCTTGGGTTGTTGTTTGTGCCCATTCAAATTTATATTGATACGGATACGAATAAATATTTTGCCGGATTGAAGGGCTTGGCAAAGGCGAGTTTTGAACCTGACGAAAAAAAACTATTGCGCGTACGGTTAAAAGTACTTTTTATAGAACGTTGTTTTTATCCTTTGACGGCATCTTCAAAACCCAAAGAACCTTCCAAATCCAAAATAAAGAAAACCAGACCAAGAAAGATCAGGCTTAGAAAGCTGGTTCGGGTATTACGATCGTTCAAGGTAAAGCGATTTGCTCTGGACATGGATACAGGCGATTACGTGGCAAATGCAAAAATGTACCCCATTTTCGTATTGCTCAATCAATATATAGCCTCGTTCCACATCAATTTCGAGAACAGGAACAGATTGGTAATGGATATTCGAAACAGGCCTTACAGAATTTTAAAATCATTTATTAATCATTAAAAATCAAGGTCATGGATTTACATTTTGAAGAATTATTGAACAAGGTGACCGACTTTATCAAGTCGGAGGCCAGGACGGAAACCATTGTGGGAGAAGCCTTTGAGTTGGGCGAATTTAAGTGTGTACCTGTAATTAAGGTAGGTATGGGCTTTGGCTCTGGAGGTGGCGAAGGAGTGGAAGGTAAAGCAAGAAAAGGGGAAGGTGCCGGCGCAGGCGCTGGTATCGGAATCCAACCTATCGGCTTTTTGGTGACCAAGGGAGACGAAATCTCATTTTTGGAAGCGGGCAAGACCCATGGTTTGGCCGCAGCATTTGAGAAAGTGCCGGATTTGATCGATAAAATTGTTTCGGAACGAAACAAAAAAGGCGAAGAAGTTGTTGCTTAAACAAGAACAACAATCAAAAAAGAACTGGATTGCCTGGGCTATTAATTTAGGCAATCCAGTTCTTAAGATTTAAGCGACTTGTTGGCTCAAGTATATTCGTTTAGATTTTTTTTGAATTTTAGAATCTATACCCAACGCCAAATTGAAAAGCTTTGTTTTTGGCCTTTTCCCTTGAATTTCCATCATCCAGTGCGTGAGTGAATCCTTGAATATACCTTGCGGTCAATTCAAAGTCTCCCAAGACTTTAAAAGAAAGCCCTGCAAAAGCGGAAAAATCGAAGTTTTTGGCCACATCCGATTTCTCGGTATTGTCATAAGTTACTTTCTGATTCAAGAGGAAATTAAATGAGGGACCTACATGCGCGGAAAAACCATTCAAAAGATAGAGTTTTAAGGACAAGGGAATCTGTATGTAATCCAGTTTGAAATCTATGTCCCTTGAGCCACCAAGGAGTATTTCCCGTGCTTCATTTCCATGGTTGGCATATAGGATTTCGGGTTGCAAAGAAAATGTATTGCTCAATCGGATTTCACTGTACAGCCCAATAAAAAAACCTGTCCTGCTGCTGGTGTCACTAAAATAATAATAGGTAATGTTGCTTAAGCTAACGCCCCCTTTGATACCAAAATCAGTTTTTTCTTGTGCTTGGAGTTCGACTGTGAAAAATGAAAAGGTAAGAATAATTACGATTAAATTTTTCATATTGTTTTATGATATCAATTATTGATACACGTTCCAAAATTACCTTGCTATTCCAGAATTTCGGCTTCAAGTTTTTCTTCCACGACTTTACCATCTTTCAGGGAAACGTAGTAGCAATTGTACTCTTCGCCCAAGGAGACCACTCGGAACGGTTTTCCGTTCTTGAAGATGATGCCGGCATTGTTGTCCATGGCATAGCCCGCTTCAAAAATGCCTTTCTTGATGTTTTTCTCGTACAAAGGTCTGCGAAATTCCTCTCCATCATAATGAGGTGAGTGACTGTATGGGAGGAAGCCCAATCCTTCTACGACACTCAGTTCAATGGGTCTTGAATCCGTAGTTCCATTATCGAACCAACAGAGCGACCCCGCACTGCCTCCAGCCAAGACAATACCTTTTTCCAAGGCTTTTTTCAACACCACATCGATTCCTTGGGCTTTCCAGATGGCCATCATGTTCAAGGTGTTTCCGCCACCTACAACAATGGCGTCCACATTTAAAAGAACTTCTTCAAACGTCTGTTTTTGACGATATGAGCTGATCCAAACCCGCTGTACGGATGGTTCTATCGATAGGTCGTGTGTCAGTTCATACCATCTGATGATACTTCGTTCACTATCTCCGGATGCGGTGGGCAAGAAACAAATCTTGGGACGTTCTTTTCCCGTGAGTTTGATGATTTCCTTCATGAACAATTTATTGGGACCACTGCCACTTGGGAATATATACTGGTCTTGTGCGTTAACCATACTCGTCATAAGGATTGAAAGGGAACAAAGGAGAACTAATTTTTTCATTTTACTTGATTTAAGGTTGGTTTGAAATAACTCAAACCCCAAAATGCGATAATGGGATTCTGAATTTGGTTTGTTGCGCAACAAGTTACATAAAAATGAAAAGTGGATGTTTTATTTATGTAATAACTTTCAGCTTTTTAAGGCAATTATAATTTAGAGCTGTTGGAATAATGAATTTTTGATTGCACGGGGTATAAAAACAAAAAACCGATAAGCTTTTGCTTACCGGTTTTTTTAGTGACCTGACTGGGTTCAGAACCTACGTTCATTAGCCCAGTATTAATCAATATCCTGAGAAAGTTCACATCAGTTGTTGACGATTTGTGAACTTTAAGGTCGAATTGCTTTCATCATTTCAAATATAATTAAACCGTTATAAATAGTTGGAATTGACACGATGAGTTGTTGATTGTATAAGTTTTATTTATCTCGGTCCATCTCAATTCCTGTCAAACAAATTTGAGGTAAATTGACTCCCAAGGTGAAGGTCAATACTCCTTGCACCTAATTTAATCCAGATTTATTTTGCTTAACTTAGTGATTGACGGTGATGAAAAAAATGTCCATAAATAAACTTAGTATTGTTTGTATTCTTACATCAGTGGGTATTTCATCTTTTGGTCAAAATATACCTGAGGAGTTTTTGAACAATCAATGTCAAATAGATTCCTTATCTAAAATCTCAGCATACGATGGTGCGCTGCTGCTGGCATTGCAGAATTTGAAAATTGCAAAAAACACATCTTCGCCAGTTCTCTTGGGGACAGCCCAAAGTGAGGTGGCCAATTGCTATTTTTACAAAGGCAATTACGATTCCACACAACACTATGCCAAAAAGGCCATCGCTTTGGGGACGGAGAACAATTTGCCCGAAGTGACCACCAGTGCACTACTTTCCATTGGAAACATACATTATTCAAAGTTTGAAGATGTTGATGCAATAGCCACTTACCAGCAAATAGATTCTATTGCAGAATTTTCTGGAGAAAAGAACCCATATGTTGTCAAAGCGTTGTTCAATTTGGGCAAGGTACTCTTAAGAACTTACAGCGTACAGGACACTTCTTATATCGGAAAGTCTGAACAATATTTTAAAAACGCTATTAAAATGGCTTCGGAAATAAATGATAGCGATCAGGAACACTACGGATATATCATGATCGGAAATATTTTTGGCCAAAGAAAGGAATATCAAAAGGCCAAGCCCTATTTTAAAAAAAGCTTGACATATTTTAAAAGCAACGGTTCCATTGAAAACGTGGCCAATATTTATTGGTCCTTGGGTATCATAGAGACAGACCTCAATAATTATGATCAAGCCGATGCCTACTATAAAAAAAGGCTTGCCCTGCTCACTGAGACAGGGGACCCTAATCAAATTGCTAACGCCAATCGAGTCTACGCTGGGTTTCTTCTAAGAATTGGGGACTATAAACAGGCCATACCATATTTTGAAGCCGCCTATGCTTATTTTAAACAAGCCGATGCCGGTTCTAGTGGTGTTTTGCTGGGAATCACCAAAAACCTAGCAGAATCCTATGGAAAAACCGGGGACTTTGAGCAAGCGGTCGAATACTATGGACGATCATTCGTTCTGCAAGATTCTCTAGAGGCCCGAAAGCAAAAAAGTCTTGCTCTGGACCTTGAAGCCAAATACCAAACACAAAAGAGAGAACAAGAAATAGCACTGTTGAAATCACAAAACGAACTTGCCGAACAACAAAAAAGGAATCAGCGCAATCTTTTTTTGGGAGGAATAGGTCTAACATCCTTCGCAGTATTGTTTCTCTTTGTGCTTTATCGCAACCGTCAAAGAACGAATCAAAAATTAAGAGAGCTGGATGTGGCCAAATCAAACTTTTTTGCCAACATATCCCATGAACTGCGTACACCTTTGTCTTTGATACAGGGTCCGGTGGAACAGCAACTGGAGCGTTCGGAACTAAGCCAAGAAGATAAACGGAACCTGACCATTGCCAAAAAAAACACCCAACAGCTCGCTACTTTGGTCGATCAGTTGCTGGACCTATCAAAACTGGAATCAGGATTTTACAAATTGCATATAGGTAAAGCAATATTGTCCACTTTTTTGAAATCACAGGCGGAATCGTTCTTGTTCAGCGCTGAAAAAAAGTCCCAACAACTCCAAATAAAAATTTCCAAAGATGAAAATCATTATTGGTTTGATGCTGACATACTTCAGAAAGTGATTGGCAATCTTTTGGGCAATGCACTAAAATACAGCCCACAAAATGCCAAGATAAATTTTAAGGCGGAAATCATAGAGGGCGTTCTCTCATTAACAGTGACAAATACAGGTGTGTCTCTAACAAAAAAAGAATTAAAGGAAATATTCAACCGCTTTCACCAAATTCATACCAATAAAAGAGGCACGGGCATTGGACTGGCACTTACCAAAGAACTGGTCGGATTGCATAAAGGAAAGATTGAGGCCAAGAGCGGTCCGGAAAGTGTCACATTTCACATTGAATTGCCCATACTTGAAACCGACTACTCAAACGAGGAAAAAGTAACTGTCAAAAAATCAACAACTTTAGAGGAAACCTATCAGGAAAATACAGATGCCGTTGAAGATGAGAGCAAAGTGTCCATTACGGAAAGTGATGAAAGCCGGGACATTATTTTGATCGTGGATGACAATGAGGATCTACGCAACTACGTTTCTTCTATTTTTAATGACGAATTTAATATTGTTACGGCAGATAATGGAAGCGCCGGTTTTCAAAAAGCACTGAAACAGGTTCCCGATCTTATCATAACAGACCTGATGATGCCCGAAGAGGACGGACTGAAATTGACCGAAAATTGTAAGACCAACGATGCTACGTCCCACATTCCCATTCTAATGCTCACGGCAAAAGCCGGTGATGAAAATAGACTGACAGGATTGGAAACAGGAGCCGATGCCTATCTGACCAAGCCATTCAATAACAAAATTTTGAAGCAGACTGCCAAAAACTTATTGGAAAGCCGCAGAAAACTACAGGAGCGTTTTAGTCAAGAGATTATTTTAACCCCCAAGGACATATCCATCAGCTCTTATGATGAACGCTTCTTGGAGTCCCTTCAAAATGTTTTGGACGATCATTTGGTCACATCAGACTTTAATTCAAAAGATTTTGCAAAAACTTTGGGTATGAGCAGAATGCAACTGCACCGAAAGTTAAAAGCGCTCACGGGACAGACCACTACGGAATTTATCCGTAGCCAAAGGTTAAAATTGGCCGCTTCGCTACTTCGGAAAAGTGATGTCAATATCTCCGAAATCGGCTATCGGGTAGGCTTTAACGATCATTCCTATTTTACAAAGTGTTTTAGGGAAACCTATGGAACATCTCCCTCTGAATTCAGTAAAAAATAATCTACCCACGTCTCCTTAAGGCCAAGGTTTTTCTGCCTTGTTACATATTTCATAGGCTTTGATACATAATTCATAGCCCTCAGCATTATGTGCCATTATGTTTGCTCCAGCGTTGAATAATGACCTACACCTATACATTCAACCTTACTGATTGACTAACACAAAAACGCTTCATATCAGCATGAAGAAAAAGAGGTATGAAGGCATACTTGAAGAAGTTCCCCGATATGAGATTTATTTGAACGTGAACAAATTGCACAAGGGAAAATATAAGCTAAAGATCATGAATAAAAACAATGTCATCAAAAGCACACATTTCTCTAAAGAATAGTCCAAGGAGAAAAAACTAGTAGGGCAAAAACTGGGTTTGTTGCAATGATCTACCAAAACGTAATGAATCACTTTGGCCCAGTCCATTAATAAACAAACTGTTACCAAGAACAACCTTAAATTAAAATACTCATGAAGCTTTTTTTTAAATCAATTTTCGTTTGTTTTATCCTATTGTGCCAAGGTTGCAGCAATGATGACAATGGAAACAGAGTTGTCGTTATTGATGATGACAGTGTTGGCGATGAGCCAACTATAGAAACATTGGCAACCTTGACTCCGACTAACAACGATAGCCCAGTTTCCAAAACACCCTCGATCAGCTGGGAAAATTACAATAGCGACCAACCGATTACGTATTCCTTTTTCCTTGGAACCTCTGAAAATACACTGACCGAAATCGAATCAGGACTCACGGTTACTTCATATGATATTGAAATTGGCAATGCCCTTGATTTGAACACCGACTATTTTTGGCAAATCATTGCTTATGAAGAGGGTGAAAGGGTAGCGGAAAGTGAAGTTCAAACATTTACCACCGAGCTCATATTCCCAAGCTTAATTACTGAAGATGCTTCATACGGTGCCAGAAAAGCCACCGGGGTTGAAGTCTTTGATGATAGAATTTGGGTGATTGGAGGACGAAATGAAGCAGATGTTGCCCTTACGGATATATGGTCCAGTGATGATGGTGAGAATTGGACATTGGAAGGCGATTTTCCTTTTGGGGGCGTCTATGGACATGAATTGATTGCCTTCAACGGCAAGTTATGGATTTACGGAGGTATCTCTGAAGGTATTCTGTCCAATAAGATTTTTAGTTCAGAAGATGGCAGTGCTTGGGTGGAAGAAACGGAGACCACGCCATTTATACAATATCAAAATTCAAAGTTTGAAGTTTTTGGGGATAGCATATTTAGAATTGCCGGTTATTCGGGCGATATAGATGACCTATCTCCAGAACGCAATGTGTATAGCAGTATCGACGGATTAAATTGGAATTTGGAAATAGAAAATCACGGGTTTGATACCAAATACAGTTTTCAAATTGAAAACTTGAATGAAATACTATATTCTTTTGAGCCCAATCCAGATTTGGATATTGAAGAAATCAGTACATGGACCAGTATGGATGGAATCAACTGGTCGACCCCGGAAGTTTCAGAAATCCGTGAGAGGGGCATAAACTCGGTAAGGACTGTAGTATTGGATGGTAAAATTATATTGATGACCACCCCTGTGGATGGCCCAAACCCTGATTCAACCTTTTATGAATCTTCCAACGGAGTAGATTGGGTAGCTGCCACAACGATTGATTCGGTTCCGATAAGAGCCATTTTCTATGCATTGGTCAATCTAAATGGTGAGCTATTTGCCATTGGTGGAACACAACGGAGCAATTTTTCAGCAACAAACAATACCGTTTGGAAACTTAACTAAAGATCTAAATCAATTCAATTAAATAAGCTTATGAAATCAATTGTTAAATTATTATTGGCCATTATGGTAACAGGAATTTGCACGCTGCATGCCCAAAAGTTGCCCAAGAACACAAACATCAATATTTCTCAGACCTCCAAAATAGACTTGAGCAATAAAATCATTGCCAAGCCACAAAGGATAGACGTGAAAAAATTTGAAAGCCTTAATGCAAAACAAATAGCAAAACTACCCGCAACCACATTTGACCGTTCTGCTTTGTTAAGGCTTAAGTACAACAAATCATGGGAAATTGAACCTGGGCGAATGACGGACAAGGATATGAAGGTAGTGTCATATTTTGGAAAATTTGAGCAGTCCCCCAGATACATCAGTGTGTATCCAGAAAACAAATATTATCCGGGAGTAAACAATGGAGCACCAGGGTTTTTACCTGAAATGAGGTGTCTGGTTCTGCAATTTAATCCAGAGGCCGGACAGAGATACCGCATGATCATCAAACTTAAACCTGGCGAATACGGAAACAAAAAAGTGATGACCAATGTCACAGGAAGATATAACGATACGTGGTTCATCAATAACCAATACGACGAAATTATGTTCGATTTTATTGGTGATAGCAGAGAGATAAAGATAAGTCCGATTATAGCGGGGGCAGAGAACTATTATATCAAATATGAACCATTGGAGATAGCGAATATTAAAGTTGATAGAATTGATGAATAGGCTTAAATGTAAGCCAAATTCAAAAATAGGAGTGCCTTAAGAAACATAATAACATCATTATGAAAGTATCAAACATTACCATTGCCTTTTTGGGCGTGTTGCTAATAGCTGCTTGCGGAAATACAAGCAAAAAGGAAGAATCAACTACAGAGAGTTCTAGGACAGATCTAAAATTGGAAGCTGCCAGTGCAATGGATTTGGAGCAAAAAGGGGACTATACCCAACTATACACTCCAAATGCAGATTGCAAACTTACCCCTTCTCAATTGGCCGAGGCTTTGGGATACAACGATGGTCAAGTAGAAGAACAAAGCAACTATCAAGGAAATTGTTGGTATAAAGTGACCCATCCAGGCAATTTTACGGTCAACTATGGAATAAGCCTTGAAAAATGGGGAGACAAAAATATTATCGAAGATGAAATTGAAAGTGGGCTGAAGAACGAGATGGTTGATGTCAGCATCAGTGAATCTGGCGATACCTATATAAAAAGACATCCGGTACAAGGCTTCCTGCTCCTGTTAAATGCCAACTATGAAAACCCAATAAACATCAGCTATAATTATTTAAACACCAGTGGTCCCAAACTGACAGACTCCCAAAGGGAAGAACAGAAACAGAATACGTATAAAATTGCCAACTATGTTATTAATCACTACCAAAATTAAATCAAGATGAAACTTTTGCAAAATATCGTGTTCCTTGGCCTCTTGCTCATCGGTGCATTTCAAGGATCTGCCCAACCTTTTACCTTGGACAAAGCGATTCAACCTGTGGAACTAAAACTCTTGGCAGACACTAGAGCGGGGCACGAAGGGGAATTAGGCATTGTTTATTTCAATCGCCTTTCAGATACTGCAATGTACCATTACGTCACTGGGCACGACCTCTACAATTTTGTTGACGTTTTGGTGACCAGTGTAGACGGCACTCCATTAAAAGTAAGTTTGGCAAAAGATAATTGGGAAGCCGTGCAGGCCCAACAAAACACTGTCAATGCACGAGATGGGATAGCGGACTTCAAAATACGCACCTGGGGAAGTTTTGGAATAAAAATAGAGCCGGAGCAACCCAACAATTCAATCTATACCATTGCCGTATTGGCCAGCCCCGAAAAAAAAACCTATTTGGGCAGTGCCTTTAGGTCGATCAATGAAGATGAAATGACATCCAGTGGTGAACCCTCACCGAATGAAGCTGCTGGTACTAGCGATGATGGAGGGAGTGCCAATTACCTATTGTACATTGCCCTTGGGGTTGCTTTACTGGTCATTGGTGTTTTGGCCGGAAAGCTTATGGGAAGAAAAGGAAAAGGGACTGCAGTGGTTTTGGTGCTTCTATCATTAGTGCCGTTATCAAGCTTTGGTCAAGATAGGGGCGCTGTGTTGACCATGGAAGAGTTTGAAAATTGGAAGAAGCAGCAAAATTCAAAACATGCAATGGTCATGAGCCAATTAGCGGCCTTGGAGAGCGAGCGTAAAGCTGTGGACAAAGGGGTCAATGATTTAGACAAGACTATCGCCACGATACGGAAACAATGGGACAACGTTAAATTGCTCTATGATACCTATAACAACGGATTGGGTAAATGTATCAGTTCCACTCCGCCGGCCCAAGCGCCCTCCATCCCTTCCATTTGTACTGATTTATCTCTTGATGATAACGGCTACATTTCGGAGGAGGAAGATCAAGAGTGCGCCGAATGTTTTCTGGAAGCCCGAAAGAAGTTTAACAATATGCGATACCAGTTTGAAAAGCTTGCCACAATCTATAAATGCACCAAGGACTTTTCCAATGCCGCAATTTCTTTTGGTGATGACGTATCTGGTTTTACACCCAGTGGAGTAGGTGGATTGGCCTGGCAAACACAACGGAGGAATATAGAAAAATCCGTTACAGAATTTGAACAGGCTTATGACAAAAAATATGGCGAGTTTCTTCAGAGCTTGGCCGACGCCATGATGGAACTCAATATTTGTGAGGCCAAGTACGGGGTTGAAGACTGGTACGACCGTTTTGGCTACATGTATTTTGAATTTATGAAAGATAAATATCAAAGGAAGGACTAATGAAAGCAAAGAAAATAAAGTTCATCCTATTGTTGTCCATAATCTTGGGCATATGGTTCAGCTGTAAATCCATAAACCCAATAGCGACTTCCACCAATATGGACATTGTTGGATCTTGGGAAGGATGTGATGGACGTGTGGTTGCCTTTTATACCAATGAAAATGGAGAAATTGAAGGACGCTATGTAAAGCTGGGGGGCCTTGGAAGGTACAAGTTTGCCTTGGATGAAGTAGGCTTTCATCTTTCCCAGCAAACGCCTGGCACCTATGTTGGACAGGTAAAATGGAAAAATACTATGGGAAAGGAAACCTGGAGGGATGAAACCATCATAGTAAAGGAAAATGTCCTAAAAACATCAAGTTCGGATGATTGTAGCAAGGAATTGACTAGAATTGAACAAAAATGAGTCAATGATTTATGAGATAGTCCTTGAATAATATTTTTGAATCGTTAATTGGAAGTTGTAAATTAAACTCTGTCTGAAATAGATTTAAACATTAATTTTATTCGGACAGAACCATGAGAAAAGAGGAACAGACAGAATTCGAGAAAAAGGTACTTGACCAGTTCATGTCGGGCAAGAACCTTTTCGGCAAGGGCGGCGCGTTCGCTCCGATGCTGAAGAACGTCATCGAAAAAGCCCTTGAGGCGGAGATGGATGGCCATTTGGACGAATCCCAAAGAATCAACGGCAACAAACGCAACGGCAAAGGGAAAAGACCATCAAGAGCGGCTATGGCACTTTCGATATCGATACGCCCTAGGACAGGCAAAGCAGCTTTGAGCCGGAACTGGTAAAGAAACGTCAGACCATTTTGGCCGACAACCTCTCGGACAAGATCATAGGACTTTATGGCCTTGGGATGAGTTACCGCGACATCTCTTCGCATATCAAGGAAATGTACGACACCGACATCTCCCATACCGTTTTGAGCCAGATAACCGATAAGGTCGTCCCAGATGTAAAGGCGTGGCAGAACCGCCCGCTGGAGCCACTCTATTGCATCGTATGGCTCGATGCGATGCACTACAAGGTAAAGGTCGACGGTAAGATCGAGTACAAGGCCCTCTACAATATCCTTGGCATCAACAAGGAGGGCTACAAGGAGGTTTTGGGCATGTACATCTCCGAGAGCGAGGGTGCCAATTTTTGGTTGCAAGTACTGACCGACCTGAACAATCGGGGTGTAGCCTTCCCTAAAAATGACCTCCTCCCAAAATTAGGTGCCGGTCATAACTAGGGAATCGGGGCTGTTTTCATTCATTTCAATGTACTCGTTGGGAGACATGTCTCCCAACGAGCTGTGCGGTCTATAATTGTTATAGTCCTCTTTCCAAATATCGAACTTTTCCTGGGCATCCTCCAAAGAGAAGAACCAATTGGCGTTCAGGTACTTGTCCCTGAACGAACCGTTGAAGCTCTCGATAAAAGGGTTGTCCGTTTGTTTTCCCGGCCTTGAGAAGTCAAGTTCAACATTGTTTCCATAGGCCCATTTGTCCGACACCTTGCTGATGAAGTCACTTCCATTATCCACTTTGACACGTTTTGGGAGTACTTTGTTCCCAATAGTAATGATTTCCATTACCTATACGACATCGCTTCCCTTGAGGGACTTTCCGGCATGTATGGCCAAGCACTTGCGACTAAAGTTATCCACTATAGTCAATGCCCTGAAACGGCTCCCGTTGTACAACTGGTCCGAGACAAAATCCATGCTCCAACATTCGTTAAAACTAGAGGCGTTACCCTTTGCGGGCTGTCTGTGCGCGGCGGAACGGTTCCGTTTGGGCCGCTTGCTCTCAGGTTCAGCCCTTCATCACAATAGACCGTACATGCGTTTGTGGTTGTACAAGAAACCCTCCAGTCTCAAAAGAATATGGATGCGCCAGAACCCGTAGCGTACCCTGACGGCGGCAATCTCGTTCATCCGCATGCGCAACAGTTCATCACTACGGCCCTTGGCCCTGTAATAGAAAACGACCTTGTGCAACAATACGAGCTTCCAGCAACGCTGGATGGAGATGTTATACTCCATCCTTATATTTTCGACCATCCCGCGCTTTCGGGACGGCCTCAGAACTTTTTTTTCAGCACGTCCTGCAGGATCTGTTTGTCCAGGCTCAGGTCGGCGACCAGTTTCTACAACTGTGCGTTCTCCTCCTCCAGGTTCTTCAGTCTCTGGAGTTCGGAAACACCCAGCCCGCCATCTTTCTTCTTCCAGTTGTAGAACGTGGCCTCAGATATCCCCATCTTGCGGCACACCTCTTGGATACGGGTCCCCGTCTCCACTTGTTTGATCGCAAATACGATCTGCGATTCCGTGTACTTCGATCGTCCCATAAGCAAATACTTGTTTAAAGTCAAACATTTATTCGCCCAGAATACTCTAATTCCAAACTGTCCGGTTTAACGGGAGGAGGTCAACCTATGTGGTCCCCCCCAAGGTGGACACATCTGACGGAGTGGACTCCACGGAGCTGGGGGAGCTCTGCTACCAGTACGTTTACGACCATAGGAATCGATTGGTGGAGAAGAAGCTTCCGGGCAAGGGCAGGGAATATATCGTGTACAACAAGTTGGACCAACCCATCATGACGCGTGATGTCCTCTTGCAGGGGCAGGGCAAGTGGCTGTTTACCCGGTACGATGCCCATGGGCGTGTGGCTTTCACGGGGATGGTCAATGGGGACACAAGGACATCGGAACAGACAGCGGCCAACAATGCCCCCGAACAATGGGCCGAACAATCGGGCAGTGCCACGACGGTGGACGGTGCGGCGCTATATTACAATGGTGACGGTTATCCGGCCCTGGGCTCTGTTGTCGAGCTGCACACCATAAATTATTATGATGGGTACAATGCCACAAGGGATGGTATTGCCAAACCCGTCGGACAAGTACTGGGCCAAGACCAGGCCACAAATGTTATCGGGCTTGCCACCTCCAGTAAGGTTCGCGTTCTGGACACTGACCATTGGATAAATACCCTTTCGGTTTACGACACTAAGAGCAGGGTGGTATGGTCACGCATCGAGAACACCTATCTTGGAACAACGGACATCGTGAGCATGGAACTGGACTTTGTGGGCAAGATGGTTCTACAAGAAAATGAGCACACCAAAGACAGTGACCCGACTATCACGGTGACAGATACTTATGACTACGACCATGCAGGACGATTAATCAGTCAAGAGCAGACCATTGGGAACCATACGGAAACTTTGTTTGTGAACCAATATGACGATTTGGGGCAATTGGCCTCCAAGCAGGCGGGGAACACCGTGGGGTCGCCATTGCAGACTTATGATTATGAATACAATATCAGGGGCTGGCTCAAGCAGATCAACAACCCTGCCAACCTGGGGAACGACATCTTTGCCTTTGGGATTGCCTATAATGACCCGACAGATTTCGGAGTTAACGAGAATCCACAGGCGCTATTCAACGGGAACATCTCACAGGTACAGTGGAGTACGGCCAGTACAAATACGAGTGGTAACCCTGTGAGCGAGCGGTATTCGTACAGCTATGATGCCCTGAACAGGATTACCTCGGGAATGGATAACACGGGACATTATAACCTAGTGGGGATATCATATGATAAAAATGGCAACATTGGGAGCCTAGAGCGCAAGGGCCATACGGCTGTTGACGGTACCGGACAAGTGACCTCCTTTGCCGGTTCCATGGACATGTTGGAATATGAATACCACAACAGCGGGACGAGCAACAGGCTTTACAAGGTCCGGGACTATGGCAATGACACCTACGGGTTCAAGGACAGCTCGGTCGACGATCAGGATTATTGGTACGACGGCAACGGCAACATGACCAGGGACCTTAATAAAGGAATCGGAACGGCCAGTACGGACGGCATCGAGTACAACCACCTGAACCTACCCACAAAGATTGAGATGGGTTCCGAGAATATTTCGTATGTTTATGATGCCTTGGGCACCAAATTGGAAAAAGAAGTGTCCGCGGGAAGTTCTGTGACACAATATGCGGGGAACTATGTATATAGTGGCCCATCGGGGAGCGAGGCGCTTCAGTTCATGAGTCAGCCTGAGGGGTATATTACCCCGGATGGAATGAACGGATACGACTATGTCTACCAATATAAAGATCACTTGGGCAACATACGCTTGAGTTATGTGGATGATGGAAATGGTGGTCTGGAAATTGTGGAGGAGAACAACTACTATCCTTTCGGCCTTAAGCACAAAGGGTACAATGACAATGGTATCTCACCGCTGGGCAACGATGTGGCGCAGAAGTTCAAAACGTACCAGGGACAGGAGTTGGATGAAAGCTTTGATGTTAATCTGCATCACTTTAAATACCGAACATATGATTCATCGATTGGAAGATTTTTGCAAATAGATCCACTTGCTCCAACCTATGTATACAATTCTACATACGCTTTTGCAGAAAACAACGTTACCAGTGGTATTGATCTTGAGGGTAAAGAACTTTCTTATGAATTAGATGGTAATAGAGCAACTGGGGTGTTCGGTCCAAGGACAAACACTCTTACATTACAAGAAGCTAATAGCGAAGTCTCCAAGCTGGATAGGGCGGTCAATGTATACCACCTGCGGCGGATGAAAGTGAGCAGTGCAAATCAAGTGCACGAGATCGACTCATTTTGGTGCTGAAGTTAACGTTTATTTTTAATTTTTTTTCTCATTGATTCCCCTTTTATGTCCACCCTGTGAGCCGAGTGCACCAGCCGGTCAAGGATGGCGTCGGCGATCGTTTTTTCACCGATGACATCGTGCCATGCCTCCACGGGCAGTTGTGAGGCTATAATGGTGGACCTTTTGCCGTGCCTGTCCTCTATGATCTCCATCAAAGAGTGCCTGTTGATGTTGTCCAATGGTTTTAGGCCAAAGTCATCCAGTATGAGCAGGTCCTGTTTTTCAAGTTTTCCAATGAATTTTAGATAGGACCCGTCCGCCTTTGAGGTTTTGAGCAAGGTAAAGAGTTTGGCCGTGTTGAAGTACATGGTCCTGTGCCCCATTGAGCAGGCCTGGTGCCCGATGGCGGAGGCCAGATAGCTCTTGCCGACCCCGGTGCTCCCGGTAATGAGCATATTTTCACCCTTGCGTATAAATCCACAGGAGGCGTAGCGCTGTATCCTGTTCCTGTCGATGTTCCTTCCAGGGCCGTAATCGATGGCCTCCATAACGGCACCGTACCTGAACCTTGCGGCCTTTGTCAGGCGCTCGATCTTGCGGTTGTGCCTATCGTCCCATTCGGACTGTACCAGATAGGCCACCAGTTCATCGTTGGTATAGTCCATGCTCTCGGGCGAGAGGCTGGTGTCAAAGGCCCTGAGCATCCCGTGGAGCCTGAGCTGTTTCATCTGTTCCAATGTCTTTGTGTTCATGTTGTCTGTTTTAATGTTTGTCATTTATAATAGTTTCCTCCCCTGATGTTATCGTGGTCCGGGACCTCGGAGGTATCCTCCGGGTCGTCCTCCAGGGTGTCCCACCCTTTTTTCAGTATCCGCTCCACCATGCTGTAATTATAGGCCCCATAGTCCGATGCCCGCCTGCAGGCATTGTCCAGCCGTTGGT
>NZ_RZNA01000048.1:0-2500 GCF_003992595.1 Flagellimonas oceanensis
AAGAAGTTCATATACATATTGTAACGACAGCGTAGAATTAAGAACAAACCATTTTGATGCAGGGACTCAGGGATTTCCGGGTGTCGGACAGACATTCAAGGAAATACAATGAAGAGTTTGATCCTGGCTCAGGATGAACGCTAGCGGCAGGCCTAACACATGCAAGTCGAGGGGTAACATGGAAAAGCTTGCTTTTCTGATGACGACCGGCGCACGGGTGCGGAACGCGTATGGAACCTGCCCCTGTCAGGGGAATAGCCCAGGGAAACTTGGATTAATGCCCCATGGTATCACGGGATCGCATGATTTTGTGATTAAAGATTTATCGGACAGGGATGGCCATGCGTACCATTAGTTAGTTGGTGAGGTAACGGCTTACCAAGGCAGCGATGGTTAGGGGCCCTGAGAGGGGGATCCCCCACACTGGTACTGAGACACGGACCAGACTCCTACGGGAGGCAGCAGTGAGGAATATTGGACAATGGGCGGGAGCCTGATCCAGCCATGCCGCGTGCAGGATGACGGCCCTATGGGTTGTAAACTGCTTTTATACGGGAAGAAACGCGCCCACGTGTGGGCGTCTGACGGTACCGTAAGAATAAGGACCGGCTAACTCCGTGCCAGCAGCCGCGGTAATACGGAGGGTCCGAGCGTTATCCGGAATCATTGGGTTTAAAGGGTCCGTAGGCGGGCCTGTAAGTCAGGGGTGAAAGTTTGTGGCTCAACCATAAAATTGCCTTTGATACTGCAGGTCTTGAGTCATGGTGGGGTCGCCGGAACATGTGGTGTAGCGGTGAAATGCATAGATATCACATAGAACACCGATCGCGAAGGCAGGTGGCCAACCATGTACTGACGCTGATGGACGAAAGCGTGGGTAGCGAACGGGATTAGATACCCCGGTAGTCCACGCCGTAAACGATGGATACTAGCTGTGGGGACTTCGGTCTCCGTGGCCAAGCGAAAGTGATAAGTATCCCACCTGGGGAGTACGTTCGCAAGAATGAAACTCAAAGGAATTGACGGGGGCCCGCACAAGCGGTGGAGCATGTGGTTTAATTCGATGATACGCGAGGAACCTTACCAGGGCTTAAATGCAGGCTGCATAAGCTAGAGATAGCTTTTTCTTCGGACTGCCTGCAAGGTGCTGCATGGTTGTCGTCAGCTCGTGCCGTGAGGTGTCAGGTTAAGTCCTATAACGAGCGCAACCCCTACCGTTAGTTGCCAGCATGTCAAGATGGGGACTCTAACGGGACTGCCGGTGCAAACCGTGAGGAAGGTGGGGACGACGTCAAATCATCACGGCCCTTACGTCCTGGGCTACACACGTGCTACAATGGCCGGTACAGAGGGAAGCCACCCCGCGAGGGGGCGCGGATCTACAAAACCGGTCACAGTTCGGATCGGGGTCTGCAACTCGACCCCGTGAAGCTGGAATCGCTAGTAATCGGATATCAGCCATGATCCGGTGAATACGTTCCCGGGCCTTGTACACACCGCCCGTCAAGCCATGGAAGCCGGGAGTGCCTGAAGTCCGTCACCGCAAGGAGCGGCCTAGGGCAAAATCGGTAACTAGGGCTAAGTCGTAACAAGGTAGCCGTACCGGAAGGTGCGGCTGGAACACCTCCTTTCTAGAGAAAGAGATGCCCGGAATCCCGGGTCCCGCACGAGGTGGTTGTTACGTTTTGCGCTGTCGTTTATGATATGTTTTTTTGGTATACAGGCAAATTTAGGCCAAGACAGTCTCATAGCTCAGCTGGTTAGAGCGCTACACTGATAATGTAGAGGTCGGCAGTTCGAGTCTGCCTGAGACTACGAAAGGTACGAAGTATGTAAATACGGAGTGCGAAGTTCATTGAGGAATACTGAAGGAAATTTT
The DNA here is from genome assembly GCF_003992595.1 of Flagellimonas oceanensis. GTDB lineage: Bacteria > Bacteroidota > Bacteroidia > Flavobacteriales > Flavobacteriaceae > Flagellimonas > Flagellimonas oceanensis. Next base: position 1,880 of record NZ_RZNA01000048.1, read on the forward strand.
AGAAGTTGAGTGATTATCACGTAATGGTGGGCACGTTATCAAAACTGTTAACCGTTAACTGGTAACTGCTGACTGAAACGGGGGATTAGCTCAGCTGGCTAGAGCGCCTGCCTTGCACGCAGGAGGTCATCGGTTCGACTCCGATATTCTCCACCACGGCAATTGTCGTCGACGGTGATTTTCATTGCCGGTGGCGATTCGCCAGAAAGTTCATTGACATATTGGGACGGAGCAGTAACGACATAGGTCGTTATGTGCGAAGTCAAAGAAGAAACACGAAGTAGAATAGAATATATAAAGGATTACGAGAGGGCATCTGTACTTAGGTACAGGTGCGACAAGCAAAAGAAGGGCGTATGGGGGATGCCTAGGCTCTCAGAGGCGATGAAGGACGTGATAAGCTGCGAAAATCCACGGGGAGCTGCACATGAGCATTGATCCGTGGGTGTCCGAATGGGGCAACCCGGCTGGTTGAAGGCCAGTCACACCGTAAGGTGGGCGAACCCGCTGAACTGAAACATCTAAGTAGGCGGAGGAAGAGAAAACAAGAGTGATTCCGAGAGTAGCGGCGAGCGAAATCGGATCGGCCCAAACCGTCGTTGTTCCGGCAATGACGGGGTT
>NZ_RZNA01000048.1:7500-21397 GCF_003992595.1 Flagellimonas oceanensis
CAACCACGGCGACCTTTTTGCCGGTGCGATTCATTGGAGCCTCAGGCTTTATCCAACCGTTTTTAAATGCGGTCTCTACAATGTTTTTTTCGATATTTTCAATGGAAACCGCAGGTTCGTTTATTCCCAATACGCAGGCTTCTTCACAAGGGGCTGGACATAACCTTCCGGTAAATTCCGGAAAATTATTGGTAGAATGCAGAATTTCAGCTGCCTTTTCCCATTTTCCTTTATATACGGCGTCGTTAAAATCCGGAATCAAATTGCCCAAAGGACAACCGCTATGGCAAAATGGAATTCCACAATCCATACAGCGTGCACCTTGGTTTTTTAATTCGCTCTCCTTTAAAGGTTTTGTAAACTCCTTATAGTTTTTGATGCGTTCTTTGACAGGGGCATAAGCTTCGTCCTTTCTGTCAAATTCCAAAAATCCTGTAATCTTTCCCATGTCTCAAATTATAAGGTTTGCATTTTTTCTTCTTCTAGTCTAATAAGTGCTTGGCGATATTCCTCAGGGAATACTTTGATGAACTGTGGAAGACATTTTTCCCAATTTTCGAGAATTCGTTGCGCTAATGGACTCAAAGTGGCATTGTAATGGTTTTCAATCAAATCTTTCAATTCTTCGATGTCGTTGTCTTCGTCAACAGGAAGAAGATTCAAGTGGTCCCCGTTACAGTTTTGCCTAAATGTATTGTCCTTGTCATAGACGTATGCGATTCCACCACTCATCCCTGCACCGAAGTTTCTTCCAACGGAACCAAGAATAACTGCTACGCCACCGGTCATATATTCACATCCATGATCACCTATGCCTTCCACTACGGCTTTGGCTCCGGAATTTCTAACGCAGAAACGTTCTCCTGCTTTACCATTGATGTAGGCTTCTCCTGAAGTTGCGCCATACAGGGTAACGTTACCTGTAATCACATTTTCTTCTGGTTTTATGGTTGATTTAAATGGTACTTTGATGACCAATTTGGCTCCAGAGAGTCCTTTTCCAAGATAATCGTTGGTGTTGCCGTTGACCACTAGGGTAAGTCCCTTGGTGGCGAAAGCACCAAAACTTTGACCTGCGGAACCTGTAAAGTTCAACCTAAGTGTATTTTCCGGCAATCCATCTGCACCATAAATCTTTGAGATTTCGTTGCTAATGATGGCACCAACGGCCCTATCTGTGTTGTGGATTGGGAAGTCCAATGTGGTTTTCTCTTTCCTGAACAGTGCAGGGTGGGCCTTGCCAATGATTTCAAATTCTATGGATTTGTCTATTTCGTGGTATTGCTTTTCTGTATTATGGAATTTTGTTCCTTTTGGTACATCCACTTGATATAAAATCGGGGTCAAATCAATACCTGCGGCTTTATAGTGCTCTATAGCCTTCTTTCTGTCCAGTTTTTGAACTTGACCGACCATTTCGTTCAAGGTTCTAAAACCAAGTTTTGCCATAATCTCACGAAGTTCCTGTGCCACAAAGTACATGTAGTTAACCACGTGCTCTGGCTTTCCCTCAAATTTTTTGCGTAGCTCCGGGTTTTGAGTGGCTATGCCAACGGGACAAGTGTTCAAGTGGCAAACGCGCATCATCACACAGCCGGAAGCTACCAGAGGAGCTGTTGCGAATCCGAATTCCTCTGCTCCCAACAAACATGCGATGGCAACATCTCTACCGGTTTTTAACTGACCATCACACTCCAATGTAATTCTGTTACGAAGATCATTCAAAACCAAAGTTTGCTGGGCTTCTGCGATTCCAAGCTCCCAAGGGAGACCTGCATGTTTCAAAGAAGTTAAAGGGGATGCGCCGGTTCCGCCATCAAAACCCGAAATTAAAATCACATCAGCCTTTGCTTTTGCAACACCTGCAGCTACTGTACCTACACCAACCTCAGAAACGAGTTTCACATTGACTCTCGCCTCCCTATTGGCAGATTTAAGGTCATAGATCAATTGCGACAAATCCTCAATGGAATAGATGTCGTGATGGGGAGGGGGTGAAATCAACCCAACATAGGGTGTTGAATTTCTTGTTTTGGCAATAGCGGGGTTTACCTTTGGACCTGGTAGCTGACCACCTTCTCCTGGTTTGGCCCCTTGCGCCATTTTAATCTGTATTTCTTTTGCGCTGGATAGGTAGTTGGAAGTTACTCCAAATCTACCCGAGGCAACTTGTTTTATGGCACTGTTTCTCCAATCGCCTGTTTGACTTTTATAGAAACGTTCCGAATCCTCGCCTCCTTCACCGGAATTGCTCTTTCCTCCAATTCGGTTCATGGCAATCGCAAGGTTTTCGTGGGCCTCCTTACTGATACTTCCGTAGGACATGGCCCCTGTTTTGAACCTTTTCACGATTTCTGTCCAAGGTTCCACTTCTTCAATGGGAATAGGGTCATAGTTCGAGAATTCAAACAGTCCACGGATGGTCATTAGGTGTTTGGATTGCTCATTGACCAGCTTGGAATACTCTTTATATGTATCCGGTTCATTATTGCGCACCGATTTTTGAAGCATGGCGACACTTAATGGATTGAACATGTGCTTCTCGCCATTTCTTCTCCATCGATACTCTCCACCGACCTCAATATCAAGATTGCCAGCTATTTCCTGGGATAGGAATGCTTTTTTATGGCGTTTAGTGACTTCTTTTTCTATTTCATAAAGCCCGATTCCCTGAATACGGGTAGGGGTATTGGGGAAATATTTGTCCACGACGGTGGTGTTGATTCCGATACATTCGAAAAGTTGTGAACCTCGGTATGAATTAAGCGTGGATATCCCGATTTTGTTCATCACTTTTAGGATACCTTTCCCTATAGCCTTGTTGTAATTTTTAACGGCTTCTTCGAAAGTATAGTCGGTAATGTTGTTCTCTTCTATTTGTTCCCCAATGATTTCGTTTACCAAATAAGGGTTGATGGCACTTGCTCCAAAACCAAACAACAGAGCAAAATGATGAACCTCTCTTGGCTCGGCAGATTCAATGATGATGCTCAATTTAGAACGTTTGCCCAATTTTCTGAGTCCACTGTTCACATAGGAACAGGCCAAAAGTGCCGGAATTGGTGCCATTTCTGCACTTACCATTCTATCCGATAGGATAATGATGTTTGCATTTTCATCAATTGCATTGGAAGCTTGTTTAAGAATGGAATCCAAGCCTTCTTCCAGTCCATTGTGTCCTTTTTTGCTCTCATAGAGCATGGAAATGGACACTACCTTATAATCTGGACTGGAATCATAATTTTTGATTTTGTCCAAATCCTCTTTGGATATCACGGGGTTTTGGATTTTAAGCTTGCGGCAATGTAATTCCGAAAAATCAAAGATGTTATGGTCGCTTCCCAAAGTCAAGCTGATGTCCGTGATCAATTCTTCACGAATACCGTCCAATGGCGGGTTGGTTACCTGGGCAAATAGTTGCTTAAAATAATTGTAGATCAATTGTGGGCGCTCGGACAATACGGCGATCGGTGTATCCGATCCCATGGAACCAATAGGTTCCTTCCCATTTTCTGCCATGGGCATAATAATGGTATTGATGTCTTCTTTTGTATATCCAAATGCGGTTCTTCGGGTCTGTAAAGGGAATTCTCCAAAGAAAACGGGGCAATCGTTATAGGGTATCTCCTTAAGGTGTACCAAGTTGTCCTTCAACCATTTTTTATAGGGATGTTTTTTGGCGATATGTTCTTTGATTTCTTCGTCGTTCACAATCCGTCCCTCTTCCATGTTTACCAAGAACATTTTCCCTGGTTCCAATCTTCCGTGGAATTCGATGTCTTCGGGCTCCAATTCAACCACTCCTGTTTCGGAGGACATGATGACATATCCTTTTTTGGTTACGGAGTACCTTGATGGGCGCAGTCCATTTCTATCGAGAACCGCTCCGATGTAATTCCCGTCTGTAAATGGTATGGAGGCAGGGCCGTCCCATGGTTCCATCAAACAGGAGTTATATTCGTAAAATGCTCTCTTGGCTTCCGACATGTCCGGATTTTTCTCCCAGGCTTCGGGTACCAGCATCATCATTACTTCAGGTAAGGAGCGCCCCGTCATCAACAATAGCTCTACCACCATATCCATACTGGCGGAATCTGATTTTGCAGGAAGTACAACAGGGAGAATTTTTTTAATGTCCTCCCCGAACCAATCGCTCTGCATCAATTCCTCACGCGAGCGCATGCGGGAAACATTTCCTCGTAAGGTGTTGATTTCTCCGTTATGGCACATATACCTGAACGGTTGAGCCAAATCCCAATTTGGGAATGTGTTGGTGGAGAATCTTTGGTGTACCAAGGCCAAACGGGTCACTACCCTGGGGTCTAATAGGTCTTCGTAATACCTGCTGATATCTTTAGGGACCAAAAGTCCTTTAAATATGATGATTTTAGTGGAAAGGCTGGGCAGATAGAAGAATTCACTTTCCGATAATTTGCTTTCTATTACGGTGTGCTCCGTTACTTTACGTGCAATGAACAACTTAAGATTGAACTGAAAGTCATCCAAGGATTCTCCTTTGGCCACGAAAATCTGCATTACATAAGGCTCGGTCTCGGCAGCTATCCTACCGGGAACGGACCTATTAACGGGAACCTGTCTCCAGCCCAATAATTGTAAACCTTGCTTTTCAATGTTCTCTTCGAGTACCTTGATGCAAAAATTACGTTGGTTCTCTTTTTGGGGTAGAAATACGTTTCCTACTGCATATTCCCCTGCTTCGGGTAGGTCAAAAGGGCAGGCATCCACAAAAAAGTCATGGGGAATATCTATTAATATTCCAGCGCCATCACCTGTTTTTCCATCTGCACTCACAGCTCCTCTGTGTTCCAATTTATCAAGAATCTCGAGGGCTCTATGTATAATGTCGTTGGATTTAATCCCTTTGAGGCTGCAGATAAAACCCGCACCACAGTTATCATGCTCAAATTCCGGTAGGTATAAACCTTGTTTCTTCATTCCCATCATTAACGTATTTCCTCAAAAATATCAAAATGAATGAATAAATAATAAGGTTTTTGCTGATTATCAGATAAATAATCAACGTAATGTTTCGCGGGTTAAAAAAAACTCAATTTAGGAATATATGGAATGTTAAATTATCATTATCTCAAACTGAATGATAAAATTATCTTCTTCCCTAGTTGGAAAAGCCTATTTTGCTATTAAATGGGTTGTTTGGCGAAGATATGCTTGTTAAAAAATAGGGAGCGGAGAAATAAAATGCTTGTTTGAAAAAAGAACCCCCTCTTTTTGAAGGGGGGTAGTGTTTGTTTAATCATTAAGAATGCTCCTTGAAATAACGATTTTCTGTATTTCCGAGGTGCCCTCGTAGATTTGTGTGATTTTGGCATCCCTCATCAAGCGTTCCACATGATATTCCTTTACATAGCCATTTCCACCATGAATTTGTACTGCCTCAACAGCAGTTTCCATGGCAACTTCGGAAGCATAGAGTTTGGCCATGGCACCAGACAGGGTGTAATCTGCCCCGGAATCTTTATCACATGCGGCCTGATAAACCAAATGGCGGGCAGCCTGTATTTTGGTATGCATATCGGCCAACTTAAAGGCGATGGCCTGATGGTTGGCGATCTCTGTGCCGAAGGCTTTTCGTTGCTTGGAATATTTTAGGGCAAGTTCATAAGCCCCAGCTGCAATGCCCAGTGCTTGGGCTGCGATTCCGATTCTACCGCCAGCCAATGTTTTCATGGCGAATTTGAACCCGAAACCATCTTCTCCGATACGGTTTTCCTTTGGAACCTTTACGTCATTGAACATTAAGGAGTGGGTGTCGCTGCCACGTATGCCCAATTTGTTTTCTTTGGGGCCGATATCAAACCCTTCCATTCCTTTTTCTATGATTAGAGCATTGATGCCTCGGTGTCCTTTGTCCTTGTCGGTTTGTGCGATCACTAGATAAACTTCGGCTTGGTTTCCGTTGGTAATCCAGTTTTTGGTGCCATTCAATAGGTAATGGTCGCCTTTGTCTATGGCTGTTGTTTTTTGAGAGGTGGCATCACTTCCTGCTTCGGGTTCCGATAGGCAAAAGGCACCAATGATTTCCCCTGTGGCCAAACGGGTCAGGTATTTTTGTTTTTGCTCTTCAGTTCCGTAGGTTTCCAATCCCCAGCACACCAACGAATTGTTTACCGATACCATCACAGAGGCGGAAGCATCGATTTTGGATAATTCTTCCATGGCAATTACATAGGAAAGGGTTCCAAGGCCACTTCCACCGTATTTTTCGTTGACCATCATGCCCAAAAAGCCAAGTTCCCCCATTTTTCTTACCAGTTCGCTTGGAAATGTTTGGGTTTCGTCCCGCTCTATTACTCCGGGCAAAAGTTCATTTTGGGCAAAATCCTTTGCCGCTTGTTGTATCATTAACTGTTCTTCGGAAAGTGTGAAATCCATAAAACTGAATAATATTTAAAAACTACCTACAAATATAGTTTTCCGATATTAATTTTCTATGGAAAAGTGGGAATAAATGAGAATGTTTGAATTTTTGTAAAATTTTTTGAAAGATGATATTTCTCTTTCACATATTTTTATATCGATAAGATTATGCGGAAATATTCATTTTGAATATCTTTAGCCGCACAGATAACTACTCAAAAAATATTATTCCTTAATTAAACCAAACTTAACATGGAAACCCTTTTAGTTGTCATTTTTGTAATTGGATATTTGGCAATTACCCTAGAACATAATTTAAAAATAGATAAACTTATTCCTGCTTTGGCCATGATGGCTGTTATGTGGGCCCTTATGTCTTTTGGGATTGATGGGTTTACCACGTGGTTCGATTCCGGTGAGCATCATTTGTTGGAAAACTTCGGAACTTTTGGTCACGAGGAAAAAATGGAGCTTCTGGAAGAGACCTTATTGCACCATTTGGGTAAGACCGCGGAGATTCTGGTGTTCCTTTTAGGTGCCATGACCATTGTGGAGATCATCGACTATTTTGATGGGTTCTCTACCATAAAATCCTTTGTGAAGACAAGGAGTAAAAAGAAAATCCTTTGGATATTTTCCTTTTTGGCATTTATTCTTTCCGCTATTATAGATAACCTTACTGCTACGATTGTATTGATTTCCATCCTTCAGAAAATTGTGAAGGACAGGGATGTGAGACTTTGGTATGCAGGTTTGATCATTATTGCGGCCAACGCTGGTGGTGCTTGGTCTCCAATTGGGGATGTGACCACTACCATGTTGTGGATCGGGGATAAGGTTTCCACCGCTATGCTTATTGAGCATTTGTTGGTGCCTTCATTGGTATGTATGGTTATCCCATCGCTTATCGCATCGTTCCTTCCTGCTTTCAAGGGGGAAATAGATGTGGAGGAAGAAGATGGGGCTAAGTCCAAGTTTGGACCGACCATGCTCTATCTTGGTCTTGGTGCGATTGTTTTTGTGCCTGTTTTTAAAACGGTTACGCATTTGCCACCATATGTGGGAATGATGCTTTCTTTGGCTGTGGTTTCCACTTTTGCCGAAATATACAGTAGTTCCAAATTTTCTATTTCCAATGTAGATCAGGATAGTGATGATCACGCTCATCACAGCCCAGTGCATAGCGCCCTGACCAAAATTGAACTGCCAAGTATCCTGTTCTTTTTGGGTATTTTGATGGCGGTGGCCTCTTTGGAGTCCCTGGGAATGCTTTTTAACTTTGCAGAAGGACTGAAACAGGGAATGCCTTTGATGGGAACGGAAATGGCCGGTACGCAGGTTTCCGATTTAGTGGTGCTTTTACTGGGAGTTGGTTCTGCGGTTATAGATAACGTTCCTTTGGTGGCCGCAAGTCTGGGGATGTTCTCCGAACCTATGGATGATCAGTTGTGGCACTTTATCGCATACTCTGCTGGAACGGGAGGTAGTATGCTCATTATTGGTTCCGCAGCAGGTGTCGTTGCCATGGGAATGGAAAAAATTGATTTCTTCTGGTATCTTAAGAAAATTTCCTGGTTGGCCTTCGTAGGATTCATTGCAGGGGCAATTTGCTACATGGTAATGCGATATTTGTTCTAAAAAATACTTTAGTTCAAAAATCTCCGTTATAATTGCAACTTAAATTGGGGATTTTATATGAATATTTTTCAAGAAGTAACGGAAGGCGCTGAGGCAACTGCCTCAATTTCCGAAGAGAAGACCTTGTCCGTAATCGATCTTATTGTCAATGGAGGAACTGGAAGTATTATCATTATCATAGTACTTTTTGTTCTTCTATTTGTAGCCATGTACATTTATTTTGAACGCATTTTTGCCATAAAGGCGGCATCCAAGATAGATAAGAATTTCATGAACCAGATTCGTGACCATATCAGCAATGGCAAATTGGAGGCTGCAAAATTGTTATGTGCCCAAACGGATTCTCCCGTGGCGCGGCTTACAGAAAAAGGAGTGGCTCGTATCGGAAAACCTTTGGATGATATCAATACAGCCATAGAAAATGCAGGTACACTTGAGGTGTACAAACTCGAAAAGAACGTTAGTGTTTTGGCCACGGTTGCAGGTGCAGCCCCCATGATTGGTTTCTTGGGAACCGTGATTGGTATGATTTTGGCATTCCATGAAATGGCAAGTAGTGGTGGACAAGCGGAAATGGGTTCATTGGCATCTGGTATATATACTGCAATGACCACAACAGTTGCTGGTTTGGTGGTAGGTATTATTGCTTACATCGGATACAATCACTTGGTGAACAGAACGGATAAGGTAGTACATCAAATGGAAGCCAATGCCGTGGAGTTTTTGGATTTGTTGAACGAACCTGTATAGCCTTTAGCTTATGAAACTGAAGGGAAGAAATAAAATAAGCCCGGAATTCAGCATGTCATCAATGACGGACATTGTGTTCCTGTTATTGGTGTTTTTTATGCTGACCTCCAATGCGCCAAATGCATTGGATTTGCTGTTGCCAAAAGCAAAGGGTAAATCGACGAACACACAGAATGTTTCGGTTACCATAGACAAGAACCTTAAATATTTTGTGAACAATGAGCAGATCAACAAGGAATACATTGAAATTGAATTAAAAAAGGCACTTGAAGGTCAAGAAAAGCCCACAATCATCCTCAGAGCAGAAGAAAACGTAGCCATTAAAGAAGCGGTCAACGTCATGGACATTGCAAACAGGAACAGTTACAAGGTTATCTTGGCGGTGCGGCCAAAATAATGTCCTTTTTAGATACGAGACACAAGAAAAAATCCTTTACGCTTACAACATTGTTGTTAAGCGCACTCCTCCTATTGCTTTTTTATATCGGATTGACCTACCTTGACCCGCCCATTGAAAAGGGAATTGCGGTCAACTTCGGAACCATGGATTATGGTAGTGGCGAAGTTCAGCCTACAGAGCCAGTTCGTTCTGAGCCTAGAGAGGTGGAAAGTCAACCCGAGCCACAAGAAGTGGCGGAGCCTGCCGAGCCTGAGGAAGCGGTTGTTGAAGAAGCTCCGGTAGAAGAGGTGTTGACGAGCAATGATGAGGAGACCATTAAATTAAGACAACAACAGGAAGCCAAACGAAAAGCAGAGGAAGAGGCCGAAAAGGCCAAAGCTGAGGCTGAGCGCATCGCTAGAGAAAAAAGGGAAGCCGAGGAGCGTAAACGCCAAGAGCAGGAAGCCAAGAAAAAAAGTGTGGATGCCTTGATTGGAGGTATAGGCAAATCCGATGGAACCACTACAGGGAGTGAGGGCGATGATGATCGTGCTGGCGACAAAGGTCAGCCTGATGGCGACCCTTATGCGTCATCCTACTACGGTGCACCAGGAAGTGGTACAGGAGGCTATGGTTTAAGTGGCAGGTCTTTAGCGAATAAAGGTAAAGTTCAGCAAGAATGTAACGAAGAAGGTAGGGTGGTAGTACGGATTACTGTTGATAGGTCAGGTAAAGTAATAAAGGCCGAGCCTGGAGTGAAAGGTACTACAAACAATTCACCCTGTCTTTTGGAACCCGCCCGTAAAACGGCCATGCTTCATCGATGGAACCCAGATTCCAATGCACCCGCGCAACAAATAGGTTTTGTGGTCGTCAACTTTAAACTAGGGCAGTAGTGACCTACAGGGAAACGTTGGACTGGATGTTCGGACAACTTCCGATGTACCAGCAAAAGGGAGCTGCGGCACTCAACGCCAAGTTGGACAACATCATCCACTTTTGCGATGTGCTGGACAATCCCGAGAAAAAATTTAAAAGTATTCAGATAGCCGGAACCAACGGAAAAGGCTCCAGTAGCCATATGTTGGCTTCCATTCTTCAAGAGGCGGGCTATAAAGTTGGACTATATACGTCCCCTCATCTAAAGGATTTCAGGGAGCGCATCAAAATAAACGGCAAAGTAGTCAGCAAGAAATTCGTAATTCGTTTTATAGAGCAGCACAAGCCTTTTTTTGATTATCACAAGCTATCTTTTTTTGAGATGACCGTAGGAATGGCTTTTAGCTATTTTGCTGAAGAAAAAGTGGATATTGCGGTCATTGAAGTCGGATTGGGCGGGCGATTGGATTCTACCAACATCATCACACCAGAAGTATCCTTGATTACGAACATTGGGTTGGACCATACCCAATTTTTGGGGGATACCTTGGAGAAGATAGCTTTAGAGAAGGCGGGAATCATAAAACCGAAGGTTCCTGTGGTTATTAGCGAGACCCAGCCAGAGACCAAAATGATTTTCAATTTGATTGCCCATCAACTCAAATCCAATATTGTTTTTGCCGACGTGGAACCCGCTATAGGGTATAAAACCGATTTACTGGGGGAATACCAGCAAAAGAATATCAATGGTGTGATTGCCAGTATCCATCAATTGAAAAATTTTAATGTCCCTGAGGAGGCTATTTCTGAAGGACTTAAAAAGGTTGTGGAAAATACTGTGCTATTGGGCAGATGGCAGGTGCTGCAACAAAATCCGTTGGTGGTTTGCGACACGGCCCATAATAAGGAGGGACTCCAAATGGTTTTGGATCAGGTTAAAAAGCAATCGTACAACCAACTCCATATTGTTCTGGGTTTTGTTAAAGATAAAGATGTCAGAGCAGCACTTAGTCTGTTTCCAAAGGATGCAAAATATTATTTTGTGAGACCCAGTATTCCGAGAGGGATGGATGCTTTTGAGCTTCAAGAATTGGCTAAGGAATTGGGAATGAATGGTAAAGCATATAAGTCGGTGGAAAAAGGGTTGAAGAAAGCCATCAAAAAAGCCGAGCCCAATGATATGGTCTATGTTGGGGGGAGTACATTTGTTGTGGCAGAAGTAGTGTAATTTTTTCATTTTTTTGTTTTTTAAATCAAAAACAGTCTTATATTTGCACTCCCATTCGGGAAAATGAATGGGCGCTTAGCTCAGTTGGTTCAGAGCACCTCGTTTACACCGAGGGGGTCGGGGGTTCGAATCCCTCAGCGCCCACTTTTAGAGTTCAAATGAAAACAAAGCCTTGCATATCTTATTGATTTGCAAGGCTTTAATTTTTTTGAGCCTTGTTTGAATTGGTTTGATTTGATATGTTTTGGTTTGCAATTCGGTTAGTAAAATTTTTTCTGTAAAGTGTTAACCGGATAAGAATGTAAATCGCTATATTACAGCATCTTAGTATTTGACTTTCGTAGGTATTTTTCGTTCAATTTAACACAAAACCTATGAGAACCCGATCTACATTTTCAATCAGTTTCTGGATAAGCACTGCCCGAAGGAATGACGGAACGGCCAAGATCTATGCCCGTATCACCGTTGATAAACAAAGAGTTAACATGAGCCTTAAGTATACCATCCCAATAGAAAGTTGGGATAGAAAGGGGTCGAGGGTTCTGGGGCGCGCTGCCGACGCACAGGAAATCAACACTTATCTGATGGAAGTCGAAACCGAACTTTTCCAATGCTATCGTGAACTGCGGTCCAAGACGCCAAATATAACCCCGCAGATGGTCAAGGCGAAGTATTTCGGAGAAGACTTAGATCAAGTGACCTTAACCGAACTATTTGAACACCACAATCTACATGCTGCCCATAACCTTGGCAAAGCGACCCTGAGCCATTATAAGACCACCCAGAAGTACTTGTTGGACTATTTGAAGAAACAATACAAATGCAATGATTATAGATTGTCACAGCTCAATCACCAATTTGTTGTGGGTTTCGAGACCTATTTGCGCAAGCTACATCCAATCCACCATCATGGGAGGCTTTCGAACAATGGGGCCATGAAACACATTCAGCGTTTGAGAAAAATGGTTAGAATGGCGGTAAATAACGAATGGATAGAAAAGTATCCCTTTCAAAAATTTAAAATAAGGATGGAGAAAAAGGAAAGAGAATTTTTGACCTTGGAGGAACTGCGGAAAATCCAGGAGTTCCGAACCAAGATTGAACGGTTGCGGATTGTAAAGGACTTATTTGTATTTAGTTGCTATACTGGTATTGCTTATATTGATATTATGAACCTTACTGAGGATAACTTGATTTTGGGTATCGATGGGAAGCATTGGATAAGTACCAAAAGACAGAAGACCAAGAACAGTTTCAAATTACCTTTAATGGGACCGGCCTTGTCGATTATCAAGAGATATCAATATCATCCCAAAAGACGCATTGATAAATTATTCCCTGGGATTTCCAACCAAAAATTGAATAGTTATTTAAAGGAGATTGCAGATTCGTGCCATATTAAAAAGCACATTACTTTCCACATGGCCAGACATACGTTTGCTACAACTATCACATTAAGTAATGGGGTTCCCATAGAGACTGTTTCTAAGATATTGGGACATTCAGAATTGGCCACGACCCAAATTTATGCAAGAGTATTGGATAACAAAATCAGTGAAGATATGAGTGACTTGGAAACGAAACTGGATTCTAAGTTTTCAGATTCAGATGCCGGACAAGAGAAAATTTGGAAACCGTGATTTTTAAGGTGGAATTTGGAAAAACTACTCATCAAATAATAACATTAATAGTGCAGCTGATTTTCAAATCAGCTTGTATTTATTCGGTCCCGCTTGCGGGACGTAGGGAATAGCAAGAGGGTGATGCGCAATTTGCGCCATCACGGTTGTTTTAGGGTCTTCAACAAGTTGAAAACCAGTTAATTGAGTAGGTTTTGGAATACTGTGCAAAATCTGGGGCTACAGTAGACTTTTCCGAAATCTACAGTAAACCCTTCGGGAGGCCCTGTAAACACTGGAAGTTTTTGACGAAAAAATTGACGCAATTTCACTAAAAAACAAAATCGCACCTATGGAAAAGCAATCAACCAATGATAGAACTAAGAAAGGAAGCGGTGGTTATTCCAACATCACCATAAAGAAGGAGACGGCCATACGCTTTCGCAGTTATTCTAAAAAGTTCGGCAAATCGCATAGTGAGGTATTGGATGGAATGGTATGCTACTTCAAGGAGAACAACCTTGATCCTTTTGGGGAGGGAACCAAGATCATCGTTGACAATATCAAAAAGCTGGAGCGTCAGATGATGAAAAAATTCGATAGGCTCATCGCCATTATCAAGAACATGGAAAAGACCAGTATCCGGCCCACCTATGAAATGATGTTGATCCTTTATGAGGCATATGTGAGGGACGGGAGGAAACCTAAACGTGAACCCGTCAAGATACGAGAAGAGCGAATGGATTTTTTGGAGCCTAGAAACACCGTTCCAAAAGTGGAGCATGACAGAATGCTAAAAGAATTTGAAAGCTATAAAAAGCATTGCAATGAAATGCTTCAAAATGTTGAGAAGGTGGAACCCATGATGGGAAAGCCATATCTCAAAATCAATATGGGCATCGGGGATTTTGAAAGCTTGAAACATCAATTAAAATAACGCTCATGTACCTTACCATCTCGGCACAGAAAATGGGCAGTACCTACAACTCCAGTGTAGGGAACTAT
>NZ_RZNA01000048.1:21536-214606 GCF_003992595.1 Flagellimonas oceanensis
AGGAAGCTCATGGAGGACTATGCCAAGAGTTTCCATAGGAACCAAGAGGTCAAGGCCGAGAACTTGAAATATTATGCCAAGATAGAGCGCGAACGCACCTACAGGGGCTTCGATAAGCAGGTTTAGGAGAATGCACCTTACAGAGGTGAAATAGCAAGGCTAAGGAACGAGGTACGGAAAGTGGAACGGGGCGAGTCCGTTGGGAATGTCAAAGAGCTTGAAAAAAGGATAGCAGAGCAAACAAGATTGGCCCCTCACAAACAGAACGGACAGCTTGTGGCCGCTGGGATGCAGAAAGAGGGGCCACAGACTCATATCCATATCATAGTCAGCAGAAGGGATGTTACGAACACCTATACGCTTTCCCCGATGGCCAAGCACAAGGCATCGGAAGTGGAACTGAATGGAAAGACGGTCAAGAGAGGATTTGACAGGGATAGTTTTTACCAATCAGCGGAGAAGACTTTTGATAAAACAACGGGATTTAAAAGGAACTATGTGGAATCCTACGTTGGGAGTAAGGCCCATGCCAAGGAACCGGGGAAGTTCTTTGCCAAAGTCATGGGGCTGCCCACCAAGGAAAAGGACATGGCCTTTAAACTTCTTAAAACCATGGGTGTCAAAGCTCCCAGTATGCCGACCAATAAAGTACAAATGGCGGCAAAGATCATCAAAGCTCTAGGTAGGGGAATCGATAAGGCGAGGGGCACAGGTGAGGATATGGGCTACTGAAATCCAAAAAGTAGGTTGCGCCCTACCGAGTTTTTGCTTCACGCTTATCTATCGGAACGCTACAAAACCCCGATAGGATCCATGCGCAAAAGTTGGAGGTAAGATTTGGGGTTCTTTTTGTAAACAGTTCGGTTTTAAGGGAAGGTTGCATTTTTAGGGAAGGCTACAAAGCCATCACTTAACTTTAGACCAAGTTCAGTCCACTTTTAGTTGAAGATTTACACCTTGGATTAGCAATACTAGGCTATGACAAATAACTTTTGATTTTTTAAGCACGATAGATTGGATAAAAAAAATGTGAACAGTAACTGGTATTTTGATTATACGTTTTTGAAAAATATGTAGTCTCAGTTGTTGAGCGAATTGCTGAATTTCAGCACTAGATAAAATCACTTAACTCGAATTAACTTATTGTTTAAGTGGAGTCCAAATAAGCTTGATTCCTATTTTATTTATATTTCTTTATGTTTTTTAAATGGATAAAATGGAATGAACGATTTGTATTACATCAAAAACATCCGATTTTCAAATCGGATGCTTGGCTTTGCTCTTACTTATTATCTATGAGAACCTTTCTATTCTTTAATGATTTTATGGGTCTCCCTTTCTCTTTCCGATATAATTTCAAGAATGTACAATCCTTTTTTAAGTCCATTCAAGTCTAAATCAAAACCAGAAGTTCCAATTTCACCTTTGCCTTGAAGAAATATGTTACTTTGGAAATCAGAAAGTATATATTCGAATGTCTTTTGGTTGCTTAATCCCAGCTTCCTTTCTTCAAGTGGAGAAATTTCACTTATTGTTAAGTAGTCTTTTACTGGATTTGGACTCACTCTAAAATAATAGCGTCCAGGGATTTGTCCTGTATAATATGCACTATGGGTACCCGTATTACAAACATTGTCATTTCTTACTTCTACCCTTATGGAGCTTTCAGTATAGTACTTGGTCAATGTTCTTCCGGTGGTGTTTGTATAAAAGGAATTGTTAATATACCAAGAATATGGGGTTTCCCCACTGCCTCCATTAGCGGTAATGTCAATATAGTTGCTGTTGACATTATAAATAGTTACGGTCATTGGGGATTGACCAGCATTTTGGTTCACATTCAAGCGTTCGGTAATCGTATAGCCATGAGAAGAGGTTGCACGTATCCATCCATTACCGGAAGATGTTGAGCTCGAAGCTTTTACTGTAACTTGTGAATTGCTACCGGAAACGACCTGAATATTACTGGATGACGACCATGTAATGTTTCCAGTGCCATTATGTAAAGTATAAGAGGTATTCGTATTACACAATAAACTATTTCCAGAAATATATGGAAAAGCCACGAAGTTGTCAATCCAATTTCTATAGTTGTAAAGTCGAGTATAAATTGTGGGCTTGTTATCCTTGGGTGCCTCTCCCCAACTTGAACAGCCAATTAAAAAGCGTTGGCCACTTTTCAACACGGTTGCAGGACCGCCACTGTCACCTGGGGCCACTCCTGCATTAGCCAATCTAAGTGCTATCATATTATATGTGACTTGTACGGAGCCCGTATTTTGGCTATTTGCACTACTGCTGGAAATGATTGGCATATCCAATGTCTGAAGATTGTTTGATGGGAAACCGTTATCAGTAGTAAGTCCCCATCCCGTTACTCTTGCAGTATTACTTGGTGATGAATCAAATGCTTCATCCGTTAATTGAATAGGTTGTACATCACTATTAAAATTCAATGGAGCTGTAAGTCTGATTAAAGCTAGGTCATTTTCAAAAGTTATGCTATTGTAATTTGGGTGCCTGACAATTTGAGCGACATTTCTGTACTGCCCTGTGGTTAAATCATTCCGTTGCGTTATGCCTGCTGAAATCGTTATTTCATTAACGCCAATAACGTTTCCGTTAATTGTATTGGTCACACAATGTGCTGCTGTTAAAATCCATTCTGATGTTAGGATGGAACCTCCGCAGATATGATTATTTCTAGCTCCTACAATATGATGGTTGTTGGTTGCCCGCATAGAAACTTGCCAAGGATTTTGGTCGATTGTCGTATCGTTACCACCTATGATTCGGTTTTGACCAAATGCTAAGGAGAATGCAAAAAATAATAGGATAAGTAGGTTTTTTTTTTGAGTTTTTCATAATGTTTGGTTTTTTGAAGAATTGGTTTAATCACTTATAAGAGTAAAACCTTTGAAATCATTGGTCAATAGGCCATGATTTCCAGAAAGACATGAGAATATTTTTCCTTTGATAAAAACTTCTTCACCAACATCCGAATTCATTTTTCTTGTTGGAAAAACTCGTATTATTTTTTCTTTATACAGCTCGAAGAGTTCAGGGATATTAGTTTCTATGTCAACTTCATAATACTTTTTATTACCATTAAAAAATGGCTGTCCCTCTTCTACAACTTTTACTATCGCCGGAACACCTTCCGTTAATTCTGTTTCCATTGCAGATTCAATGCACAATGACTCTAAACTTGACAGAGGATCATTGTTTTCTTGTCCATTGGAACAGGCAGCGAATAATAAAAGGGGAATTAGGATGATTATAATTATAGTGTTGTTTTTCATAGCATTAATATTAAATTAATTAAATACTAACTTTCATAAAATTAGTTGTTTAGATCCTTAGAAAGGATGTAAAAAAATCTAATTAGTTGCGTATTGAATCTAAATTGCAGTTTTGAGACTGACTTTATTGAGTATTATTTGAGGGCTTATATTTAATTGGTTCTTCTGTAAAACTAGATAGCGTTTATCTGTAAAACTAGATAGCGTTTAATCGACTTCTGTAAAGTCTTTCACTTGCGTAATTTACAGTATCCGTCTTCTATATTAGCACGTTCCATGTATTAAAATGTTTGATAATACGGTTTGATATATCCACAATTTCATCTCCGTTTCATACAGTTAGTTTCCTTGTAATATCTTTTAAAATGCTAATTTTTGCAGCAAATATCATCTTCTTTTGAGCAAGCTCTTAATCTAGAATATCTTACATTAAAAAAGAATATTAGAATTGAAACATTTGAATTTACACAAAAAAATTAATAATTAAAAACCTACATATTTAAAATATATATCTTACTTAGAAATAATACAATAGTTTTGGTTCTTTATTTTTCATATTGATACTTAAATCGTTTAACTGATCAATATGATTTAGTTTTATCAGTTTTTATCATCAATCTTTTTGTGTGAGCTAATCTTTGTTAAAATTTAGCCTCACCCTTTTTGTAGCCTTCCCTAAAAATTTTTTCAAACAGAATTTTTGTATGTTTAGGTTATCATATATACATAAAATTTGTGTTCAAAAGTTGTTTTTTGCTTTCCGTGTTTTTAACGGGAACTCCTTCAAGGTTACAGGGTAAAACTATGATTTTCGGCAATATAAGATTTCGTCGATGATTCAGTCATCCCGACTCATTTTAGTGTTTAGCTGGTGTATATGTTTGTTTAATATTTTATAGTTAGATTTGACATCTACGAAGTAAGGTTACCAAAAGTGGTCTGTAATTCGGTTAGCAGCAAAAGCATAGGCAAGGAAAAACGTAATAAACATAAGGGTTGGCGAATTAGGTTCGAATCCCTCAGCGCCCACAGAAAAAGCCTTCGAAAAATCGAAGGCTTTTTTGGTTTTTTATACAGTGATGGACTCCCCAATATCAGGCAAAATCAATTTCTTTCCCTTTTTTTCAAAATACTCAACCGCTTTGGTTTTATCTATTTTAATAGGAGGGAAGGTGTCATAATGACAACCGATTACGGTGTTACATTCGATAAAGTCACTGGCAATGGTCGCATCTTCGTAACCCATAGTGAAATTGTCCCCGATTGGGAGAACGGCAATATCCAGCTTTGGGCAGGTTTTTGGAATAAGTTCCATGTCCTTGGTCAATGCGGTATCCCCTGCTATGTAAATGCATTTTGAATCATCCCATAGCACAAAACCACCAGGGTTTCCTCCGTTACTGCCATCGGGCAGCATACTGGAATGGATAGCGGTCACATATTTGGCAGTTCCAAAATCAAAGGTGTATTTCCCGCCATGGTTCATACCGTGTCCTTCAATGCCTTTGTTCCCAAACCAGGTGGCAACCTCAAAATTGGAGACTAAAAGTGCCTCTGGATTGTTTTTTGCAATGGCTTCCACATCGAGTACATGGTCTTGGTGTCCATGGGTCACAAAAATGTAGTCCACTTTAAGACTGTCGATATCTACATCCGATGCCATTTCGTTGCCTGAAATGAAGGGGTCGAACAATATCTTCTTCCCATTCATCTCTACTAGCAATGTGGCATGGCCTAAATAGGTAATCTTCATAGTAGTTTTATTTTTTTGGATTAATGTTTTATTGATATTTAATAATAGTAATGTCCAAGGGACGAAAGGCTTTTTTTGGTTTTCTAAATTTAAAAAGAACCAATGGGATTTTCAATTTAAAACGGAATGGAATTGATAGCTGATAAACGGGATTTTTTATAGTAGAAAAATATGGTTTGATGAAAAAGGAATTACCTTTGCAACATGATTGCTACAATTTGCAGAAAAGCCCATTTTAATGCAGCCCACAGGCTCCATAATCCCAACTGGAGCAAGGAGAAGAATATAGAGGTGTTCGGTAAATGCAACAGCCCAAGTTTCCATGGCCATAATTTTGATCTTGAGGTTCGGATAAAAGGCGAGGTCGACCCGGATACAGGTTTTGTGATGGATCTAGCCGATTTGGGCGCCTTGATCAAGGATGAGGTAGAGGAGCGGTTCGATCATAAAAACTTGAATGAGGATTGTCCAGAGTTTGCAGACCTATTGCCTACCACGGAGTACTTTGTAAAAGTGATTTACGATATCTTGAAACCCAAGCTGAAAAAAGGGCAATTATTACATATTACCTTGCACGAGACATCAAAGAACTCTGCAGAGTATGGAGATTGGGATTAATTTCCGATATTGCAGCCCAATTTACAACGGGATATTAGCTCAGTTGGTTTAGAGCGCTGCCTTGACAGGGCAGAGGTCACTGGTTCGAATCCAGTATATCCCACTCTTTTCCTTTCAATTACAGAATATCCAAAACCCTTTCCAAAGCCATTCCACGTGATCCTTTGATAAGCAAGGTTCCTTTTTTCAAGGGATGATTTGAGAGATGTTCCTGTAAATCATCAAAAGATGGAAACTTATGGAATGAAGTATTGGTACTGAAGAAATTTTCGCCCACCAAATATCCTTCGTCAAAATTCAATTGCTTTGCAAAATCCGCAATAGCTTGATGCTCTTCGGAGGCAGTGTTGCCCAATTCGAACATATCGCCGATGATCAAGGTTTTCCTTTGGGCGTCCATTAAGCTAAAGTTTTCCAACGCAGCTTTCATACTGGTGGGATTCGCGTTGTAAGCATCCAATACAATGTCAAACCCGTTTTTGGTCAGGATTTGCGAACGATTGTTCTGTGGTTGATAGCCTTCGATGGCTGATTTGATGTCTTCCAAGGGAACATTGAAATACTTCCCCATCAAAATGGCTGCACAACAATTGGGAAAGTTGTACTTGCCAACTAAGTGTGTATTGATTCGTGTTCCTTCAACTTCAAGGGAAACATAGGGGGCAACCCCAAGAAATTTGATATTGTAAAAGTGATGGTCTCTAGTGCTGAAACCCATCTTTTTGGTGTACCCTGCTAATTTTTCTTTTTGAATCTCATCATCTGCATTTAAAAAAACATACTTGTTATGTGAGGTAAGGTAATCGTAGAGTTCGCTTTTTCCTTGAATGACACCTTCCACGCTTCCAAAACCTTCCAGATGGGCTTTGCCAAAATTGGTAATGTACCCAAAATCTGGCTGGGCAATATCGCAAAGGGATTCAATTTCCTTTTTGTGGTTGGCACCCATTTCCACAATGGCGATTTCAGTATCCTCTTTTATGGAAAGCAAAGTCAAAGGAACACCAATATGATTGTTGAGATTGCCTTGGGTGGCTATCGTCCTGTATTTTTTGGAGATGACCGCATTGATGAGTTCCTTGGTGGTGGTTTTGCCATTACTTCCTGTAAGCGAAATAATCTTTGCTTTGCAATGGCTCCTGTGGTGGGAGGCCAACTCTTGAAGTGTTCCCAAAACATCGTTGCATAGAATGGATCTTTCAGAGGTTTTGAATTCTTCTTCATCTATTATGGCAAAAGAGGCGCCTTTGTCCAGGGCTTGTTGCGCAAATGCATTACCATTGAAATTGGGCCCCTTAAGGGCAAAGAACAGACAGTTTTCGGTAATTTTCCGAGTGTCCGTACATATTGTGGGGTGCTCCAAAAACAGAGCGTGCAACTCTTCCATTGTCATAAATCGAAGATAAAAAAAAGCCCCGACCTTTTGGCCGGGGCTTTTTAAAATACTCAAGAAATTATATTATCTCGCTTTTTTGTGTCGTACCGTTTTCTTGGTTCTTGATTTGGAACCAACTCTGGACATGGCACATCTAAAGCCGATATCATCTGTTGCCATGTATTGTGGCAAATATCTACGTTGTGCAGGATCTAACCAGTAAGCACGGTCTCTCCAAGAACCACCTTTGTACACACGAACTTCGTTGTTGATAAGCGAGGTTCTGTAATTGGATTCATCATACTGACGAACCAGTTCGCCTTCGTCGTTGCGTTCTACTTTGTGCTTTGGAGCATCATACATTCTTTGGTTGTCTTCTTCATCACTGAAACGGCTAAAGAATCTTGATGAACCAGGGTCACCATCTCTGTAACCTCTGTTATCACTCTTGTCAAAATTGGTTCTTAGGTATGTTTCTTTTTCTGTGACTGGAACCTCTTTGATTTCGCCTGGAAGGTTGATGGCCACGATTTTACCATTGGGTAAGGTGTCGTAGACAATTTTATCTTCAAGCACTTCTACTTTTCCATCTTCGCCTATGGCTTTTTTCATGAAAACGTTTCCACGGTAGTAATTGAAATCACTGATTTCGTCATCAACTATGGGACGGTATACATCAGCTACCCACTCGTTTACGTTTCCGGCCATATCATAGAGACCGAAGTCATTGGGTTTGTAGGATTTGACCTCTCCGGTAATATCGGCACCGTCATCAGACCATCCGGCAATACCGCCGTAATCACCTTTACCTTGTTTAAAGTTGGCCAATTGGTCTCCTCGTCCTACACGTTGTCCGTTACGAGTGTAATCGCCTTCCCATGGGTATTTTTTTCTACCTCTATAGTTATTGTATTCTCTGGTTCCGACCAATGCTTGCGCTGCATATTCCCATTCGGTCTCGGTGGGCAATCTGTAAGCGGGCATAATGACACCGCTACTTCTTTTTGCAAAGGCATTGATGGAATCCTTTTTTTGTTTTCCTTGAAGGGAATCGATCTCACCCCCGTAAACGGATTCTGGATTGTTCAAATATGCTTCAGTACTGAAAGTACCGTCAATATCGCCGTTCAGTACTTTGTATTTGGAATCTTCAGCCAAATACCCTTCTCTTTCCAACATTACTTCATTGACCCTGTCGGTTCTCCATTCGGCATATTGAGTGGCTTGCACCCAATTTACACCTACTACGGGATACTCGGCATAAGCAGGGTGTCTTAGGTAGTTGTTGGTCATGGTTTCGTTAAAGCCCAATCGATTTCTCCATACCAAGGTATCCGGTAGGGCACCTGTGTATATATTGGTGTAATTGGGGTTGTCCGGAGGATAAACCTCTTTAAGGTAATCCAAGTACTCAAGGTACATGACATTGGTTACCTCGGTCTCATCCATATAAAAGGACTGTACGTGTTGTTGGGTAGGGGTGTTGTTCCAATCATGCATGATATCATCCTGGACTTTACCCTTGGTAAATGTTCCCCCCTCTACAAATACGGTTCCCGGAGGAGTTTCCTGCTCCTTGAAATCCGAATTATATTGAAATCCTCCTTCTTTGGCATTGATTTTCCAACCGGTGGCTCTGGAGACATTCTTTGATGAGGAAGAGTTTTTACAACTGGAAAAACTTCCCATCACTACGGCGCAAGAAAGTACAACTTTGATTAAGTGTTTTTTCATAATTTGGGCTTGAGTACTTTAAAACTCAGGGTGTTTTACCCTCAGTATCTTCGACTTGTTTTGATTTTTTTAAATCCTTCAATGGCATTAAAACGGTCTTTTTACCATTATATTTTGTGCTCATCAAATATTTCTGGCGATGTGGCAATTGGCCCACGCTACACTTCTGTAACGGAGAAGGGATTGAATTAGTATAGAGAGATTGGTTTTTAACGGTTTGGACAAATACCTTTTCAGCTCGACATTACCTTATTGACCAACCAATAATGGTGTTTTTGACGATTAACATGCAAAAATATGCATTGGGATATAAGATTTTTGTCAAAACACCGTTTAGTCTGTATTGCTTCCAAGACGATTTTTCGAAGCTTGAACTACGCTAAATGCTAAAATTTTAGAATGAAAAAGTTATTGACAGTGGTCGTTTTCTTGATTGTGGCACCACAACTGGTAGCCCAGCAGGAAAGAGCCATCACAACAGCCGTTCCCTTTTTGAATATAGCAGCGGATGCAAGAGCTTCTGGTATGGGGGACTTGGGTGTTGCAACTTCTTTTGATGCATACTCCCAACAATGGAACCCAGCTAAATATGCGTTTGCCACCCAAAAAATGGGAATAGGGGTAAGCTACACTCCATATTTGGAAAGCATTGTGAACGATGTGTCCTTGTTGAATGCCAATTTTTACAATAAGCTGAACGATAGAAGTGCCTTTGCCTTCAGTATTCGTTATTTTGGTTTGGGAGAGATTGAGTTCAGAAGGGATTTCACGGAAATTGATCCCCGAATTGTAAAACCCAATGAATTCTCCTTGGATGGTTCTTACTCTTTAAAATTGAGCCAAACATTTTCGATGGCCGTTGGTGGTAGGTTCATCAGTTCGAATCTAAGATTTCAAGATGGAGCCCAAGATTCACAAGCGGCCAATGCCTTTGCAGTGGATATCGCTGGATTTTATAGATCTCCGGAAATCGCTTATAGCAATTTTGATGGTCGCTGGAGGGCAGGCTTCAACATTTCAAACTTGGGAGGCTCCATACAATATGACGAAGGGGGGCAAGAAAACTTTTTACCGACCAATTTAAAGTTCGGTGGAGGGTTTGATTTTATTTTTGATCAAGACAACGTTTTGGCAGTAACTACCGAGTTCAATAAATTATTGGTGCCCACCCCTAGGGATTTCAATGGGGATGGACAAATCACTACGGAGGATAATGATGAGTATCAGAACATTGGTTTTTTTCAAGGAGTTTTTGAATCCTTTGGAGATGCACCGGATGGATTCAGTGAAGAACTGAAAGAAGTCACTTGGGCCCTTGGTGCCGAATATAAGTTTAGGGAAGCTTTCATGCTGCGCAGTGGCTATTTTAATGAAAGTGAGGAAAAAGGTTCCAGAAAATTCTTTACACTGGGAGCTGGTTTCAAATTCAACTCAACGCAGATTGATCTTTCCTATCTGTTCTCGACCTCTCAGGTTAGAAACCCATTGGAAAACACCTTGCGGTTCTCACTTACCTTTAATTTAGGGGAAGAATTCTACAATGATTAAGAAGAAGACATTAAATATATAAATGAAAAACCTGTCCCTTGTGGCAGGTTTTTTTATTTTTGAGATACACCTGATTTAGATGGAAAAAAAGAAAATAGGTTTTGAATTACTCATTTTTCAAGATGAAAAGGAGTTGTCACAAAACGAGCAAAAATTGTTACGGGATGCAGCAGTTGCTAGGGAGAATGCCTATGCTCCCTATTCCAAATTCAGGGTCGGAGCCGCCGTATTGTTGGAGAATGGCGAAGTGGTCATAGGGAACAATCAGGAAAATGCATCCTATCCATCTGGACTTTGTGCAGAGCGCGTGGCTATTTTTCATGCTGGTGCAAAATATCCGGGAGTGGCCGTAAAGGCCATTGCCATATGTGCTTCTTCATCTAATCATGAAGTGGAGGTGCCCGCAGCGCCATGTGGCAATTGTCGGCAATCCATTATGGAGTACGAACAAAAACAAAACACACCAATTACATTGCTGATGCAGTCGGAAAAAGGGCCAATTTATAAATGTCGTTCCATGGCCGATATTTTACCATTGGCATTCAATAGCTCATTTTTGGGCGATTCTTAATTCAATTCTTTTTCCAAAACAGATATATATGTATTTTTGCTTTTCCCTACACAGGGGAAATTCATTTAATACAACCGTAGATGAAAAAAATTACCAAAGAAGTTTACCTTAAATGGTACGAGGACATGTTTTTCTGGAGAAAGTTCGAGGATAAACTAGCCGCCGTATATATTCAACAAAAAGTTAGAGGTTTCTTGCACCTGTACAATGGTCAAGAAGCAGTTTTGGCAGGTGCATTGCACGCCATGGATTTGGATAAGGATCGTATGATCACTGCTTATCGTAACCATGTTCAGCCAATCGGAATGGGTGTGGACCCGCGAAAGGTAATGGCGGAACTCTATGGAAAAGTTACGGGTACCTCCAAGGGTATGGGAGGTTCCATGCACATTTTCTCCAAAGAGCACCGTTTTTATGGAGGACACGGAATTGTAGGTGGACAAATTCCTTTGGGTGCTGGATTGGCATTTGCAGATAAATATTTCAAAAGGGATTCGGTAACGCTTTGTTACATGGGTGATGGTGCTGTCAGGCAAGGTTCACTACATGAGGCCTTCAACTTGGCTATGCTTTGGCAACTGCCAGTGGTTTTCATATGTGAGAACAATGGTTATGCCATGGGTACATCCGTGGCCCGTACATCGCACTCCACGGATATCTGGAAATTGGGTCTTGGTTACGAAATGCCATGTAGCCCAGTAGATGCAATGGATCCTGCAAATGTGGCGAAGGAAATGGATAAGGCCATTGAACGGGCACGTACAGGAGGAGGTCCAACCTTCTTGGAGATGAAAACGTACAGATATCGTGGTCACTCCATGTCCGATGCGCAGCATTACAGAACAAAAGAAGAAGTAGAAGAGTATAAAAAGATAGATCCGATTACTCAGGTCAAAGATGTGATTCTAGAGAAAGGATATGCATCCGAAGACGACCTTAAGAAAATCGATAAAAAGGTAAAGGATCTGGTAAAAGAGTGTGAGAAATTCGCTGAGGAATCAGATTTCCCGCCAAAAGAACAGTTGTACGATACCGTGTACGAACAAGAGGACTATCCATTTTTACAACATAAATTATAATTAGATGGCAGAAGTAATCAACATGCCTAGATTGAGCGATACCATGGAAGAAGGAACCGTGGCGAAATGGCTCAAGAACGTAGGGGACAAAGTCGAAGAAGGAGATATTTTGGCTGAAATCGAAACGGACAAAGCCACCATGGAATTTGAATCTTTTCATGAAGGGACTTTGCTCCACATCGGAATAGAGGAAGGTGATGGTGCCCCGGTTGATTCACTTTTGGCCATAATCGGTGAAGAAGGAGAGGATATTTCTGGATTGTTGAATGGTGGGGGCGAGAGTTCTTCCGATTCTGCGAAAGAAGAAGATGCTTCTGAACCTGACGCCGAGGAAAGCTCAGCTTCAGAAGATGAGCCTGCTGAAATTCCCGAAGGTGTGGAAGTCATATCCATGCCCCGATTGAGTGACACCATGGAAGAAGGAACCGTTGCCAGCTGGTTAAAGAGTGTCGGTGATGAAGTAGAGGAAGGCGATATTTTGGCCGAAATCGAAACGGACAAGGCTACCATGGAGTTTGAATCATTCTATTCCGGGACTTTGTTGCATATCGGTATTCAAGAAGGCGAAGGTGCCCCGGTTGATTCACTTTTGGCCATTATCGGTCCAGAAGGAACCGATGTGGATGCTGTGTTGAAAGCACAAGCTGGAGGTGGTTCTTCCAAAAAAGCATCCAAAAAAGAAGCTTCTAAAGAGGCTGCTCCTAAAGCATCTGAAGAATCATCCAAAGAAGAATCTGCACCCGCGACACAAGATGGACAACGTATTTTTGCTTCGCCATTGGCCAAAAAGATTGCTGAGGAAAAAGGCATCAACTTGGCCGATGTAAAAGGAACAGGAGATAACGGTAGAATCGTTAAAAAAGACATCGAGAACTTTACGCCAGCTGAAAAAGCTGCAGCGCCATCAACAGAAAAAGCCGAAGCCGCTCCAGCAGTAGCACCGGTTGCACTTCCAGTTGGTGAGGAAAGCGTGGAAGAGGTAAAAAACTCAACCATGCGTAAAGTAATTGCCAAGCGTTTGGGCGAGTCCAAATTCACAGCACCTCATTATTATTTGACCATTGAGGTGGATATGGACAATGCCAAAGCATCTCGAGCGCAGATCAACAACTTGCCGGATACAAAAGTGTCTTTCAACGATATGGTGTTGAAAGCCTGTGCCATGGCGCTTAAAAAGCACCCGCAGGTCAATACCACTTGGAACGGGGATTCCATGTTGTACAAACATCATGTACACATGGGAGTGGCCGTAGCTGTTGATGAAGGTCTTGTGGTTCCTGTAGTTAAATTTGCCGATCAGTTGAGTTTGACACAATTGGGAAGCGCAGTGAAAGATTTGGCAGGAAGGGCAAGAAACAAGAAAATCAAGCCAGATGAAATGGAAGGAAGTACCTTTACCGTATCCAACTTGGGTATGTTCGGTATTCAAGAATTTACTTCCATTATCAACCAACCCAATTCCGCAATTTTGTCGGTAGGTGCCATTGTTGAGAAACCGGTGGTGAAAAATGGTGAGATTGTGCCAGGAAGTACGATGAAAGTTACCTTGGCCTGTGATCACAGAACGGTAGATGGTGCCACAGGTGCCCAGTTCCTTCAAACCTTGAGGGCTTATTTGGAAAACCCGGTTACCATGTTGGCGTAGATTGTTAATGATTATTATTAAGAATACATAAATTAAAAAGCATCCTTTTTCGGGATGCTTTTTTTTATCTTTAAAAAATTCAAAAAACAACACGAATGAAATTACTGTCTTATTTACTGCTTACGCTTTTTGCAATGAATTGTGGGGCTACCCAGGTAGGCCAAACTGCAGCCGTTGAAACCACGGAGTCCCCGAAGAGCACTAAATCGAACAACACGTTCACGGAAGCCGAACGAATTGGGGAAATAATGAATTATTTAGCGTCCAACGATATGAAAGGACGAGAAGCAGGAAGCGAAGGCATTGAGATGGCAGCAACCTATATAGAAAACTATTTCAAATCGTACGGGGTACAACCCTATTTTGAATCCTATCGAGACACCTTGTCAAATTTTAAAAAACCTGCCTACAATATAGTTGGTGTGGTTGAGGGCAATGACCCAGAATTGAAGGATGAATTTATTCTGATAGGAGCACATTACGATCATATTGGCACCATAAAACCCGAAAACGGTGATGCCATAGCGAATGGAGCCAACGATAATGCTTCGGGTACTACGTCTGTTTTAGAAATGGCCCGTTATTTCGGGACCCAAAAAACCAATAAGCGCAGCTTGATTTTTGCCTTGTTCAGTGCAGAGGAAAAAGGACTGTTGGGCTCCAAGCATTTGGCAAAGAAGTTAAAGGAGTGGGATCTGAACCTTTATACCATGCTCAATTTTGAAATGACAGGTGTTCCTTTACAAGACAAGGATTACATCATGTACATTACTGGGTACGATATGTCGAATCTGGCAGAGGTCAGTAATGGGTATGCTAAGGAGAACTTGGTTGGTTTTTTGCCCACTGCCAAGGAATTCAACTTGTATCAACGTTCGGACAACTACCCATTTCATGAAGAGTTTGGTGTGCCATCCCACACATTTTGCACGTTTGATTTTACCAATTTCAATCACTATCATAAGGTAGGGGATGAAAACAGCTTGATGGATTTTGAGCACATGGCTACTTTGGTGAACAAAACTATTCCAGTGATTGAGAATATTACCAATGCTCCTGCCCAAGAAATCAAGTTAAACTAAGTTTAAAAAGGTCACATCGAGCGTAGTCGAGATGTACATGTTTTTATAGATTCTCGATTTCTCGGGAATGAAAAATCAATTCAATTATGGCAAACATTATCATAACAGGCACAAGTAGGGGAATAGGTTTTGAACTGGTAAAACTTTTTGCGAGGGAAGGGCATCAAGTTTTGGCTCTGTCTCGTAATGATGAACCCGTAAAAGCACTGAACTTGCCTAATGTCCATTCTTTTTCTTTTGACTTGGGAAACCCAGCCGACTTTAAAAAATTGAATGATTTTTTGGAGCAATGGCATGTGGTGGATGTGCTCATCAATAACGCAGGGCGATTGCTGAACAAACCATTTTCGGAAACCACAACAGAAGAATTTGAAAGTGTTTACAAAGTAAATGTGTTCGGTGTGGCCGAAATGACAAAGACCGTATTGCCTATGATGGGTCAGGAAGGGCATGTGCTAACGGTAAGTTCCATGGGCGGAGTTCAAGGCAGTATGAAGTTTCCCGGACTTTCCGCATACAGTTCAAGCAAAGGTGCTGTGATCACCTTGACAGAGTTGTTGGCAGAGGAGTACAAAGAAACAGGGCCAAGTTTCAACGTGTTGGCCTTAGGTGCCGTACAAACAGAAATGTTGGAAGAAGCGTTTCCTGGATATAAGGCTCCTGTCACAGCCTTGGAGATGGCGACCTATATCAAAGAGTTTGCATTGACAGGTCAAAAACTGTACAATGGAAAATTGTTGCAGGTAAGCAATAGTACGCCTTAAGCTTTATCATTAAATATTCTCTGGATAAACTTGTAACTTTATCCCAGTGAACGATACCCTTCAAAAATACCTTCCCGAGCTTGCTGTAGCGCCATGTTTTGAACTCATCAAAACCCATGGGGTGAATTTAAAGATTGTGAATCATAGGGTAACCCGGCATGGGGATTACCGAAGATTGCCCAATGGGCTCCATATGATTACTATAAATGCTTCACTTAATAAATACCGATTCCTGATTACACTCGTCCACGAAATCGCGCATTTGGTGGCCTTTGAAACGTATGGTCGTCGAATAAAACCACACGGTGTGGAATGGAAGCGTACCTTTCAGCACTTAATGGTTCCCTTTATTAGGCCCGAGGTGTTCCCGGGACAACTCTTGCCCATCATTGCGAATCATTTTAAAAACCCAAAAGCAAGCAGTAGCACCGATGCAAGATTATCCATTGCGCTTAAAGCTTTTGATGAGGAAGAACGACAGCACAGTTATGTATACGAATTGCCAACGGGCAGTGTTTTTAGACTTTACAATGGCAAGTTGTTCAAAAAAGGAAATAAAAAAGTAAAACGGTACGAATGTGTGGAGTTATCAACTGGCAGATTATATTTGTTCCAGCCCAACGCAGAGGTTGAGTTGGTTAAATAGCGTGTCATCTCGAGCGCAGTCGAGAGGTGGCAGGTATTAGTAAAAAAATCAAAATAGATTCCTGCCTTCGCAGGAATGACATAAAATAAAGAAATGAACAGGAATTATTATGCAGTTTTGATGGCAGGGGGAGTTGGTTCCCGGTTTTGGCCTGTGAGTACATCATCCAACCCAAAGCAGTTCCACGATATGTTGGGAACGGGCAAAACGTTGATTCAAAAAACCTTTGAACGTTTAAATAGGTTTATTCCCACCGAAAACATTTTGATATTGACCAATGAGCGTTACAACGATTTGGTTTTGGAGCAATTGCCAATGGTAAAGCAAGACCAAGTGGTTCTGGAACCTGCGATGCGTAATACGGCACCCTGCATTTTGTATGCCTCCCTAAAGATTCAAAAGATGAACCCGAATGCGGTAATGATCGTTGCTCCCAGTGATCATTGGATAGAGGACGAAGCTGCATTTGAAAAGGATGTGACGGCATGTTTTGATAAATGTGAAAAGGAAAATGCACTATGTACCCTGGGCATTCAACCCACATTCCCGAACACCGGTTTTGGTTACATCGAATTTGAAAAGGGAAGTGACGAAAACTTGAAAAAGGTGTCTCAGTTCAGGGAAAAACCGGATTATGAAACCGCAAAGGAATTTTTGGCGCAGGGCAACTTTTTATGGAATGCAGGTATTTTTATGTGGAGCGTGGAAACCATAGTGGAAGCGTTCAAAAAATACCAGCCAAGTCAATATGAATTGTTTGACAAAGGAATTTCGAGCTATAACACGGAGGAAGAAAGAGCATTTATCCAAGAAAATTATGCCAAGGCAGAAAACATATCCATCGATTATGCTATCTTGGAGCAATCCAAATCCATTTATACCCTGCCAGCTACTTTTGATTGGAACGACTTAGGAACTTGGGGCGCTCTGTACGATAAATTGGATAAAGATGAAGCGGATAATGCAGTTGTGAATGCCCAAGTGTTGTTGGAAGATGCCAAAGGAAACATGATTCGTTCCCCAAAGGGGAAAGTCGTTGTAGTGGATGGCCTGGAAGACTATATTATCGTGGATAAGGAAGAAGTGCTATTGATTTATCCAAAAGACAAACAACAGGATATTAAAAAAGTATTGAACCAAGTAAAGGAAAAATTTGGGGATCAGTTTGCATAATAGATGAGCGAAGAACAAAAAAAGGATGCGGAAACCACAGCTCCCAATCAAGATAGTGGGGATGAGGTAAAAAAGGATTTTAAGGGGCTTTTGGGCAGTGTGCGAAAGTTTCTGTCGGATTTGTTGGAAATCCGTTCAAATACGGATGCTGCGGCCACAAAAGAGTCGATAATTGCGGATATTCCCTTTAAAAACCACACCACTTGGATTTTGGTGTGCTCCATATTTATTGCATCCATCGGTTTGAATGCGAACTCAACCGCGGTGGTAATCGGTGCCATGCTTATTTCTCCCTTGATGGGTCCCATTTTGGGGATGGGCATGTCCTTGGCCATTAACGATATCGACACATTACGGAGATCGCTCAAAAACTTTACCGTAATGGTGGTGCTGAGTGTGATAACCGCGTTCCTGTTTTTCTATTTCTTTCCTTTACGGGATGAATCGTCCGAATTGTTGGCACGCACCAAACCCGATATACGGGATGTGCTGATTGCATTTTTTGGTGGACTGGCTTTAGTGATTGCCCGGGCCAAAAAAGGGACCATTGCCAGTGTTATTTTTGGTGTGGCCATTGCAACAGCACTTATGCCGCCATTATGTACCGTAGGTTTTGGTCTCGCGATAGGCAAACCGCTATATGCAGCTGGGGCGATGTACCTTTTTATCATAAACACCATTTTTATTGGCTTGGCAACCTTCTTGGTCATCAAGTTTTTGAGGTTTCCCATGGTTCGCTATGCCAACTCACAACGGAGAAGATTGATTGCCCGTTTGGCATCCATTACTGGAATTTTGGTGATGATTCCTGCTGGATTCACTTTTTACAATGTGTTTCAGGAATCACTTTTTATGAAGCAGGCCCAAGAGTTTTTGCAGGACACCGTGGAGATATACCAATTTGATGGCGCTGGAAGGTATGTGGACAATCTTACCAAACTGGAATATGTGGATGACGGCACATCCATGATTGAAGTGGTTTTTATGGGGGATGAATTGGTTCCCGAAAACGTCATCAATACTTGGAGGACCCAAAAGAACGAGTACAATAGGCTCAAAGATGCCGAACTACATATTATTCAGGGAGGAAGAGACGATTCCGAAGAAAAGTTCAACTACGTGAGCGAGCTCTACGAGAAGAACAAAGCTGAACTCTTAAACAAGGACGAGCAAATCAGACTCCTTGAAGAGGAATTGGCCACGTTGACCAAAAATGTGGGCAAACAGATTCCTTTTCAAAACATAAGCGCAGAGGCAAAAGCCAATTATGAAAATATCGATGCCTTGGGCTTCTCCTATCAAATACGTACCGATTTTAAAAAAATGGATACCGTCCCCGTTTTTGAGGTAAATTGGAAAACTGGTGTGAGTTCCACTCAAAAGGAAACGGATACCAAAAAAATGCTGGCTTGGTTAAAACTAAGGCTGCAAGATTCAACTTTGGTCATTAAAGAGGCCGAATAAACTTTTGCTTTACTTTTTAAAGATCATTCCGGAGCCCGGGATGTCACTGCTTTCATTCCAAGCGGGCACCCAAAAATGGGTTGTGGAACCTTCGTCATCTGCATCAAAATCATAATAGCCAATATCCAAACGTAAGGAGGTCCATGGACCTTCATGCATTTTGTTGAGATATTCAACAGGTATGGCCATTTCCATTTGCGCCCCTGTTTCAGTTTTCTTCAATGCAGACTTTACCTTAACGGGCAAGGTATCTTCTTGGTATATAGGGTTTTCTTCTTTGAAGGTTCTTAAAAAAGCCAGCCAATCTCGACCTCTTCCTGCTCCTGCACTAAAAGCACTGGTTCGTTGGGGTCGGGCATCAAGGCCAACAATAATGGCATCCTGTCCCCAATATGATCCTTCTTCATTGGTATGAAAATCGTTGTCCTTGACATCCACTGCCACGTAAAAATATGTATCGTCATAAGCTGTGGCAAACTTCATCTCAAAATCTTCTTTGCCATCAAAATCAAAAGGGGAGCCATCCATATGTTCTACTGTAATCCATTTGGAATTATTCCATTCCTTCAGTTTTCCATCCAACTTTACTTTGGATATTTCTTTCGTTTCATATTTAAAGAAGGGCAGAAAATTCAAGGTTGATGAGAATTCAACGTTTGGTTGATTTTCAAACAGATAAGTAATATCGGCTTCCACTTTCATGGATGAAAGGTCTTTTAAAGCTTTGCCATGTGCGTTTTCAATGGTCAAATCAAAAACGGTCACATCATTGGGTTCCACAATAAAATCGGTCTCTTTAAACTGATAAAATAATTCTTCGTTAGCGATACCTTTCAGTTGTACCCTCATTTTGGTATCCGAATTGTTGGTTGCCCTTACTTGTGTGGTGCTGGTTTTGGCGTTAGGGTCATTCTCATACACCGGTTCTATTTTTACTGGAAATGGACTGTTCCGAACCAAGTCAACAATTTCCTCGGTCACTACATCTTCGTCCCATATTCCATCCAGGAACAAATTGGCCAAAATGGGACCTTCCTCTGTCATAGTGACCCAAACCACATGGTCAAATTCGCCATATGCCTTCCCTCTGAGCTGACTTCCGCCACCCGTCGTTGCCAAGGCAATATATTTGCCATTGTTCCTTTGTGATTTCCAGTATCTGTGATAGTGTCCGGCAAAAACATTGTGCGGTCTGTCCTGAAGCAATTTTTCCACATCGTCCCATCGTTTGGTGTCGTCTTGGACCCAAAGCGGCTGGTGCAAAAAGGCCAATGTCCATTTCACGTCTTGGTTTTCTTCCAATACTTTTTTGATGTATTCGTACTGTTCATCATCAATGGTTCCTTTTCCAGCGCCTCGTAGGTTGTCTTCGGAATTCAAACAAAGGAAAAGCACATCTTTATAAACGAAATGATAATAGGATACGCCGAACATTTCTTCCCATTTTTCTTCCATGACCTCATTGGTGATGTCATGGTTTCCGGGAACATAGAAAAAGGGGGCCTCAAGTTGGGATATAAAGCCATTGAATTCCTTCCATTCTTGGTTCAACCGGACCGTGTCGCGGGTATAGCCTTCGATAAAATCCCCGACACTCATTACAAATTCGGGTTGTAACAAATTCAATTTTTTAATCCCTGTGGGAAAGACTCCGGGTCGGTGTCCGCCAGTTCGGTCGGTAACGATGGCGAATTGGAATTGTTCAGGGGAAGCGTTCCAATCGATATGGTTCCAAGGTTTTTGTTGGGTGGGTATGTCGATGTAGATGGTAGGTTTATCTTGGGCAAAGACCGTTGAAAGGGACAAAAAGGTAAGAAGGAGGAAATAAAAACGTGGCATGGTTGATTTTTTCCGAAAATTCTGGATTTTTCGTTAAATAAACGGCACGTTCAAATTAAGGTTGGGTTAATATTTCCAGGGGTAAGGCCAGTGGGGCTTAATTTCTTTCCTCGATATACATTTGTCGCACTTTCTTGAAGAGCTCAGAAGAGTATACAAAGTCGGTAACAGCCTTATTGTCCGTTTTAAAGATTTCTTTGTTGGAGCCTTGCCATTCTTTGAATCCATTTTTCAGGAAAATAATCTTTTCCCCTATTTCCATAACGGAGTTCATATCGTGGGTGTTGATTACTGTGGTAATGTCGTATTCTTGGGTGATCTCATGAATCAGATTGTCTATCAACATGGCCGTTTTGGGATCAAGTCCAGAGTTGGGTTCGTCACAAAACAAGTATTTTGGATTCATTACAATGGCCCTTGCAATGGCCACCCTTTTTTGCATACCCCCGGAAATCTCGGCGGGATATCTTTTGTGTGCGTCTACCAAGTTGACACGTTTCAAAACAAAGTCCACGCGGTCTTGCTTTTCGGATTGGGACTGGTTCGTGAACATATCCAAAGGGAACATGACGTTGCCCTCTACCGTCATGGAATCAAAAAGCGCACTTCCCTGGAATACCATGCCCATTTCTTGACGTAGGTTCCTTCTTTGTTTTACGGAAAGTTCGGAATAGCACTCGCCATTGTAGTATATGTTGCCTTCATCAGGCTCGAAAAGTCCTAACAGGCATTTTAGGAAAACTGTTTTTCCAGATCCACTTTGCCCAATGATCAGGTTGGTTTTTCCTTTTTCAAACTGCGTACTGATACCTTTGAGCACATGGTTGTCCCCAAACGATTTATGTATGTTTTCCACTTCTATCATCAGCCCAACAACAATTGCGTTAATATGTAGTTCAAAATAATAATCACGACACTCGTCCAAACAAACGAAGTTGTACTTGCTTTTCCAACCTCCAAAGCTCCTCCTGTCATATAATAACCGTGATATGAAGGAACCGTGGCAATCACAAAGGCAAAAACCACCGATTTAATGAGGGCGTAGGTTACGTGATAGGCATTAAAATCCATCTGAAGCCCTTGGATAAAATCACCACTAGGAGCAAAGCCGCCAAAGACGGCCGCTACCCAGCCTCCCAATATGCCTACAAACATGGAAATCGCGACAGCGAAGGGATACAACATTACGGATACAATTTTAGGGAACACCAAGTAATTCAGTGAGTTGATCCCCATGACTTCAAGGGCATCAATCTGTTCGGTAACCCTCATGGTGCCTATACTCGAAGTAATATACGATCCTACCTTTCCTGCCATAATGATGGAGGTAAAGGTCGGTGCAAACTCAAGAATAACCGATTGCCTTGCTGCAAAACCAATGAGACTTTTTGGTAATAGGGGATTTGTCAGGTTCAATGCGGTTTGAATGGTTACAACTCCCCCGATAAAAAAGGAGATGAATATGATAATGCCCATGGCTCCATAAATAAGCTCATCGATTTCCTTGAAAATCAAGGTTTTCATAATGCGCCACTTGGTAGGTTTTTTAAATACTTCCCAAACCATGATGAAGTATTTTCCAATCGCTTCTAGGTATTTCATGCGTTTTTTGGACTTGAGGTCATAAAAATAAGAATATTGTGCAGCATTTAACCTTCATTTAAATTTTTAAACAAGAGAATTCAATAGTTTTGCTCTTATTTGATTAAAACTTTAGCATGAAAACAACCAATCTTTTAGTATCCATTTTAGCATTGTGCATGATCGGTATCACGTATGGTCAACGCAGAAAAAAGAACGATGCAGCACCTCAACCGGCACCTATTGCCCAAACCCCGAAATTAGTCGTGGGTATTGTTGTGGATCAAATGCGATACGATTATTTGACCCGTTTTTGGAATCAGTATGGCGAAGGGGGCTTCAAAAGATTGGTCAATGAGGGTTTCAATTGCAAGAACAACCATTTTAACTACGCCCCAACAAGCACGGGACCTGGACATACTTCCGTTTATACGGGTACAACACCTTCCATGCACGGGATTATTGGGAACGATTGGTTCGATAAAGAATCAGGAGAGGATGTGTACTGCGCAGGGGATGATAGCTACACTTCTGTGGGAACAACTTCGGATGCTGGGCAAATGTCCCCCCACCGAATGTTAGTGACCACGATTACCGATCAGTTGCGCTTGCATACCCAAAAGAGAGGAAAGGTCATCGGTGTAGCATTAAAGGATAGAGGAGCTATTTTGCCTGCAGGTCACGCTGCCAATGCGGCATATTGGTTTGAAGGTGGAGAAACAGGAAATTGGATAACCAGTTCCTATTATATGGATGAATTGCCCCAATGGGTGGCGGATTTTAATGCCTCGGATAAGGTTGAAGCCTATAAAAAGCCTTGGAATACCCTAAAACCAATCGAAACCTATGCTGAAAGTGGTTTGGATGCCAATAATTATGAGGGGCTGCAAAAAGGGGAAACCACCAATACATTCCCGCATGACCTACCTGCCATCTGGGATCAAAATGGTCGTTTCGATTTGATACGAAGAAGTCCTTACGGAAATAGCATCACCGCGGATTTTGCACTGGCCGCTTTGGAAGCTGAGAAATTGGGTGCAGATACCATTACCGATTTCTTGGCCATTAGTTTTTCCAGTACCGATTACGTAGGGCATTTTTTTGGGGTAAACTCCAAAGAGGTTGAGGATACCTACCTTCGGTTAGACCAAGACTTGGCCCGTATTTTTTCTGCTTTGGATGAAAAAGTGGGTAAAGGGGAATACACAGTTTTCTTGACTGCGGATCACGCCGCGGTAAATGTGCCTTCATACTTGATGGATTCTAAAATCCCTGCCGGTTATTTGGATATGGGAGGTATGAAAACAAAGTTTGCTGAATTTCTTCAATATAAATATGGAACTACGGATGTGGTACGAGATCTTTCCAACTATCAATTGTTTTTGGACCACAAGATTTTGGCCAATCTGGATATTGATTTGGACGATGCCCAAGAGGATATTGCACGGGAATTATTGTCCTATGAAGGTATAAGTCAAGTCTACACCGCAGACCAAATGTGGCAAAATGAATATACCGAGGGTATTCCGTACATTTTGCAGAATGGCTATAATCAAAAGCGTTCGGGAGACATACTTTTGGTGCCAAGCACAGGTTATATATCGTACAGCAGAACAGGGTCTACCCATGGTTCCGCGCAGATTTATGACACCCATGTTCCGTTGTTGCTCTACGGAAAGGGAATCAAGCAGGGAAGCACGGTAAACCGAACTGAAATTCCTGATATCGCACCAACCATTGCAGCTTTGCTGGGCATTGCATTCCCAAATGGAGCAACAGGACAGCCGATTGGGGAAGTGTTGGAGTTTGATTAAGTCGTCATTTGGAGACAACCCACTTTTTAACGGTTCTCTTGCCAGTTACTAAATCACTGTATACTAAAAAGTAAATCCCGTTAGATAGACGTGCAATGTCAAAGGTGGACCGGTTTCGTTCACTCAAAACTTGACGTTGGTTGACATCAAAGATTTCAATTTTGAAATCATGACTGTGGGGTTTTACAATGTATAGGTTTTCGCTGGCTGGATTAGGGTATATAATGAATTCGTTTGTGTTCTTTTGCTCAGGCTCAGGCTCAGGCTCAGGCTCAGGCTCAGGCTCAGGCTCAGGCTCAGGCTCAGGCTCAGACTCAGATGACGATGTGACCTCAATGATGCCATCGCAATTTTCATCCACTTGATTATCTAATACCTCCTCCGCATCGGGATTGATGTCAGAGTTGGAGTCATCACAATCATCCGCATTGTCAAATCCGTTTTGATCTAGGTCATCGTCCTAAGTGCTTGGGGCGCAGTCATCATCGATACCTTTATAGGGAACCTCCTCCGCATTGGGTTTGATATCTGGGTCGAAGTCGTCACAATCCACATCTGACATGGTTCCATCTTCATCAAAGTCGATAATAACAACTCCGTAATGTAAACTCAAATATTGTCCTAGACTGGTTGCGCTTGCTTCGGCAAAAAGAATTCTGTCCATCTCATCAAATCTAACGTCATGATTGACCTCAATTTGAATGCCATCTATTTCTTATGCGTTTAACCTTGAACCATGTACCCAAGTATTGTACCCTCCATTAAAATAATCCTCATTTTCATCTGGAGCAGGGTCAGTAGGACTGGGCACCGTTGGATAGCCTTTTTCATGTAGTAAAGCCCCAAAACTTAGTTCGCCTATCAGAAGTTCTACATGTGCTAATGAATTCTGGTTATCATTTATCAATGTCTTTATACTAATTCTTCCGATGTAGGTGTTGGTGTTCAATGTGGCATCCGATAATCTAAGTTCGGCACCTGTAAAAGTGTAACCCAGTACCACGGGTTCCACCTCATGAACATGTCCATGGAGGCCCAAGAAAAGTCCTCTCCCAAAGTCTTGAACAATTATTGATGCTGCGGATTCGTAATTGATCCAGGCTGTTTCAATGGTAGGGTTTCCGTCAGCAGCTTCATCGATTGGGCGATTGGCATCAAACTTTGCCCGCTCTAAAAGGTTGATGATTACAAAAGGATAGTAGCCTCTTTGTTGATGATAGGCATCGGCTATGACTCTTCCCGTTTCTTGGGTATAGGTATCATTTTTAATAATTCAGCCATTGAAATTCCTGTCAGGTATGATATCTGGTGGCAAAAGACCGCCATGGGGAACTGAAATGATAACAGGGGAGTTGCCATGGATGTATTCCACATACCCGGTATCATCAAAATAGCTTTGCCCTGGAATTTGTGCTGTAGCGATATGTATACAAGACACAAAAGCCAAGGAAATGAGTAGCTTTTTCCAGAATTGTAGGTCAGGTTTCATAGGTTTAATCATTTTATGAACCCTATTTTGATGTTGAGGTTTAATCTAGGACAAAAAATTTTGGGTACGCTGCTACTTATAAAGTTGGCTAAAGGTTGGGTAATACAATGATGAAAATTGATGAATGCCCCATTTGAATTGACGGAATTTGCTTTGCTGCTTTGCGTGTAGCCCTATGGAGGAATGGATGTAGGTCCATTCTTTGTCGTTAATAGAAAATAACGTGTAAAATGTTTGATGGTCGAACAGTTGTTGTGTGTTTAAATTTTGGATTTGATTCCTTTCCAGCGATATTTTCGGATGAATTTGCCCTCTTTTTTGGAAACATATTTGGGTTGTTGTTGGAATAAAGCTTTCAGGAAACCCAACACGGCTTGAAAGTATAAGCGTGGACTTTTGGCTTGCCAAGCCATTTTGAGTACACCAATTTTAGTGAGTACAAGTCCGTAACCCATTTTGTACATCGCCACACCCTTGGATTGATAGTTTTTGGAG
Source organism: Flagellimonas oceanensis (assembly GCF_003992595.1). GTDB lineage: Bacteria > Bacteroidota > Bacteroidia > Flavobacteriales > Flavobacteriaceae > Flagellimonas > Flagellimonas oceanensis. The sequence continues at coordinate 47,509 of NZ_RZNA01000048.1, forward strand.
CTGTACCCATGTCCAGTTGGACGGAGATGTTTCACTTGGAGTTCGGGAATGGTCAAGATGTCAAAATCATGGTATTGGGCTAAAAGAGTGTCTACCGTGTCCCAGCCAACCCCGGGCCGTAAACCACCTATTTTGTTAAAGCAAGCTTTATGATACAGCTTAATTGGACCTCGAATGTGGTTTTTATCAGCAATGTTCTCATAAATCCATTCGCCCTCCTTTTTGATGAAGAGGAGTCCTGAGCACATTCCTAGTTTCCAATTGGCCTGAAATTGATTTACAATGAGTTCAAAATAAATGTTTGGGAGAATGATATCCGCATCAAACTTTCCTATGAGATCATATTCCGAAGTGTGTGCCAAACCAAAATTAAAAGTATCCACCACTTTTTTCCCGGGGATATGCTCATCTGCGGAGTTACGCTGAAAAACTTTTATCCAGTCGTACTTTTTCGAATAGCTGGATGCAATGTCGAAGGTATTATCAGAAGAATTGTCATCCACCACAATAAGCTCGTTGGGCAAATAGGTTTGGGCCACAAAAGAATCCAAGCAATCCTTTAAAAAAGGAGCCTCATTGTGAGCTGGGATAACGATACTGATGCGCATTGGCTAAAATTCCAAAAATCTGGGCACTTATCCCAAATTAGTTTTGTGTTTAGGAGTTAGTATTTGATTCGCAGAAATTCCAGTCTTTGATTTTAAAAACTTGACACTTGAGTTTGAACTTGAACCTGGGTTTGATGTCAGATACTCGATGTCAGAAATAGCTGAATAGCTCATTAATCCAATAACATAGTCGGATGCACTTGAATTTGAACTTGTCAGAAGTCAGATGCCCGAGGTCTTGATTCTTAGCTCTTGCTTCTCTTCTCTATTTTTTTGTACTTGATACTTGAACTTATACTTCATTTAACTTTTACCCCACCGCCTTTCTATGGCACGCGTTCAGCATAAACGATATAATAGCGATTGGTAAAATATCGGAGAATGGGGCGTATTCCAATTTTTTTTGTGGGGTTGGTCCATTTAGCGGAATCTTTGATGGTCCAGCCTGCCTTTTCCAAAAGCCAATCAAACTGCCAATCCTCGAACTCGTGATAATGGCGGTCCCATGGGTCGGTTTTGCTTTGGTAAGCTGGGGAAAACCACAATCGCATGGGGATGCTTGCTACCAATTTATTCGCTTTTACCTCCTTTAGTACGTTCAATGGAGCGACTAAATGCTCAAAAATCTCAAATGCGGTCACCACATCGGCATCCGACTGGGTAACACTTTGAAAATCCAAGTCCAAATCTTCTCCTGTGGTATTGGTTACGTTATAACCATTGGACTTCATGATGTCGGAAAAGGGATTTTCAACCCCAAGGTCCAAGATGGATTCCGAAGGGTCAATATGTTTTTTCAAGAACGCTAAGGTATGTTTATAGCGCTTATTGGGAAAGTTGTTTTCGTACATGGGCTAAAATTCCAAAAAACAAACCACAAATCCCAAATAAGTTTTTATGTTGTTGGGTTGTTCAGTTATTGGAGTATTGATTTTTGGATCTCTGCCTATGTTTTTCTTCTCACTTTTGACACGAATTGCACCAATTGCTCGAAACTCTTGTTGAATGCCGTTTTGATTTGTCATGTCGGGCTCTTCAACCACGCCCAGGATAAACTTAAGTCGAAACGTGGGAAGTTAGTTGGTAGTATCGGTGTACAGTACTCAATGACCCAATAACGTTGAATTCTTAACTCATGACTTCAGTCTTGGCTTTTGTTTCTCTTCTCTTTGTTTTTGCACTTTAACCTAATACTTAACCTTGTTTTTTCAAGCATTTCAACATCTGTAAACAATCGCATTAACGTTCATTCCCGCACCAACACTGGCAAATATAACCACATCTCCTTTTTTTACTTCATGATTGGGTAGTTTTCCTTTTAGGACCATGTCATAAAGGGTGGGCACGGTGGCGACGGAACTATTCCCCAAATCCTGTATGCTCATCGGCATGATATTTTCAGGTACAGGTTTACCGTAAATCTTATAAAACCTTTTGATAATGGCCTCGTCCATTTTTTCGTTGGCCTGATGGATGAATATCTTTTTAACGTTCTCTATGGCAACACCGCTGTCATCAAGGCAGCTCGCCATGGCTTTGGGGACATTGATACAGGCGAACTCGTAGATTTTTCGCCCTTGCATTTTTATGTATCGGGTATCCTTGGGTTCCGAAGGACAGTTTGATTTATCAAAATACAGATAGTACGCTTCCTCATTAGCGTAGGTTACCGAAGCATGGGATAAGATTTCACCATTGGGTGCGTCGGCTTCTAGTATGGCTGCTCCCGCACCATCGGAAAAAATCATGCTGTCCCGATCATGGGGGTCTACAACTCTGGAGAGTGTTTCTCCTCCGATGACCAAACATTTTTTGGCCATACCACTTTTGATGAAAGCGGTAGCTTGGATCATACCTTCAATCCAACCTGGACAACCAAAAATAAGATCGTAGGCCACACATTTTGGATTTTTGATGCGCAATAAATGCTTGACACGTGTGGCGAGACTGGGCAAAGTATCCCCTTGGATTTTCCCAGGGGTAAGATCGCCAAAATTATGGGCAAATATGATGTAGTCGAGTTCCTCCTTATCCACTTTGGCACTTGCAATCGCTTCTTCAGCAGCTAAAAATCCAATGTCCGATGTTTTAAGATCGGGTTTGGCGTACCTTCGATTGGCAATGCCCGTTATGGCCTCGAATTTTTCAATGATCACATTGTTCTGTTGTTCAAAGGACGACCCATCGGTTTCCATAAACTCATGATTTAAAAAATCTTCGTTTTTGGTAATTATGGAAGGGATGTGACTTCCTGTGCCTGTTATACCGATTTTCATGTTGCGCAGAGGTTATTAATCAATACAAGTTAAGATATTGAACCGTTGATATTATGCATGCATAATAAATTATACAATGTCCAAAAGGTAACCTATATAATGCAGGATACGAAAAAAGCCTTGATCTTATTATAGAATCAAGGCTTTTTATCAATGTTTATAATGGTTTTTAGGCCTCTACGTAATCTTCAATTGGAGCGCAGGAGCACATTAAATTACGATCCCCAAACGCTTCGTCTGTTCTTCGGATACTTGGCCAAAATTTGTTTTCTGCAACATACGGTAATGGGAAAGCTGCTTTTTCCCTGCTATAGGGATGCTCCCATGAGTCGCTGGTGAGCATCGCCAAGGTGTGTGGTGCATTTTTCAGCACATTGTCCGTTTCATCCGCTGAAGCTTCGTCAATTTCCTCTCGAATGGACAATAATGCATCGCAAAAACGATCAAGTTCCGCTCGGCTCTCGCTTTCCGTGGGCTCTATCATCAAGGTTCCAGCAACAGGGAAGGATACCGTAGGTGCGTGGAATCCGTAGTCGATAAGGCGCTTCGCAATATCGGTAACTTCTATGCCATTTGCTTTGAAAGGTCTACAGTCAACGATCATTTCGTGGGCTGCACGTCCTCGCTCACCCGCGTAGAGTACATCAAACTTACCTTTTAAGCGGTCTTTGATGTAATTCGCGTTCAGAATGGCACCTTTGGTCGCATTGGTAAGCCCTTCAGCTCCCAGCATTTTAATATATCCATAGGAAATCAAACATACCAAAGAGCTTCCCCAAGGTGCGGATGAAATAGCGGTAATCGCATTTTCTCCTCCGGTTGGAATTACTGGGTTGGTGGGCAGAAATGGCTTTAATTGCTCTGCAACACAAATAGGTCCTACGCCCGGGCCTCCGCCTCCGTGTGGGATGGCAAAGGTCTTGTGCAGGTTCAAGTGGCAAACATCGGCCCCAATGGTCGCGGGATTGGTCAATCCTACCTGGGCATTCATATTGGCACCGTCCATGTAGACTTGCCCGCCATTATCGTGAATCAATTTTGTGATTTGCTTGATGGATGATTCAAAAACACCGTGCGTGGAAGGGTAAGTGACCATCAATGCAGCAAGATTATCGGCATGCTTTTCTGCCTTTTCTTGCAGGTCATCCAAATCAATATTTCCTTTTTCGTCGGTTTTGGTCACAACGACTTTCATGCCTGCCATCACTGCCGAGGCTGGATTGGTACCGTGTGCCGAAGCTGGAATCAAACAAATGTCCCGGTGTTCTTCGCCTCTGGATTCATGGTAGGCTCGGATGACCATCAAACCGGCATATTCTCCTTGAGCACCTGAGTTAGGCTGAAGGGAAGTGGCGGAAAATCCGGTTATCACGTTCAATTGTTCTTCCAATGCTTTTAAGACCTCTTGATAGCCTTCGGCTTGGTTCAATGGTACAAATGGATGGATGTTGCCCCATTCGCCCCAGCTCAATGGCAACATTTCGGAAGCTGCGTTCAGCTTCATGGTACAACTTCCCAAAGAGATCATCGATTGGTTCAATGCCAAATCCTTGCGCTCCAATTTTTTGATGTAACGCATCAGTTCGGTCTCGGAATGATAGGAATTGAACACGGGGTGTTCCATAAATGGAGATTGTCGCTGGAGTGAAGTCGGAATCACTGGATCCAAATCCATTCCTTCGATGGATTTTTCATCCAGATCATGTGACTCCACAAAGCAAGAAACCAACGTGTTCAAATCTGCTTCGGAAACAGCTTCGTTCAATGAAATGGATACGGTGGTATCATCAATATAGAACAGATTGATGCTTTTACTTTCAGCTACTTTTTTAAGTTGCTTCCTATTTTTAACCTTAACCTGAACGGTGTCGAAGTAAGCACTGTTCAATTGTTCAAATCCGTGAGCTTCCAATGCTTTAGCCAACTTTTTGGTGTTGTTGTGCACTTTATTGGCGATATACTTCAAACCTTCAGGGCCATGGTAAACGGCGTACATTCCAGCCATGACCGCCAAGAGCACTTGGGCGGTACATATATTGGAAGTTGCTTTGGCTCTTTTTATGTGTTGCTCCCTAGTTTGAAGCGCCATACGTAAAGCAGGGTTGCCATCGGTATCTTTAGTGATTCCGATAATACGACCTGGAATATTTCTTTTGTATGCTTCTTTTGTAGCAAAATATGCGGCGTGTGGTCCACCATAACCTAAGGGAATCCCAAAACGTTGTGTGGTTCCCACCACGGCATCCACGCCCCATTCTCCAGGAGGGGTAAGCATAACCAAGCTTAAAATATCAGCGGCAACTGCCACTTTTATATCGTTTTCCTTGGCTTTTTCCACAAAGGATTCGTAGTCATTGACTTGACCGTACTTCCCAGGGTATTGCAACAGTGCACCATAAAATTCACTGGAGAAGCCAAAATCTTCGTGATTCCCCACAACCAATTCTATACCTAAAGGTATAGCACGTGTTTTTAGCAAGCTCAAGGTTTGGGGAAGTATTTCTTCTGATGCGAAGAACTTTACAACATTATCCTTTTTTTGCTCTCGGCTGCGCAGCTCAAATAACATGCTCATGGCCTCGGCTGCAGCGGTACTTTCATCCAAAAGTGACGCATTGGCGATTTCCATCCCGGTAAGGTCACTTAGCATCGTTTGGAAATTCAAAAGGGCCTCTAATCTACCTTGGGCAATCTCTGCTTGGTAGGGGGTGTAGGCGGTATACCATCCCGGGTTTTCCAAAATGTTCCTTTTGATGACCGATGGTGTTAGGGATTCATGGTATCCCAATCCGATGTAGGTTTTGAAAACCTTATTTTTCTTGGCCAGTTCGTTCAGGTGGCTCAGGAACTCATGTTCGCTGATGCCTTCGGGAAGGTCCAATGGTTTTTTCAATTTGATGTCATCGGGAATGGTCTCATAAATGAGTTGTTCGATGTTTTCCACCCCAATGGTTTGGAGCATATGGGGCAAGTCTCTCTCTGTGATGCCAATGTGTCTGGCAGCAAAAACCTCTGTGTTCATGTTCAATCCAATAAAGTGCACAAAATTAGGGATTAATTCAATGAAAATGGTCAATTTTGAAGGTCTCTGAACCAAAGTTGTTAACCACAAGTTAACCTTTGGTTGAAGCGATTGGATTTTACCCTATGCGAACCCTGAAAGCTATTTTTGATTTTTATTTGGATGCCAGTATTCACGTGGCCGTTGCGGTTATTTCCATGGCTGGTGTCACGTTTCATTTGTTGGGGAGTTCGTCTGATATCGACTTGTTGGGTTTTATCTTTTTTAGTGTGATTGTTTGCTACAATTTCATCAAATATGGGGTAGAGGCCTATAAATACCTGATTGTATCCAATGCCTATCACAAAATCATTCAAATATTCAGCTTTGTTTCCTTTGCTTTTGCTATTTATTTTTTGCTGCGGTTGGATGAAGAAATCTGGGTGGCAACCCTTGTTTTAGGTGTGTTGTCCGCTTTATATGCTGTTCCATTGTTGCCTCGGGCCAAAAACCTAAGGAACTTGGCAGGGCTCAAAATTTATATAGTGGCTTTTGTTTGGGCTGGTTTTTCGGTTTTGTTGCCCGTGCTGGATGCAAAAATGACCTTGGATTGGGATTTTGCCGTAACCTTTATCCAGCGCATGTTGTTGGTTTTGATACTGATTCTTCCTTTTGAAATAAGGGATATGGAGTGGGATGATAAAAGTTTAAGGACTTTGCCACAGGTATTGGGAGCCAAAAATACCAAGCGATTGGGTATAGGTTTGGCCCTTGTTTTTTTTCTGTTGACCTTTTTGAAGGATGAATTGAATCAACTGGAAACGCTACTGAGAGCTATATTGTGTATGGCCCTAATTTTCGTTTTGCTTTCCAATAAAAAGCTGCAATCTAAATATTTCGTGATGTTTTGGGTGGAGGCAATCCCTATTTTTTGGTTTTGTCTATTCTGGATTGCAGAAAACTACATTTAGCGTTTTTCTTCGAGATCGCGTTTCATTTTTTTCTTGTCCTCTTCAGATAGCATGGTCAATCCAGCTCTGTCGCACAATGAGGTAAGTTCACTATTCTTCTTGGAATACCCTTGACATACTTTACAATACGTCAAATGGATGCGAAGCTTTAGTATTTCCCACCAACTTGCTTCCTTGTATTGGGATTTATCGCAAATGCCCGATGCCTCTTTACATGAAATCTTCATACTAAAACCAATTTTCATTTAAACAACCCATGAGTGCCGTTCTTGCCCTATGGATCATTACCCACAGGTTGGACGGATTTATGTCCAGTTCATTACAAACATCCTCAGTGCTCATTCCCTGAATGGTTTTCAACTTAAAAACCAAAGCTTGTTTTTGCGGTAACTTTGTGATGCAATCCTGTATGGCGGAACCCAATTCTTCGTTTTCAAGGACGTTGTCGCCATCTTTGCTGTACGGGTCGGCCACTTGTTGTTCCATCCAATCTCCTTCAGCATCGGAATCCAAGCTGTAGTTCATCCGAACCTCTGCTTTTCCCTTTTTGGAGTTTATTTTCCGGTAATGATCGATTACCTTTCTCTTGAGTATGGATACCAGCCAAGTACGCTCGGCGGCATCTCCTTTAAAATTTTTGGCTGAGTTGAGACCTGCGAAAAAGGTTTCCTGCACCAAATCTTTTGCAATTTCAGCATCGCTCACACGAGAAACTGCGTAGTTGAACAGGTAATCAGCGTATAGGTCTACCCAATTGTCTGGTTGAAGTTTGTGTTTGGCCATTATTCCTTTCGAATTACCAAATGTAATGGTTTTTTGAACATCTAAACCCATAGTTGAAAATGGATTGGACGCTCAAAAGATGCTAACCTAACACCGTGGCAATGGTTTAACATGGATTTTTGAATTTTTAAGTCAAAAAGAGTCTCTAACAACACCAATAATTCTGTTGCTGTTCTAAGGTCTTTTTGCTGCCCCAAAGGGTTCTCCTATTACATTTTTGTCAGGATTTCCTTGATATCTTTAGAGTTTAAGGGCTTTACGAGATAGTCCGATATTTCATCGATTCTCTTCGCCTTTTTCATGTCCTTGGGGTCCATGGAAGAGGAAACCATGTATACTTTGATGTTTTTGTTCAATTTGGGAAGGATCTCATTGAATTCTTCCATAAATTGAAAACCATCCATTACGGGCATGTTGATATCCAAAAATATAATATCTGGAAGTTCATCCTCTTCATTTTGATGGGCTAAAATATGCTCCAAGGCCTCGGCACCATTACAAAATGTAATTATGGAACCTACCTGAGGAATACTTTTAAGGGTTACTCCAATGGTAAATTGATAGATATCATCATCATCAACAACAAAGACATTGATTGGTTTCATAATTATCTTTGATTATAAGTTTATAAAAAATGAAGTTCCCTTGCCTTCTTCACTAGTGGCCCAAATTTTACCTCCCATGGCATCCACTTGAGCTTTGGTCAAAAATAAACCAACGCCTTTGGCATCTTTGTTCCTATGGAAAACTTTACTGAACCCAAACAGTTTGTGGCCATTCTTTTTTAAGTCGATTCCCAACCCATTGTCCCGAAACTCCAGTTGTACAATGCCTTCATTGATTGTGGACTGCACAAAAATTTCCGGGTCCCTGTTTTCCGCCTTGTACTTTAGGGAATTGCTTATCAAATTAAGAAAAATACTTTCTAAATAGACTTTGTTGTACATGGCACTTGGTGCTTCAGAAAAATCATAAGCTATGGTTGCATTGGTTTTTGAGATTTCTGCTGCTAGCATTTCTTCGGTCTTTTTCAAAATTTCCTCAAAATAGCTTTTTTCCAGAGAATGCTGTGAATTTTTTTTGATGAGCAAAGATTCCACCAACGTGTCCAAAGTCCAAGTAAGGTGGTTGGTTACCGATTCCATCTTGTCAATGATCATTTCTTTTGTTCCGGCATCACTTTCCGTTTTGTAGATGTCGAGAAGTGCCTTGAGATTACTGACAGGAGACCTAAGATTATGTGAGGTGATTTGATTGAACTCCTCCAGTTGACGGTTTTGGGCCTTGAGTCGTGTTGCGGATTCTTTTAGGCTTTTATTGGTTTCCATTATCCTGTGGGCCGCCTGTTTTTGAATCGTCATGTCCCTAAGTGCAATGGAAACAAGAAGGCCTTCGGAAGTTTTAAGGGGGCTTAGCGTTACTTGAACGGGTATTTGGAAACCAGATTTGTTATGTACAAAAAAGTCGAGGTCCGAAGGAAGCCCTGTGTGTTTTGGAGCTTTGAAAAAAGCATTGGCATAATACTCCATGGTATCCCAAAGCCGATTGGGAACAAGCTTGGTCACGTGTTGGTCGATTAATTCCGCTGATTTGTATCCAAACATTTTTTCCGCTTGCTTGTTGATTAATTGAATGATACCGTTTTGGTCAACGATAACCATGGTGTCCGGAGCGGAATCCAATAATCCCCTGAATTTGATCTCAGACATGCGATGCTCTGTAATGTCCTGTGTGGTCCCGATTATTTTTACCACCTCACCCTTTTTGTTGGTAATGAGTTCGCCCATCAACTCAACGGTATGGATGCTGTCGTCTTTGTATATGATGCGGTGCATGAATTTCCGAAATCTTTTTTCCGCAATGATTTCTTCGGCATTTTCACGGAACATTTGTCGATCATCGGGATGAATTGCCGAAATGACGCGTTCGAAATTAATCGGTGTGCCAACCTCCATATCAAAAATCCGATATAGGTTATCGGACCACATGATTTCATCCTTTAGGATGTCCCACTCCCAATATCCAATTTGGGATAACTGTTCTGCAAGGCTTAATTGCTGAATTTTTTTGGTGAGCTCAATTTTGGTCAGCTTTCTTTCTGTAATGTCTTGAAGAAACCCAACTATCTTAACACAACTTCCATTTACCATTTGTGGGTATCCCACATTACGGACGTACCGGACATTGCCTTTAGCTGTTAGAACCTCGAGATCTAGATCATAGGTATCCCCATTTTCCAATGCATTTTGCATTGCATCTTTGGCCAGATCCTTATAATATCCTTCGTTGAAAAAAGGGCTGATGCTTTCCATTGTCGGGACAAAGTCGTCGGCCACTTGGACAATTTGTTTGGTAACATCGCTCCAATAGATTTTATTGGATGGAACATCAAGTTCATAAAGGCCGATTTTGGCAAGCTTGATGGTTTCCTTAAACAAACTCACGGACTTGAAGTCCTGATTGTCCCAATTTTTCATGTGCTTTCGGATGGGTTATACAAAAAAGAGGGGTTCTGGATCATTTATGAGCACGGTAAAGGTTGATTTGAATTCAAAAAGATAGTGAAAATCAGTATGTTTTTTCAGCCAATGTTAAATTTTATTTTCACAAAAGTATTTCAAATCAGCCCTGCACGTTTCAATAAGGCATCAATATTCGGTTCGGCTCCCCTGAATTTTTTATATAGGTCCATTGGGTTTTCCGTACCTCCTTTGGAAAGTACATTTTCCTTGAATTTGTCTGCAACCATTTTACTGAAAATCCCATTTTCCTTGAAATAGGCAAAGGCATCCGCATCCAATACTTCGGCCCATTTGTAACTGTAGTAGCCGGATGCATATCCACCCTGAAAAATGTGGGCGAAAGAGGTGCTCATACAAGTTTCCGGTGTTTCTGGGAACAGATTGGTGCTTTCAAAAGCTTCTGTTTCGTAAGCTTTTACATCTTTGATGGCCGATGGGTCTTTCCCGTGCCAGGCCATGTCCAATAATCCAAAGCTAAGTTGTCGAACCGTGGCCATGCCCTCTTGAAAAGTGGCGGATTCCTTTATTCTTTCCACTAATTCCATGGGAATCAACTCCCCTGTTTCGTAATGATGTGCAAAAAGTTCCAAGGCCTCTTTCTCATAACACCAGTTTTCCATCACTTGGCTGGGCAGTTCAACAAAATCCCAATATACCGAAGTTCCTGATAGGCTAGGATAGGTGGTGTTGGCCAGCATCCCATGCAAAGCATGCCCGAATTCATGAAAAAGTGTGGTCACTTCGTTGAAAGTGAGCAAAGATGGTTTTGAGCTCGTTGGTCTGGTAAAATTGCACACATTGGAAATATGTGGCCTGCTGTTTTTATCGCCCAACGTATATTGTGGTTTGTAGGAGGTCATCCAAGCACCGCCACGTTTTCCGGGTCTCGGGTGGAAGTCGGCATAAAAGAGTGATATGAAGTTGTCATTTTCATAAACTTCAAAGGTTTTGACTTCTTCGTTGTATTTGTCAATGTTGTCCACTTCTTTAAATGTGAGTCCAAAGAGTTTTTCCGCAACTTGGAACACCCCGTTTATCACATTTTCCAGTTTAAAATAGGGCTTCAGTTTTTCATCATCCAAATTGAACAGCTTTTGCTTCAACTTTTCAGAATAATAGGCACTGTCCCATTTTTCCAAACGGTCAATGTTGTCCAGTTCCTTGGCATAGGCTTCCAGCTCGGCAAATTCACGTTCGGCAGCTGGTTTGGCTTTCTCTAAAAGTTCGTTCAGGAAGTCAAGTACTTTTTCAGGGGTCTCTGCCATACGCTCTTCCAGAACAAAATCGGCATGGGTTTTATATCCCAAAAGATTGGCTCTTTCGTGACGTAGGTTCACAATCCGTTTTACGTTTTCTTGGTTGTCCAGTTCATCATTGTGAAACCCTTTGCTGCCAAAAGCCAAGGAAAGTTCTTTGCGCAATTCCCTGTTCTGGGCATATTTCATAAAAGGGATGTAGCTCGGGTAGTCCAAAGTGATCAACCAGCCTTCCTTGCCTTTGGATTCCGCCAGTTGGGCAGCTGCTTCTTTAGTGCCTTCCGGAAGACCTTCCACATCTTTTTCATCTGTGAGCAGCATTTCGTACTTATTGGTCTCGGCCAACACATTTTCTCCAAATGTGAGCTTCAACTTGGATAGCTCGGCATCAATTTCCCGGAGACGTTTTTTGTTCTCTTCCTTTAAGTTGGCCCCGTTTCTACTGAAGTTTTTATATTTCTTTTCGAGAAGGGTTTGCTGTTCTTTTGTGAGGTCTAACGAATCGCGTTGCTCATAAACTGTTTTAACGCGGGCAAAGAGCCCTTCGTTTAACGTGATGTCATTGCTGAACTCCGATAATAGCGGCGAAACTTCCTGGGCTATTTTTTGGATTTCCTCATTGGTCTCTGCCGAATTCAGATTGAAAAAGACACTGGATATACGGTCCAATTGTTGTCCGGAAAAATCCAAGGCCTCCAAGGTATTTTCAAAGGTGGGCGGTGCTGGATTGTTCACAATATCATCGATTTCCTTTTTGGTATCCTCGATGGCCTGAAGAAAAGCAGGCTTAAAATGTTCGTTCTTTATTTTTGAAAATGGAACTTGATTAAAGGGCTCCGATAATGGGTTGTTCATAGTTGTTGCTTCTGTTCTTTGTTTTTTAAACGTATCACGGCCCAATCACTCAATAAATAAGCAAAACCTATAATGGATGAAATCGCGGCCATTGTCAATGGGGCATATGCCCGAACAGTCGAACCGTAGGTTTTTTTGTTCATGGCGGCAATGGCCTCTTCCGAATATTCATTGAGGTCCACAAAACCGTTTCCGTTTAAATCATATTTACTGGCATAATCCGAAATGAATTGCCATTGTATTTCAATATAAATTAGAAGGGCGGCATAAAGGGTAAAAACTAAAAGGCCACTCTTCCAGAGTCCTTTTACATAGGGGTTGCCTACTTTTTTCAGCGTGAACCCTAAAAAGGCAATGCCACAAATGCCTAACAAAATGCCGATTTGATTATAGTTCATAATCAAAAAATGATTTTTTAAAAGGATTTCTTGACCTCTTCAGCGCCTTTGATTACTTTTTCCTTGAGGCCTTCTTTATAAGAAATAATATTGTCCATAATTTCTTTGTTGGAACTTCCAATGATCTGTGCTGCAAGAATTCCTGCATTTTTGGCCCCGTTCAGAGCTACTGTGGCCACAGGAACCCCTCCGGGCATTTGCAAAATGGAAAGTACCGAGTCCCAACCATCAATGGAATTGCTGCTTTTTACGGGAACGCCAATTACAGGCAACGGAGATAGGGATGCCACCATCCCTGGTAAATGTGCTGCTCCTCCCGCTCCTGCGATAATGGCGGAATAACCATTGGTGTGCGCACTCTTGCTAAAGCTGAACAATTTTTCGGGTGTTCTATGGGCGGACACAATGTCCACATCCACATCCACTCCCAATTCCTTTAATATATCGATGGCGTCTTGCATAACGGGAAGATCACTGGTGCTTCCCATAATCACGGCTACTTTGCTCATATCTTATTTGCTTATCACTTTAATGGTTTCTTTTACCTGCTGGGCCACCTCTCTGGCCCTGGCCATATTTTCGTCCACAATGGTCACATGGCCCATTTTACGAAACGGACGGGTCTGTTTTTTGCCATAAATGTGCGGAGTGACCCCATCCATCTCCAATATTTTCCCGATGTTTTCATACACCACATCGCCCGTATGCCCTTCGGCACCTACCAAGTTAACCATAATTCCAGCTACTTTGCTGTCCGTTTTTCCAAGCGGCAAGCCTAAAATGGCTCGGATATGTTGCTCAAATTGGTTGGTGTATGCTGCTTCAATGCTATAATGTCCGCTATTGTGTGGCCTTGGCGCGGATTCATTGACCAAAATTTGGTCGTCCTTGGTCTGAAACATTTCCACGGCCAATAATCCAACGTGTTTCATGTGTTCGGAAACCTTTAAGGCCACTTCTTGGGCCTTTTTGGCTACGGCATCATCAATTCGTGCGGGACAGATAACATATTCCACCTGATTGGCCTCAGGATGAAACTCCATTTCCACCACGGGGTATGTTTTTACCTCGCCCTTGTCGTTCCTTGCTACCACAACGGCCAGTTCATTTTTAAAATCGATCATTTTTTCGGCAATGCACTCCACATTGGGTAAGTCTTTAAGGTCATCCATTTTACGGACGACTTTTACGCCTTGACCATCATACCCGAACTGGGCACTTTTCCAAACAAATGGTAAGGAAAGACCACCATTGTTTATGCTGTCCTCAATTTCCGAGGTGTAGGCAAATCGCGTAAACGGAGCTGTGGGAATACCGTGGTCGGTATAGAACAATTTTTGAACGGCTTTGTTCTGAATGGTCCTCAAGGTTTTGGTCGGAGGATATACCGTTATTCCTTCGTGTTCCAGTTTTTCGAGGGCATCCACGTTTACGTTTTCAATCTCGATGGTAAGTACATCCACATCTTTTCCAAAAGCATAAACGGTGTCAAAATCCATCAAACTGCCTTGCACAAACTCGTCGCAGGCTATTTTGCATGGGGCTTCGGCCGAAGCATCCATCACTTTGGTCTGTATGTCCCATTTTCGGGTTTCGTAGAGCATCATTTTGCCCAGTTGTCCACCACCTAAAATTCCCAGTTTAAAGTCGGAAGAGAAAAATTGCATTTGATTTGTAAATTGAATGTCAGCAAAAATACATGAAATCCACGAGGGTATAAAAGATGTAACGGCTTAGCAGCTTTAAAAATATTATCTTTGCCAACCTGACCATAACTCGAACACATTGATCAAGCTTCACGACAAATTTTTTAAGCCGTATTTAAAGGAAGAACAAATCCTTGCTGCCATTGATAAAATGGCGAAGGAGATTGCCGCGGATTATAAGGACGAAACACCGATTTTTGTTGGAGTGCTCAATGGTGCGTTTATGTTCGTGGCCGATTTTTTGAAGGCATACCAGCACCCTTGCGAGGTGTCTTTTGTAAGGCTGAGTTCATATCAAGGATTGACCTCAACAGGCATTGTGGAGACCCTTTTGGACGTTCCGGAGGATATAGAGGGAAAGAGCGTTATTATTTTGGAGGATGTTGTGGATACCGGGCGTACTTTGAAACAATTGGTGCATTTGTTTTCCAATACCAATGTAAAAGAGTTTAAGATCGGAACGTTGTTTTACAAGTCCGATATTTACAATGGTGAATACGCCATCGACTATGTGGGCCTGGAGATTCCCGATCATTTCATCGTCGGATATGGGCTGGATTATAACGAGCTGGGCCGAAATCTTAGAGAAGTTTACCAATTAAATCAAACAGATATGATCAACCTAGTGCTTTTTGGAAAGCCAGGAGCAGGAAAAGGTACCCAAGCGGGGTTCCTAAAGGAAAAGTATAACTTGAAACACATTTCCACAGGGGATGTTTTCCGGTACAATATTAAAAATGGAACCGATCTTGGTAAGTTGGCCAAGTCCTATATCGATAAAGGGGATTTGGTTCCTGATGAGGTAACCATTGATATGCTGAAATCCGAAGTGGAGAAAAATCCGGATGCAGCAGGTTTTATTTTTGATGGATTTCCGCGTACGGCGGCACAGGCAGAGGCATTGGACAATTTCTTGGAATCCAAGGATATGAAGGTAAATGCAACCATCGCCTTGGAAGCCGAAGATGATATTCTGGTGGAGCGCCTTTTGGAACGGGGCAAAAGTAGCGGACGTTCTGATGATCAGGACGAGAGCAAGATTCGTAACCGTTTTGATGAATACAATCAAAAAACCGCTCCGTTGAAGGCTTACTACGAGGAGCAAGGAAAATTCCACTCCGTAAACGGAATAGGTGGAATCGATGAGATTACCCAGCGTTTGAGCAAGGTAATAGACTCCCTATAATTGGTTTCCACAAAGACTTTTTTATATTAGAATATGACCGAAGGAAATTTTGTCGATTATGTAAAGGTGCACATTTCTTCTGGAAACGGAGGTAAAGGTTCTGCGCATTTACGTCGCGAAAAATATGTGGCCAAAGGTGGGCCCGATGGTGGTGATGGTGGTCGGGGAGGTCATGTTATAGTCAAAGGGAACAAGAACTTGTGGACATTGGTCCATTACAAGTTCAAAAAACATTTTAAGGCAGGCCATGGGGAACATGGTGCTAAAAGTCGCAGTACCGGTGCCGATGGTGAAGATGTGTATTTGGAAGTACCTTTGGGCACTGTAGTTAGGGATACGGAGACCAACGAAGTACTTTTTGAAATTACAGAAGACGGCGAGGAGAAAATAGTTCTCGAAGGCGGTATGGGTGGATTGGGCAACTGGCATTTTAAAAGTGCCACCAATCAGACGCCACGGTATGCCCAGCCAGGTATAAAAGGGCAAGAAGGACATTTGACTCTCGAGCTTAAGGTTTTAGCGGATGTGGGATTGGTCGGCTTTCCCAATGCAGGAAAGTCAACATTACTTTCGGTAATGACCTCGGCCAAGCCCAAAATCGCCAATTACGAATTTACCACCCTAAAGCCCAACTTGGGGATTGTGGAATACCGGGACTTTCAAAGCTTTGTAATGGCCGATATCCCCGGAATTATCGAAGGTGCGGCCGAAGGTAAGGGACTGGGGCATTATTTTCTACGTCATATTGAACGAAACGCCACATTGCTGTTTTTGATTCCCGCCGACAGCAAGGACATCAGTCAGGAATATCAGATCCTTTTGGATGAGTTAAGACGATACAACCCTGAATTGTTGGACAAGGGACGTTTGGTGGCCATTTCCAAATGTGATATGCTGGACCAGGAACTCATTGATGAAATGGATGCGGATATGAAAGAGGATTTCAAGGATGTTCCCTATATGTTTATATCGTCCGTAAGTGGATTGGGCATCCAGCAGTTAAAGGATAGGCTTTGGAAGCTGTTGAACGAATAGTGCCTCTTCTTCTTTACTTCTAATCAATTTATTGATTAAATTTAGAGGAACCCAAATGTTCATCATGCGATATTTATTTTTCATACCATTGATATTTGTTTTTTTATCCTGCAGTGCTGTTAGGGTAAATCATGATTATGATAAAGCTGTTGACTTCTCAAACTACTCTACCTATAATTATTATGCTGATATGAAGACTGGCCTGAGCCAGTTGGACGAAAGGCGCTTGTTACGTGCACTAGATTCTACTTTAAAAGCTCGCGGGTACCGATTGGCAGAAGAACCGGAACTTTTCATAAATATTATGAGCGATGAATACCGCGGTGCTCCCAACAATAATGTAGGTGTTGGTATTGGGGGCACGGGCCGAAATGTGGGCGGAGGTATCTCCGTAGGATTGCCTTTGGGCGGGTCCAATTGGAAACGGAGCATTCAGTTTGATTTGGTGGATGCCCAGCGCGACGCCCTAGTTTGGCAAGCAACGGCCGAAAGTGGGCTTCGAGACAATGCATCGCCAAGCGTTCGGGAAGAACAACTCCAAGCAGTAGTGAAAAAGGTATTTTCAAAATTCCCTCCGAAAGTAAAATAGCCCTTACAATCAGTTTGTTACGAATTTTATGGGCTAAAACTTAATGGTTTTACCGTTCGGTTGGGCAAAATGACCACTTGTCATAAATCACTTCATTAGACGAGTGCTGTCCTGTACTTTAGCTTCAGAAATAAATTCTAAAACCGAAAAGACATGATAGCACTAGCCAAATTCATTATTTCAATTGTAGTAAGTATCATTTTATAATCTGCTCGAAGCGGTCACAAAATTCATCGACATGAAAAAATTGAACACAAGACAAAAAGTTGTATTTGCCATGGGTGTCCTTGGCGTACTGGTGGGAATCTTTGGGAGATTCAATGATTGGGAATACATGGGGTACTTTCCCTTTTTCTACTCGGGTACTACTATGATGTGGATTGCCTTTTTACCACAAAGAAAATCATGCTGTAACCCTTTCAAAAGAAAAGCTGCACAAAAATCTTAGTGTATCACATACTGAGCAAGATTAATGTAAATTTGGGCAGTTGATGCTCAATCGAATGGAGTTAAGTACAAGGAAAAGGAATATAGCATTTTGGGTGCTTCAATTGCTAGGGTGGATTTTTATCAACTCCATAGGAGCGTTAGTCCCACAAAACATAAGTTTCGAGATGATCGTATTTTCGATTATTGTTGGGACTTTTATTGGGGTGTTTTCAACCTCCATACTACGTTGGTACCTTAAGAGAAATGTACATTTCGATTCTTTTGGGGGAAGGGAAGTCGTTAAAATCATTGTTTCCATTTTGGTGGCCTCGGGGATTTTCGGTCTTTTAAATGTTTTTTTTGGGTATATCTACATAAAGTTTGGTCCAGAATTGACAGAGACGGAACTGCATATGTTCGAAGGCTATGACAAAATCATGGTACAAGTCCTAAATTCGGTCTTTTTGGTCGGAGCTTGGGCAATTACCTATTTGGTCATCAAACTGCTTTTGAAACTAAATCAGGACAGGATAGAAAGGCTGGAACTGAACACTACCTTGAAACAGGCCCAATTAAACACCTTAAAAGGGCAAATTAATCCGCATTTTATGTTCAATAGCCTCAATAATATTCGAGGATTAATGTTGGAGGATGTGGAAAAATCGAGGGAAATGCTCACTAAACTCTCCGAAATTATTCGATACTCCTTGACCAAGAACAACATCAACGATATTCCTGTCCGTGAGGAACTGGAGGTAGTCGATAATTATATTGATCTATCGAAGATTCAATTCGAAGATCGTTTGGAGTTTGAAAAGCAAATTGAAGCGGATACCTTGGATCTCAGAATCCCGCCCATGGTCATTCAATTACTTATCGAAAATGCCGCCAAGCACGGTATTTCCAATCTTAAAAACGGAGGGCGAATCCTGTTGGCCATTTTCAAGAAGGATGATGACTTATTTATAGAGGTGCGTAATACGGGTAAGCTGAATATTTCCAAGGATTCCACGAAACTTGGATTGAAAAACATTCAACAGCGTTTGAAATTATTATATGCTGATAAGGCATCCTTTAGGTTGTACGAAGCTTCGGATGAGGTCGTGGCTGAAATCAAAATACCATTAACATGAAGATTAGAGCGGTCATAGTTGAAGACTCCAGGTTGGCGAGGAACGAGCTCAAAGAGCTTATCAAACTCCATGATGATTTGGAACTCATTGGCGAAGCCAGCAATGTGGACGATGGTGTCGAATTGATTGAGTCCGAATCGCCGGATTTGTTGTTCCTTGACATCAATATGCCCGAAAAAGATGGTTTTGATCTGTTGGAAATGCTGGAAGAGGTACCTATTACCATTTTTACCACCGCCTATGATGAATATGCCATAAAATCTTTTGAGTACAATGCGTTGGATTATTTGCTGAAACCTGTTAGCAACAAGCGCTTTGATATGGCGTTGGAAAAAGTGCGTGCAAACATGGCCTCCAAAGAGGAAAATCCATCAGCAGCCAAAAAATTGACCGAGAACAGTCAGATTTTCATTAAGGATGGGGAGGCCTGTTGGTTAGTGAAAATAGGCGACATTTCCCTGTTTGAAATTGTGGGGAACTACACGCGGGTATTTTTTGAGGACAAGAAACCCATGCTCTACAAATCACTCAACCAAGTGGAAGAAAAGTTACCTGAAGACTCATTTTTTAGGGCCAACCGCCAACAAATTGTCAATACCAACTACATTGAAAATGTTGTGCCTTGGTTCAATGGTAAGCTAAAGCTTACGATGAAAAATGGGGAAGAGGTAGAGGTCTCCCGTAGACAATCCTATATTTTTAAAGACCGTATGAGTCTTTGATCTACATTGATTTTAAGAGCCCGCCATCAATTGGGATGTTGGTCCCCGTGATAAAAGCTGCTTTGTCCGAAGCCAAAAATGTCACCAAGTATCCATATTCTTTAGGGTCGCCAATACGTTTAACGGGCACTTGTTCTTCCATGTTAGAGCGGACCTCATCAGGAGAAATCCCAAGTTTTTCCGCTTTTTTGGAATTCAACTGGGCAATTCGGTCCGTGTCAAAATAACCTGTTAGGGTACTGTTTACGGTAATACCATCTTTAGCCACATCGTAGGCCAAACTTTTGGCCCAAGTGACCACCGCCGCCCGAATGGTGTTGGAGAGCGCCAAATAATTCAAAGGTTCCTTTACCGATATGGATGCAATATTGATAATGCGCCCCCATTTGTTTATCTGCATTTGCTTTAGCGCAAGTTCCGTAGTGTACAACACGGACTTAAAAAGCAGGTTAAAGGCATTTTGGTAATCCTCAACATTTTTTTCCAGGGCTCCACCACCTTCGGGGCCTTGGGTGTTGTTTACCAAAATATCCACGGTATTGGTTTGAAAATAGGCTGATATTTTTGCTTTGTAGGCTTCAAAATGGGTAAAATCCACGGAGAGGTATTGGTGCTTTTGTCCTTGGGAACTGTCCATTTCATCAATTATTTCTTGCATGCGTCCTTCACTACGTGCCATTAGGGTCACGCTTGCCCCGCTATCGGCCAGTTGACGCGCAATAGCTTCCCCGATTCCCTTGCTACTGCCTCCTACGAGGGCTTTTTTTCCTTTTAATGAAATATTCATGGCTATCGGTACTCTTCTCGAACGGGACTAAAAATGTCCATTAATTTACAAGGAGTCAACGCTTTTCCACTATGTGGCGCATTGGATGGGATGACCACGATATCTCCACTAGTGTAGGTTCCTTTTTCTCCATTGAGCGAGAACTCAAAAGTACCTTCCACCACATGCATGATTTGTTCGTGGTCATGCCGGTGTTCTGGAACTTCGGCGTTTTGTTCCACATCCCAGAATACCCAGCTCATACGTTCTCCGTGCACCAATTTGCCGTGGTACCCTGGCATAATTTCTTTTGGTTTGATTTCAGATAGATTCATTGCTCTCAAATTTAGCAGCAAGATAGACATTAATATAGAGCTTCCGTGTTTGTATTGGTATTGGCTTTGGCTATTTTTGGGCTCTAATTTGAAGTGATGCAGGTACATTTTATAGGTTTGGGCGAGATCAACATGTTCAATTTGGCCATTGCCTTGCACAAAAAGGGGGAAACGGTCACAGGTAGTGATGAAGAGTTTGATGAATCCCTTAAGTCCGTTATGCAAGAACAGGGACTGGTTTCCAGTGAGGCAGGTTGGTTTTCCGATAGAATCAATGACCAATTGGATGCAGTTGTCGTGGGAACTGCCGTTAAGAATGACAATCCAGAGTTGTCGAAGGCCAAAGAACTGGGGCTCAAATTGGTTTCCTATCCTGAATTCTTGTACGAGTTGGCCAAATTCAAAACACGTGTGGTAATTGCTGGTAGCCGAAGAAAGTTGGAGCTGGCCTCAATGATTCTTCATGTACTCAACTACAATGATGTTGAGGTGGATTATGCAGTGACATCGACCCATGGCGTTCATCTAACCGAAGAAAATGATTTTATCGTTATTGAAGGTGGCGATGGCCCCTCATCTGTAATCGATACCGTTCCACAATTTCATAAATATCAACCCAATATTGCTTCGTTGAGTGATATTGAGTTGAAAGAAGATGGATTTCATTCCAATTTCGAGACCTATGCGGAACAGTATGGTGTTTTTGTGGACAGTATTGTAAAAGGGGGCAGCATTACCTATAATAAAGAGGATGCCGAGGTGAAAAAGCGAGTGGAATCATCCGAAAACCCGATTAGAAAGTTTCCTTATGCAATCCCAGAGTATCAAGAAGCGTATGGACAAGTATTTTTGGATACGCCGGATGGGGAATTGCCATTGGAAATATCGAGCAAAACTGCACTGAGCAATTTGGCAGGCGCCAAATGGGTTTGTCAACAAATGGGAGTTGACGAAGTGGAGTTTTACGAAGCGATGGCAACATTCATATAGCTGAAAGTCTGGCACACAAGTATTTGGACAATTGTAATTTTGTCAGTCAACGATTGGTGGAACGGTAATTGTCTGATATTGTGAATGAAAGGTGCAGTCCATGAAATCCTCTTTTACATTAAACGGTTTATTTCGGTTTCATTTCTTGCATTTATGTTGGGTGTTTCCAATGTTTTTTTACAGGAAGAAAGAATGATAAATGATTCAAGGAAAAAAGTGGAGCAACATGAGGTTCAAGATGAAGAAGATCCACATTTGTCATTTTAATAACATCATACACTGAATTGCCTTAAATGATGGTCCAGATGCTTGTATTGCATCTGTCCCCATTGTTCGGGAGAGAACTTTCCAAATACCGGGTGTGGATCCCATTCTTTTTTATCTTTCTTTTGATGGAAATCGTTGATTAAGCCAATCAACACCTTCTTTTCTTCATCCACATTCTTATCATCCACCACTTTTAAACCTTTGGCCGTGGGTAGGCCTTGGCGCCAAGGTTTGTCATTGTAGAGACTTTTTTTGAAGAACTTGCCCACAAATTTCAACATGGGGCTCGTTTTGTCCAGACGATGCCTTCCTAAAGAAATTTTGAGAGGGTATTGGCAATGGTGTAGCATTTGACCGACCTCCATTTTGCCCCATTGTCTTTCCGAAGATTCCGAAAGTTGATTGATCCGTTCTAAAATTTCTTCGTGTGCCTCGCTGTTGAAAAGGGATTTCATAATGAAGGATTTATATTGAAAATTACATAAAATTATTCTCCTATCTTTAGCCCATGCAAGAAAAACTAGCTTCCTTTTCCATTAAAAACTGGGCCGATGATGACAAGCCTAGGGAGAAATTGGTACAAAAGGGCAGTTTTGTGCTGTCCGATGCCGAGTTGATTGCTATTTTATTTGGATCGGGAAGTCGTGAGGAGAGTGCGGTGGAGCTTTCCAAACGAATACTGGCCTCAGTGGACCACAATTTGAACGAGTTGGGCAAACTTTCCGTAAACCAACTGATGCGTTTCAAAGGGATAGGAGAGGCTAAGGCGGTAACCATCGCCGCTGCATTGGAAGTAGGTGGAAGAAGGCGCTTGGAGGATACTTCAAAAATTACCAAAATTAAAAGCAGTCACGATGTCATTGAGCTGCTGTACCCATTGATTGGGGAACTACCGCACGAGGAATTCTGGATTGTCTATCTGAACAATTCCAACAAAGTTGTCCATAAAGCACAGTTGAGCAATGGAGGTATCACAGGAACTTTGGTCGATGTGGGACTGGTATTGAAGCAGGCCTTGGAATTGGGTGCAGTTGGGATAATCCTTGCACATAATCATCCATCGCGAACACTGAAGCCCATCGAAGCGGACAAACAAATTACGCAAAAATCAAAGGAGGCATCTGAGGCTTTGGACATCAAGATTCTGGACCGTTTGATTTTGGCACAGCACGAATATTTGAGTTTTGCGGATAAAGGAATACTATAGCCCATGTTGTTGATTTTTACCCATAAAGTAACCAATCGGTTGACCTATACGGCCAAGCAGATTTTTGAGAAAATCTTGGGGGTGGAGATGGGGTTTACCACAAAGGTTGAGGACTTCATCAAACATAACGGGCCAAAAATGACCTATTCGAAGCAACCGCTGCAAAACGAATTTTTTATTCGAAGCAATGACCTGTTGTTTGAGCAGGGCATCAACGATTTGGAGATCAAGGTGTCTGATTGGGATGGCATTCCCTGTTTTTTTTCCTCAGGGGAGAAGAGCAGCATCCCCTTTGATATTTTTTCAGCCAGTTTTTTTCTGTTGAGTCGCTACGAAGAGTATTTGCCACATGTTAAGGATAGTGTTGGAAGGTTTCCCGTAAAGGAAAGCATAGCTTATCAAAATAACTTTTTGGAACTTCCTGTGGTCGACCTTTGGGCCTCTAAGCTTTTGGAGGCTTTAAAAGAACGCTTTCCTGATCTGGAGAAAAAGGAAAAGAATTATCGGTTTACCTCAATCATTAATGTAGGCGCTTCGCATGCCTATGCCATGCGCGGAATTTCACGTACTTTAGGAGGGTTTCTATTGGATTTGGGAAACCTGAGGTTCAGGGATGTTTGGGAAAGATTGTCCGTAATCTTGAGGCTCAAAAAAGACCCGTATGATAATTTTTTCAAGCTAGTGGATATCCACAAAAAGTTTCCCATCAAAACCATGTTCTTTTTTCAGTTTGCCAAGCATTCCGCTCACGATAAGAACGTATCCACCAATAACAATAAGTTCCGATACCTGATAAAATCCGTAGCCGATTACAGTGAGGTTTCCCTGAGCACATCCTTCGTATCCACCATGGACAAAGAAGTGCTTCGTGAGGAGAAAAAACAATTGGGCAACTTAATTCATCGGTCCATTAGTTACGCAAGGCTTCGGTACAATAAAGTCAATGTACCGGCTACCTACAGAAATTTGGTGGAAACCGAATTTACCGATGATTTTTCCATGGGCTACACCCACGAAATCGGTTTCAGGGCGGGTACTTGCACCCCTTTTTATTTTTATGACATCAATACAGAAGTAAGGCAACCGATAAAAATACATCCATTTGCCATGCACGATTATGCTTTGATCAAATATAAGAGCAAGGAAGAAGTGTATGAGGCAATGGATAGGGTGTATCGATTGGTAAAACAGGTTAAGGGCGACTTCATTTTAGTGTTTTCCAATGAACTGCTGGGAGGAAAACAGCGATTGGATTGGATGGATCTATATCGATCATTATTAAAGAGATACTATGTTTGACCATCAAGTGACCGATGTTTTTTTTGATTTGGACCATACGCTATGGGATTTTGAAAAAAACTCAGCGCTCACGTTCGCCAAAATTTTAGCGGATAACAAAGTAGGTGTGGACCTCGATGGATTTTTAGAGGTTTATGCTCCTGTTAACATGCAAATGTGGGCCCTGTACCGTGAGAATGGAATAAGCAAATCGGAACTGCGTTACCAACGTTTAAAGCAAACTTTTGATAGGCTGAAAGTGTTGGTTTCGGATGAGGTCATCGATAAATTGGCACACGACTATATTCTGCACCTGTCTTCCTTTACCCATTTGCTTCCCAATGCCTTGGAGGCTTTGGAGTACCTCTACCCAAAATACAGGCTTCACATTATTACCAATGGATTTCAGGAGGTACAGACCAAGAAGTTGAGGGGAAGCGGAATTCATCACTATTTTCAAAAAATAATTGATTCCGAGATGGCGGGCGTCAAAAAACCACATCCTTATATTTTTGAAATGGCCTTGGAACAGGCTCGTGTGGATCCCAAGAACTCCTTGATGATAGGGGATAGCGTAGAGGCCGATATTTTAGGGGCCAAAGCCATGGGCATGCAAGTGCTGCACTATAATTTCCATAAAGATTCCGACCACGGGGAATGCATCATGATCAATGATCTTATTGAAATAAAAAGCATTTTATAGAGTTATATTAAAGTGGCTAATCCCATTTTTTGACACTAGAAAATGCTTTCGACTATGAAAAGATTGCACCACTGTACATTCTTGCTCCTAGGATTTCTGTTTATGATGACAGCATGTACCGAGGAACAGGATTTTAGTCAGGTTGATGACTTACGAGTGACCCCGACATTGGCTTCGGGACTCTTTTATATGGAATCCGACGAAGCCACTATTAATTCCGCGGGAGCATTTGGTTCTTTTTATTCTGAAGAAGTCAATTTCGATGCTTTTAACGAACAATATGTAGCAGAGCGTCTCATAGAGGGGGTCATTACTTACGAGATTGATAATACCACGAGCAAGGAACTCCGATTGATCATTGAGTTTTTGGACGAAGCTGGACAACCATTGGACGCCGAAATATTTACCGTTGAAGCAGACCCTTCGGAAACTGTGATTCGGGACGTGCTCTATGGTCCGGGAGGTAAATCAATCGATATTGTTGCAAACACCTCAAGCCTTCGGGTGTCCGCCATCAATTTAGGTGACGGAACCAGTGTGTCTTCCACAGACGACCCCAAAATTATTTTACGCTCAGGAGCGCAATTTGTATTTCGACTGAAATGAGAATGACCTTTAAGATACTATGGATTGCCTTACTGGGCAGCACTTCCATTTTTGCACAAAACAAGGAACTGTTGTACAATTTCAATGAAATCCCACAGTCTTTGATGGTCAACCCGGGGGTAAAGACATCACAAAAGTGGCATGTGGGCATTCCCGTTGTTTCAGGCTTGGCTTTCCAAGGGGCCACCAGTGGGGTTACCGTCAATGACCTTTTTGCGAACGACGGAATAGATTTTACAACAAAAGTCCAGGAAAGACTCTTGGATGTGATGGGAACCAAGGACGATTTCAGTACCGCCAGTCAGATTGAAGGGATTACAGTCGGGTTTCGAGGAAAAAACAGACCTGATGATTACTATTCCTTCGGGATTTATGGGGAAATGGACATTATAACCTATTGGCCCAAGGATTTGGCCATTTTGGCTTTTGAAGGTAATGGAGGGGGCAACTTGGGGAGGAGCTTTGATTTAGGGGATTTAAATCTCCGGGGAGAAATGATCAATGTTTTTCATTTTGGCATCAATAGAAAGGTGAGCAATACACTGACACTCGGAGCCAGGGCGAAGCTTTACTCGAGTATTTTTCAATTTCAATCCATAAAAAATTCGGGTTCTTTCACTACGATACCAGGGCTAAACAATGTTTACGAGAGCACCATTACTGCGGATATGCAGCTTCAAACCGCAGGAGTCAGAGGTTTTTATGATATTGTGGAGGAAGACACAGGTTCAACCAGAAAGGATGTTACGAGCTTATTTACGGAACGGGTCCTGCTGGGAGGCAATCTGGGTTTTGGCCTTGATTTTGGTTTCAGTTATAATTTAAATCCACAAACCACCATCACAGGGAGTATTCTGGACTTGGGTTTTATCAATAATTCCAAAGATGTGTGGAACTATACATTTGCCGGAAGCACAACTACCGACGGAATTTCAGTTTTTCTGCCGGATGAAATCAATAATGTAAACAATGATCTTTGGGAAGAACTAGTGGATGAAATTGATGCGGCATTGCCCCATGGAGAAAATCAATCCAGCTATATTTCCTGGCGACCCTTAAAGGTTTATGGTTCCCTAACATATGATTTTGGCCAAGGTGGAGGGGCCGTTTTGGATAATTGTGGATGCGCCGTCAATGGAGGGGGTGGAGGAAGTGCGCTGGATTATTATCGGAATAGTGTGGGTGGACAGTTGTTCATGATAAAAAGGCCAAGAGGGGTGCAGGCCGCCTTGACTGGTTTTTATCAGCGAAGATTTGGTAGGGTTCTTTCCTTAAAAGGTACGTATACGGTTGATAAATATTCTCTGTCTAATATCGGATTGGGGGCGAATTTTCAATTGGGACCGGTTAATTTCTATGTCTTGGCGGATAATCTTTTGAGCTACTCAAATTTGGCAGATAGCCATTATGCTTCTTTACAGTTCGGATTTAATATCATATCTTGGAACGGTAATTGATTATTCATTATTATGAGATTGAAAATAGTGTACATATTGCTTTTTGCAATGGGGTTGAATGGGGTTGTTAATGCACAGTTGAACGACTACAAGTACATCATTGTACCCAAAAAATTTGATGCTTTTAAATCTGTCAATCAGTACCAGAGCAGTACTTTGATAAAATATTATTTTGAGCAAAATGGATTCAACGCGGTTTACAATGACGATTTGCCATTTGACTTGGCTGCAAACAGATGTTTGGGATTGACGGTGGATTTTATAGACAATTCCAATATGTTTACGACCAAAGCGATAATTGCTCTAAAAGATTGTAATAATGCCGAGGTGTTCCGGTCTGAAGAGGTAAAGAGTAAAATAAAATCCTTTGAGGAAGCCTATAAGGATGTCATTCAACAAGCGTTTCTTTCCTATATGGGATTGGACTATGTGTATGAACCCCAACAAGGGCAACCAGAAGAAACGGCACCGATAACCGTAAGTTTTAAGGATGATGTGAAAACTGTTGACGAGGAACCAAAGACCAATGTAGTGGAGCAAAAGGCAACAATGGAAGAGCAGGTTTATAAAACTGTTGAGCCCAGACCCAGTACTGTTATGAAGTCTACTAATACTACGACAGCGAACGTGGCTGCGTCGACAACAGGCCTTCTATATGCCCAACCTATAGGCAATGGGTTTCAATTAGTGGACAGTACACCAAAGGTGGTGCTTAAACTGGAGGAAACCTCCATGGAGAATGTGTTCATGACCAATTTTGAGGGCAATAATGCAGTGGTCTTCAAAAAAGGGGATACATGGTTGTTGGAGTATTCCGATAATGGTGAAAAAGTGCAAAAAGAACTCAATATCAAGTTCTAGAAATCATACTTGTTTTTCCATCTTTTCTTTAGAAAGTCCTTCATGGAATTTTCCCTGGGATTGTTTCCCGGTTTGTAAAAAGTTGTTCCGGTAATTTCATCTGGAAGAAATTCGAAGTCCACAAAATTATTTGGATAGTCATGGGCATAAGCATAGCCCTTGCCATATCCTAGGTCCTTCATTAATTTGGTAGGAGCGTTTCGTAATGGAATGGGTATGGACAAATCTCCTGTTTGACGAACTTTTTGCTGTGCTTCGTTAATGGCCATGTAACTTGCATTGCTCTTGGGCGAGCTTGCCAAATAGGTGGCGCATTGACTCAGGATTATCCTCGCTTCGGGATATCCTATCGTTGTAACCGACTGAAAAGTGGTGTTGGCCAAGACCAAGGCCGTCGGATTGGCATTCCCAATATCCTCCGATGCCAATATGATCATTCTTCGAGCAATGAACTTTACATCCTCACCACCTTCTATCATACGGGCCAACCAATACACCGCGGCATTGGGGTCGCTTCCACGGACACTTTTTATGAATGCTGAAATAATATCGTAGTGTTGCTCCCCTGTTTTGTCGTACCGTACCGTATTTTTTTGAACCTTGTTGAGGACCAAATCATTGGTAATGGAGATTTTATCGCCAGGTTCGGAGTTCACGATAAGCTCAAATATGTTGAGCAATTTTCGTCCGTCTCCCCCCGATAAACGCAACAACGCATCGGTTTCTTTGAGTTCGATTTGCTTTTTGGAGAGAACACTGTCCGTTTTAATGGCACGTTCCAAAAGTGCTACAAGGTCATCCTTCCCAAAAGGATTGAGGGTGTAAACCTGGCATCTGGACAAAAGTGCGGGAATTACCTCAAAACTTGGGTTTTCCGTAGTGGCCCCAACGAGCGTTACCCAGCCTTTCTCAACTGCGCCGAGAAGGGAGTCCTGTTGCGATTTGCTGAAACGGTGAATTTCATCAATAAAAAGGATGGGGTTTTTGGAAGTGAACAACCCTCCGCTTTGCTTGGCCTTGTCGATTACCTCACGCACATCCTTTACGCCACTACTGATAGCGCTTAAGGTGTAAAAAGGTCGCTGGCTTTCCGTGGCAATGATATTCGCCAAGGTGGTTTTCCCGGTTCCGGGAGGTCCCCAAAAAATCAAGGAAGGAATAACACCGCTTTTAATCTGATTGGTCAAGGCACCCTGCTTTCCCACCAAATGTTGTTGACTGATGTAATCCTCTAAAGTTTTTGGACGTATGCGTTCTGCCAAGGGTTCGTTCATGCGTCAAAAATAAAATAAATTTGATGGTCTATTGTTCTTGTTTTGGAAAGGATTTTACGACCAACCTGACAATTTGTGTCAAATCAGGGTTGTGGCGGGATGTTTGATTTTGTTTACGTATGAATTCGGATTCATTTAAATTTTCGAATGCTGTGGTCATAGCGCCCTTGCTGGCGATATTGTCCATTTGGATTGTGTTCTGGGTCGAGGTGCAGCTAAGCATCAACCTGAATGAATACGGAGTGTACCCAAGAAGGTTGTCCGGTTTGCAAGGAGTGTTTTTCAGTCCATTCATTCACGGTTCTATTGAGCATTTGTACAACAATACCATTCCTTTGGCAGTATTGACCGCCTTTCTGTTTTATTTTTATCGGGGTGCGGCACTTCGGGTGTTGCTTTTGGGAACACTTGCCTCTGGTCTACTCACCTGGGCTATTGCCCGGCCATCGTATCATATCGGTGCCAGTGGAGTGATTTATTTGTTGGCCAGTTTTATATTCTTCAAAGGCATTTTAGCTAAACATTACAGACTCGTAGCCCTCTCACTGATTGTTGTTTTTATTTACGGCAGTATGATTTGGTACATTTTCCCCGTAAAAGATGGTATTTCATGGGAAGGGCATCTAGCAGGCTTCGCCACGGGACTCATCATGTCATTGGTTACCAAGGTAAAAGTTCCCGAGGTGCGAAAGTATGACTGGGAGCATGATGATTATAATGAGGCGGATGACCCTTTTTTACAACATTTCGATGAGGACGGTAATTTTATTGAAACTTCCACTGAGGAAATCGAAGAAAAAATTGAAATCAAATACCACTACAAAAAATCCGAGGAGGATTGAGGGTTATTTATTTCTTTGCCGGACCACTTCGTAAAGGAAAACGCCACAGGCCACGGAAACATTCAACGAACCGATTTTTCCCATCAGGGGCAGTTTTGCTTGATGGTCAATGATGTTCAGGGTAGAGGGGGAGATACCTTTTTCCTCCGACCCCATGATGATGGCCGTAGGCTGATTAAAATCAATCCCGTAAATATCATTTTCAGCTTTTTCGGTAGCTCCGGTAACTACGATCCCAGATGATTGCAGATAAAAAATGGCATCTTTCAAATGGTCTACCTTGGCAATAGGCACGTTAAAAGCTGCGCCTGCAGAAGTTTTGACAGTATCATCCGTAATGGGAGCAGCTCCGTTTTTTGGTATTATGATTCCATGCACTCCGCAACATTCCGCAGTTCGGATAATGGCGCCAAAGTTTCGAACGTCGGAAACCCCATCGAGCATCAAGAAAAAGGGGACTTCCTCTTTAGCCAGGACTTGCTCAACCAATTCTTCAAAATTATGGAACTGTACTGGGGATATTTGGGCAACCACACCTTGATGGTTGTTTCGCGTAAGGCGGTTCAGTTTTTCTACGGGAACATAGGACAAGCTGATTCCACTTTTTCTAACCGTGGATTCCAGTTCCTTGAAAAGCTCTCCTTTAAGCCCTTTTTGGACAAATATTTTATTGATGGGTTGTTCAGCATTGATGGCTTCCATCACTGCCCGTATTCCATAGATTTTTTGCTCGTTCTCCATGGCCGCAAAAGTATGTAAAATTACTTATTCTTTAGTATGGGAAAGACAGAAGGAGATGAGTGCATCAAGTTGTATTGGATTGTCGAAATTCAAATTCTGTGTTTTTGAATAATTTTTTATCTCTTTTTTGAGACCCGGGAACGCCTTTATGAATGCTCGTTCGTTTAATTTACTAGACTTAATGTATGAGCCATTGCCATTTTTAATATAGAATGTGTTTTTTGTCCTGTATTCTTTATATGATTTTGTATTGAAGTTGTTGGTATTGTCAGAGGAATTGTCAAAAATACTTTTGGTAATTTCCTCAATGACATAATCGGACTCTTTTGTATGCTGTTTGTAATATTTTGGATTGCTCATTGAAGATTCAAAGTCGGCAGGTGTTTTTTTCAAAAAGGTGTCGTAAGCAACCCCTTTTTCCTTGTCATCGATTTTTGCGATGGTAAACTTCTCGACTTCGTCGATTTTTATAGTTATACCCTTGGTATCATCATTTTTATCTTTTACGAGTAAGGTGTTTGATTCCAGATCTACTTGTAAAAGCATAGGGTTGGATATGTTCTTGTCAGAGAAGGTGATTTTTCCCAATCCCCAGTTATCAAAATAAAACTTTGTCCCTCGAATGGAATTATCTGTGCCCATGAAGCCATACTTGCCTTGGTGCCCTCCATCGATGTTTATAATTTGTCCAATACAAGCTTGGCTCACAAGAATGGAAATGAACAATAACAGATATTTGGAATTCATAATCAATTTAATATTGGGTTTATTAAAAGATAAGAAAAAAGGGAGGACAATTGCCCTCCCTTTTGAATTTAATTTTTTGTATTGAATGGGTTCCTATTGAGCCCACCAAAGTACAGTGTCTAAATTATCCGGTCCTTGCTGGGATACAGCGGCATTATAGTTTTCCTCGTTGCTGGCACTTGCATTTGTGGCATATGCCTGTCTCTGTGGAATTCCATTACCGCTCAAAGCTGTAGCTGGTGCGCTTAGGGATGGAGCATCGTCTCCAAATCGTCTCCATTCCGCCCATGCTTCATAACCTTGTAAATATAGGGCAACGTATTTTTCGTATGCTATATCTTCAATACCGGTATAGGGATTGGCTGCTATATACGCAGTGGCATCTGCGGGGTCAACTCCCCATTGCTCCATTGATGCCATAATGCCCTCTTCGTAGTAAGAAGCCGCACTTCCAGGTATCCAACCCAATTCCACTGCTTCAGCCTGAGCAAAAGCTACTTGGGCATAGGTGAACATGTAACCAGGGGCCTCTTGGTTGTAAATTACGTCCGGAGTGATGAATGAATAATCAGGTGTATTACCATTTTCTTCTCCATAAGGTGCTCCTACATAGGTGCCTGATATTTCTGCTGGGACAGCATATTCTGCCAGTCGTGGGTCTTCTGGAGCAGAAGGTGTTCCGCTTCCAACAAGAAACCCGACAAAGGTATCACTTAGCAAATAGTCCAATCTATAGTTCGGAGCAAGGAAACGATCTTCCCAAGGGTTATCGTTGTTTTCTTCAGCTAAAAAGGTATAGTATAGGTTTTCGCCATTGGATGTGATAGCTCCTGAGATTGCCTCGTTGAACTTGGTGGCGGCATAACCTCCCGCATTTGGGAAACGCTTGGAAACTCTGATGGCCATGTTCATTTTAAGGGTATTGGCAAATTGCCTCCATCTGGCCATATTTCCGCCCAAAATGATATCTCCAGTGGGACCAGGTTGTCCATTTTCGATTAAAGCCAAAGCTTCATCTATTTCAGTGAATAGGCCATCGTAGATTACTTCTTGAGAATCATATGTGGCAAAAATGTCATCCAATCCTTGAAGTGCTTCGGTGTATGGAAGCATACCCCAACGATCCGTCATCAATTGATATGTGTAGGCCGTAAGGATTTTCGCCACGGCTATTTGATTGTCATTGGACCCATTTGACGAGGCAGCGACCATGGTGTCCTCATTTGAATTCAGTTCAATTACACGATCCAAGACCACAAGTATGTTGGTGTAGGATGCTCCATAATCGAAGTTGACCGTAGAGTATTGTGATTCCTCTGGGTACTGTCCGTTGCTTAGGTATTGGACATACAAATTGGGTGTTGTCGCTGTTGTATAACCACTGAGTGATACTTGTGCACTGGTCAACAACGAGGCAGTTGAGGGATCACTTGGGTTATTGGGATCGATATTCATACTTCCAAAATCCGCATCGTCACATGATAATATGGAAATGGAAATAATTGTAACTAATAGTTGTTTTATATTTTTCAGTTTCATCATTTTTGCTTTTAGAATGTTAAGCTAACGTTTAGTCCTAAAGTCCTTGCAGGAGGTAACTGTCCGCCCTCAATGAAATTGTAGTTGTTGGCACTAGTGCTCCATCCGATGTTTTCTAACTCAGAAGGGTCTACAAAGTTTAGGTCTGAATCAATCAACCACAAGTTGTTCGCGTAAAAAGCGATATTGGCTTTGCTAAATGGTGTTTGGTCCAGGAACTTCTTGGGTAAATTATAGCCTAATCTAAGAGTTCTTAACTTTATGTAAGAGGCATCGTGGAGATAAAATTCCGACAATCCAAACAACCTTCCATAATATTGAACAGGGTCAACATAGTATGCGGCTGGATTTCCACTAGTGGCATCAACTCCTTCTACCAATATACCTCCGGAATTGTTTCCGGCCGTAGCAGCAGGAACGGCTATACCGTCTACAATACCGGTGCCTGTCAATGGATCACGTTTTGGGTTGCCCAGAGCGTTGTCACCCACGGATTCTATTCCCAGTCCAGAATAATTGATGAACATATCCGTAACGGAGAAATATTGCCCTCCTTTTTGGAAATCGAATCCTAAGAAGAGATCGAAGTTCTTATACCTCATGTTACTGGTAAAACCACCAGTGAAATCAGGTAGGACATTGCCCAAAAACTGGTTAGTGTCGTACTGTATGGCACCGGTTGAGGACAACAAAAGGTCTCCATTGTCATTTCTTTGGGCTTTTCTACCATAAAGTACACCCCATTCCTCGCCTTCACGCTCTTGTAACAAAAGTCCACCCCATCCTTGAGATGTTCCATCAAGCGTGTTTACGGTAACACCTTCAGCCAAACTGTTCACCCAGCGTGAAAGGGTTGCTAAGTTGGCGGATACTTCCCATTCGAAGTTTTCAGTTCTAATTGGGGTCCCGGTCAAACCGATTTCCAAACCTTTATAGAATTGTTCACCTGAGTTGGTGCTTACCCCTGTGTACCCTGTTGAGGAATCCAAAGTTAAGCTAACAGGAAGGTTGGTGTCTGTTTTTTCGAAATATGTAATGTCAAGTCCAATTCTGTTTCTGAAGAACTTAAGTTCCCCTCCTAGTTCGACTTCGCTTCTGATCCCTCCGGTTAGTGCAGGGTTCCGAAGACCATTAGGTACGGTCATGGCACCATTGCTACCATATGGGTTTTGGTTGGAGTAAATAGGGTTTAATCTGTGCGCATTTGGGAAAATCGGCGCTTCAGCGTAACCTGCACGTAGTTTCCCAAATGTGAAGAAGTCGTTCTGTGGTATGAATTCCGAAAATATAAAACTTCCAGAGACTCCATAGGTTTCTACTTTATTGTCGTCGGGGTTGGCAGTTGAGCTCCAATCCCACCTTGCTGTACCGTCCAGATACAAGAAACCTCCATATCCAAAGGACGCTGCAGCAAATACAGCTCTGTTCTGTGATTTCCTACGGTCACTGTCTACGTTTGGTCGGTCAACGGAAGTGTCCAAGGAGTAATAATTGTCCACGGTCATACCACCATTTGTACTTGCTCTTATGTCTTTGAAATTGTAAAAACTGAATTCACTACCCAACTTTCCACTGATGTCAAAATCCCCGAAGTTGTTTTGGTAGTTCATTATTCCAAACAATTCATCTCGGGTCGAGGTGTTTTCGTTTTCGCTGTACCCTTCTTGACTTAGCCCTCCCCATCCGGCACGGCTGTCATAGTCATAGGCATTGTACGTTTTACGTGCTTCTATGGATAAGTTCAGATGGTCGTTGAAGGTGTATGTTCCACCAAGTCTACCATTGAACATGTTCTTGGTTTCGTTGTTCACACTTTCATTCAGCAAGAAATGTGGCGAATCCCAATACAGTGGACGTGGATTGGTGGGGCCATTAAGGTTCCAAGAAACGATTTGACCGTTTCTATTGTAATCCTTAACTCGATCCATGTCCAATTGACGTTGCCACCATTGGTTGAAGTTAGATCCGATGCTACCATAACCAAGAGCTGCAAAGTTCTTTGTTTTCCTAATTTGGAAAGAGATGTTGGTGTACATCTTGAACTTTTCGCTGATATTCATGTCGGCATTTGTGGAGAAATCATATTGTGTACGTCTTGTGTTGGGTACAATACCTTCTTTCTCGGTACGAGTAACCGATGTACGTATGCTGTATTCTTCTCCACCTTTCATGAAAGTAAGGTTGGTTCTGTTGGTCATCCCCGTGTTATAAAAATTGCGGATGTTGTTTGGGTTGGGAGAGAAAGGTCTAAGTTGACCAAACTCAGGGTCGCCAGGAATCCAGCTATCCCAGTGTCTTACAAGGGTTCCATCCATACGTGGTCCCCAACTCTCATCAGCATAGTACTCAACCATCGGTTGACCGTCGAAAGAAGCCCAAGAAGCAGGGTGCTGCGCTGGGTTGTAGTTAAAAGTTGGAAATTCTTGTGTGTAACCACCTCCGTATTCATTTTGATACTCTGGCAGTAGATAAACACTTTCCAAAGAGGTGTTCTGGTTTATGGTTATTGTGCCTTTACCGTCTTTGGCCCTTCTGGTGGTAATCACAATTGCACCATTACGCCCTTCAGGGCCGTAAAGGGCTGTTGCGGTAAGACCCTTGAGGACGGTCATGTCGGCAATGTCATCAGGGTTAATATCTGAAACAGAATTCACTTTAATGTTGTCGACAATAAACAGCACATTGGTGTTACCTCTTAGTCGTATGCTGGAGTTACGGAAATCGGAACTAGGAGCACCGAGGAATTGAACCCCTGCGACCTTACCGGCAAGAGCATTGTTCACATCAGTGTCACGAGCTTTGATCAAATTGTCTCCTTCAACTTTTTGGGCTGCGAAACCTAGTGATTTTTGTTCACGGGTCACACCAAGTGCGGCAGTTACCACGACTTCATCAAGACTTTGCGCATCTTCTTCCATTTGGACATTGATAATGTTGCTCGAGCCAACTGTTCGGCTGGCCGGTTTAAGTCCCAAATAAGTGTAGAGGAGCACTTGTCCTTCGCTTGCACTGATGGTGTAGTTTCCGTCAAAATCTGTTTGGGTACCTGTAGTAGTCCCTTGAACGACAATGTTAACTCCAGGTAGCGGAAGTCCATCGGAATCCGTAACAGTACCTGAAATCGTCTTGTCTTGTGCATAGGAAATATGCACAACAAACGCCAATAGTAGCGTTAACAATCCATTAAGTTTTGTTTTCATTGTTAAATTATTTGAATTAGCTGATGGCTAAAATCATAAATTCATGTTAATAATCCAAATTCATTTTATAATATTTTTAAGACTTTCATTTTAAATGAGATAATTTTAAAAATTATCGAATTGATTGAGAAGTACTCATTTATATACTGATTTACATGCGTTTTCCTTAATTGTGAACTCCAAAATCTTTAGAAGGTTGTGTGTTTGCTTTTTGAATGTTATTGTAAATTGAGTAGTTGTCAGTTGTCTTAGTTGTAAAATCTTATGAAAGTGTTAATGGTTGTTTAGTTTCTTATTTGGAGCTTATACCTTAATATTTAATAGGGTGTCAATTGGTTTTTTTTGATTGACAGTGAACTGGGTCTGCTTAACTTTATGTTGATGCTGAAGGTGTTTTTGAGGGGGTGATCAAACTTTTTTTGGCATCAGATTAAAATTAATTGCTTCGGATTTGAATTATTGGGAATTATCACTACATTTGCAGCCCTCAAAATGAGGGTTATTTAGTTTTTTAAAAGAAATTTAATGCCAACAATTTCACAATTAGTACGAAAAGGAAGGGCCACAATTACCAAGAAGAGTAAATCGGCTGCTTTGGATTCGTGTCCTCAAAGAAGAGGGGTTTGTACGCGTGTTTATACTACTACGCCTAAGAAGCCAAACTCTGCAATGCGTAAAGTTGCAAGGGTAAGGTTGACCAATGGTAAAGAGGTGAACGCATACATCCCCGGTGAAGGTCACAACCTCCAAGAGCACTCGATAGTATTGGTTAGGGGCGGAAGAGTAAAGGATTTGCCTGGTGTGCGATATCATATCGTTCGCGGTGCTTTGGATACCGCAGGTGTTGCGGATAGAACGCAACGACGATCTAAGTATGGTGCAAAGCGTCCAAAAAAGTAAAACAACTTTAAGAAGAAGCGATGAGAAAAAAGCAGGCAAAAAAGAGACCGTTATTACCGGATCCAAAATTTAACGATCAACTTGTTACGCGTTTTGTGAACATGATGATGTGGGACGGTAAAAAATCAGTTGCATTCAAGATTTTTTATGATGCAATTGCAATCGTTGACGAGAAAAACACTGACGAAGAGAAAACTGGATTGGAGTTGTGGAAAGATGCACTTTCCAATGTTATGCCACACGTAGAGGTTCGAAGTAGAAGAGTGGGTGGTGCAACATTTCAGATTCCGATGCAAATTCGTCCAGACAGAAAAATATCCACTGCCATGAAGTGGTTGATCAGCTTTTCAAGAAAGCGTAACGAGAAATCCATGGCGCAAAAATTGGCAGCTGAGATTCTAGCAGCGGCCAAGGAAGAAGGTGCGGCAGTGAAGAAAAGAGTAGATACACACAAAATGGCTGAGGCCAATAAAGCGTTCTCACACTTTAGATTCTAAACAATACAATGGGAAGAGATTTAAAATATACAAGGAATATAGGTATTGCAGCTCACATTGATGCTGGAAAGACAACTACTACAGAACGTATTCTTTTCTATACAGGTGTGAGTCACAAAATTGGTGAGGTGCACGATGGTGCGGCAACCATGGACTGGATGGAGCAAGAGCAAGAGCGTGGTATTACCATTACATCTGCGGCTACTACATGCACGTGGAAGTTCCCTATGGAGAATGCGCAAACTTTGCCTGATACAAAAGATTACCACTTTAACATTATCGACACTCCCGGACACGTTGACTTTACGGTTGAGGTAAACCGTTCCCTTCGTGTGTTGGATGGATTGGTGTTCTTGTTCAGTGCCGTTGACGGTGTTGAGCCGCAATCCGAAACCAACTGGAGATTGGCTGATAACTATAAAGTGCCAAGAATTGGTTTTGTGAACAAGATGGACCGTCAAGGTTCCAACTTCTTGGCTGTTTGTAAGCAGGTTCGCGAAATGTTGGGGTCCAATGCTGTGCCGATTGTATTGCCGATTGGTGATGAGGCTGACTTTAGAGGTATCGTTGACTTGGCCAAGAACAGAGCTGTTGTATGGCACGAGGATAACTTCGGATCAACATTCGATGTGGTTGATATCCCTGAAGAAATGAAAGATGAGGTTAAGGAGCATAGAGCTGCCTTGATTGAGGCTGTTGCGGAATATGATGAGGAATTGATGGAGAAGTTCTTCGAAGATGAAGATTCCATCACAGAAGAAGAAGTGCATGCCGCTTTGCGTGCTGCAGTGATGGATAGGGCAATTATTCCAATGATCTGTGGTTCTTCCTTTAAGAACAAAGGAGTTCAGTTCTTGTTGGATGCCGTTTGTCGTTATTTGCCTTCTCCTTTGGATAAGGATGATATCGTAGGTGTCAACCCTGATACTGAAAAAGAAGAAAAAAGAAAGCCGGACCCAAAAGAACCTTTTGCTGCGCTTGCCTTTAAGATTGCTACAGATCCTTTCGTAGGTCGTTTGGCATTCTTTAGAGCGTATTCAGGTCGTTTGGATGCTGGGTCTTATGTTTTGAACAACCGTTCAGGAAACAAAGAGCGTATTTCGCGTATTTACCAGATGCATTCCAACAAACAAAACGCCATCGAATACATCGAGGCAGGTGATATTGGAGCAGCGGTTGGATTTAAAGATATCAAAACCGGGGATACCCTTTCCGATGAAAAACACCCGATTGTTTTGGAAAGTATGCAATTCCCTGAGCCTGTAATCGGTATCGCCGTAGAGCCAAAAACTAAGGCGGATGTTGATAAATTGGGCATGGCTTTGGCAAAATTGGCCGAAGAGGATCCAACATTCCAGGTAAAAACAGACGAGGCATCAGGTCAGACCATTATTTCTGGTATGGGTGAGCTTCACTTGGATATTATTTGTGATCGTCTTAAGCGTGAATTTAAAGTAGACGTTACTCAGGGTCAGCCTCAGGTAGAGTACAAAGAAGCTATCACTGGTTCGGCTGATCACAGAGAGACTTATAAGAAACAAACTGGTGGTCGTGGTAAATTTGCGGATATCGTATTTACCATGGAACCTGCTGAGGAAGGCAAGTCCGGACTTGAGTTTGTAAACGTGATCAAAGGTGGTAACATTCCTAAGGAATTTGTTCCGTCTGTTGAGAAAGGTTTCAAAGAGGCTATGAAAAATGGTCCTTTGGCAGGTTTCGAAATGGATTCCATGAAAATTACCCTTAAAGATGGATCGTTCCACCCCGTGGATTCCGACCAACTTTCTTTCGAACTAGCTGCAAAATTGGGTTACAAAGTTGCTGCTAAGAAAGCTAAAGCGGTAATCATGGAGCCAATCATGAAGTTGGAGGTTCTTACTCCAGAAGAGAACATGGGAGATATTGTTGGTGACTTGAACCGTAGAAGAGGTCAAGTGAACAGCATGTCGGATAGAGCAGGTGCCAAAGTTGTAAAAGCAGAAGTGCCACTATCAGAGATGTTCGGTTATGTTACTTCCTTGAGGACTTTGTCTTCAGGTAGGGCAACATCGACAATGGAATTTTCACATTATGCAGAGACGCCTTCCAACATTGCAGAGGAAGTAATCAAAGCAGCTAAAGGAGTAACCGCTTAATTTTTCAGCAAGATGAGTCAAAAAATTAGAATAAAATTGAAATCTTACGATCACAATTTGGTGGACAAATCTGCTGAGAAGATCGTGAAGACAGTAAAAACAACAGGTGCTGTGGTAACTGGGCCGATTCCATTGCCAACACGCAAAAAGATATTCACGGTTTTGCGTTCGCCGCACGTGAACAAAAAGGCCAGAGAGCAGTTCCAATTGAGCTCTTACAAGAGGTTGTTGGATATATACAGCTCTTCATCAAAAACCATCGATGCCCTTATGAAGCTTGAGCTTCCAAGTGGTGTTGAGGTTGAGATCAAGGTCTGATAAAGTTTCTGCCAAAAGGCGGGAGTACATGTCCCGGACGACGGTTCGGGAAAAACGGAGAAAGAAAAGAATCTGGGTCAGAACAGAATTGTTTTCTTGACCCAATTTTTTTGCCAAGTAATTGGCTAGAGTTATAAAAAGTAAATAATTGTTAATTAATTAAATATGTCTGGGTTAATAGGTAAGAAAATCGGTATGACCAGCATTTTCGACGAGAATGGAAAGAACGTTCCATGTACCGTATTGGAAGCTGGGCCATGCGTGGTTACCCAAGTCAGAACCGAAGAGGTAGACGGGTACAAAGCCCTTCAGCTTGGTTTCGATGACAAGGCAGAAAAACGTGCTAACAAGGCCGAAACAGGTCACTACAAGAAAGCAGGTACTTCTCCTAAAAAGAAAGTCGTTGAGTTCCAAGGGTTTGAAGGTGAATACAAATTGGGCGACACTGTAGGTGTTGATTTGTTTGTAGAAGGAGAGTTTGTTGATGTAGTAGGTACATCAAAAGGAAAAGGATTCCAAGGTGTTGTTAAACGTCACGGTTTTGGTGGAGTTGGACAAGCGACCCATGGTCAGCACAACAGATTGAGAGCTCCTGGTTCCATTGGTGCTGCCTCTTATCCATCCAAAGTTGTAAAAGGTCTTCGTATGGCCGGAAGAATGGGTGGTGACAGAGTGACTGTGCAAAACTTAAAAGTATTGAAGGTGGTTCCTGAGAAAAATCTTTTGGTAGTCAAAGGATGTGTTCCAGGTCACAAAAATGCTTATGTAACAATTCAAAGGTGGCAATAATGAAGGTAGCAGTTTTAGATATCAAAGGAAAAGAAACAGGAAGGAAAGTAGAGCTTTCCGACGATGTTTTCGCGATAGAGCCCAACGAGCATGCTATTTATTTGGATGTAAAGCAATACTTGGCCCACCAAAGGCAAGGTACGCACAAAGCCAAAGAAAGAGCAGAGATCGCCGGTAGTACCAGAAAGATCAAAAAGCAAAAGGGTACCGGTACCGCAAGGGCTGGTAGCATCAAGTCGCCTATTTTTAAAGGTGGTGGTAGAATCTTTGGTCCAAGACCAAAAGATTACACCCAAAAGTTGAACAAGAACATGAAGCGATTGGCAAGAAAATCTGCCTTGAGCTTGAAGTCCAAAGACAAATCTTTGGTGGTTGTGGAAGACTTCAGTTTTGATGCTCCTAAAACCAAGGACTTCGTTAATTTCTTGTCTTCCTTGGGAATAGAAAATAAAAAGTCCCTTATTGTGTTGGGCGATACAAATAATAACGTATATTTGTCGTCGCGTAATTTGGAACGCTCCGAAGTTGTAACAGGCTCAGAATTAAATACTTACAAAATTGTTAACGCAACAAGTTTGGTATTGACCGAAAGCGCTTTGGAAGGAATTGAATCGAACCTAAAGAAATAAAAGTATCATGAGTGTGTTGATAAAACCGATAATTACGGAGAAAATGACCGCTGATAGCGAGCTTTTCAATCGCTACGGATTCTTTGTAAACCCAGCTGCTAACAAGTTGGAAATCAAGGAAGCGGTAGAGGCTACTTATGGTGTTTCTGTTGAAAAGGTAAGAACCATGAACTATGGTCCAACGCGTAAGAGTCGTTATACAAAAACCGGAATTCAGCACGGTAAGACAAACGCAATCAAAAAAGCGATTGTTGATGTAGCTGAAGGTGATATTATTGATTTTTACAGTAATCTATAAAGACGAGAAATGTCAGTTAGAAAATTAAAACCGATAACCCCTGGTCAGCGTTTTAGAGTAGTAAACGGATTTGACGCGATTACTACTGATAAGCCGGAGAAAAGCTTGCTTGCTCCGATAAAAAAGACAGGTGGTAGGAACAGTCAAGGAAAAATGACCATGCGTCACAAAGGTGGTGGTCATAAAAGAAGATATCGAATCATCGATTTCAAAAGGGACAAGCAAGGAGAAGAGGCTACTGTGGTTTCAATCCAGTACGATCCCAACAGAACTGCATTTATCGCCTTGGTAGAGTACAGGGATGGTGAAAAAAGATATGTGGTTGCCCAAAACGGATTGCAGGTGGGTCAGACAATCAAGTCTGGTTCCGGTTCTGCACCTGAAATTGGAAATGCACTTCCATTGAGCGAAGTTCCATTGGGTACTATTGTGTCTTGTATTGAGTTGAGACCTGGTCAAGGTGCTATCATGGCACGTAGTGCTGGAACTTTTGCCCAATTGATGGCGAAAGACGGTAAGTTCGTGACCTTGAAATTGCCTTCAGGCGAAACAAGAATGGTTTTGGCCACTTGTTTGGCTACGATTGGAGCGGTTTCCAACTCTGACCACCAATTGCTCGTTTCCGGTAAAGCCGGTAGAAGCAGATGGTTGGGTAGGAGACCAAGAACTAGACCTGTAGCTATGAACCCTGTCGATCACCCAATGGGAGGTGGTGAAGGTAGAGCTTCAGGAGGTCATCCAAGATCTAAGAACGGTATTCCTGCTAAAGGATTCAGAACTCGTTCTAGAACTAAGGACACCAATAGATATATCATAGAACGTAGAAAGAAATAAAAGAAAAGTAAATGGCACGTTCGTTAAAAAAAGGACCATACGTTCATTTTAGTCTGGAGAAAAAAGTCCAGGCCAATATAGAATCAGGTAAGAAATCGGTTATCAAAACGTGGTCTAGAGCCTCTATGATAACTCCGGACTTTGTTGGGCAAACCATCGCAGTGCACAACGGTAGACAATTTGTTCCCGTTTTCGTTACTGAAAACATGGTAGGTCACAAACTAGGGGAATTTTCACCTACAAGATCTTTTAGGGGTCATGCAGGAGCTAAAAACAAAGGTAAAAAGTAAGTAAGCTATGGGAGTTCGTAAAAGAGAAATGGCCGAAAGGTTAAAAGAAGAGAAGAAGCAACTTGCTATTGCAAAGCTTAACAATTGCCCAACTTCTCCAAGGAAAATGCGTTTGGTCGCTGACTTGGTAAGAGGTAAGCAAATTGAAATGGCATTGGCAACCCTTAGGTTCAACCCTAAAGAAGCATCCAGGAAATTGGAAAAGCTTTTGCTTTCTGCAATCGCAAACTGGGAAGCTAAAAATGAAGGTGCCGATATCGAGGCTGCCGATCTTTACATCAAGGAAATCCGTGTGGACGGAGGGACCATGTTGAAGAGATTGAGACCAGCTCCACAAGGTAGAGCACATAGAATCAGAAAGCGTTCCAATCATGTGACCATGATCTTGGAGGCCAATAACAACGTTGAAAGCTAGAAATTAGAATATGGGACAGAAGACCAATCCAATAGGAAATCGCTTAGGAATTATCAGAGGATGGGAATCCAACTGGTACGGAGGAAATGATTACGGCGATAAACTGGCTGAAGACGATAAGATCAGAAAATACCTTTATGCGCGTTTGGCAAAAGCCAGCGTATCCAGGGTAATTATAGAGAGAACCTTGAAATTGATCACGATTACCATTACCACGTCAAGACCTGGTATCATTATCGGTAAAGGTGGACAAGAGGTGGATAAACTTAAGGAAGAGCTTAAGAAAATTACCAACAAAGAGGTTCAGATCAATATTCATGAAATTAAGAGGCCTGAGCTTGATGCCAATTTAGTAGCTGCGAGTGTTGCAAGACAAATCGAAAGCAGGATTTCATACAGAAGAGCCATCAAAATGGCCATTGCAGCAGCAATGCGTATGAATGCCGAAGGAATCAAGATTCAGATTTCCGGACGTTTGAACGGTGCTGAGATGGCACGTTCCGAATCTTACAAAGAAGGAAGGATTCCATTGTCTACTTTCCGTGCAGATGTGGACTATGCCTTGCACGAAGCCCACACTACCTACGGTAGATTGGGTGTAAAGGTATGGATCATGAAAGGAGAGGTTTATGGTAAAAGAGAGCTTTCCCCGTTGGTAGGATTGAGCAAGAGTCAAGGAAAAGGCGGCAAGGATAACAAGAAATCACGTCGTAGAAAGTAATTAAGATAAAGTAAGGT
The DNA here is from genome assembly GCF_003992595.1 of Flagellimonas oceanensis. GTDB lineage: Bacteria > Bacteroidota > Bacteroidia > Flavobacteriales > Flavobacteriaceae > Flagellimonas > Flagellimonas oceanensis. The sequence continues at coordinate 91,635 of NZ_RZNA01000048.1, forward strand.
AAAATGTTACAGCCAAAAAGAACAAAATTTCGTAAAGCCCAGAAAGGGCGTATGAAGGGGAACTCTCAGAGAGGGCACCAACTTTCCAATGGAATGTTCGGTATCAAATCCATGGATTCGCACTTCATTACTGCCCGTCAGATAGAGGCTGCACGTATCGCTGCGACAAGATACATGAAGAGACAAGGTCAGTTGTGGATCAAAATATTCCCGGACAAGCCTATTACCAAAAAACCTCTTGAGGTTCGTATGGGTAAAGGTAAAGGTGCTCCGGAATATTGGGTAGCCGTGGTAAAGCCAGGTAGAATCATGTTCGAGATTGCCGGTGTACCAAAGGATATTGCTGAAGAAGCTTTGAGGCTTGCAGCACAGAAACTCCCGGTAAAGACCAAGTTTGTTGTAGCAAGGGATTATTCCGCCTAATTTTTAATTGAGAAGAAAGATGAGACAATCAGAAATAAAAGAACTTTCAATTGAAGAGCTGAAGGAGCGTTTGGCCGAGTTCAAAAAGCAGCACGCCGATCTAAAGATGGCACACGCTGTTACTCCTTTGGAAAATCCTTTACAGATCAGAAAGACGAGAAGGACGGTAGCAAGACTTGCAACTGAATTAACTAAAAGGGAATTACAATAATCGGTTCTGCCTTATGGAAAACAGAAATTTAAGAAAAGAAAGAATAGGCGTTGTTACCAGCAACAAAATGGAGAAATCGATAGTGGTTTCTGAGGTAAAAAGAATGAAGCACCCCATGTACGGGAAGTTCGTTCTGAAGACCAAGAAATATGTTGCCCACGACGAGAAGAACGATTGCAACGAAGGTGATACCGTCAAAATAATGGAAACACGACCATTGAGCAAAACAAAATGCTGGAGGTTGGTAGAAATCCTAGAAAGAGCTAAATAATTATGGTACAGCAAGAATCAAGATTAAGGGTTGCGGACAATACCGGTGCAAAAGAAGTTTTGACCATCCGCGTACTAGGAGGGACAAAGAGAAGATACGCTTCCTTGGGTGACAAAATCGTTGTTACCGTAAAAGAAGCTACTCCAAACGGTACTGTAAAGAAAGGTTCTGTGTCCACAGCAGTTGTTGTGAGGACAAAGAAAGAAGTAAGAAGACCAGATGGTTCTTACATCCGTTTCGACGATAACGCATGTGTGTTGTTGAACCCGACCGGGGAGATGAGAGGAACTCGTGTATTTGGTCCTGTTGCGAGAGAATTGAGGGACAGACAATTCATGAAGATTGTTTCATTGGCGCCTGAAGTGCTATAAAAGAAATATCAGAAAGATGAAGTTGAAAATAAAAACAGGGGATACGGTAAAAGTCATTGCGGGAGACCACAAAGGCAGCGAAGGTAAAGTGCTTCAAGTAGACCGTGAAAAGAACAAAGCTATCGTGGAAGGCGTCAACGAGGTGTCCAAACACGAAAAGCCAAGTGCGAACAACCCTCAAGGAGGCATAACTAAAAAGGAAGCCCCAATACACATTTCCAATCTATCCTTGATCGATCCAAAGTCTGGCGATGCCACACGTGTTGGATACGAAGTAAGGGACGGGAAAAAAGTAAGGTTTTCCAAAAAATCCAATGAAGTAATTTAGTCATGAGTTACATTCCAAGATTAAAGCAAGAATATAAGGAGCGCGTGATTAAGGCGCTAACGGAAGAATTTGGTTACCAAAACGTAATGCAAGTTCCCAAGTTGCAAAAAATAGTGGTTAGCCGTGGAGTCGGTGCTGCTGTTTCCGACAAAAAACTAATCGATCACGCTGTGGACGAGTTGACCAATATCACGGGTCAAAAAGCTGTCGCTACACTATCCAAGAAGGACGTTGCTACTTTCAAATTGAGAAAGGGTATGCCAATTGGAGCAAAAGTGACGCTTAGAGGAGAGCGCATGTACGAATTTTTGGATAGATTGATTACCAGTGCCCTTCCAAGGGTACGTGATTTCTCAGGAGTTAAAGCCACAGGTTTCGACGGTAGAGGTAACTACAATTTGGGAGTTACCGAGCAAATCATCTTTCCAGAAATCAATATAGATAGAATCAACAGGATCAACGGAATGGACATCACGTTCGTAACTTCCGCTGAAACTGATAAAGAAGCAAAATCATTGTTAACCGAACTGGGAGTACCCTTTAAAAAGAACTAGTATGGCCAAGGAATCAATGAAAGCCCGCGAAAGAAAAAGGGCTAAAATGGTAGAGAAATACGCCGAGAAAAGAAAAGCTCTAAAAGAAGCGGGAGATTATGAGGCTTTGCAAAAGTTGCCAAAGAATGCTTCTCCTGTTCGTATGAGAAACCGTTGTAAACTTACCGGTAGACCTCGTGGATACATGAGAACTTTTGGTATATCAAGGGTTATGTTCAGGGAAATGGCCAACAAAGGTTTGATTCCTGGAGTTAAAAAGGCAAGTTGGTAATTTAGATAAAGAAAAGAAATGCTTACAGATCCAATTTCAGATTATTTGACCAGATTGAGAAATGCCAACAAGGCAGGTCATAGGGTAGTAGATATCCCTGCTTCCAATCTAAAAAGACAGATTACCAAAATATTGTTCGATCAAGGATATATTTTGAGCTATAAGTTCGAGGAAGATAAAGTACAAGGGAACATCAAAATCGCCCTTAAGTACGATAAATTCACCAAGGAGCCTATCATTAAAAAATTGCAGAGGGTAAGTAAGCCCGGTCTGCGAAAGTATTCAAACTCTAATGATTTGCCTAGAGTATTGAACGGCTTGGGTATAGCCATCGTTTCAACTTCCCACGGAGTTATGACGAGCAAGCAAGCTCAGCAAGAGAACGTAGGTGGAGAAGTATTGTGCTACGTATATTAATTGAGAAAAGAGAAGAAAAATGTCTAGAATAGGTAACAGTCCAGTAAAAATTCCTGAGGGAGTCACTGTAGAAGTGAAGGATTCCTTGGTTACTGTAAAAGGTAAATTGGGGGAGCTTACACAAGAGTTTTCAGGGATTGACATAAAAGTCGAGGACGGAAGTGTTGTTTTGGAAAGACCTTCCGATGAAAACAAACACAAATCAAAGCATGGGTTATACCGCGCTCTTATCAATAATATGGTAGAAGGTGTGACCAATGGATGGACCAAGGAATTGGAACTTGTGGGTGTTGGTTACAGAGCCAGCAACCAAGGACAGAAATTGGATTTGGCCCTAGGATTTTCTCATAACATTGTTCTGGACATCGCTCCCGAAGTGAAGATTGAGACAATCTCCGAAAAGGGGAAGAACCCGATTGTAAAACTAACATCTCACGACAAGCAATTGGTGGGTCAGGTAGCCGCTAAGATCAGAGGTTTCCGTAAGCCAGAGCCTTACAAAGGAAAAGGTGTGAAGTTTGTGGGTGAGCAATTAAGAAGAAAAGCAGGTAAATCAGCTTAATAATTAAGACTATGGGATTATCTAAGACTGAAAGAAAATTACGCATCCGAAGAAGAATACGCAAAGTATCCTTCGGAACTGAAGCAAGACCAAGGTTGTCTGTGTTCAGAAGCAATAAAGAAATATATACCCAGTTGATTGACGACAATAAAGGTGTAACTTTGGCGTCGGCTTCATCCAGAGACAAGGATGTGGACTCCAAAGGTTCAAAATCCGAAGTTGCTGCCAACGTGGGTAAGGCCATAGCTGAAAAAGCTCTTAAGCTTGGTGTTGAAGCCGTAGCTTTTGATAGGGGAGGAAACCTATATCACGGAAGAATAAAATCATTGGCTGAAGGAGCTAGGGAAGCAGGACTAAAATTCTAAGAAAACTATGTACCAGAATTACAAAAACGTAGAGACAGTAAAGCCAGGAGGACTGGATTTGAAAGACCGTTTGGTTGGAGTACAAAGGGTTACCAAGGTAACAAAGGGTGGTAGAGCCTTTGGTTTTTCGGCAATAGTCGTTGTTGGTGATGAAAACGGAGTTGTTGGACATGGTTTGGGAAAATCCAAAGAAGTAGCAACAGCCATCGCCAAAGCTATCGAGGATGCCAAAAAGAACTTGGTTCGTATTCCATTGAACAAAGGAACACTTCCTCACGAGCAAAAAGGAAAATACGGTGGTGCGAGAGTTTACATCAAGCCTGCCTCTCACGGTACCGGGGTCATCGCCGGTGGAGCCGTAAGGGCCGTGTTGGAAGCAGTGGGAGTACAGGATGTACTGTCTAAATCGCAAGGATCTTCCAATCCGCACAACGTGGTGAAAGCTACTTTCGATGCTTTGTTGCAATTGAGAAGTGCTGACACCGTTGCCAAGCAAAGAGGAGTTTCCTTGGAAAAAGTCTTTAAAGGATAAATAGAGGATATTATGTCAAAGATTAAAGTTACACAAGTAAAGAGCGGCATTAAAAAGCCACAGGACCAAAAAAGGACTTTGGAGGCTCTTGGACTGAAAAAGATCGGACAGGAAGTTGAGCACGAAGCAACTCCTAGTATCCTTGGAATGGTAAATAAGGTAAAACACTTGGTTTCCACTGAGGAAGCTTAAAATATAAAGGCACATGGATTTGAATAATCTTAAACCAGCGAATGGCGCTGTGCACAAAGAAGGAAAACGTGTAGGACGTGGAGAAGGTTCCGGTAAAGGAGGTACTTCTACCCGTGGACACAAAGGAGCCAAGTCTAGATCTGGATATTCCAAAAAGATTGGTTTCGAAGGTGGTCAGATGCCATTGCAAAGACGTGTACCCAAGTTCGGTTTTACTAACATGAACAGAAAAGAGTACACAGGAATCAATTTGGGCAGACTTCAAGAGTTGGTGGACAAAGGAACCGTGAAAAACGAAGTTACTTTGGAAACGCTTATCGATAACGGACTGGCCCACAAAAACGATTTGGTAAAGATATTGGGTAATGGTGAATTGAAAGCCTCCCTTAAAGTATCTGTACATAAATTTACTGCTTCCGCAAAAGCTGCCATCGAGTCAGCAGGAGGTGAAGCAATAAGTTTATAAGAAGTTATAGCATGAAGAAATTTATTGAGACCATATCAAATATCTGGAAGATAGATGAATTGAGGCAACGTATTATCCTAACATTGGGATTGTTATTGGTGTACCGTTTTGGTGCCCAAGTTGTCCTTCCTGGTATTGATACCGCCCAGTTGGCGGAATTATCCTCGCAAACTGAAAATGGTATCTTGGGTATTCTGAATGCTTTTACCGGTGGTGCTTTCGCGAATGCTTCGGTCTTCGCTTTGGGTATTATGCCCTACATCTCCGCTTCCATTGTGGTGCAGTTGATGGGAATTGCGATTCCTTATCTTCAAAAACTACAAAAAGAAGGGGAGAGTGGAAGAAAAACCATCAACCAGATTACCCGTTGGTTAACAATAGGTATCTGTATCGTTCAAGCCCCTGCCTATTTGTACGGTCTTGGTGCCCTAGGTGTACCGGATAGTGCATTTGTTTTGGGCAAAGGTTTGGATTTTATCGTTCCAGCTGTTATTATATTGGTAACAGGATGTGTGTTCGCCATGTGGTTGGGTGAGAAGATTACCGATAAGGGAATCGGAAACGGTATCTCCTTGTTGATTATGGTAGGTATCATCGCAACAATGCCACAAGCGTTTGCTCAGGAATTTGTTTCAAGGACGACCAACAACACTGGAGGTATTATGTTTATGTTGATTGAAGTGATTGTTTGGTTCTTGGTGATCTTGGCCAGTGTGTATTTGACCATGGCTGTAAGACAGATTCCCGTTCAGTACGCAAGAAGAACTGCTTCTGGTGGATACGAAAAGAACGTAATGGGAGCTCGTCAGTACATTCCTTTAAAATTGAATGCATCTGGAGTAATGCCCATTATCTTTGCGCAAGCAATAATGTTCGCACCAAGTTTGATTGGTAGGACATTTAATGATACTGCTGCAGGTCAGTGGATGGAAGTACAGTTTGCCGATATATTCGGATTGGCTTACAACGTCCTATTTGCAGTATTGATCATCATATTCACCTACTTCTATACAGCGATCACTGTGCCAACGAACAAAATGGCCGATGATTTGAAGAGAAGTGGTGGTTTCATCCCAGGTATACGCCCTGGAAAGGAAACAGGAAATTATTTGGACAAAATAATGTCCTTGATTACATTACCTGGATCTATCTTTTTGGCCTTGTTGGCGGTATTGCCGGCGATTGTGGTTAAGTTGATGGATGTACAGGCCGGATGGGCATTGTTTTATGGAGGTACATCACTATTGATTATGGTAGGTGTAGCGATAGATACTGTACAACAAGTGAATTCTTATTTGTTGAACAGACATTACGACGGCTTAATGAAAACCGGTAAAAACAGAAAAGTAGCATAATTTATGGCAAAGCAGCCAGCAATAGAACAAGACGGGACTATTATTGAAGCATTGTCCAATGCAATGTTCAGGGTAGAATTGGAAAATGGGCACGTGGTAACGGCGCACATCTCTGGGAAAATGCGTATGCACTATATCAAGTTGCTTCCCGGTGATAAAGTAAAGTTGGAAATGAGCCCATACGATTTAACAAAAGCAAGAATTACGTATAGATACTAGTTACATGAAAGTAAGAGCATCAATAAAGAAGAGAAGTGCCGACTGCAAGATTGTTCGCAGAAAGGGCAGATTGTATGTAATCAACAAAAAGAATCCTAGATTTAAACAAAGACAAGGGTAATTATGGCAAGAATTGCAGGGGTAGATATACCTAAACAAAAGCGTGGCGTTATTTCGCTTACCTACATCTTCGGTATAGGTAAAAGTAGGGCGCAAGAAATTTTGGCAGCAGCCCAAGTAAGTGAAGATACCAAGGTTTCCGATTGGACCGATGATGAAATCGGTAAAATCAGGGAAGCAGTGGGAGCTTACACCATTGAAGGAGAGCTTCGCTCAGAAACCTCAATGAACATCAAGCGTTTGATGGACATTGGCTGTTACCGTGGAATTCGCCACAGATCTGGATTGCCATTGAGAGGTCAACGTACCAAAAATAACTCTAGGACCAGAAAAGGAAAAAGAAAAACAGTTGCCAACAAGAAAAAAGCAACTAAATAATAAGTAGGTAGTATGGCAAAGGCAAGTACTAAAACAGCTAAGAAGCGCAAAGTAGTCGTAGATGCTACCGGAGAGGCGCACGTGGTTGCATCTTTCAACAACATCATTATTTCCCTTACCAATAAGAAAGGTGATGTTATCTCATGGTCTTCCGCAGGAAAAATGGGATTCCGAGGTTCAAAAAAGAATACTCCTTACGCAGCTCAGATTGCAGCGGAGGATTGTGCCAAGGTTGCCCATGAAGCAGGATTGAGAAAGGTAAAGGTTTATGTAAAAGGACCTGGTAACGGTAGGGAATCCGCTATTCGTTCCATTCACAACTCGGGAATCGAAGTGACAGAGATCGTAGATGTTACTCCACTTCCGCACAACGGTTGCAGACCACCGAAAAGAAGAAGAGTTTAATTATCAATTATATTGTTTAACGGCCCCCTAAAAAGGGTCTTCACCCGAAGGTGCAGTTAGATTATCGAAGGATAAGCCTTAATTCATAATCGCACTTTCAAATTAACAGAAGATGGCAAGATATACAGGACCAAAAACAAAAATCGCTAGAAAGTTTGGAGAAGCGATTTTCGGAGACGATAAGTCATTCGAAAAGAAAAATTACCCTCCAGGACAACACGGAAACAACAGACGCCGTGGAAAAAAGTCTGAATATGCAATCCAGTTGATGGAGAAGCAAAAGGCAAAGTACACTTACGGTATCTTGGAAAAGCAATTCCGTAACCTTTTTGCCGAGGCCAAAAGAAAAGAAGGCGTTACCGGTGAGGTATTGCTTCAATTGTGTGAGTCCCGTTTGGACAATGTGGTTTTCAGAATGGGAATCAGCCCATCAAGAAGAGGGGCACGCCAATTGGTATCGCACCGTCACATTACCGTAAACGGAGAGGTAGTGAACATCCCATCTTATTCACTAAAAGCAGGCGATGTTGTTGGTGTAAGGGAAAAATCTAAATCCGTACAATCCATTGAGGATTCGTTGTCCAATAACAGCAGCGTTTACGAATGGATCACTTGGAACTCTGAAAAGAAAGAAGGTACTTACGTTGCCGTTCCAGAAAGACTTCAGATCCCTGAGAATATCAAGGAGCAGCTGATTGTCGAATTATACTCTAAATAAGAATTCAACATTAATCCAATTATGGCATTACTTAATTTTCAGAAGCCCGATAAAGTTATAATGATCGATTCAACAGATTTCGAGGGGAAATTCGAATTTCGTCCTTTGGAACCTGGGTATGGATTAACAGTTGGGAATGCGCTGAGAAGGGTTTTGCTTTCCTCTTTGGAAGGTTTTGCCATCACTTCTGTGCGCATAGATGGAGTTGAACATGAGTTTTCTGTTATACCAGGCGTTGTTGAAGACGTTACAGAAATCATCCTGAACCTAAAGCAAGTTAGGTTCAAAAGACAGATTGATGATGTTGAGAGCGAGACTGTATCTGTTTCCGTAAGCGGAAAAGAACAAATGACAGCTGGTGACTTCCAAAAGTTCATCTCAGGATATCAAGTGCTGAACCCAGACTTGGTTATCTGTAACATGGATCCTAAGGTAAGCATCAACTTGGAAATCGTTATAGAAAAAGGTCGTGGTTATGTTCCTGCAGAGGAAAACAAAAAATCCAATGCACCTTTGGGTAGCATTGCGGTTGATTCTGTTTACACTCCTGTAAAGAACGTAAAATACAGCATCGAAAACTATAGGGTAGAGCAAAAGACCGATTATGAAAAATTGGTTTTCGAAATCATCACTGATGGTTCCATCCACCCAAAAGATGCCTTGACCGAGGCCGCTAAGGTTTTGATTCACCACTTTATGTTGTTCTCCGATGAGCGCATCACCCTTGAGGCCGATGAAATTGCCCAGACCGAGACATACGATGAGGAATCATTGCACATGCGTCAATTGTTGAAAACCAAATTGGTGGACATGGACTTGTCCGTAAGGGCGTTGAACTGTCTTAAAGCTGCCGAAGTGGATACTTTGGGAGATTTGGTTTCCTTCAACAAAAACGATTTGATGAAGTTCAGAAATTTCGGTAAAAAATCATTGACCGAATTGGAAGAATTGGTCATCAACAAAGGCCTACAATTTGGTATGGACCTTTCCAAATACAAATTAGATAAAGATTAATAATCATATTTTGCTCTCCTGCTCAAACAGGATTTGGTAGCAAGATGATAACTTAGAACAATGAGACACGGAAAGAAGTTTAATCACTTAGGTAGAACAGCAGCCCACAGAAAGGCAATGTTGGCCAACATGGGATGTTCCCTAATAGAGCATAAAAGAATCAACACTACGGTTGCAAAAGCCAAAGCGTTGAAGCAGTTCATCGAGCCTTTGATCACTAAAGCAAAGACCGAGAACAACCAGACTACCGAAAAAGGTACACACAACAGAAGGGTTGTTTTCAGTAACTTGAGAAGCAAGGAAGCTGTAACAGAATTGTTCAGTACCGTTGCGGAAAAAGTAGGTGACAGACCGGGAGGTTACACAAGAATCATTAAATTGGGTAACCGATTGGGAGATAACGCTGACATGGCAATGATCGAGTTGGTGGATTTCAATGAGCTTTACAACGCAGGTAAGCCTAAGAAGAAATCAACCAGAAGAAGTAGAAGAGGTGGCGGTGCCAAGAAAGCTGAAGCTCCTGCTCCAGCAGCAGAAACCAAAACTGACGATTCTGAAGAATAAGAAGAATGTTATTAACTATTGTATTTAAGGAAAAAGGATAAGTGAGAACTTATCCTTTTTTTATGTTTTTTTGTTAACTGAAACTAGAGCACAAAATGAAGTATCACACAAAGAAAAAAGCGTTGATTTTGTTGGCGGATGGAACCATTTTTTATGGTAAGGCCGTTGGAGGAAGAGAAGGTACCGCAGTAGGGGAGGTATGTTTCAATACCGGGATGACAGGTTATCAGGAAATTTTTACCGACCCATCTTACTACGGACAGTTAATGGTGACCACCAATGCACATATCGGGAATTACGGGGCCCACGAGGATGAAGTGGAATCGGATTCCGTAAAGATTGCAGGTCTTATCTGTAAAAATTTCAGTTACGAATACTCAAGACCGGATGCCAAAATGAGCCTTCTGGATTTCTTGGACAAAAACAACCTTTTGGCCATCTCCGATGTGGACACCCGTGCTTTGGTGAGCTACATTAGGGACAACGGAGCCATGAACGCATTGATCTCCACAAAAGTGGACGATATCGATGCATTGAAGGAAGAGTTGAAACAAGTGCCGAGCATGGAAGGTTTGGAGCTATCTTCCAAAGTATCCACAAAAGAGCCTTATTTTTATGGAGACGAGAATTCTGAATTCAAGATTTCTGCTTTGGATATCGGAATCAAAAAGAACATCTTGAGAAACTTGGCAAAAAGAGGAGCCTATATCAAAGTATTCCCGTACAATTCATCTTATGAGGATATGAAGGGATGGAACCCCGATGGATATTTTATATCCAACGGACCAGGGGATCCCGAGCCTTTAACGGATGCCGTGGCGGCCACCAAAGAAATGATCGCTTCCGACAAACCATTGTTCGGAATCTGTTTGGGACACCAAGTACTGGCCTTGGCCAATGGGGTTTCCACCTATAAAATGCACAACGGGCACAGGGGAATCAACCACCCTATCCTCAACGTGATGACGGGAAAAGGGGAAATCACTTCCCAAAACCACGGATTTGCCGTGAACAGGGAGGAAACAGAGGCCAATGCGGAGCTGGAGATAACCCACACCCATTTGAACGATCAAACCGTAGCAGGAATCAAAATGAAGAACAAGGATGTATTCTCGGTGCAATATCACCCGGAAGCCAGTCCAGGTCCACACGATGCAGACTATTTGTTCGACCAGTTCTTCGATTTGATCAAGGCTAGGAAAAACTAAAACGTTATAGTTTTGTTTTTAAGCAATTAAGTGCGTTTTGTGAGTAATATCATGAAGCTAAAAACGCCACCTTTTGTATCTTAGCCTAAATAATCACAACTATAAAACATTGAATTAAAATGAGCATCATTATCAACATTCATGCAAGACAGATATTGGATTCCAGAGGAAATCCAACAGTAGAAGTAGATGTAGTAACCGAAAATGGAATTATGGGAAGGGCAGCCGTACCTTCTGGAGCCTCTACTGGAGAGCATGAAGCCGTTGAGTTACGCGATGGTGGCGATTCCTTTATGGGTAAAGGGGTTGGCAAAGCCGTGAACAACGTGAATACCATCATTGCAGAGGAATTGATCGGTACTTCTGTTTTTGAGCAGAACTATATCGACCAGACCATGATTGAATTGGATGGTACCCCGAACAAATCAAAATTAGGAGCCAACGCCATATTGGGAGTTTCCTTGGCAGCCGCAAAAGCAGCAGCCAACGAATTGGGTATGCCATTGTACCGCTACGTAGGTGGTGTTAGTGCCAATACCCTTCCAGTTCCCATGATGAATATTATCAACGGAGGTTCGCATTCCGATGCTCCGATTGCATTCCAGGAATTCATGGTAATGCCGGTCAAGGCAAAAGACTTTAGCCATGCCATGCAAATGGGAACGGAAATCTTCCATAACCTGAAGAAAGTATTGCACGGACGTAATTTGAGCACTGCGGTAGGAGACGAAGGTGGCTTTGCGCCAACCTTGGAAGGTGGTACTGAAGATGCTTTGGACACCATTGGAAAAGCTGTTGAAAAGGCAGGATATAAATTAGGGGATGATGTAATGATCGCCTTGGATTGTGCTTCCGCAGAATTCTACGTGGATGGTGCTTACGATTATACAAAATTCGAAGGCAGCAAAGGCGTGGTAAGAACTTCTGAAGAGCAAGCACAATACCTAGCCGACCTTTGTGATAAATATCCGATTATCTCTATTGAAGACGGTATGGATGAGAACGATTGGGAAGGCTGGAAGTTGTTGACAGAGAAAATCGGCGACAAAGTACAGTTGGTAGGTGATGATTTGTTCGTGACCAATGTGGAGCGTTTGTCTCGCGGTATCGAGAACGGAATCGCCAATTCCATTTTGATCAAAGTGAACCAAATTGGAACATTGACAGAGACCATTGCCGCTGTGAACATGGCCAAGAATGCCGGATATACTTCCGTAATGTCCCACAGATCTGGTGAGACAGAGGACAATACCATTGCTGATTTGGCAGTGGCATTGAACACAGGTCAGATTAAAACAGGTTCCGCTTCAAGGAGTGATCGTATGGCCAAATACAATCAATTGTTGAGAATCGAGGAAGAGTTGGGCGATATCGCTTACTATCCACAAGAAAAAGCCTTCAAGGTAAAATAAGCATAATGATTATTTAGCATACAAAAAGCCTTTCTCAAATGGGAAAGGCTTTTTTTTGTTTCAATAACAAAGTTTGGTTAAATTAAGGGTTCACTAAACTACCATTCAAATTCTCCTGCATGAATAACTTTCTTTTTGTCGCTGCCGAAAACGATGCTTTGGAAAACTGTAAAGCCGGAGGTATGGGCGATGTCGTCCGTGATGTTCCCAGACAAATTTCTGAACGTGGCGACAAAGTGCACGTAGTGGTTCCGGCTTATTCCAGGTTGCATCATGGAGGATTGCCCAGGACCACTTTGAATTTCACTTTACGAGGGATGACCTACACAGCGGAATTGTATGAGGTGCAACCGAAGAAGGAGTTCCCGAACATTTTTCATTATGTACTGCACCATCCTGAGATAGAAGCTGGAGATATAGCGCATATTTATCACAACGACCCAGAAGAGCCATTTTATACCGATGCCATCAAATACTTCATTTTTTGTACAGCTGTGGCCGAAGCCATTAAACAAGGCGCTTTTGGAGAGGTGGATTTGGTGCACCTGCACGATTGGCACTCCAGTTTGTTATTGTTTTTAAGGGAATATCATCCAGAGTATACCAATTTAAAGGACATACGCATTGTGTACAGTATCCACAATTTGGCGATACAAGGGATTCGTCCGTTTGATGGTAACTATTCGTCCGTTAAAAATTGGTTTCCCAACGTACCCTTGGACTACCAGAAATTAATGGATTACAGGTATCAGGATTGTATCAACCTTATGGCCGTGGGAATTCGCTTTGCAGATGCCGTACATACCGTTTCGCCTTCGTATAAAGAAGATGTGTTGCTGCCCAGTTCGCCACCGGAATTCATTGGGGGCGAAGGACTTGAAAAGGATTTGCAGACAGCGGATGAGGAGGGACGATTGTTCGGTATTTTGAACGGGTGCAACTACAAAAACATCAACAAGGAAAAGAAAGGCAATATTTACCGAAATACGGTCAAGGCATTGTTCGGTTGGCTACAGCAAGAGGATAAAAAATACAAAGCTGATTTTCTGGCCCATACCGGGGAGAAAATCATGGCTTTTGTGGATGAGAGACCGAAATTCATCGCATCCAGTGTAGCTCGATTGACGGAGCAAAAGTTTTACTTCTTCATGCGTTCGCCTGAGGCATTCGTGGAAATCCTGAAGCATCTGGAAAAGGTGGATGGCATATTTATGCTATTGGGAACAGGTGCTCCCGAATATGAGGAACTGTTCAGAAAGCTGAGTTACGAACACAAGAATTTCATCTTTACCAATGGTCAGTCAGAAAAATTGATTGATTCCATGTATTTGGAATCCGATCTTTATTTCATGCCCAGTCTCTTTGAACCCTGTGGTATCAGTCAAATGTTGGCCATGCGAAACGGAAATCCTTGTCTGGTCCATCACACCGGTGGATTAAAGGACACCGTTGAACACATGGAAACGGGTTTTGCATTTGATGGGGACAGTTATGATGAGAAAATAAAAAACATGCTGGAAGCCTTGGATGTTGCCTTGGATGTGTTCGAAAACGATAAGCCGACCTGGAAAAAAATTCAAGCGGCAGCACGTAAAAAGCGTTTTACATGGCAAAAATCCGTGGACGAATATTACAAACTGCTCTACAAATTGAATTAAGGCAATTTTTCTATATCAATTTAGCGTTAATATCAACACAAATAGTGGCTGGAAATTGTTAATGGCTGTGCTTTTTCGTAATTTTCGCATTCTATTTTTACTAATCTATTAAAATATAAAATGTCGGATAAAGCTATACTCGAATACGGGGGAAATAAGTACGAATTCCCCGTTATCAAAGGTACTGAAGATGAATTGGCCATAGATATTAAAACCTTGAGGGCCTCAACAGGAATGGTGACGATAGATCCCGGTTACAAAAACACTGGATCGTGTGAAAGTGCCATTACCTTTTTGAACGGTGAGCAGGGTATTTTAAGATATCGCGGATATTCCATTGAGGACCTAGCAGAGAAAGCCGACTTTTTGGAAGTAGCCTACCTTTTGATTTTTGGGGAACTGCCCAACAAAGAACAATTGGAGAAATTCCATAACGATATCAAGGAAGAATCCCAAGTAGACGAGGAAATGAAGAAAATTTTGGATGGTTTTCCAAAATCAGCGCACCCCATGGGAGTGTTGTCTTCATTGACCAGTGCCTTGGTGGCCTTTAACCCATCTTGTGTGGATGTGTCATCAGAATCGGCCATGTATGGTTCCATAGTACGTATTTTGGCAAAATTCCCAGTTTTGGTGGCTTGGGCCATGCGTAAGAAAAAAGGTCTTCCATTGGATTACGGGGACGATACCCTTGGGTATGTGGAGAACATCCATAAAATGATGTTCAAAAGACCAAACCAAGAATACAAAAGAGACAGAATCGCCATAGATGCATTGGATAAATTACTGATTCTGCACGCTGATCATGAGCAAAACTGCTCTACCTCCACCGTGCGTATCGTAGGTTCTTCCCATGCAGGTCTCTTTGCTTCCCTTTCTGCTGGTATTTCCGCACTTTGGGGACCATTGCACGGAGGTGCCAACCAAGCTGTATTGGAAATGTTGGAAGCTATTGAAGCTGATGGGGGCGACACCAAAAAGTATATGGCCAAGGCCAAGGATAAAGACGATCCCTTTAGATTGATGGGCTTTGGACACCGTGTGTACAAAAACTTTGACCCACGAGCTAAAATCATTAAAAAATCAGCCGACGAAGTGTTGGGCAACCTTGGTATCGAAGATCCAATTTTGGATATCGCCAAAGGACTGGAAAAAGAAGCCTTGGAAGACAGCTACTTTGTGGATAGAAAACTGTATCCCAACGTGGATTTCTATTCTGGAATCATCTACAGAGCATTGGGCATACCCACAGAAATGTTCACGGTAATGTTTGCTTTGGGTAGATTGCCCGGATGGATTGCGCAATGGAGAGAAATGAGACTGAGAAAAGAACCAATCGGTAGACCAAGACAAGTCTATATCGGGGAAAACCTTAGAGACTTTGTTCCATTGGAAAAAAGATAATTTGGGACGAAAAGGAATCAAAAAGGGGCGGAATCGCCCCTTTTTTTATGGGAACAAGGGGAAAGCTGATAAACTAAAGAATACCTGCTTTGTTTTTATTTAACTGTTTGTCTCGCGCAAGGCACATTCTCATGATTTCTCCATGATAGTGCTTTTGGATATCCGAAATATGCTCGGTATCCACTGCGTCTTTGGATATTTGAAAGGCTTGATGAATAAACTCATGGGCATCAACAGTGTTCAAGTTCTTTAAAGTGGAATCCAAGGATTTAGCATACTTCTGGACGGACTCGTTCACTTTGATGATATCCCAATCCGTATGTTGATTGGTAATCTCGTGCGTGAATATCAAATACCCCTCAGGAAAGTCATCCTCCCCAATGCAGTCATTGTACTTTATAGAATGAACCGGGGTAAAACCCGCATTGGAATTTGTTTCCGCTACATTGATGCCTTCGATTCTTTGAAAAGCATCCATGCTGCCCAACACCACGAATACGGTTGCCAGGAGAACTGATGTTAATAGCAATTTTTTCATATGTAAGAAAAATCTTAATACAAATGTAATACATATTGAAAACATATCAAACGTATTGTGTGTAAATTTTACATGGATTGAAGCATTTTAACCAATTGATCAACAAATGGTTATGGGAATTGAGTAATCCTTAAATTTTTAGGGGTCTTTATTATCTAATGTTTAGATTTTCCTCTTTTTGTAGGTGGGAAATAGATAGTAAAAACACTAGATTTGCCACATAATAAGTAAGATTTTCCCTTTAACGCTTTCAAAAGCCGATATTTTGGCTTTAAAAAACCTTGTATGATTGAACTGAATGTAGTTGATGAAACCAGCACACTGAAAGCTGTGATTTTGGGAACTGCTGAGAGCAGTGGCCCCGTTCCTACAATTAAAGAAGCTTACGATCCCAAATCCATCGAACATATAAAAGCGGGGACCTACCCCAAGGAGGCAGACATGATCAAGGAAATGGATGCCTTTGATCAGGTTTTCCAGAAGTACGGGGTAAAAGTATACCGTCCAGAGGTCTTGAAAGATTGCAATCAAATCTTTGCACGCGATATTGCCTTCGTGATCGAGGATAAATTGTTCCATGCCAACATTCTGCCCGACCGGGAACGTGAATTTGTGGCCATCCACGAGGTTTTAGATCAAATTGACCCTACAAAAATCATCCGCCCGCCTGAAGAGGTACATATTGAAGGAGGGGATGTAATGCCTTGGAACGACCATATTTTTATAGGAACATACACAGGTTCCGACTACGCAAGCTACATCACAGCCAGGACCAATATCGAAGCCGTGGAATTTATACGGGATATGTTTCCCCATAAAACAGTCAAATCCTTCGAACTCCGAAAATCCAATACCAATCCCAAGGAAAATGCCTTGCATTTGGATTGTTGCTTTCAACCTATAGGAAAGGACAAGGCCATTTTGCACAAAAATGGATTTTTGGTGGAAGAGGAGTATCAATATTTGGTGGATTTCTTCGGTAGGGATAATATCTTTGAGATCGATAAAGAAGAAATGTATCAAATGTTCAGTAATGTCTTTTCCATATCCCCCGAAGTAGTGGTGTCGGAAAAGAATTTTACCCGACTGAACAATTGGCTTCGCGACCAGGGATTTACCGTTGAGGAGATTCCCTATGCCGAAATAGCCAAACAGGAAGGCTTGTTGCGTTGTAGCACCATGCCGTTGATCAGAGCATAATTTTTTTAACCCAACTTCCTGCTGCCACAGGTACCATCAAAACAGACAACGTATTGAGAAAGCAGATTACCAACACCATTCTTATGGTGCGCCCCGTGAACTTTAGGATGAATGAGCAAACTGCGGTCAACAATTATTTTCAAGAAGACCCGCATCTAAAAAATGCCGAAATCAACAAAAAGGCACAGCAAGAGTTTGACCAATTTGTGGATGTGCTTCGTGAACATGGTGTTAATGTGATTACCATAGATGATAATATGGAACAGGACACGCCAGATTCCATTTTTCCGAACAATTGGATTTCTTTTCACGAGAGCGGAACCGTCTGTGTGTATCCCATGTTTGCCGAAAACCGAAGAAAGGAACGCAGGGAAGATGTGTTGGAGCTGTTGGAGGGGCATGGTTTTGTCATCAAAAACATCATGGACTATACTGAGGCAGAAGATGAAGGGGTGTTTTTGGAAGGTACAGGTAGTATTTTAAAGGATAGGGTCAATCAAAAGGCCTATTGTGCATTATCCGAACGCGCCCACGAGGAACTGTTTATTGAGTTCTGTGAGGATTTTGATTGTTTTCCCGTGATATTTCATGCCAACCAGACTGTGGATGGCGAACGCCTGCCCATTTACCATACCAATGTGATGATGGCCATGGCCGAAACCTTTGCGGTCATCTGTTTGGACTCCATTGACGATAAAAAGGAGCGAAAAAATGTGGTGGAGCACATTAAAATGGATGGTAAAGAAGTCATTCGGATTACCGAAGAACAAATGTGCCATTTTGCGGGCAATATGTTACAAGTGATTGGAGCCAACGACCAACGCTATATGGTCATGAGCACCCAAGCGTACAATAGCCTGACCGAACAACAAATAAAGGATATTGAAAAGCATTGCGCCATTATCCACAGTCCATTGGATACCATTGAGACTTGTGGTGGAGGCAGTGCCCGTTGCATGATGGCCGAAGTGTTTTTGCCAAAGGCATAACCTCAATGTCATTTCGAACCGACGGAAGGGAGTGTGGGAAATCTGAGAATGGAAGAGATTTCTCAATCGCTACTTTGCATCTCATCTCGAAATGACAGTTTGTTTTCTTTTAGATGATCAAGGCCACTTGGATTGTCCCCTTGAGGGGGACCTTAGGGGTATATTTGCCCAATTGAGAATGGAATTAAGTAGTATATGCGCAGAAATTTTGAGATTGTAGGGATGTGTGCAGCTTGGTTTGCCGTACTTGCCCAATTGTATTTGATGCTTCAAAACCGGGAGACCGGTGTGGCGGAAAGTTTGGTGCGATTCGTAAGTTACTTTACCATACTTACCAACACTTTGGTGGCCCTTTTCTTTACCACACGCATATTTGCCGCGGACCAGAAACGCCTGACCCTTTTCCATAAAAAGACAACGCCCATGGCGCTTACCGTTTTTATTGTGGTTGTGGGCTTGGTGTACCAATTGGTGTTGCGTGATATTTGGAACCCAACAGGTTTGCAAATGGTGGTGGATGAATTGTTGCATACGATCATCCCTGCGTTGATGTATGTGTATTGGCTGCTATTCTGTGCTAGGACTGCCATTTCTTGGAAACAACTCTCTAAATGGTTGCTATACCCTTTAGGGTATTTTGTTTTTGTGATGGTTCGTGGACATTTTTCTGGGTTTTATCCCTATCCTTTCTTTAACGTGACCAAACTTGGTTGGGGGACAACGGTATTGAATGTTGGGTTGGTATTTTTGTTGATGGGTGTGATTATGGCCGCTCTATTCTTTTTGAGCAAACTACTCCGTCCGAAACAATAAACAATAGGTAATAAATGATAATCACTTTGTCATTTCGAACCGACTGGAAGGAGTGTGAGAAATCTAAAAAACCGCTAAGGTTTCTCAACCGATACTCTGCATCTCATTTCGAAATGACACCCCGTCATGCTGAACTCGTTTCAGCATCCCATCCAGAAGATTTGGATTTCCTGTAAAGCACAAAATGACAACTGCTCGTTTTGCGAACCTTGGAACTCCCTTTATCGCAGATTTATAATCTGGAAACCCAGAACTCTTAACTCAAAACTAATCTTCTTCCTCGGCTGTAAACCCACGAATGGCCTGATTGGGTTCCATAATGGTATAACCTTTCCAGAACTCGGCATCGTAGCGTGGCATATAGGTGGCCCGTACCGTTTTATCTTCTTTAAAGGACTTGAACTCGTTCTCGGCAACAATGTCTTGGTTGAAAACCACGAGTTCCCATTTGGCGGTTATGTTCATTTGGAAGTCAATGTTCAGCTTCAATTCGTTCTGCTTGCGACGGCCTTTTACATGTTTGTTCTTTTCCACCACTTTTAAGGGCCGGTCCACCCCAAAGAATTTCCCATCGGCCAATTCCATAAACTGAAGGTCGTACTTGCCATTGGGCAATTTGGCAAATCGCATGGTGCCCCTGTACACCGTTTCGCGATAGGTAATGCCCAATAACCTAAAGTTGCGCAGGCGTTGGGTATTGGTAAAGTCCAACCGCATTACGGCAAAGTCCTCAATGTTGATATAGAGTCGGCCTTTAAAATCGGCACTACTTCGCTTGGGCCAAAAATCGACCACATACACCCCAGCATCGCCAATATCGGCATAGCCGGCGAGTTGAAACTCATAACGGCGGTTTTTGTCCACCAAATCCAATTTGGTATCCTCTTTATAATACAATTGGCTCAATAGTTCCCTGAACTGCCAACGTTGGCTATCGGTCAAGCCCGAAATACTGTCTTTTTTTACCTGTGCCTTTAATTTTTTGGCTTGCTCCATCCGTTCATCATCCATAGTATCCAGAATGGAATCCACTTGTATCTTTTCACTAAAGATTCCTGATTTTATCTTTAGATAGGAACCTGGTTTTACGTTAGCGGCAAAGATGTCCTCCATGTGTTCGGCCAATTCTTCAAAGGAGCTCACATCGCGTTTATCGTAGAGGTCGGCCGCTTTTATAATGTTGAGCTTGTAATCCGTGTTGTTTTTGTAGAAGTCGCCAAAACTTTCGGTATAGTGCGATGCATTTTTAGGGATAGATCGGGCAATGCTGTCCATCAATTCCTTATTGAGTTCTTTGATGGATGATTTTTCAAACCCAAAATCAACTTTGTGCATATTGGCCAGTTCCGATTTCCGAAGGAAAAAGCGCTGCTTTACTGGAGCTTTATTCATGTTTTGGGGAATGTTTTCTATCATTTTATCAATAATGTCATCTACCACTAGTTCTTTGTCGAACACATAAACGCCACTCAATTCAATGGCCTTGGCACTCAAAGCGATCAGACTATCCTGCATTTGTTCCAGCGTGAAGCCTTTTTTCTCATAGCCCATGGAAGTCACATAGATGGAATCGGGCAGGGCAGTGCCTTCTTCCAGCACAAAACTAAAGCGCCCCTCATCGTTGGTAATCACACCTTGATGCTCCCCATACTGTATGGTGGCGTAGGGAATTCCTTTTTGGGTCTTGGCATCCACCAAACGTGAACTAATGGTCTGGGCAGCCATCGGAAGTGCCGTCAAAAACGAAAAATAAGTAAGAAATAAAGTCTGTTTTACGGACATAATTGCAAATATGGTTTCATTGTTAAGACGCCTTTTGGGGGAGGAAAGGTTGTCTGTGGTTTAGACGAACTTTGGGCAATTTTGTGACAAAGTGCGAAGAAATACCGAATCCCCGAGGGAGCTTAATAGTATTTTAACAGCGGAGGAGTTAGGAGTTAGGGAGATTGTCATTTCGAGCCTGCCTTTGTCGGCGGACAAGCGCAGTCGAGAAATCTTATGCCAAGAAATGATGACCAACTAATGAAAACATCTTGACTGCGCTCGATGTGACAGTTGTTGACTTATTTGCAAAAAAATTGGTAACCTTACACTTTAGCAATATTCTTGATCATGTTGCCAAAAATGAAGAGATGGAAAGGGAGTACCGAATACCAATACAGTCGTCCCAACAAACCTTTGGGTCGAAAGGTAGCAGTTTGATAAAGCTTCCCATCTTCAATTTTAAATTCCAACCACGCCTCTCCCGGGGTTTTCATTTCGGCAAATAGGAGTAGACGCTTGTTTTTTTTATCTGCTAACAGCACTCGCCAAAAGTCCAATGCATCGCCAGGAAAAATTTTATCGGGATGGGTACGTCCACGCCGCAGTCCTGGTCCGCCGACCAGCTTGTCCAAGAACCCTCTCGCTTTCCATAGCCAATTGCCATAGTACCAACCGTTTTCGCCACCGATACGCCAAACATTTTCCAAAACGGCTTCTTCATTTTTGATTTTGATGGATTTTTTGTCCCGTAGCACACCGTACTTGGGTACTTGGATGTAGTTTTCGAGATCCTCCTTGATCTGTCCACTAGCAATACTATCCTTCCAACTACTGATCACGAGGTTTTGTTCAATTTTTTTGAAGGCTAAATCAATGGCTTCTTCATAGGTGTGCGTTTCTATGCCCAGCATTTCCTGTAGGCGATTGTCTTGCGCGATGACCTCCATTTTCATGCTGTCCACAAGGTTCATGGCCAATTTATAGGAGGTTGAGGTCACAAAATAAAGCCAGTAAGATGAAAGTTTTGGAGTCATCACAGGAACGGTGAAAATCCAGTTTTTGAATCCACGCACTTTGGCATACCCATGGAGCATATCTTTATAGGTAAGAATGTCGGGTCCGCCAATATCAAAAGATTGATCGTAGGTTTCTTTGTTGCCCAAAACTTCGGTAAGGAATTGAATCACATCGCGAATGGCAATCGGCTGCGTTTTGGTAAGTACCCATTTAGGTGTGATCATCACAGGCAATTTTTCGCAGAGATCACGAATGATTTCAAAAGAGGAACTTCCAGAGCCAACAATGATTCCCGCGCGGAGCACTGTAACATCAAAAGGTCCTTTGTAAAGAATTTCTTCCACATTTTTTCTGGAGCTAAGATGCTTGGAGAGTTCTTCATCATTCACAATGCCACTGAGGTAGATTACCTGTTTGCATTGGGTGTTCTCTAAAATGGTGTTGAAGTTTTTGGCCGCTTGTGCCTCTTTTTCATCAAAATCGGTAACCGACGATGTCATGGAGTGTATCAGGTAGTAGGCGGAATCAATATCCTTGGGCACTTGTTGTTTTTCTGGATCATCCAAAAAATCAATCTCAACAATATCAATTTTGGAGCGGGTCTTAGCGTCGACAGAAAGTCGTTTTTCGTCTCGAACAGCACAAACAACACTATGTCCCATATCCAAAAGTTTGGGCAACAACCGCATACCGATGTAGCCATTGGCCCCTGTCAGCAATATTTTCATATATCTTCTAAGTTGGTGGGTAGGTTGTCCGCACGGTGGTCCATTAATTTACGGAAAAATCGTTGTATGGCCTTGGTGTCCGCCTTTACTTTTATAAAATAATGGTCCATATAAATGGAGTAAATGCCAATATCCCCCTTGTACACGTTTAATTTATAGTAGGGAATGATGAGACCATAGGTTTCCAATCGGGAACGGAACCGAACAATGATGCCGTTTGGACGTATTTCAACATTACAGGTATTGGTGCTGTTATCCAAAATAAGCAGGTTATAGATGTCGATACTGGCTTCGGTAATGTGCAATTTTGGGGAGCCGATACCCCCCATGGCAAAGCGCTCTTTGATGGGAAAAGGTTTGCCAACGGCTTCGTCAATTTTTTTGATGATTTTTTTGTCGTTGTAGGAGACGTTCAATAGCATATTTAAAATTAATCAAATTACGGCGGACCAATTGGTCAAGGTGTGGTAAAAGCCCAAAAAATACGTAGTTTTGCGCTCTGAAAACCCTTTATAGATGAGTTTGCAGAATGATTTGACCCAAAAAGTAATCGAGGCGGTAAAACAACTGTACCAAGTTGAGCTGCCTACGGTGGAATTTCAACCTACCCGAAAGGATTTCGAAGGTGATATTACCGTTGTGGTATTTCCCATGTTGCGGCAAATCAAAGGGAACCCGGTTCAGATTGGGACCAAGATAGGGGAGTACTTGGTCGAAAACGTTGATGAGGTATTGAAATGCAATGTGGTACAGGGCTTTTTGAATATTGTTATTGCTGATAGTTACTACCTTAATTTCTTCAACGGCATTTTTGATGAAACAGATTTTGGTTATGTAAAATCCCAGTCCGATGATGCGGTAATGGTGGAATATTCATCCCCAAACACCAATAAACCATTGCACTTGGGACACATCCGCAACAATCTTTTGGGCTATTCTGTGGCGGAGATTTTGAAGGCTTCGGGCAAGAAAGTGTACAAAACCCAGATCATTAATGACCGAGGTATCCACATCTGTAAAAGTATGTTGGCTTGGCAGAAGTTTGGAGAAGGTGAAACCCCAGAATCTTCCGGTTTGAAAGGTGACCACTTGGTGGGAAAATAT
This sequence comes from Flagellimonas oceanensis, assembly GCF_003992595.1. GTDB lineage: Bacteria > Bacteroidota > Bacteroidia > Flavobacteriales > Flavobacteriaceae > Flagellimonas > Flagellimonas oceanensis. Next base: position 115,206 of record NZ_RZNA01000048.1, read on the forward strand.
TATGTGGCTTTTGATCAGGCGTACAAAAAACAGATTGCCGAGTTAATTGAGGCAGGTGCTCCGAAGGAGAAAGCTGAAAAAGAGGCGCCTATTTTGTTGGAAGCCCAAGATATGCTCCGTAAATGGGAAGCTGGAGATGATCAGGTGGTCGGTCTTTGGAAAAAAATGAACGGCTGGGTGTATGATGGTTTTGATGCCACCTATAAAAACTTGGGCGTTGATTTTGATACCTTGTACTACGAGAGCGATACTTATTTGCTGGGTCGTGATGTAGTGAAGGATGGATTGGAACGCGGGGTTTTCTTTAAAAAAGAGGATGGTAGTGTTTGGATTGACCTGACCGATGATGGCTTGGATGAAAAAATCGTATTGCGTTCCGATGGCACTGCAGTGTACATGACGCAGGATATCGGTACGGCCATTCAACGGGTAACGGATTACCCTGACATTAGTGGAATGGTGTACACGGTGGGCAATGAACAGGATTATCACTTCAAGGTCTTATTCTTGATCTTGAAGAAACTGGGTTATTCTTGGGCGGAACAGTTGTACCATTTGAGCTATGGTATGGTGGACCTCCCCAGTGGTAAAATGAAGAGTAGGGAAGGTACCGTAGTGGATGCGGACGACCTTATCAAAAATATGGAGGATACTGCCGAATCCATTTCCCAAGAATTAGGCAAGTTGGACGGTTATTCCGAGGAGGAGAAAAAGCAATTGTACCGAACCATAGGTTTGGGTGCCCTTAAATACTACATTTTAAAAGTGGACCCGAAGAAACGCATCCTTTTCAACCCTGAAGAATCGGTGGATTTCCAAGGGAACACGGGGCCGTTTATTCAATATACCTACGCTAGGATTCAGTCTATTTTAAGGAAGGCTGACAAGGTCAGGTCCAGCGCAGTTGAGACCACTATGGACTTGCACGAAAAAGAAAAGGAGTTGTTGAAGCAGATTCAATTGTTTCCGGAAACGGTTCAGTTGGCGGCGGAAAACTATAGTCCGGCCTTGATTGCGAACTACACCTACGATTTGGTAAAGGAATTCAATTCGTTTTACCAACAGGTCTCTATTTTGGGGGAAACCGATGAGCAGAAGAAAAACTTTAGAGTACAGCTATCGCAAAAAGTGGGCGAGGTAATTCAATCTGCATTCCGCTTGTTGGGTATTGATGTTCCTGAAAGGATGTGATATAAGACAAGGTGCCATTTAGGATTTTGTTATATTATATTTATAGTGCGTTATTCGAATATCTTGAAGAATAAATCTATAGTATTTAAAACCTAAGAGTGTTAAAACATAGGGGATGGATTCTTTTTTTTGTAGAAAAAATATTACCTTGGGAAGGTTAACTAACCATTATCACTATGAAATATCTTACTTTTTTATGCTCTATTACTTTATTCATTTTTGGTTGTTCCGATGATAGTACTTCAAATCAGGGACAGGAATTAAATCTTGAAAGAGAAATTTCATTCATCCATAACGGGGAGAAATTGTCAATTACAGTTGACTTGAATGGCAATGAGCCCGAATATGTTCAAAATAAAAATTTTTCAATAATTAATGAGGTTCTATCATCAGACAACTCGGTGGTTTATATAAACCCTAAAAATGATTTTCCAGTTATTTTTGAAGATGATATTTCTTTTCATGAGTATATGATTAAAGAACAGAAGAATGATAATTATTTAATTAAAGCTAAATCTAAGGGTGAACAATCTCTAAGTAACCCGTATGATTACTTTTGGGAATCCAATTTTACTATTTATGAACATGAGCTATTTGGAGGCAGGAGTTTTGTTTCTCATCTCAATGGTGGTTCTTCAAATGCAGAATCGTATTCATCTCAAAACCCTAATTTAAAAACTTGTGAATACTTTGGGTTTAGTTTCAATGATAAAATTAGCTCTTTAAAATTAAAAAATTGTTATCTAGTTCTTTATGAACATATAAATTATGAAGGAAAGAAAATCATTCTGGATTACCGTCAATATGGTACCTATAATATTGAAGGTTCTTATTCAAATTTAGGTGCAGTGAAGTTCAGGAGTTTTTACGAGGAGCCTGGAACTGGTGGTAATATTTCTCACTGTAATACTTCATGGTTTTGCAGTAATTGGGGAGATGAAATCTCATCATTTTATGGAACTTATGGTAAAATAGGCTCATTGACCCCTAATCCTAACTTAGACCCTGCATGTGGCAATACAGGAGGAGGTGGTGGGGGTGGAACTTTGCCAACTCCACCTTATGAACAACTTCCAATCAAATAATTCAAGAATAATACTAAAGGAATGAAATTCTAAAACTCACATTCGGGGTAATGCCCAATGAAAAGTTTTCAATAGTTTCAATTTCATCATCCTCGTTGACCCGATAATATTTGTTGAGCGTATTTTTTCTATCCGTGAAATTTAAAATGGACAGTCCCGCATTGGCTCGTATGGTCCTGCTTATTTGAAAATTGTAGATAGCAGATGCATCAGCTCTAAAATATTCAGGTAATCGACTATTGTTCGGAGATTGGAAATTGATTCTAGGTGGATAGTAATTTTGATCCAAACCTTCATCTCCTTCAACAGGCTCTGTAAACGGCTTACCGGTCCTGTAGTTCAAACCAATACTCAATTTCAGGTCCTTGTAGGTGTAGGTGCTGGCAAAGGTAACCGTGTGCCTAATGTCCAGATTGTTGGGGAAAGATTGCGGTACAATCGAATCGAAAGTGTAATCATTTTTGTTGTAGGCATAGCTCAACCAAGTGCTGTAGTTGTCTCCTTTTTTGTTGATGAGCAGTTCAACTCCCTTTACATCATAACTCCCTATTTCTCCCGAAAATTGATAAGGGTTTTGAAATCCTTGGGTGCTCGTACTGATACCGTCCACATTTTTGTAAAAACCTTCGACCCCAACATATAAATTATTTTTTTCGTAGTTAATGCCAACGGATCCTTGCTTGCTCTTGGTTACAGGAAGTGTGCTGTCATTGGATAAAATCCATCGTCGTTTTTCAATGCCTAAAAAGTTTTGCTCCAAATCTATGATTTGATTGGTGGTCTGGCTTTTGAATTCTCCCAAGACCTCGGCCCGCACATAATTGGCCAATTTGAAATTTAGGTTGATTCTTGGTTCGATCAACAATTTTTTGAAGGTGTCCAGGTTCTCAATAAAGTTAAAGCGGGCACCGATTTTTCCAATGAATTTGTTCTCAAAAGAACTATACCCAAATTCTGTGTATGGGGCATGGATTCGGGCAACGTCTATAACTTTGCTGAAGAAGTCAGGTTGATTGATTTCGGTAAAGTTTTTTATTCCCGTTTCTATATATTGATACCCATTGTTCCAACTGAATTGATCCGTTAGGATATAATTTGTGTTGAATTTGAGCGCATTTTCCGTTACTTGGTTGTTCTGGAACAACTGCTGTATCTGATTGCTGAAAATGTTTTGTGCATCCAAATTGTACTTGGAGTAATAGATGTTAAGGTGTGTCGAAAACCTATCTGTCCAATTGCTCTGTAATTGCCCGCCAACGGAGATATTATCCTGTTTCAGTAGACTGACGTTGGTTTCACCTGCGGAGACATTGTTTTCTTCAAATTTTAAATTGTTTTTGATATGGATGGCACTCAACCGGATTTTATGGTCATCGTTGAGGTCGTAAAGTATTTTTCCTGAAAAGTCATAGAAGAAAAATTCTTCATCCCTAATGAATTCATCATCAACGGTGCTATTGTTTTGAAGGGTAATTTCACTGTCCTGAAAGGCCCTGTTGATGAACTGTTTGTAGGTGGGTGTGCTCAAAAAGTCGGTAGCGGAACGTCGCGCCGAAAATTGAACTCCCAAGTTCCTTGTTATGGGGACTTCTGTGTAAAGGTCACCACTGATTAGATTAAATCCGCCGCCTCCTTTAAAGAATTCTGGCACTTTGTTGCCCGTTTCCATTTGGATGACGCTGCTTACCCCATCGCCAAAGTTGGCGGGTGTCCCGTTTTTGTACACGGTCACTTTATCGGTTTGATAGGGGTTGAAAGCGGAAATCAGTCCGAAAAAATGTCCTGATTGATACATTTTGATTCCGTTCCAGAGGATAAGGTTCTGGTCGTTGGTCCCTCCACGGACATTGATGTCCGATACGGTTTCGTCAATACTTTTGATGCCTGGCAAGGCTTGGACCGTTTGCAGGATGTCAGGTTCAATCAACCCTGGGAGAATTCCGAACTCGGCGGTATTCAATGTGATGCTTGCATCGGTTTCCTTGATAATTCCCGAGGTAAGGTATTTGTACACGAACACTTCATCCAACTGTTCATAATATGGGGACATCAGTATTTTGGGGCATCCGTTTTGCTTCAATAGGCTCTCAACTTTCACGTATTTGGTCACATATCCCAAATAACGAATTTGCAGAGATGCTTCACGGGGGATGTTTTCCAAAGAAAATGTACCGTTGTTATCTGTGATTTTTGCGATATCGGTACCCAAAACCTCTACTGTGGCACCCATTACGGTGTTGTCCGCAAAATTGTCCAAGACAATTCCGCAGATTTTCACTCGATCATTTTTGGAAAGGGTGTAGTAGCGATTGTTTAGTTTTTCTGTTTCGATACGGAATGTATCCTCGATGTAGCTCAGAATTTCTTCAATGGAGTTGAGGTTTTCGGGAACAACAATGGTAAGTCCATCCAAATCCTCATCGATATATGAAAATTTGATATCATAGCGGGTTTCCAATGACTTCAAATAGGACACAAGGTCAATGGAAGACCGTTGCTTTTCCTGTGCATTGATGTTGCATAGCAGGAAAAACATAAAACCGAGGGCGAAGCCTAAATGTTTATTGTTGTGTGTTCCCAGCATAAAAAAGTACGTTGTCTCCGTCTATTGTAAAATGTGTTTTGGAGGGGGTACTTATACTTTTTAACGCCATATTCAGGTCTGTGTTGTTGAAAGACCCTGTAAATAAGAGGTTTGTGTCTATATTTTCTGTTGATACCTTTACGTTGAACTGTCTTTCGAGTTCGGCAAAAACATATTTTAAAGGAATACTTTCGAAACTACTTTCGTTGTTCATCCAGGATGGTAAGGTGCCACTGGGTGTTCCAGTACTGATTAGTTTACCATTGATGACCAAAAAAGAGTTTCCTGCGGGCAGTTTTATTTCCTCATTCTTATGGGTAACACTGACCAAGCCTTCGTAGCAGGTCACTTCAAAAAAGCCTTCTCTGTTTTCCACATTGAATTGTGTACCCAAAACGGCAACCGTTCCGTGGTCGGTGGAGACCGTGAATTTTTTTCCTTTGGCCACCTTAAAAAAAGCTTCGCCTTTTAGGTCGATGTTTCGGTTTTTATCCCATTTTTTTTCGCTGTAAGATATTTGGGAATCAGCATTCAGGAAAATTTCGGAATCATCTGGGAGTACTACTTCAGAACGTTCGGCAAATTCAGTGCTCACTTTTTCGTTCAAAGTGTTTATGTAGAAATAAGAACCGGTAAGAAGCACAGCGATAACCGCAGCGACCCTGAGGAATTTCTTGAAAGGGTTCAAGGAAATCACTTTTGGGGCATTGGCAATATGCTCATCTTTCAAGCGCATCAAGGCTTTTTCCGAATCAAAATCGGGAGCCATCAATTTGCTTGAGACATCCTTGAGCTTTTGGTACGAGGCAAATTCTTCGGAATTTTCAAACTCTCGAAGCTCCTCACCGGAAAGCTCTCCGCTCAGCCATTTTGCCAAATAATTTTCTTGCATGGGTTCTGCTTTACATTATACAAACAACTACTTGCTGATTTACCCTACCGTAAAATCAAAATAATTGAATTTTTAAATTCCATCAATGTGTTCGCGCAAACTCTTGAGCGCCAAATGCATTCGTTTTTCTATCGCTTTTACGCTTACCCCTTCCATTTCGGCAATCTCTGCATACTTTTTACCATCAATTCTATTAAGTAAAAAGGTGGTTCGTTGGTTTTCGGGGAGGGCGTTTAGGGCATTGTCCAGTTTATCCTTGTATTCTTTTTCCTCCATTAAGAACTCTGGAGACTCATTGGTTCTATCTTTTACATGGCGGTCTGCATGCTTTAGCCTTACTTTTTCAGCCTTGATTACATTCAAGTATAGGTTGTTGGCCACGGTATAAACGTAGGACTTGGCTTTTTCGGGACTTACCTTTGCACAGTTCTGCCACAGTTTCACAAAAGCTTCCTGCACGGCATCATGGGCTTTTTCTTCATTTCCGAATTTGTAGAAAATATAATTGAAGACCGTTTTGGAATGGGTCTTGAAAACTTTGCTGAAAACGTGGTCTTCACATACGTTGCTCATGAAAGAAAGTTTGTTTAGGACTCAAATATATTTGAAAAATTTTAAGGAAAAGTAGGGTTTTTTTGGAGAGCGTTGTTTTAAAGTTGAATTATAACCCCAAAATTCAAACGTTATGAAAAAGTTGATTAGCAACATAATGCGCGCAGCATTGGTTGTATTTGTTCTTAGCTTATCTTCTTGTCAAGAAGAGTACGAAGAAATCGGTGGAGGACCTGAAAGCGAATCCATTTCCGCTAGCTCCACCACGGCAACACTGATTAAAAACACCTCTTCCAATGATGGTTCTTACGATAATATTGTTGATGGAGCCAGTTGTTTTGCCGTTCAGTTTCCCTACACCGTAAATGTTAATGGAGTTGAGATCAGTATAGACTCCAAAGAAGATTTAGACCTTATAGAAGAAATTTTTGATGAATTGGACGACGATGATGATATTCTTGATATCGTATTCCCGATTACCATTACACTTTCCGATTTTAGCGAAATAAACATTGAAAACCAGGATGAGCTTGCGGCTATGGCTAGGGAATGCTTGGAAGGAGGCGATGATGATGATATTGAATGTATTGATTTTGTATACCCGATAACCCTGTTCACTTTCGGTGTTGATAATCAACAGGCCAATGAGGTTGAGGTTAAGAGTGACCAAGAAATGAGAAGGTTTTTTGGCGAGATTGAGGACAATGAATTGATCAGTATTGAGTTTCCCATCACCCTAAAAAAATATGATGGCACAGAAGTGACCATCAACAGCAATACAGAATTGGCCGCTGCTCTGGAAATGGCCAAAAACGAATGTGATGAAGATGACGACGATGATTATAACGACGATGATTTTTCCGAGTTGGAGCTGGATGAGTACTTGATGGCCTGTCCATTACAAGTAAGAGAGGTTATTCGAAATGAAATCGATAATACCGAACAATACGTTGAGCGTTTAATGACATTCAATGAAGACGGAACCGTGGTTTTCTCCACCTTTACTGCAGATGAAATTACAGGTACATGGAACACCAGTATGTCTGATAATGGCGTTATGTTGAACCTCGAGTTTGAAAACTTCACAGACTTTACTTCCGAATGGAGAGTGTACAAATTGGAAGAAGGTGTCATCAAATTATATATAGATGGTGGTAACAGAATTGTGCTGAAAAAACGATGTGATCTGGAAGACTCCACTGAAATTGATAGGGACGCATTTGTAACATTGCTTAACGATTGCGAATGGGTCATCAAAAAAGTCAAGAATCAAGGAGATGAAATCAAAAGATTGTTAGGCTACAAATTTCAATTTGCAGCCGGTGGCACCGTAACCTTGACCAATGGAGTGAACACTATGGAAGGTAATTGGGAAACAGGTCTCAATAGTCAGTTCCAACTATCGCTTATGATTACCATAGGGGATGAACCAGGTGTTAGTTTTGAGTGGCCCATCAGGGAAATGTTGGAGACCCGATTAAAGTTCGAAATCGATGAGACAGACCATGAAATGATTTTGTTGCGGGTTTGCGACGATAGTGCCAGCGATGGTGATGTTGCTGAAATTAGAAGCATTGCAATGGAAGGCCCTTGGAATGTTGCCTTGTACAAAGAAGAAGAAACGGATTTGACGACCTCCTATGCAGGAATGAATTTTGATTTCGCAACTATGAATCAAGTGGAGGTATCCGTGAATGCAGCTCCAATGGCCAGCGGCCTCTGGAGAGTGCTCCGGGATTCCGAGGAAGGCTTGAAGTTCTATATCAATTTTGATTCGGATGATGATCTGGGTGAGTTGACCGAAGACTGGAGGGTGGTTTCCATCACTTCCACCCGAATCGAACTTTCAGATGAAAGTGACGATGGCACTACAGAAACCCTGGTTTTTGAGAAACCATAAAAATTTTCCCCACTCTTTTTTCCAAAAGAAGGACGGCTCTCCCCAAAGCCGTCCTTTTTCTTTTATATTATTCTTAAATTTGTCCCTCCTTTAAAACAAAGAACACATGTTCGATAATTTAAGTGAAAAATTAGATAAGGCATTCCACGTCCTCAAAGGACATGGCCAGATTACGGAAATCAATGTAGCAGAGACCCTTAAGGAAGTTCGAAGAGCTTTGTTGGATGCCGATGTTAACTTTAAAATAGCCAAGGAATTTACCAACACGGTAAAGGAAAAAGCACTCGGCCAGAACGTTTTGACCACCCTTCAGCCAGGGCAGCTTATGGTCAAGTTGGTCAAGGACGAGCTTACCCAGCTTATGGGAGGCGATGCCGAGGGAATCGACCTTTCCGGAAACCCTTCGGTAATCCTGATGTCCGGTTTGCAAGGTTCGGGTAAAACCACCTTTTCCGGTAAACTTGCCAATTATCTCAAAAACAAAAAAACAAAGAAGCCTTTACTTGTTGCTTGTGATGTGTACCGTCCTGCTGCGATAGATCAGTTGCACGTAGTAGGCGATCAAATAGGAGTGGAAGTATATTCCGATCGTGATAACAACGATCCCGTTGCCATTGCCAAAGCAGGTATAGCGCACGCCAAAAGTGCGGGATGTAATGTGGTGATTATCGATACCGCGGGTCGTTTGGCCGTGGACGAGCAGATGATGACGGAAATCTCCAACATCCACAAGGCCATTGAGCCGCAAGAAACTTTGTTTGTTGTGGATTCCATGACCGGTCAGGATGCCGTGAACACTGCTAAGGCCTTTAACGATGTCCTGAATTTTGACGGGGTCATTTTGACCAAGCTCGATGGTGACACCCGAGGTGGTGCTGCCATTTCCATTAAATCCGTAGTGGATAAGCCTATCAAGTTTATCGGTACCGGGGAAAAAATGGAAGCCATTGATGTCTTCCATCCATCCCGAATGGCCGATCGTATCCTCGGAATGGGGGATGTGGTATCCTTGGTGGAACGTGCCCAAGAACAGTTCGATGAAGAACAGGCACGTAAGATTCAAAAGAAAATTGCCAAAAATAAATTCGGGTTCGATGATTTCTTGAGCCAGATTCAGCAAATCAAGAAAATGGGGAACATGAAGGACCTCATGGGAATGATTCCTGGAGCAGGAAAAGCCCTAAAAGGTTTGGATATTGATGATGATGCTTTCAAACACATTGAGGCCATTATCCATTCCATGACGCCCGAAGAACGATCTACCCCTGCTATGTTGAACGCAAGTCGCAAAAAACGGATTGCCACAGGTAGTGGAACTTCCATCCAAGAAGTAAATCAGTTGCTCAAGCAATTCAACCAAATGAGCAAAATGATGAAGATGATGCAAGGTGGCGGAGGCAAAAAAATGATGCAGATGATGCAGAACATGAGATAACTTTAGTCAGAAGTCAGAAGTCAGAAGTCAGAAGTCAGAAGTCAGAAGTAAAACCAACACAACCCATGGAAATCCTTGACGGAAAAAAAGTATCGAACCAGATTAAAGAAGAAATCACCGTTGAGGTGGCCCAAATGAAAGAGCGGGGCGAAAAAGTCCCCCATTTGGCAGCCGTATTGGTAGGTAACGATGGCGCTAGTCTTACTTACGTGGGCAGCAAGGTGCGTTCCTGCAAAAAAATAGGGTTCGAATCAACCTTGATTCATCTTCCCGAAGAGACCACTGAAGAAGATTTGCTAAAGCAAGTACACCAATTGAACAATGACCCTGCCATTGATGGGTATATAGTACAGCTTCCATTGCCCAAGCATATTGATGAGGAAAAAGTACTCATGGCCGTGGACCCCGATAAAGATGTGGACGGATTCCATCCCACCAATTTTGGTAAAATGGCCTTGGATATGGAAACCTTCATTTCAGCCACCCCATTTGGTATTATGGAACTACTGAAGCGATACAAGGTGGATACCGAAGGAAAACATACCGTTGTAATCGGGAGAAGTCATATCGTAGGTAGGCCCATTAGTATTTTAATGAGCCAAAAGGGTAATCCAGGAAACTCGACCGTGACCTTGGCTCACAGTAGAACCAAAAACTTAAAGGAATTGACACTTCAAGCGGATATTGTGATTTCTGCTTTGGGAGTTCCAAAGTTTTTAAAGGCGGATATGGTCAAGGATGGAGTGACCATCATTGATGTGGGAATTACTCGTGTACCTGACGAATCCAAAGAAAAAGGATATTACATCACAGGGGATGTGGATTTTGAGAATGTAAGCAAAAAAGCATCATACATTACCCCAGTGCCAGGTGGAGTAGGGCCGATGACGATTGCCATGTTGCTCAAGAACACCTTGTTGGCGCGAGAGCGCCACAATGCATAAAACTTTACTTTCTTTCTTGTTCCACTTCGGTTTTTAAGGCAGTCTGTTGCTCCTCATCCGGATTGATGTATTCAAACTCGGTTTCACTTTCATCATTGGTGCAACTGGATACGGCCATAGCGGAAAAAATAAGGGTAACCAAGAGTAAAATTGTCTTCATAACAGTAGGATTTGGGTATGGCTTAAGAGCCTAATTTGTACACTTATAACGAATTACAGCTTATTTTCTTGTTTTTGTCATCAAAATATCGATAACTTACTTCCTGCTAAATCCAGCATTATGGCTCAAACGGCAAGAAACAAAGTGGCTTGGGTGGTTTTCGTCTTTCTGGCCATAGGCATAGGTCTCTATCCTTTGGTTTACTTGTTTGCTTCGGACGATTTTGGACTTTTAATGAACAAGTCCAATGAGCTATTGGCCAGTGTACTTTGGAAAACGGCCTTCTACGGTCATATCAGTTTTGGAGGCTTGGCCTTGTTGGTAGGTTGGTCTCAGTTTGTGAAAAAGTGGAGGACGCAGCACCTGAAATGGCATAGAAATATTGGAAAAATATATGTGGTGTCCACTTTGATAAGTGGATTGTGCGGTGTGTACCTTGGGTTTTTTGCCACAGGCGGATTGGTTTCATCCTTGGGCTTTATTAGCCTTGGGGTAATTTGGCTTTTCACAACGGCCAGGGCCTATATCGCGGTAAAAAATAAAGACCTTTCACTTCATCAAGGTATGATGATTTACAGCTATGCCGCTTGTTTTGCAGCAGTGACCTTACGGATTTGGTTGCCTTTCCTGACCATTGTGTTTGGCGAATTCTTGTTGGCCTACAAGATAGTTGCTTGGCTATGCTGGGTGCCCAACATGGTTTTTGCCTACTTTTGGGTAAGGCGAAAAGGACTTATCTTGGAATAAGTGGTCAATCCTCTAGGATTTTTATTTCAACCTTTCTGAAATCTATAGGCTGTCCTTCACTCTGAAGTGCGATGAATCCTTTTTTTAGCGGAGTACCATCAATTTTTATTTTCTCATCATAGCCATTGGCCACACCACCCCCAATTTGTGGTTTAGTGTATTCCAACACTTTTTTGCCATTGATCATATGTGTGACCAAAGAATCTCCATGTACGATAAGTTCAGCACGAACCCATTCGTCGACAGGGTAGGTTTCACTGGTGGATTCAATGCAGTGCCGTGGGTCTACTTGGCCCTCAAATACTACATCCGTTCCCGGAGAGCACATGTTTCCGGTAGGTCTGGGTACACCTTCGGTAATGCCAGCAAGTAATTGTAGCTCTACCGAAATAGGCCAATCTTGTTCTTTTGGCATGGTACGCGGGTCTTGGGAGTGAAACATAATTCCACTGTTCAACAAGGTATACTCTGGAGCCGTATCATACCAACCATCCACAAATCGATACTCAACTGCAAGATGATAGCTGGAAAAGGGTTCATCATAGTACAAATGACCATAACGATCGTTGAAATCACCTTCATATTCATCGTATCGTACTTTTAAAATACCGTCTTCTACCCTGAATGTATTGCCAAAATTATCTTCAACTTCATAATGATGGATTTTTACCGTCCAATTATCAAGATTCTTTCCGTTGAACAACTGAACCCAGCCAGAGTTGTTGGCTATATCCCTTTTGGTGGTAAAACTGTACAAAAGGCAGCATAGTGTGACGGAGATGGCGATGAATGCAATTAGTTTGTTGTATTTTTTCATGGTCCTGGATTATTTGGCGAACAGCTGTCCCATATCCTTGAAAGCTTTGAATTCCAATGCATTTCCCGCTGGGTCCAAAAAGAACATGGTAGCTTGTTCCCCAGGCTCTCCCTTGAAACGGATGTAGGGTTCGATGACAAAATCAACTCCCTTTTCAATCAGTTCTTTGGAAAATGTTTGAAAGGTTTCCCATGGCAGCACCACACCATAATGGGGTACGGGTACATTTTTTCCATCAACTGGATTGGTGTGGGTTTCCTCTTCGGATTTTGGCTTGTAATGAATCACGAATTGGTGCCCAAAAAAGTCAAAGTCTACCCATTGTTCAGCACTTCTCCCTTCTTTACAACCGAGTACATCCCGATAAAAGGTACGGCATTCATCTAAATTATGGACGGGAACGGCAACATGGAACGGGGTTGTTTTTTGCATGGTTTATTTTTTCTGAAAATTAGGACAACTTTATCAAGCTTCCAAAAATGAGACGATTTGATCATTTACATCGTCTTGGTGCATGGAGTGTCCAAGCCCTTCTGTGCTTACCAATTTGCTGTCTTTCCAGTTTTTGTTGACCGCCACAGAAGCATGGTATGGCGTGATTTTATCATGCTTATCATGAAAGAGCAATCCCTTCTTGCTGATGGATTGTGCAAATTTGGAGGTTGAAAACTCATCAATCTTGAAGCCAAACCGATCATACACATAGTCATCCAGATGCTTCATGACCCGATTATTGAACTTCAATAAATCTTGAAAGTGCTCCATGATCTCATAAAATTCAGATGGAGAACCAATGGTAACCATTTTATCAACCGTATCATTTGGATTTTTGTATTGGTTGTAAAGAATGGTCATTCCTCCGACTGAATGTCCGATAAGGTGTTTCGGATTGTACTTTTTTACCATATGGTTCACTGCCTCCTCATATAACGGAACATATAAATGCTTTCCTGAAGAATAGCCATGCGAAGGTGCATCGAAAGCAATGATGTTGAAATCGGCCTCCCGAAGTTTTTTGATAAGATTGCGCCACCTAAAGGTGTTGCTTTCCCAACCATGGACAAGCAATACCGTTTCTTTGTTGCCTGGCCAGTGGTATGATTGTATGGTGTGTCCCGCCACTTCTTCCGTGGCTAGCTTAAAATCATCCAAATAGGCAGCTTGTTCAGGTTTGATTCTCCCTTTTCGCACAGTACAAAATACATGAAAAGCATCATCCGCCACTTTTTTGGGGGCAATGAGGCTGTAAGCATTGAAATACTGTCCGTAGGCCAGCGGAATTATTTTGTTGAGCAATTTTTTCATTGGGGAATGTACTTAAGATTATTCCCAGCCCAGCATCAAATATTTGATCTTGGCATCATCTGGAATTTGAACCGCTTCGATATCCGAAGTTGAAAAACGCAAATTTTCAGGAAGCTCCTCCTTGTCAATCGTGAAATAAACATCGCTTCCCTTTGGGAAAATAACTATGCTGTTCAAAGTGGTTACGATTTTTTTAATATCGTATTTAGCCTGAATATCCTTAAAAGTACTTTTCAGTCCCACCCCTTTTTCAGTGACATATCTAGGATCCATAATCCTTATGTTTTGGATGGTGGGGATACTATCGGAATTCGCTGTGAGCATTAAAAGATGATTGCCGCCTTTTTCAAAAACATCAATTTTTTTAGGCGAAATGCCTAAATTGATTTGCGCAGTGTCCCCCACAACGGAATCCTGGGCAAAAGTGGATTGCACTTCTTTGACCAATGTAGATTTGGTCAACGGTCCAACGCTGGTTTCGGTAATCAAAAACTTGGTGTCCTTTTGGCAAGAATGAATCAATACCATTCCTAGAACTAGGGCAATAAGGCTGTTTGTCTTTTTCATATAATATCTATCGAATCACTTTTTTCAATACACCCAAAACGCCTCTTATGAATGTGGCGCTCGTTAAAACTTTGACCACGGGGTTCATTCGGGTACTCCTTCGGCTCGATGACCGTCGACTTGTTGATTTTTTTTCTTCTTTTTCTTTCTCGGCCTCTTTTTCGGCCTTTTCTATTTTCTCCGTTAGGATTTCGTATGCGCTTTCGCGGTCTATTTCCTCATTGTATTTTTTGATCAGTTTGGAATTGTCCAATACGTCCTTGATCTCGGAGTCGCTCAAAATATCCATGCGGCTCATAGGAGCTCTCATCATGGTGGCGGCCAGAGGGGTCGGGCGCCCTTTTTCATCCAATGCGGACACCAATGCCTCTCCCGTTCCCAATGAAGTCAATACCTCTGCGGTATCGTAATAATCGGAAATAGGATAGTTCTGTGCCGTTAATTTGATGGCTTTTCTATCCTTTGCGGTAAAGGCACGTAGCGCATGCTGAATTTTCAACCCCAATTGCGCCAGTACATCATCGGGCACATCGGTAGGGTTCTGGGTCACAAAATATAGCCCAATACCTTTGGAGCGTATCAGCTTTACGATACTTTCAATTTGATCCAAAAGTGCCTTGCTGGCATTGTCAAAAATCAAATGGGCCTCATCAATAAAAAGAACCAGTTCCGGGCGTTCGCTATCGCCTTGTTCAGGGAAAGTGGAATAGATTTCCGCCAATAGGCTCAACATAAATGTTGAGAATAACTTTGGACGATCTTGGATGTCCGTCAAGCGGATGATGTTCACATATCCACGTCCTTTTTCATCAATCCGGACCAAATCGTCCACATCAAAGGATTTTTCCCCAAAGAAAAGATCGGCCCCTTGCTGTTCCAATTCAATGATTTTCCTCAAAATGGTTCCTGTGGAACTCGTGGAAATCCGCCCGTATGCTTTCTGGAACTCGTCCTTTCCTTCGCCAGTGGCATATTGCAAAACCTTTTTGAAATCATTTAAATCCAGCAAAGGCAACTTGTTGTCGTCACAATATTTAAAGACTACTGCGACGATACCTTCTTGGGTAACGCTCAGGTCCAAGATTCTGGATAATAGGACAGGGCCGAATTCGGAGACCGTGGCCCGTAAACGAACCCCGTTCTGTTCCGATAAGGACATAATTTCCACTGGAAATCCTTTGGCCTCAAAAGGGAGGCCTATTTTTTCTTGGCGCTCATCGATTTTGGGATGACCAGGGCTGGGCTGGGCAATACCGCTCAGGTCCCCCTTGAGGTCCATGAGCAAAACGGGAATTCCCTTATCGGATAGGTTTTCCGCCAAAACCTGAAGGGTCTTGGTCTTACCTGTACCCGTGGCGCCTGCGATAAGCCCGTGGCGGTTCATTGTTTTCAGGGGAATCTTAATATAGGCATTGGTCATGGTTTCGCCATCCAGCATTCCAGCACCTACGGTAATGTAATCGCCTTTCATGGCGTAGCCTTGCTCTATATGTTCAAAGAATTCTTCTTTGTTGCCCATCCTGTTCAATTTGCGATAAAAATAGGGTAATTTTAGGCAAAACTAAAAACCAGATTATGAAACCTTTCCAGTATGTGTTGTTCTTTATTTTAATGATTGGGACAATGACCACATCCCAAGCCCAAGAAAGTACGGATGTTATTTTCCATAAATCGCACGAGCCCAAAAAGCAAAGTGCTCCATATAGTGATGCCGTACAAGCGGGCAACATGTATTTTTTGGCGGGGCAAATGGGAATGGACCATACCACCCGCACCGTAGTTGATGGAGGTATTCAAAAGGAAACGGAACAGGCCATTGAAAATATTAAAGCTGTGTTGGCCCAACACGGCATGACTTTGGACAATGTGGTGAAATGCACCGTGATCTTGGCCGATATTGAGGATTTTGCAGCTTTCAACGAAATCTATGCCCAATATTTTACCAAAAAACCTGCCCGAACCACTTTTGCAGCCAAGGCGGTTCCTGCTAATGGAAATATCGAGATTGACGTTATTGCGATAAAATAGGGATATCATACTGACTTGTCGAAGATATGGGGCAATGGACTTGAATAATTGGAAGCATCAATCTGTTTCTTCATCTTCAAACCTTACGGATTTATGGGAATGCAATACAGATATTTTTTCGGGTTGTTTGCTGTCGAAAAAAGAAGGCTATACATTTTTGCGGTATGCTTCTTTTTGTTGATTCCAGGCATGGTTCATTCACAGACCAATATAGCCCCAGAGGTATCTGCGGTCGGAGATCAGATGTATTGTCCGCAAACGTCAATTCCCATTGCCACTTCCTTTAACATCATAGACCCCGACGATACGGAAATCGATGCTTTTTACATCCAAATTTCCACGGGCTATCAGCGAGGGTCGGATATTTTGCGTTTGGAGAAAAGTCATCCCAATGTTGCCACAAGTTGGAATGACCAAGAGGGCAAACTAACTCTTACAGGGCCCTCTGGTAGTGCAGTGGCCTATTCGGATTTGATCGCTGCTGTAAACGATGTGGTGTTCGAGAGCTCATCAACATCACCTACGGAAGAAAAATATTTTTCATTCACGATTGGTAGCGCCAATTATTTGCCGGAAACAGGTCACTACTATGAATATATTCCTGATTTGGGCATACGATGGGATGATGCTGTGGTCGCTGCCGAGAACAGCAGCTTTTTTGGGCTCCAAGGGTATTTGGCCACCATAACCTCTGATGCTGAGGCCCAACTCACAGGGGAGCAGGCTTCGGGAACGGGTTGGATTGGAGGCACAGATGAAGCGACAGAGGGGCAATGGAGATGGGTGACAGGTCCTGAGGCGGGTACGGTTTTTTGGAATGGTGCCGGCAATGGAAGTACACCGAACTTTGCTTTTTGGAACACCAACGAACCCAATGATTTGAATGGTGAAGACTATGCCCATATCACAGCTCCAAGTTTGGGGATAACGGGATCATGGAACGATTTGCCCATAACAGGTGGCGATGGAATATATGAGCCTCAAGGCTACATTGTTGAATATGGTGGAATGCCTGGAGATCCTACTTTGACTCTTTCTGCCAGCACCAAAATCACTACGCCTAAAATATCAGATGTTGTATCAGGGACTGTTTGCGGACCGGGAACAGTGACTTTGCAAGCCGCATCAACTATAGGGGATGTTCTTTGGTTCGATTCGGAAACAGGGGGAAGTCCAATTGGTTCAGGAGACACATTTCAAACACCATGGTTGGTGTCAAATACTACATTTTACGCTTTGGCCTCATACAATGGCTGCCTATCGGGCGAAAGAGTGGCTGTGGAAGCAGAAGTAAAGTTGAAACCGGTAATCAACGAAGGTTTCACGATTACCAATTGTGATTCCGATGGTACGCTTGATGGTTTTACGGATTTTGACTTGACATCATATTTATATTTGATCCGAGCGGATTATGTGAATCTGGACATTACTTTTTATTTGTCCGAAAGTGATGCGGAAAACAGTATCAATCCGTTGCCTGATACGCTTTTCAACAACAGTGTCGCAAGTGAACTTTATTTTAGGGCTGAAGGGTCAGGGATTTACTGTTATTCAGTAGGTAATTTGTTTTTGGATGTAAGCACGACTTCGCTGCCATCCAATTACCAATACGAGCAACAAACCTGTGATCAGGGTGCTGCGGATGGAATAGCTGCATTTGATTTGGGAGAAGCAACGAATGCCATCCTTGCAGAGTTTCCCAATAATCAAAATTTGTCCGTGTCCTTTTATCAAAATGAAGATGATGCTTACTTCAATCGCAATGCGATTATGGACACCGACAATTATAGCAACTCAATACCTTTTACTGAAACACTTTTTGTTAGGGTGGAAGACGAAGCATCTGGAACTTGCTATGGAGTAGGACCCCACTTAAAATTGGAAGTGTATCCCATTCCTTCTTTTGATATAGGAGAGGACTATATGTATTGTACCGGACAAAGTGTTTTGGTAAGCCCGTCGGCTGCGAATGGGAACCATCAATATGAATGGTTTGATGAAACCGGTCAGTCCATAGGAACTGATGCCACCATCAGAATTTCACAGCAAGGTTCGTATACTGTTGTGGCCACTTCGGAGTATGGTTGTGTTTCCGAACCTCGATTATTTCGGGTAGACGAATCGGGACCTCCCGAGTTGCTGCCGCAGTTTGTGCAAGTGGAAGATGATGGGGAAAGCGGAACCATCACAGTGATGCATCAAAATGGGGAATTGGGTCTTGGCAATTATGTCTTTTCCTTGGACGACTCCTTGAATATGCAGGAAGAAGCAGTTTTCACGAATGTGGCCCCTGGTCTACATACGCTGTATGCCATGGACAGGAATGGTTGTGGAATCGATAGGATCAGTGTAGGTGTCATTGGTGTCTCCAAATTCTTCACTCCGAATAATGACGGTATCAACGATGAGGTCAAGGTTTTAGGGGTTACAGAAGAGTTTTACGAACAGGGTGTTTTTTACATTTTTGATCGTTACGGAAAATTGCTTGCACAACGGGACCCAATGAAAGGAGGATGGAACGGTATTTTCAATGGTAAAATATTGCCTCCCACCGACTATTGGTATGTTCTGGAACTGGTTGATATCCATGGAGAGGTCCATCAAAAAAAGGGACACTTTACCCTAAAGCAATAATCGAGAAGTTGCACGGTAATGCAATTTCTTCGCACTATCTTTGCACCATGGTAGAAGAAAACGTGATGGATTTGGTGGAAAAGGGCTTGATGCTGCCTCTGATGGAAGAATTTTATACCATTCAAGGGGAAGGCTATCACAAGGGTACGGCCGCTTATTTTATAAGGGTCGGCGGATGTGATGTAGGCTGCCATTGGTGTGATGTGAAGGAAAGCTGGAATGCCGAAACGCATCCGCCTACCAAGATAGATCGTATTATTGCCAATGCTGAAAAGTACTCGGACACCATTGTGATTACGGGAGGAGAACCACTTACTTGGGATATGGGGCCACTCACTGAAGGTCTCAAGGCCAAGGGTATGACCATTCATATTGAAACTTCGGGCGCTTATCCGTTGACGGGTGTCTGGGATTGGATATGCCTATCGCCCAAAAAGAACAAGCTTCCCGTGGACGATATTTATGAGAAGGCCCACGAACTCAAGGTAATCGTGTACAACAAGCATGACTTTGTTTTCGCTGAGGAACAAGCTGCTAAAGTGAATGATGATTGCATTCTCTACCTACAGCCGGAATGGAGTGTTCGCGACAAAATGATGCCGCAAATCGTGGAATATGTGATGAAACATCCCAAATGGAAGGTTTCCCTACAAACGCATAAGTATTTGAATATTCCTTAAATCTTAGGAATCAACGTCCACCATATTTTCGAAGGTCCAAAAGACATTCAGGTCCAATGTTAGGTATGGACTCTAGTCCTTTGGAGGCATTTTTTTCCATTTGCTTCAGTAAAGATCCTCCAAATTCAAGCTCAGAACGCATCAAGCAACCATCCACATTGCAATGGTTTGTTCCTTCTTCCTCATTATTTTCATTAATGATTGTCTCTTCATGTTCTGGGTGAACTGCCTGAGTTGAAAGGTTCACCAAACCAAACAAATGACCAAATTCATGCAATAAAGTGGCTGTTTCCACCTCTTCGGTACTAACGGTGCTGTTTTGGGTCAACTCTTTTATAGTCTGTTCATAAATTACCATGGAAGTGTTGCGATAAACAGCTCCCAAGGTAACAAGGTTCTCACCTTCTTCATCACTTTCCGAAGGTGCGTCGGCAAAATAGATGTGGATGGCCAAGGTGCTACCGTCATTATATTCGTCCCTATTCTCACTTTCCAATTCGACCACCTCATCCAGGGTCAAAGCTTCTTCATTCGGAGATGAAAGTGCCGTGTAGTTGAATTCAATGGTTTCTTTATGGGTGCGTGCCAATAAAAATTCTTCAAAATTGGCTATGGCACCAGCAGTAGGAGCAAATCCCGTGACATAATCAATCTCGATCAAAAGTTTGTCATACGTATCGTTGGACAATATATCCCTTGCCGATGCACCCGTGGATAATAAGTTTCCAGCTTTTAGGTTTGTATTGGAATCCGGGGAAGAGATATCCGAATCCTTGGAACAGCTTAGCAGTAATCCAAAACTGAGAAGCGTGTAAAGCGCAATTTTTTTCATAATAAGTGAGTGTCTACTAAAAACGTTCCATATTGGAATCTATTATTTTTTTAACGTTAGCCTGGCCAAATAGTCGTAATGTTCCCCAGAAATTACAAGTTCACAGTTGAAACCATTGGATTCACAAGCATTTTGTAACGTATTGATATCTACGTAAACCCAATCAAAAGGTTTGCTTTTATGTCCTTTATATTCCATTTCAAAAGTTACTTCGCCATAATAAGTCCCATCATCAGGAATCCAATAGCCACCATCTTCATCTTGTTCAAACATGTAAACAATATCACTGGAATCCAATAAAACCTGACCATTGGGCAGCAATAATGAGGCCAAATGCTGTAAAAACCGACTTAAATTTTTCAGTTTGCCCGCTAACCCAATGCCGTTCATCAATAATAGCAGCGTGTCATATCTTTCTTCTGAGTAATCCAGAATATTGCTCAATACGGTGGATTCCACCCCTCTTTCCTTGCAGACAGCGATACATCCTTCGGAATTGTCCAAGGCCGTCACTTTATAACCCTTGTTCTGAAGGTAAAGCGCATGGCTTCCTGCTCCAGCACCAATATCAAGGATTTTTCCACGAGCCCTTTGCAAGGCTTTTTGCTCTACTAATGGCATCTCGTCAAAGGTTCGAAACAGATAGGGAACGGGAATCACATCTTCTTCATCTAAAGATGAATAGGTTTTTATGTCCTCTGTATGTTCCCCTTTTTGATAATCGTCTAGGGCCATTCCAAAAACATCTGCCATAGCTTCGGTTTGTTTCTGCAAAGGTGGGACTTTAATTGTTTGAAAAGGTTTAAAATGGATAAGTTTGTGCTCTATGGACGAAATACTCAAGGATTTACCACAAAAGGCCAGGGAGAAACATTCCGAGAACAAAAAGTTCTTCGCCAAGCTCAAAAAACGTCCGCCGAAGGACCTTGACTATACCATGCAGGAACTCCACGAGGCCGAGTTTGAGCGGACGGATTGCCTAACTTGTGCCAATTGTTGCAAAACCACGGGTCCGTTGTTCACCAATGCCGATGTTGAGCGAATAGCCAAGCATTTTAGGATGAAGCCTTCCCAATTTATTGATGAGTTTTTGAGGGTCGATGAAGAGAACGATTATGTGCTGCAAACTGTTCCCTGTACCTTTTTGGGAGCTGATAATTACTGCTCCATTTATGATGTTCGTCCCAAGGCATGTCGCGAGTTTCCCCATACGGATAGAAAAAAGTTCCAGCAGATTGCGAACCTTACCATGAAAAATGTAGCTATTTGTCCTGCAGCTTTTAACATTGTTGAAGAAATGAAAAAAGCCATCAAATTTTAATGATTTGCTATATTTGAAGGAATGGAACAGTTGATTTCATATTTCGAGACCATACCTTCCTGGCACCGAAGCTTGATTTTGGTCGGGGGAATCACTTTTTTCTGGATTTTGGAAGGAATTGTGCCCCTTTTCAATGTGCCCTATAAAAAATGGCGGCATTCCGTTCCCAATTTCTTTTTTACGCTGACCACCATTATCGTGAATTTTCCGCTTGCTTTTTTATTGTTGAAATCTTCGGATTGGGCAGTGGGAAATCAATTTGGGATTATTAATTGGTTGCCCGAAATGCCTTTGTGGCTCTACGTTGTTCTCGGTGTGATGCTCTTGGATTTGATTGGTGCCTATGCGGCACATTGGGTGGAACACAAGGTAAAACCGTTGTGGATGGTTCATCTCGTGCACCATTCCGATCATAACGTGGACACGACCACAGCGAATCGTCATCATCCTTTGGAAAGTTTGATCAGATATGCATTCACTTTGGCGGGGGTTTTACTTGTTGGGGCGCCCATAGGTGTCATTATGCTGTACCAAAGTCTGTCCGTGGTGTTTTCACAATTCAATCACGCTAATATTCGCTTGCCCAAAAAAGTGGACAATGCCATCAGTTGGTTCATTGTAAGTCCCGATATGCACAAAGTGCATCATCATTACCAATTGCCCTATACGGATTCCAACTACGGCAATATTTTCTCCATTTGGGACCGATTGTTCGGCACGTATATGTCCATGGACCCCAAGGATATCGTATACGGAGTGGACACCTTTCCCGATGAAAAAGAGAATAGTAGTATCAAGGGATTGTTAAAACAACCTTTCCATAAATATCGGAGACCTACGACAAAGGGGTAAGGGGCATCCGAAATGGGATGCCAGGCGTTTGTGTAAGTACTGGTTCAAGTTCAAGAATGAAAGTATTCGTGCCATTTGTGAAATTCGTGTCAAATGTTGGCCAACCGTCATTCCGAACTTATTTCGGAATCTCATTAATGTGAGATCCTGAAACGAGTTCAGAGTGACTTAAGAATGTTTCGTTTTGTGTTCATAGAAATTCGTATCAAAATCTTTTGCCCTTTACTATTGACTCGATGTTGAATCTTTCAAACATCCAACAGTCGGAACTATCTAAAAAATCAATCATAGATTAGATACTTCGCCCTAATTTTTTTAAAGTCTTTCAGATCATCTTGCCAAGTAGCCTTGATTTCTTCGTTGGATAACCCTTCCTCAATCTGTTTTTGAAGGAGCGGAGTGCCCGCATGTTTGGTAAAACCACTCGTTAAAAAGAATTTGGACTTGTCCAAGGTGTTGTTGTAAGCATCAATGATCCATTCCATGGTCACCTCGTCCATTCTTGGTGTTTTGGATAAATCCTTGCCGTAACAGGTTTTACCCTCCTCCTTTGGGTATTTGGAACCAAAGTTGGGCTCGGGCACATAACTGAAATCATAGGCTGTACTGTCCATAAACGATGCCCCGTAGCGTTGAAATTGGAATTCTGTGCCTCGACCTGCATTTACATTGGTGCCCTCAAATAATCCTAAACTTGGATATAATGTAATGGAGGTGTCATTGGGCAAATTGGGCGAGGGCCGAATGGGCAAGTGATATTCGGACTCGTGGGTATAGTTTTCCAGTTCAATAACGGTCAAATCAGCTTTTTTGCCATTTTCGAGCCAGCTTTCGCCATTCAGCATTTGGGCGTATTCGCCCATCGTCATTCCGTATACCAAAGGAATCGTGTTCATTCCCAAATAGCTGGTATGTTCTTGCATCATGGTTGGACCATCCACATAATGTCCATTGGGATTGGGCCTGTCCAAAACTATAATAGGAACATCATTTTCCGCACAGGCTTCCATGACCAATTGTAGGGAAGCAATAAAGGTATAGAACCGCACTCCTACATCTTGAATGTCAAAAACGATGACATCCAATTCGCTTAATTGCTCTTGGGAGGGTTTCCTGTTTTTACCGTAAAGCGAGATAATGGGCAAGCCTGTTTGGGTATCCACACCGTCTTTTACGTGTTCCCCTGCATCTGCCGTACCTCGAAACCCATGTTCGGGAGCAAAAACTTGTTTGACATCAACCCCTGAGGACAGCAAAGAATCCACCAAATGGGTGTGTCCCTTTTCTTTAAAAATCACACTGGTTGGATTCGCTACGATACCCACCGTTTTTCCTTCAAGAAGGGGTAGGTAAACTTCCGTTCGGTTCGCAGCCACTTTTATGGGAGCAGACGCTTCGCTAGTTGTTTCTGAAGCGGAAATGGTTTCTTTTTGTTGTCCCTTGCATGCGGAAAACACCAAAAACAACAATAAAACTGTACTTTTGAATCTAGATAAAATGGGCATTCGTTGAATTTAGAATTATTTATTGCCAAACGCCTTGTTACAGGGAAGGAACATAAAATTAGTATTTCCGCCCCGATAATAAAAATTGCCATTGCCGCTATTGCCATCGGTGTGGTAATGATGCTCATTGCCATTGCTACGGGTGTTGGGCTTAAAAACAAGATACGCGAGAAGGTCGCCGCCTTTAATGGCCATATCCAAATTTCCAGTTTCGATAATAACAACTCCGAGGTTTCCCTGATGCCGATTTCCATTGATCAGGATTTTTATCCCGAATTTCAGGATGTGCAAGGTGTAAGGCATGTGCAAGGGGTGGCCACCAAAGGTGGAATTATCCGAACTGCGGATACATTTGAGGGGATGTTGGCCAAGGGAGTGGGCACCGATTACGATTGGAGCACTTTTGAGGAATATCTGGTCGATGGCAGGATACCGGATTATAACGGAGATCTAAATGAAGAGGTGCTCATATCCAGTTTAATGGCCAATAGATTGCAGTTGAAAGTTGGCGATAGTTTCTTTTCCTTTTTCCTTCGGGATGGCGATGCGTCCAAACCACCGAACAATAGAAGGTTCGAAATAGTCGGTGTTTACGATAGTGGTTTTGAGGAATTTGATGAAACCTATGTGTTCGTGGATATCCGCCATATTCAATTGATGAACCGATGGGAAGAAAATCAAATTGGAAACTTTGAGGTGTTCATTGAAGATTTTGACCAGCTTGATGAAAAGAGCAACGAGATTTATGGAAAGACCATATCAAGTCTGGATACACAAAACATCAAAAGCAAATACTTCCGCATTTTTGAGTGGATCGGTCTTTTTGATTTTAATATCGCCTTAATCATAGGTATTATGATCATTGTTGGTGGTATCAATATGATAACAGCTTTGCTGGTCCTTATTTTGGAGCGTACCCAGATGATCGGAATTTTGAAAGCGTTGGGTTCAGCCAATTGGAGTATCCGAAAAGTATTTTTATACAATGCCGCTTATTTGATTGCCATCGGACTTTTTTGGGGTAACTTGATTGGTTTGGGAGTCATTTTTCTTCAGGATAAGTACCGAATGTTCAAGTTTCCGAACCCAGAGGAATATTATATAGACTACATTCCAGTACATATGGATGTGCCTACCATTTTATTGTTGAATGTAGGTGTGATGCTACTTTGTTTGTTGATGCTTTTGATTCCATCGTACATCATCACAAAAATTACACCGGTAAAGGCCATCCAGTTTGAATGATCAACATAAAAATTTAAAGAAGTATGGTTCAGCTCAAGAATAACAATAGCATAGTAAAGATTGATGCGGGAGAGCTGGTGGGTTACCAGGTCAACGGACATGAATTCATCCACCAAAAAGGAAGTCCGGGATGGGGCAGTGCCGATACCGAAATGTTTCCCATCATCGGGCCGGTCAATGAGGCTGATTTTCGGGTAAAGACACCCAAAGGCGATGCGATTCAAGATCAGCATGGACTTTTGCGCCAAATGGACTACGAACTGGAGCATCAAACGGATACTTCAGCCGTTTTTGCCAAGGAATACCAATCCGGAACCGAGGTTTCCAATTCAAAATTCCCTGAAAAGTCCACGGAAGAAGCCTTGTCGTGGCCTTATGATTTTAGATTTGAAAAATCCTTTTTATTGACGGATGATAGTCTTGAAGTCCACTTCAAGGTTTCTGGAGAAGAAGATATGCCTTTTATGTTGGGGTATCATCCAGCTTTTAAACTGCACTCAAAATCTCCAATAATCTTGGCCCAAGGCAAGGAGATTTCATTGGATGAGGTTTTGGCCGTTGGGAGCCGAGCTTTGCAAGTCGAGGATTGTACGTCCATCATACTAAAGGACGAGAAGGAAATTACCATTGCAACCGAAGGTTTTGGCAATTTCATGTGCTGGACAGAGGTCAGGAACATGGTTTGTATTGAGCCCATCTCTTTTTATCCCTATGCCGTGGAACAGGTGAATTTGCATCAAGGATTTCAAAAATTGAAGGATGCAGCCCAATTTAAGGTCATACTAAACCCGAAAGCATAGTTTTTAAGAAGTCAGCACTTGACTCTTGCTGTGCTTTAAAAAATATTGGGTAAGAATACTTTCGGTTTCCACAGTGTGTTTCTGAGGGGTAATGAATGCCTCAACATCTTCAAGGGAAGATATTTCAGTGTCCGTATCTATAAAGCCAAAGCCTTTGTAAATACCATCAGCTATTAAAACCACGGCACTTTCATTTTCGACCCTGCCTTTTTCTTTGATGATCCTGACTTCGGACGACAAGATTTTCATGTGATCAATAGCTTCCTCGACCTTTTGGTTGTAATCCTCCGCAAGCTCCTCTCCTCTACAGATTCCTTCGCAGGTATTGATTTCATGATGGGAGCAGGCGGCCGTTGTTTGCTGTAGATGGCAATATTTGGGACAAAGTGAAAAACGTTTGCACACTTCTTCCAAATAGGCTCGGGATTCGGTTTGATTGTGGAACACCTTTAAAGGATTTGGAATGCCCTTGATAGTATTGTAGGCCAAGTGAATGATTCCATTGCGGTCTTCGTAGGCGATAATGGCATATTGTTTACCTGTTCTTTTTTGGGCACGATTGTATGGTGGGAACAACTTTTTAATTTCTGCGGATTCCATCAACAGGGCGACCAATTCACTGCCCGCCAGTTTGAAGTCAATATTCACTGTTTCGCCACACATTTGGATTTCCTTGCGACTCTTATCGTAAAAGTGTCCCAGTACCCTTTTTTTAAGGTTGATGGCCTTTCCCACATAAATTATTTCCCCTTTTTGATTCATAAAATAATAGATGCCCGGTTTTTGTGGGATCTTATCAAAAACAGCTTTGGGCAAATGGGGCGGAAGGGTGGCTTCTTGACTACGGGCATTCAAAAACTTTTTGAAAACTTCTTCCGATTCAGGTTTTTCCAAGAGCTTTTCAAACAGAAGGACGGTAGCATGGGCATCTCCACGGGCGCGGTGGCGGTCAACTAAAGGGATTTCCACTGCGGAACACAATTTCCCCAAGCTGTAGGAACGAAGTCCGGGTATCAATTTACGGGATAGCCGTACCGTACAGAGTTTTTTACGGGTAAAGTCCACACCGATTTGTCGAAACTCTTCTTTGATGACACCATAATCGAAATTAACGGAGTGGGCCACAAAAACGCAGCCCTCGGTAATATTCAGGATGTTTTGGGCAATCTCTTGAAAGGTGGGGGCATCTTGCACCATTTGATCATCGATCCCCGTAAGTCCGGTTATAAAATAAGGAATAGGGCTTTTCGGATTGACCAAGGTGGTGAACTCCTCCACAATCTGTGCACCATCATATTTGAAAATGGAAATCTCGGTAATCTTATTGCCTTTGATTCCGTTTCCAGTGGTCTCTATGTCTATAACTGTATACAATCAATTTTACTTGAAACATTAAAGTTAATGTTTTATGGAATTTCATCTGCAACCCACAAACTTTTGGAGCTGTCTTTTTGGGTCAAAAAATGAAGACTTTTTACCTAATTAATAAATAACTGTTTTATAACTATAAGTGTTGAAATTATACTTGTTATTCTCGAATTGATAGGATTAAATCCGTTATAAAGGGAAAATCACTGCTGATTGGTCAATATAGTATCAAAACAGGGTAATATTTCCAAAAAACTTAGTACTCAGAAGATTACATTTACAAGTGTAAATTTAACGCTTCTTAATTTTTAAATCAAATTTAAGACCTATGGAGTATAAGTTTTATGAAAGCAATTAACTAAACAAACTAAAGATGTATTATGAAATTGGCTAGCTTTTTATTCAAAAAATGTTTGGGAAAAAAACAGCTCTTGTTTTCCGTATTTTGCCTTTTGGTTGGACAAGTTGGATTCTCCCAACAAACAATTACCGGTAGCGTAACGGACGAGCAGGGTGTTCCCATTGCTGGTGCTGCCGTACTGGAAAAAAACACCACTAACGGTACTGCGACCGACTTTGATGGTAATTACGAGATCAGCACTTCACAATCCGATGCGGTACTCGTATTTTCCTATTTGGGCTTTTTGACCCAAGAGATTCCGGTTCAGGGGAATACTACGATTGATGTAGTATTGAAAGAAGATTTACAACAATTGTCCGAAGTGGTTGTGATCGGTTACGGTACCCAAAAACGAGCGGACGTGACCAGTTCCGTGGCAACCGTAAAATCCGAAGACTTTGTGCAAGGTAACGTAAAGGATGCGGCGCAACTTATCCAAGGTAAGGTTGCCGGTCTTTCCGTTTCGGCCCCTTCGGGCGACCCCACGGAGGGAACGCAGATTAACTTAAGGGGATTTTCTTCCTTAACGGGTGGGTCCAACCCCTTGGTTTTGGTCGATGGGGTTCCTGGTAGTTTAAATACCGTTGCGCCGGAAGACATCGAATCCATCGATGTACTGAAAGATGGTTCGGCAACTGCAATATATGGTACACGTGGTACTAACGGGGTTATCATCATTACCACAAAAAAGGGTAGTGCTGATATGAAACCGACGATTGAATACAATGGATATGCATCGCTTTCCACGATTGCGGATAGATTGAATTTTCTGGACGCTGGAGAATTAAGACAAAAATTCAATGAAGGGTATACCTTTAATGGAGCCAATATCCAAGATTTTGGAGCCGATACCGATTGGGTGGACCAGATTACCCGTGATGCATATAGTCAGGTGCACAATCTTATTTTCAGGGCGGGAAACTCAACTTCCAATATGACAGCGTCCTTGAACTACAGGGATATTGAGGGGATTTTTCTAAAATCCGATAATAAAAAACATACCGCCAGGGTAAGTGTGAACCATGCCATGTTCGATAACCGGTTGAAAGCAAATGTGGGTGTGATCTTGAGCGAACAAACCTTCAATGCTCTGGGAGATGGGGTAAGCTTTAACCCATACATATACAGGCAGGCGCTAATAAGAAACCCTACGGAACCTGTATACAACGAAGATGGAACTTGGTACGAGAGAGATGTGTATTTCTATGACAACCCAATGGCCTATATACAGGAAACCATTGGTCAGAACAGGTACAGAAATACAAGATTCGATTTTTCCTTGAGTTATGACTTTGGTGATCATGTTACGGTAAAAGGATTGTACACGCGTAAGGGAAATTCCAATATCAGAGGTTTTTATCAGACAAAGAATCACGTTTCCACTACCAAAAATGGCCAAGAAGGCTTTGCTTCAAGAGGCACCAATGACTATGTTGGAAACTATGGGCAGTTTACCGTGGATTACGACAATAGCTTTGGGAAACACAAGGTAACAGGTCTGGTGGGATATAATTACGAGGACAATACCACCGAAGGTTTTTGGGCAACCAACCGTCGTTTTCCAACCGATGGTTTTACCTATAATAATCTAGGCAGTGGCCAAGGGCTCCAATTAGGGGAAGCTGG
The DNA here is from genome assembly GCF_003992595.1 of Flagellimonas oceanensis. Classification (GTDB taxonomy): domain Bacteria; phylum Bacteroidota; class Bacteroidia; order Flavobacteriales; family Flavobacteriaceae; genus Flagellimonas; species Flagellimonas oceanensis. Next base: position 144,676 of record NZ_RZNA01000048.1, read on the forward strand.
AATGGGCAGTGATAAGTATTCCGATAAACTGATAGCATTTTTCTCCCGGGTAACCTACAACTACGACGATCGTTATCTCTTGATGGCAAGTATGCGTCGGGAAGGTTCTTCAAGATTTGGGGAAGACAATAAATGGGGTAATTTTCCAGGTGTTTCTTTGGGTTGGCGTGTGGACCAAGAATCTTTCGCGGATGACTGGGATTGGCTATCCAACCTTAAGTTCAGGACAGGATTTGGTATCACTGGAATCAATGCTGGAGCCAATTATCAAGCATTGAGTGGACTGACATATGGGGATTATTTTTTGAACAATGGACAATGGGTAAGGGAATTGGTCCCATCTCGTAATGCAAACCCAAACCTACGTTGGGAGAAAAAAGAAGAATTTAACCTAGGATTGGATTTTGGGGTGCTCGATGGGCGCATCAACGGTTCGGTGGATTACTATAATAGGACGACAAAGGATGCACTGCTCAATTACAGTGTGCCGACACCACCCTATTTCTATGGTGAGATAGCTGCGAACGTAGCTCAGATTAAAAATACCGGTCTGGAATTTTTGTTGAATGTCACTCCTTTTCAAACGGATGACTTTGAGTGGACTGCAAACCTGACCTATTCAACGAATACAAACGAAGTGGTCTCGTTGTCCAATGGCGAATTCCAATTGACCAACGACTTTTTTGATGAAGGGTATACAGGGGAGCCCATACAGATCAGCACGCACCGTATACAGGAGGGACAGCCCATTGGTAATTTTTATGGATTGAAAAGTGTGGATATTACCGATGATGGCATCTGGATAATAGAAAGACCGGATGGATCCCGTGTTCCCGCCACAGAGGCCACGAACGACGATAGACAGGTGTTGGGCAACGGGTTGCCAAAAGCTTACTATAGCTGGAACAACACGGTTAAGTATAAGAATTGGGACCTTATGGTAAACCTGAGAGGAGCTTTGGATTATCAGATATTGAACTTCTCGAGAATGTTCTACGAAAACCCAACAATCAGCTATAATACCTTGGATTCCGCTTACGATATGGTTTATGGCAAAGCAGTGTTGCAGGATGTGCAGCGATTTGTAAGCTATTATGTGGAAGATGGGGATTTTCTTAAGATAGACAATATTACATTGGGGTATACATTGCCCAAGGATGCTATCAAGTTTGCCCAGAGTTTCCGCATCTACGCATCAGGTTTGAACTTGGCTACCATAACAGGGTATAAGGGTATCGATCCGGAAGTGAATAGAAACCGGACTCCTAACGATGGAATCGTTCCAGGTAATGACGATAGGGACAAATACCCTTCAATTAGAACATTTACACTGGGTATCAACTTTACATTCTAAAAAAAAGATTATGAAAAATATATTGAACAAAGTGATTTCACTTAGACCAAAAATTTTAACGATCGTAGCAGGTTTATTGCTCTTGCCCATAGCTTGCACGGATTTGGAAGAGGAAGTGTTCTCTGAAGTGACAGAATCCTCCTTTACACCCTCGGAATCGGATATCATTTCCGTAATGGCATCCGCTTACACACCCATGCGGTTTGTAATGGGATGGCAAGGATATTTTGATGTGCAGGAAGAACCCGGAGATATGTTCGTGACACCTACAAGACCTAACGGATGGGATGATGGAGGTACATATAAAAGAATGCACTTTCATGAATGGACAGAGACCCAATGGCAACCAAGAAACACATGGATTACCTGTTTCAATGGAATCAATAGTGCCAATAGGGTGATTCTACAAGTTGAGTCGGGAGAATTACCGGTAAGCGATGAGCAAGCATCTGCTATCATTGCAGAAATGAGGGCCTTGAGGGCATTGTATTATTCCATGTTGGTGGACACCCATGGCAACGTGCCCATTATAGCAAGCTATAGTGATGAACTTCCGGTCCAGAGCCCACGTGCCGAAGTGTACAACTTTATCGTTTCTGAGCTTACAGCGGTTATACCCAACCTTACCGAGGTCGTAGATCAATCAACCTATGGTCGCATGACCAAGTGGGCGGCCTACCATGTTTTGGCCCGGGTGTACCTAAATGCTGAAGTTTATACGGGAACCGCTCAATGGGACAAGGTTATTGAAGCATGTGATGAGATTATCGGCAGTGGGGCATTTGAATTGTCCTCCAATTATTCAGATATCTTCAGTACGGAGAACCAAGGAAATCCAGAAATGGTGTTCGCGATCCCTTACGATCAAATATTTGCTGGAGATTGGAGCGCCCATATGAAAATGCTTTTGCCAGATCATCGATTGGTTTTTGATATGCAGGCTCAACCATGGGGAGGGTCTAGCTGTAACCCACAATTTATAGATAGTTATGACCCCAATGATAAGCGTTTGTCCGATACCTGGTTGATGGGAGATCAATTGAACGCTTCCGATGGCAGTGTGGTAATGACCTTGAGAAAGGAAATGCCAAGTATATACGATTGTGATTTTACAGATGGCTTTAGATGTGGTAAGTATGAAATAGAATCAGGGGCCACAGGAGGACTGAGCGTTGACTTTCCGTTCTTGAGATATACGGATGTATTGATGATGAAAGCCGAAGCGCTTCTTAGGACCAATAATAGTGATGATGCTGCGACCATAGTGACACAAATCCGTATGCGTTCCTTTGAAAACCCAGCAGAAGCAACTGTTACGGGTGCTGAGCTTGAAGGCGATACAACGGTGGAATACGGAACATTGGCCGAAGACGGCACCATTGATGATCCAGGGGACCAATCTTCAGTGCCCTATGGGCGCTTTTTGGACGAACTGGGATGGGAGTTTGCAGCAGAGGCAAGAAGAAGGTCTGATATGATTCGATTCGGTGTGTACCAGACCAAAAGTTGGTACAACCACACTCCACAAGGCGAGTATACAACACTGTTTCCCATAGGTTTGGAGGAACTCAATACCAATACCAACCTAAGTCAGAACCCTGGTTATTAGATTAAATAGATAGTAAATCAAATTATTGTAATTGTTTGAGTTTGTTGTTTAGTGCATAATAAGCGGATGGGAAACCCCATCCGCTTTTTTTATGGGTGTAAATCTTAGAACTGTGATTTGAACTGCGTTGGGGAGCATCCTTTCAATGCTTTGAATTTCCTGTTGAAGTTGGCAATATTGTTAAAGCCACATTGATCGGAAATCATGGAAATGGCCAATTCCGGATTGTTCAAAATGAGCTTGCATGCATTTTCAATCCGTATTTCTATGAGAAACTGGAAGAAAGTCTTGTTTGTCCGTTTTTTAAAATAGCGGCAAAAAGCATTTTTGCTCATATTGGCCACATTGGCTATTTCATCCAAGCTAATGGGTTCATGGTACCGATCCATGGCATATTTAAAAACATCGTTCATTCGTTTACCCTCATCATCCGAAAAGGACTTGCGGTATACAAAGGAGGATAAAGGAGTGGTTTTTGATTGCGTAATATGGCTTATAATGAACAAAAGAGTCGCTATCTGCTCAATACTGTTCTGTGTTTTTAATTTATTGAACTCTTCAATGATGATTTCCGTATTGGAAACGACCCGCATCCCAAGTTCGGATTTTTTAAAGAAATCTTTTGTGTTGGAAAGGTCGGAAATGCTGAAGAATTCCTTGCCAAAGGAGTTAATGTCAAAAAAAAGGGTGTGCATCAGTGATTTCGGGGCAAAAGAAACATCACTCTTAAATGCATGCGGTACATACCCCCCTATAACCAAGATGTCCCCCTCTTTATAATCACTAATGGAATCGCCTACGATAAGGGAGCCAGAGCCTTTTGCAATATAACTGATCTGGATTTCCGCATGTTGGTGCAATTGATCATAAAAGACACGCTCGTTGTCCACTTGGTAGACCAGGGCCTCATCTTCAGGTTTCGGTATTTTGAACGGTAGTACTTTCACTTTTTTATACGAATATCATCATAAAAAGCACCTGAATCAATATTTGGGGTAATATAGTACCACTATTCGTTAATAATGAAGCTTAACCTTGATATTGTGTGGTCTATTTTTGTATTCAAAATATATAGCATTATGATACATTGGGAAGGGGTTATGCCCGCTGTAACCACTAAATTCACAAGCGAGGACGAATTGGACCTTGCCATGTTTGAAACGAATATCAAGGCGCAATTGGATGCCGGTGTACAAGGGATCATCCTTGGGGGAACCCTGGGTGAGGCCAGTACACTTACCAAACAGGAAAAGGAAACCCTGATAAAAACCTCATTGACCATAGTCAAAGGTCAAGTTCCTGTTATCATCAACATTGCGGAACAAAGCACCAAGGAAGCCATAGAAGTGGCACAGCACGCTGAAAAGATAGGCGCACAAGGGCTAATGGTATTGCCTCCAATGCGCTATAAGGCGACCGACCATGAAACAGTTGTGTACTTTAAGGCAATTGCAAACAATACATCGCTGCCCATTATGATCTACAACAACCCTGTGGATTATAAAATTGAGGTAACTTTGGATATGATGGAGGAGCTGTCCGAATGCAGTAACATCCAAGCCGTAAAGGAATCCACAAGGGATATTACCAATGTAATCCGTTTGAAGAACCGTTTCGGAGATAGGTTCAAAGTCTTCACGGGAGTGGATACTTTGGGTCTTGAAAGCCTAGTGATCGGAGCAGATGGTTGGGTTGCAGGTCTGGTATGTGCATATCCAGCGGAAACTGTGGCCATCTATGAATTGGTCAAAGCAGGAAAATTAGAGGAGGCATTGGCCATATATAAGTGGTTTATGCCATTGCTTGAGTTGGATATAAGTCCACAATTGGTGCAGAACATCAAATTGGCCGAAGTGGCCACGGGAATCGGAACAGAATATGTCAGGGCCCCAAGATTGCCCTTGCAAGGAAAAGAAAGGGAGCGAGTGCTCAAGGTTATTGAAGAAGCCATGAAAAACAGACCAGAGCTCCCAGATTATAAAAACCTAAAAAGTGTAGTATGATTACAGGTAAAAACTGTATCGCAGGAGATTTTAGCGCAAAGGGAAGCATTGAGTTCAAAACAATGGATCCCAAATTGAACATTGAGAACCCAACGACTTTTGTGGAAGTCACAAAAGAGGAAATTGAGGAAGCGGTCTCATCGGCATGGGATGCCTTTAAGGCCTATCGTAAAGTGTCCGGTAAGCAAAGGGCAACTTTTCTAAATGCCATTGCAGATGAGATTCAGGCATTGGACCAAGAACTGATAGATACCTATACCACGGAGTCAGGCCTTCCCGAAGGAAGGGCCATTGGTGAGCGTGGGCGAACCATGAACCAATTGCGCTCCTTTGCCCAACTGGTGGAAACCGAGGATTGGAGAGGGAACACCTTTGATGCGGCCCAACCGGATAGAAAACCGTTGCCCAAGGATGATTTGAGAAAAACAATGATTCCATTGGGGCCAGTAGCTGTTTTTGGAGCGAGCAATTTTCCCTTGGCCTATTCCACGGCCGGAGGTGATACCGCCAGTGCTTTGGCCGCAGGTTGCCCTGTGATCGTGAAATCCCACCCCATGCATGCAGGTACATCAGAATTGGTGGCATCGGCAATAGTAAAGGCCGCTGAAAAAACAGGTATGCCCAAAGGAGTGTTTTCCAGTATCAATGGAGGGGTCCAGGCAGGAGTGGATTTGGTAAGTCACCCCAAAGTGAAAGCAGTCGGGTTTACCGGTAGCATCACTGGAGGAAGGGCATTGTTCGACATCGCCTCAAAAAGGGAAGAACCCATCCCGGTATTTGCGGAAATGGGAAGTATCAACCCTGTGATCATTACTCCGGATGCCATATCCAAAAGAGGAAAGGATATTGCCAAGACCTATGCGGGATCCATTACTTTGGGAACGGGACAATTTTGTACCAATCCAGGTCTTTTGCTTACGGTAAAGAACGAAAACACCCAAGATTTCATAAATGAACTGGCGAAAGAGACCATAGCATTGGATCCACAGTGCATGCTACACCCCAATATCAAGAGCGGCTACGATAAAAATGAAGCCGATGTGACTTCCCAATCTGGAGTGCAAGTTGTGGGTAAGGTGGATGAAGAGTTGGAGCCCAATTATGCTGCCTCAGTTGTCGCAACGGTTTCAGGGAGTGAGTTTTTGGCCAATCCAAAATTGCATCAAGAAGTTTTTGGTCCATTTTCATTAGTGGTACAATGCAAGGATGATGCAGAACTCCTTCAGATCATTGAAGGTTTGGAAGGGCAGTTGACCGGTACCCTTATCGCGGAAGAAAATGGTACCTTAGATTTGATGGAGTTGGTGGATGCTTTGCAGAATAGAGTCGGTAGAATCATTTATAATGGTGTTCCCACAGGTGTTGAAGTATGTCCGTCCATGCAGCATGGAGGTCCCTACCCGGCATCTACGGATTCCAGGTTCACTGCAGTTGGTGTGCATGCCATTAAAAGGTGGGTCAGGCCGATCAGTTACCAATCCTTTCCGCAGACCCTGTTACCAGAATACCTCAAGGGATAGGAAACAGAACAATGATTTAAGAATAAGATGGTTTTTTAAAGAGCGCTGCTAGTGGCAAGAAAAACTTTTTTTTGTGTTGATGCACATACCTGTGGCAACCCGGTTCGCGTAGTGGCAGGTGGAGGTCCCAACTTGATCGGGGCGAACATGAGTGAAAAAAGACAGCATTTTCTCAAGGATTTTGACTGGATCAGAAAAGGATTGATGTTCGAGCCCCGTGGACACGATATGATGAGCGGGAGCATTTTGCTTCCGCCACATAATCCGGATAATGATTTTGCGATACTTTTCATAGAAACTTCCGGATGCCTGCCCATGTGCGGACATGGAACCATCGGGACCATAACCGTAGCAATAGAGGAGGGGCTGATAGTTCCCAAAGTACCGGGGAGCATTAGAATGGAAGCTCCTGCTGGCTTGGTGGAAATTGAATACCGCCAATCGGGCAAAAAAGTGGATTGGGTAAAACTGGTCAATGTAAAATCGTATTTAGCAGCAGAAAATTTGACCGTGGAGTGTCCGGAACTGGGCCAGATAACCTTTGATGTGTCCTACGGTGGAAACTACTATGCGATTGTGGACCCCCAGGAAAACTTTAAGGGCGTACATGATTTTACGGCGGGTCAAATCATACATTATTCCCAAGTGGTACGAAAGCGTATCAATGAAAAGTATCCTGATATGTTTGTGCATCCAGAAGACAGTACCATAAGGGATGTGAGCCATATGCTTTGGACGGGAGACCCTTTGGACCCGACATCTTCGGGAAGAAATGCCGTTTTTTATGGGGATAAGGCCATAGATCGCTCTCCTTGCGGTACGGGGACCTCGGCTCGTATGGCACAGCTATATGCCAAAGGAAAGTTGGTCGCAAACGAAAATTACATTCATGAAAGTTTCATAGGGAGTAAGTTCATAGGTAGGATAGAACTGGAGACCACCTTGGCGGGTAAAAAAGCCATTGTGCCCAGTATACAGGGATGGGCACAAGTAACAGGCTATAACAATATCATTATAGATGACGATGATCCATATGCCCATGGGTTCCAGGTACTGTAAACCAATTTTTCAGAATGAAGAAAGTAATTGTTGTCGGGGGAGGGATCTCCGGGCTTTGTAGTGCATATTATTTAGTGAAGGATGGATGGGAAGTCACTGTTTTGGATCAAACAAAAATCGATAGTGGTACTTCGTATATCAATGCAGGATATATTACACCAAGTCATTTTGTTCCCTTGGCCGCCCCGGGGATAATTACCCAAGGCCTTAAGTGGATGCTCAATAGTTCCAGCCCTTTTTATATGAAGCCCAGATGGGATATGGATTTCTTCAAATGGGCACTATTGTTTAAAAAGTCCGCAACAGCTTCCAATGTTGAAAGAGCATTGCCTGTGCTCAAAGAGCTCAATCTGAAAAGTAGGACGTTGTATGAAGAATTATTGGCCTCTCATGATTTCGACTTTCATTACGAAAGAAAAGGGGTTTTGATGGCGTATTGTAGCGAGAAATCTGAAAAGGAGGAGCATGAAGTGGCCGAAAGAGCCATAAAGGAAGGTCTAGAGGTTTCCATACTGTCCCAAGAAGATTTACGAAAAGTACAACCTGTACTATCCGACCAAGTAAGGGGAGCTGTTCATTACAAGTGTGATGCCCACATGACACCCAATCATTTTATGGAGGAACTGAAAGGTTGGCTACAGGAACAAGGGGTGGGTTTTAAATTGGGGCAGAAAGTTGAGGATTTTTCCATAAAGGGCAAACAAATAACATCCTTGAAGACCCATGATAACAATTATGAGGCTGATGAGTTTGTATTGGCCAGTGGGAGCTGGACATCGAAGCTGGCGGCAACTTTGGGACTTAAAATTCCCATTCAAGGTGGAAAGGGCTACAGTATGGATGTTAAGAGGCCAACGGGAATAACCCTGCCCACTATTTTAGTGGATGCCAGAATGGCGATAACCCCAATGGATGGCTTTACCCGATTTGCGGGTACGATGGAGTTTTCCGGCAATAACGATACCATCCAAAAAAAACGTGTAATGGCTTTGTCCAATGCTGTAAAGGCGCACTATAGGGATTTTACCATACTTCCTGAAGAACAAGATTCCGCCACCTCCGGACTCAGGCCGGTATCTCCGGATGGATTGCCGTTTATTGGCAAAACCACAAAATATAAAAACCTGACCCTAGCGGCAGGTCACGCTATGATGGGATGGAGCCTGGGACCCATAACAGGAAAGCTGGTGTCGCAAGAAGTGAATGGCTCAAAAACTTCGATGGAGATGGCCCTGCTCTCACCTGAAAGGTTTCATTGATATTGATTTCTTCCCACGGCTTTTCTTTTGCATTTCGGTTGTTCTTATTCAATTAATTGCTTTTTTATGCAGTAGTGAAGGCGTTAAGGGTAATATAGTATTAGTATCTGGTAATTTGAATCGGTGTGCAACCATAGATTATCTATAGTTTTAGACTTATTTAAACTATGGAATCTTTTGTCAAAAAAATAAGTGTATTTTTTATACTTATAAAATTCGGTGCATCATTTGCCCAAGGAACCTTTGCGGAATATAAAAAGGCGATATCGCTGGATTCTTTGTTTCGGGATAAGGTCACGAACTCGCCCAAAAATTTTCATTGGCAAGAAAATAACCTTCTGTGGTACGTCAACAATACCCCGGAAGGAAAAGAATATCTCTGGGTAAACCCCTCGGAAAAAACGCAAGAAAAATGTTTTGACCATACCGTATTGGCCAAATTGCTATCAGAAAAATTTGAACAGGACATAGATGCAGGTCAAATCGACATCAGCGAACTGGAATTTGATTCGGATATGAGCGAGCTTCAATTCGTTTATGATGAAAAGAAAGTTTCATACCGTCCTGAAAACCAAAAATTAACAATTGTAGAGTCAAAAACCAAAGACCCAAAAAGAGATTGGGGCTATTGGGGCAGCAGGTTCGATGAGACCAATAATCCACCAGTTATGTCTCCCGATTCCACTATGTTGGCATTTATCAAGAATCACAACCTTTATATCAAAAACACCTCGACAGACGAAGAAACCCGGTTGAGCTATGATGGCTCTCCGGGTTTTTTCTATTCCACTTATATAAAATGGTCGCCTGATGGGGAAAAAATCATGGCATACAAGGTGCGTCCAGGAGATGAACGTAAAATATATTTTGTGGAATCCAGTCCAGAGGATCAGTTTCAGCCAAAATTGCAATCCAGGGATTATTTAAAGCCCGGGGATGAGCTCCCGTTCAAAAGCCCACAATTGTTTTTGGTCGGGAAAAAGAAACATATCCAAATTCCTACCGAGGAATTTGGCCATCAATTCGGGCTCAATAACATGGAATGGAGGGAAGATAGCAGTGCCTTTACTTTTGAATACAATCAACGAGGTCATCAGGCTTACAAAGTAATAGCGGTTGATGCAGTTACTGGAGCGGTAAAAGTGCTCGTAGATGAGGTCAGTAAAACCTTCATCGATTATAGCAGTAAAAAGTACAGGTACGATATTGATGATGGTAAAGAAATTATATGGACATCGGAAAGAGATGGGTGGAACCATATCTATTTGTATGATGGGGAAACGGGAAAAGTAAAAAAACAGCTTACCAAAGGAGATTGGGTAGTTCGAAATGTCATTCATGTGGATGAGGGGAACAGAGAGGTGTACTTTACGGCCAGTGGAATGGACAAGGGTCAAGACCCGTACTTCCTTCATTACTTTAAAATAGGTTTTGATGGCAGGAACCTAACCCGATTCACCAAAGAGAACGGGAACCATAAGGTTACTTTCTCGGAAGACCATGAGTATTATATAGATCAGTACTCCAGGGTGGATGCTCCACCCGTAACGCTTTTGAAATCATCAAAAAATGCCAAGACTCTAATGCAATTGCAAAAGGCCGACCATTCCGCATTGCTGGAAGAGGGGTGGATAGCTCCTGAGGTTTTCACGGCCAAAGGTAGGGATGGCCTTACCGATATATGGGGAATCATTATAAGGCCCACGTCCTTTGATCCCAACAAAACATACCCCGTAATTGAATATATTTATGCAGGGCCGCACAGTTCGTTTGTTCCCAAGGACTTCAGGTCGTACTACTGGTCCATGTCCTCTTTGGCGGAACTGGGGTTCATTGTGGTGCAGATAGACGGTATGGGGACTTCCAACCGCTCAAAGGCTTTTCACGATGTGTGCTGGAAAAACCTCAAAGATGGTGGTTTTCCCGATAGAAAAATTTGGATACGGGAAGCTGCCAGGAAATATCCGTATATGGATGCCGAAAACGTGGGCATTTTTGGGACTTCGGCAGGTGGGCAAAACGCAGCTGCAGCATTGGTCTTTAATTCGGATTTTTACGATGTGGCCGTATCCTCCTGTGGATGCCACGACAATAGAATGGATAAGATTTGGTGGAACGAACAGTTTATGGGCTATCCCGTAGGGCCACATTATGAGGCCTGTTCCAATGTGGAAAACGCAGGCCAAATGGGCGGCGATTTAATGTTGATCTTGGGGGAGGTGGATGATAACGTGGACCCCGCCAGCACCATGCAATTCGCCAATGCCCTGATCAAAGCCAACAAAGATTTTGAGTTGGTCACCATACCCGGTATGGGACACTCCTCCGGAGGGGAATTTGGCGAGCGGAAACGCAAGGACTTTTTTGTGAAACATTTGATGGATGTGGATCCGCCCTCTTGGGAAGAAATCTACAATTAGAAAAACAACGTTAAACCATAGGTTAGTAAAAATTATAGGAGTAAAGGAATTATTATGAAGTTAAGTAAGTTTTTTGTTGGTGCAGTATTGTTTGTGTTGACGGCCCAAATGAGTTTGGTGCACGCACAGAGTGGTAACCAGATTTTGGATGGAATAGGGGAGACCGGAATGATTGCCAGATATATTTTTGATGGAGATGCCAAAGATTGGTCCAGAAATAATTTGCACGCAAGAGCCTACGGCGAAATTGATTTTAAAGACGACGAGCAGTTTAAAAAGGTGCTCTCGCTGCCAGGGGATGGTAAATCCTATATTTCCATTCCTGGGGAATCTGTGCAAAGTGAAGAATCCATGAGTATCGCAACATGGGTCAATTTTCAGTCGAAGGAACCGGGCCAGCTGCTTTTTGATTTTGGAAAGGATGATAGGACACATTTTTTTGTCGCTCCATTCGGAACCAAAGATCGAAAAGGGTTCCAAGCCCAGGTCATATTGGATGGCAAATCAAGATATGAGGTGCTTTCCCCAGATTTGGAAATTGAAACAGACCAATGGGTGCATCTAGCCTTGGTCTTTGATATTCCATCAAAATCCATTGGTGTTTTTGTCAATGGAAAACAAACCGGCAAGGCAGTAAATGTAGAAATGGAATTGGAGGATTTATTTACCCATGAGAATTTACTCTATTTAGGAAAGCCGATCGTATCTGGAAATCCTTATCTCAAAGCAAAGATCCACGATTTTAGGTTGTATAGGATTCCTTTGAGTGAAAAGCAGGTAGGAAGGATTCGATATATTGCACTTAGAGGTGGGGATGCAGTGGTAAGACGGGAGAAACCTGAAGACAACCTGCCAAAATTTTCTTCTGAAGTCCCTCAATTGTACAATGAATTTTTGACAGGAGTGTCCGATGTTGAGGTGGAAACAGAACTAGGCTTCTTGCCCAGATTGCCACGTCATGTCAAAGGAACATATCGCGACGGGATCAAAGGTCCGATGGTTAGGGTCCTATGGCCATCTCCAACTGATAATGCCGAGGTGACCAAAACAGGAAGCTATGTAGTCACAGGCAGGGTACCGGGTACGGATTTTGAGCCTACGGCAAAAATTACCGTAAAGGCAAAAAAGGATTTGAAAACGCCTAACATGAAACTGGAAGTTTTTGGGTTAGATCAAGTAAGATTGGATTCAGATACTCATGGTAAGCAAACAAAGTTCATAGAAAACAGGGATAAGTTCATCAATACCTTGGCAGGGACCAACCCGGACTCCTTTTTGTTCATGTTCCGTAATGCCTTTGGACAAGAACAGCCCGAAGGAGCTGAACCATTGGGTGTTTGGGACAGTCAGGAAACCAAATTAAGGGGGCATGCCACGGGACATTATTTAACTGCCATAGCCCAGGCGTATGCCAGCACCGGTTACGACAAGGAACTGCAGGCCAATTTCGCCAATAAAATGGACTATATGGTAGAAGTAATGTACAAATTGTCTCAAATGTCCGGAAAACCTGTTAAAGCTGGGGGAGCGCACGAATCAGACCCCACTAAAGTGCCACATGGTCCAGGAAAAACAACCTACGACTCGGATTTGAGCGAAAATGGTATTCGAACAGATTACTGGAACTGGGGAGAAGGGTTTATCAGTGCCTACCCACCCGATCAGTTCATCATGCTGGAAAAAGGTGCTACCTATGGTACACAACCAACCCAAGTTTGGGCGCCATATTACACCCTGCACAAAATTTTGGCAGGTTTAATGGATATCTACGAGGTCAGTGGAAACAAGAAAGCCTTGGAAGTGGCCAAGGGAATGGGGGATTGGGTGTATGCCCGGTTGAGCCTGTTGCCAACCGATACATTGATAAGTATGTGGAACAGCTATATTGCCGGGGAATTCGGAGGGATGAACGAGGCCATGGCCCGATTGGATAGGATTACGGATGAACCAAGATACCTTAAGGTCGCACAACTTTTTGACAACATCAAAATGTTTTTTGGAGATGCGGAACATTCCCACGGATTGGCCAAAAATGTTGATTCCTTCCGTGGATTGCATGCCAACCAGCACATACCACAGATTATGGGGGCTCTTGAAATCTACCGGGATTCAGAATCTCCTGAATATTACCAAGTAGCGGATAATTTCTGGTACAAGGCAAAAAATGATTATATGTACAGCATTGGCGGAGTGGCCGGAGCAAGAAACCCGACAAATGCAGAATGTTTCATTGGGCAACCTGCTACCTTGTATGAAAATGGTTTTTCAGCAGGAGGACAAAATGAAACCTGTGCCACCTACAATATGCTAAAGCTGACTAAAAACCTCTTTCTTTTTGACCAGCGAACGGAGTTGATGGATTATTATGAGAGAGGCCTGTACAACCACATCTTGGCTTCGGTAGCTGAGGACAGCCCCGCAAATACCTATCATGTGCCATTGAGACCAGGTTCCGTCAAAAGATTTGGAAATGCGGATATGACAGGGTTCACTTGTTGTAATGGTACAGCATTGGAAAGTAGCACTAAGCTTCAAAACTCCATTTATTTCAAAAACAAGGACAATAGCGCACTATATGTAAACCTATTTGTACCCTCAACTCTGGAATGGACCGAGAAAGATATTAGCGTAGAGCAAAAGACAGCTTTTCCAAAAGAGGATAACACCCAATTGATCATAAAAGGTAAAGGAAAGTTTGATTTGAACCTACGTGTTCCCCAATGGGCGACCAAAGGCTTTTATGTGAAAGTGAATGGCAAAGACCAGCGGATAAAAGCAGAACCCGGTTCCTATTTGACCCTGAGACGTAAATGGAAAGATGGTGATGTCATTGATGTTCAAATGCCATTTCAATTCCATTTGGACCCGGTAATGGACCAACAAAACATCGCAAGCCTTTTTTATGGACCCGTACTGTTGGTGGCACAGGAGCCCGAACCACGAAACGATTGGCGAAAAGTAACCTTGGATGCCAAGGATATAGGCAAGACCATAGAGGGAGACCCGAAAACATTGGAATTTACCATTGATGGTGTGGTTTTTAAACCGTTCTACGAAACCTACGGACGTCACTCGGTCTATATGGATGTAACACTGGAATAGCTGGACTGCATCAATGCAACGAAGCCAATCACTACCTTTAGGTAGAAAACGATAATTAAATACGCACAAAATGGATTTGAAAAAAACTGGAATCATATTGATGGCCTTGATCGGCTCCTATGCAACAGCACAGAACAGTAAGTTGGCTGATCTTGTTACTGAATTTGAGGCGGACAACTGGGCATTGAACCGTACCTACAACGTAGAAGAATCCGAGGAGTATTATCAGCGGTTTTCCAGGTTTTATGATGACTGGGACAAAAAGTTGTCCGCTTTGGATTTTGGTTCATTGAGCCAACAGGGAAAGGTGGACTATGTTCTTTTGAAGAACTTGGTGACCAAGGGTAAGTATTTTTTAGATCAAGATTACGAAGCCTTTGACGAAGTCGCAGAAGTAAGCCATTTCACCAAGGATATCTTCCAATTCATTAAGGACCGTCGAAGGGGCAAAAAGCCCGACTCAAAAGAATTGGCGCAAATATTCCAGAATGCCACACAAACCATTGATTCTGAAATGGAGTCATGGAAAGCCAAACCATTTAAGGATTGGCAAACGGCGGATAAAGCTTCCGAAGTAGTGAAATCGCTTCAAAAAGGATTGGAAGAAGCGTATAACTTCTATTATGGTTACGATCCCGATTTTACATGGTGGGTGGAAAAACCTTATGAGCGACTGAATGAAAAATTGACCGTTTATGCGGAATTTCTGAAAAACAACTATTCAGAGAACAGTGTCAAGGATGATGGTAGTGGAATCATTGGTAAGCCCATTGGGGAGGATGCGCTAAACGAAAGCTTGGCGATGGCTTTTATCCCCTACACCCCTTCGGAGCTTATAAAAACCGCAGAGGAGCAATTTGAGTGGTGCAAGAACGAAATGATAAAGGCATCCCGTGAATTGGGATACGGCGATGATTGGAAAAAGGCCATGGAACATGTGAAGAACACCTATGTTCCGGCAGGGGAGCAGCCCCAGGCCATTATGGACCTTTACTCCCAGTCCGTTGATTTTATTGAAAAGCGGGATTTGATCACCTTACCCGATTTGGCCAAGGAAACCTGGGGAATGGAAATGATGAGTCCTGAACGGCAGAAAGTGAACCCGTTCTTCCTTGGAGGAAGGGACATTATCATTTCCTACCCGACCATGGAAATGGACCATAATGACAAGTTGATGAGCATGCGTGGCAATAACCCCAACTTTTCTTTTCCAACGGTACAGCATGAGTTGCTTCCCGGCCATAACCTTCAATATTTCATGACCAGTCGTCACAAAAGCTATAGGAGACCGTTTTATAATCCTTTTTGGACGGAAGGATGGGCGTTGTATTGGGAAATTATCCTTTGGAACAAGGGTTTTCCCCAAACACCTGAACAGAAATTAGGTATGCTGTTCTGGAGGATACATAGATGTGCACGAATCATCTTCTCGCTGAAGTTCCATTTAGGGGAAATGACCCCTCAGGAGTGTATAGACCTTTTAGTTGATGAGGTAGGTCACGAATATGCCAATGCAGAGGCAGAAGTAAGGCGTTCCTTTACAACCAACTACCCACCACTATACCAATTGGCCTATATGATGGGAGGCCTACAGTTCTATGCCCTTCGAAATGAAATGCTGGATAAAGGATGGACGGAAAAACAGTTCCACGATCGGGTAATGAAAGAGGGAAGGATGCCGGTAGAGCTATTACGAGCTTTATTGCAGGATCTTCCTTTGAACAAGAACTATAGGACAAAGTGGAAATTTTCCACAGCGTTCAAATAAGCATGTACCTATTATTCTAAAATGGGATAAGAGTGGTATCACTCATCCAAAAACCAAACTAACACCAAGATGAAACATATAAAGTATTGGCTGGCTTCCGCATTTTGTATGGTCACCGTTTCGAGCATAATGGCACAGGACACCTATTGGAGCAGGGTGGAAAAAAGGGAATCGACTTTGGGCATAGCCGATGTTTATCAAAAATTCGATACCCCCGACTTTAAGTTGAAATTGGTAAGGGCATCACAGACCGTTGCGGCATTGAGCCCCAATAGCGACCCCTACTTTGACTTTACCCCAGGCGACCGTCTGGAAATAAGGGACAAGGACAGCCTGTATCATTTGGGGGACATTAACCTTCGGATAAAAGGAGTCAATGGGATTTGGAAAGAGTATTCCACGGCCACCAATAGGGCAAAAGTGGAACCATTGGAGACTGGGGGAAATGTTTTGGCAGCTGCTGACTTGGCCAATACCCTGCCTGGGGATATACCTGTTTCCGTAAAAAGATTTTACGAACTGGATAATGACCAACTGGTCATGCGTTTTGAAATCACCAATAAACAAAACAGACCATTGGAAATAGGGGCATTGGGAGTTCCAATGGTATTTAACAACATTCTTGAAGGCAAGTCCTTGGTGGAAACCCATGCCCAAAACGTATTTTTTGACCCCTATATCGGGAAAGATGCAGGTTACCTTGAGGTAAAAAGGTTGAGTGGGAGGGGTCCGGCCCTATTGGTGCTGCCCAAAGATCATATGCCATTTGAGGCGTATAGACCTTTATTGGACGATCCCACTCCGAAGAGTATCGTCTTTGAAGGGTTTCACGAGTGGATGGCATATAGCCAAGCTTATTCCGAAAACGAATGGAAAGGAGTGGAACAATGGAACGAACCAACCTCGCTTGTTCTTCAACCAAATGAAACCAAAAACTTTGCCTTGAAATTTGTACTTGCCGAAGGAATCAAGAATATACAGGAGACACTTGTCAAGGAGGAACATCCCGTTGCGGTCGGTGTTCCAGGTTACGTACTGCCACAAGACGTTGAGGGGCAATTGTTCATCGATTATAACAAGGGGGTTGCTTCCATAAAGGTTGAACCCACCGGAGCATTGGAAATCAAGGAGAAAGGCACTACTCCTTTAGGAAAGAAAAAATACAATGTCCATGGAAAAAAATGGGGCAGGGCCAGACTTACCATTACCTATACTGATGATACAGAACAGACCATCAACTATAAAATCATTAAACCAGAGGCAGAGGTTATTGAGGATTTTGGACATTTTCTGACCACGGAACAATGGTTCGATAACCCCAATGACCCATTTGGACGAAATCCATCAGCGATAAGCTATGATTACGAGAAAAAGGAAAAGGTAGTTCAAGATGGTAGAGTTTGGATCAGTGGATTGAGCGATGAAGGTGGGGCAGGTAGTTGGTTGGCAGCCGTCATGAAGCAATTGGTTCAACCTGACAAGGACGAAATCCAGAAGTTGCAAGATTTTGTGGATCAAACACTATGGGGAGGAATCCAGTATAATGAAGGTCCGAATAAGTATGGGGTCAAAAAGAGTTTGTATTATTACGAACCCGACTCTTTGCCCAAAGGCACGTACAGTGATAAAATCAATTACGATACCTGGGCGGCATGGGACCATAAGCATGCGAACGACCCTGGAAGGTCCTATAACTATCCCCATGTGGCGGCCGCATATTGGGTCATGTACCGTTTGTCCCGTTACTACAAAGGTTTGGTGGATAACAGGTCTTGGGATTGGTATTTGCAAAATGCCTATCATACCAGTGTAGCCATGGTGGAGCAGGCACCGTACTATGCCCAGTTTGGACAAATGGAGGGCTCCGTGTTCCTATTTATTTTAGAAGACCTGAAGCACGAAGGGCTTACGGCAATGGCCTCGGATTTGGAAGAACGAATGAAAAAGCGTGCCGATCATTGGCGGGCATTGGATTACCCTTTTGGCAGTGAAATGCCATGGGATTCCACTGGACAAGAAGAAGTGTATATGTGGTCCAGTTATTTTGGGTATGATAGAAAAGCCTATGTGACACTTAGTGCCATTTTGGCCTACATGCCAACAATGCCTCATTGGGGATACAATGGTAATGCCAGAAGATATTGGGATTTTTTATACGGTGGAAAAGCTGGCGAAACTTCACGTGTGGAACGCCAAATCCATCATTATGGTTCTTCACTGAATGCCATTCCCGTTTTAAATCATTACCGAAAAAAACCGGAAGATCTGTACCTGTTGAAAGTGGGTTACGGAGGTTTGTTGGGAGGGATTTCGAATATTACCCAAGACGGATTCGGGCCGGCCGCATTCCATTCATACCCTTCGACTTTAAAAATCGACGGTATTTCCGGTGATTATGGGTCTGGGTTTTATGGATACGCCGTAAACACATCATCCTACCTTACCAAAGATGAGGATATGGGATGGTTGGTCTTTGGGGGAAATCTATCCCAAAAAGCCGCCGTTGTGGAATTGGAACCGACCACGGCCTCAAGGTCCAGGGTATTCATAGCTCCCAAAAAGCTTTGGCTTACCTTGGATGCAGGTTCATTTAAAAAAGTGGCCTATAACAACGAGAATGGGGATGTAACCCTGACCTTGGATGCCAAAAACGCACATACTCCTTATGCCTATTTGCGTGTGGAGGGCATGGATGTTGAACTGCCTTATAAAAAGGTCAGGGGTGCGTATCAAATTGAATTGGGCAAGAAAGAAACAGAAGTCAAACTATAAGCCTAAAAGGGTGGTTGTTGCCAATTGTGAAACATAGGGTATTGTACATATTACTTTTTGTCATGGTCTTGGGCAATGTCTCTGGTCAAGGAAAAAAAGGTCAATTGCCCGTTGGGAAGGTGGACCCTATTCTTCCCGGTTATTTTGCTGACCCTACAATCAAAAAGTTTGGGGACACATATTATATCTATGCTACCACTGACAATGAAATGTTGGCCTCAGGAGTACCTACGGTATGGTACAGCAAAGATTTTGAGCATTGGTACAACCATACCATGGAAGTTCCCTCATTGGAATCCGTCAACCTCAGAAATTTTTGGGCTCCGGACATTATTGAAGGGAGTGATGGAAGGTACTACCTGTATTTTGGTAATTGCCAGGCAGGTTGCAATATTTATGGATATGTATCCAGTTCCCCAGTGGGACCATGGGAAAAATTGAACGAAGACGATACCCCTGTAATTGCCCATAATTATCCCAAGGAAGGGTTTCCATCATTGGATGCACAGTTTTTTACCGATGATGATGGTAAAATCTATGCTTATTGGGGCACTTGGGTACATTATAACGGAGGCTATGCCGTGGGGGAGTTGGACAGTAAGAACATGTCAAAAATCAAAAACCCGAAGAACATACCCTTGGATCAGACTCCTGAACCTTTTGAAGCTGCTTACATGATGAAGAAAGGGGACAAATACATTTTGATGTACTCTGGAGGCTCTTGTCATGATGAAACCTACAATGTAAGGTATTCCTATTCCGATAGTCCCTATGGACCGTTTACACCGGGTACGAACAACCCCATACTCAGTTCCAATGGTAATGGGACGGTACACGGCCCGGGGCACCATTCTGTTTTGGAGGAGGACGGGAGTCACTACATTGTTTACCATAAACACGATTATCCAATGACAAGGGGCGGTTTGTCCCGCCAAGTCAGTGTTGATGAACTCATTTTTGAAAATGATTCCACTTTACAACAAGTGAGCCCTGGAAGCAAGGGGCCAGGGAAATCAATACAATCGAATGTCCCTTCCAATTTAGCATTGCATGCCAAGGCAAGCGCCTCCTCATTTTATCAATTGGAGTCACTTGAATACGATTATGCTTACCTACCATCATATGCCACCGATGGTTACAATGCGACCATGTGGAAAGCAGGGGATAATTCTTTTCCACAAAGCCTGACGATCGATTTGGAAACGCAGACCCATGTAAAAAGGATAATGACCCAATTTGAGTTTGCTGGATACTATTACCAGTACACATTGGAATATTCCTTGGATGGGAAGAATTGGGAGGTTTTCGCAGACCGTTCAAAGAACAGGATTTCAGGCAGCCCAATGACCGATGATGCTGATGTAAAGGCCCGCTATATCAAACTCACAGTTTTAGATACCGAAAAAACAGGTTTGTTAGCAGCAGTTTGGAACATTAAAGTATTTGGGTCCTTGTTTGATATTCCTTTGGAAATCAATGGTAAGCCATCAATTGAAGGCCCTGGGACGAAAAGCTCTCGTCAAAAATTAGTGAGTATCGATGCCAAAGATGTTCTTGAGAAGAGGAACTTTGACAGTTTGATCAATACCGGAACAATTGGTGGAAGTTTTGAGAAGAAAGGGGAGGTATCCATATATCAACAAGATGGTATTACGGCATTCAACTTTAAAAAAGGGGCTTTGGTGCTCAACCAACCGGTTCCGAAAAGCTTGGAATGGAATGGGGCGTTTACGGTAGCCACTTGGGTAAAGAATCCGGAAATATCAAAGGAGGGTGAGTGTTTGTTGTCGTGGTGCGACCGCTTTGAGTTCAATTTGGCAAACTCCTATAATGCGTTGCACTACAACAGTGGCAATTATGGTGCCGCCGCACATTTGGATGGTCATTTTGACATGAAGTACAATGCCCTTCCCCCCGCCAACGAATGGCATCATATCGTGCTGACTTTTGATGGTGTAGTGGAAAAAATGTATGTCAACGGGAAACTGGACAATTCCCAGGTAATGGTATTGGCCTCACAGATAAAAAATGCCAAATTACGGATAGGGGCTTCGGATGTGGGGGAGCATTATTCAGGATATTTGGCATCCTTGGAGATGTACGATTACGCCCTGAATGAGGCGGATATCCAAAAATTAATGATGGAAACAAGTCCTGTTCGAGACAATTGAATCGATTGGAAAACTGAGGTTCTTCAAATATCAGAGTTTAAAACTAAAACCGTCCTCAGCTACTTTTTTCTCATACTTTTCCTTATCAAAGACATAAAGATAAGCTCCCTTTCTTGATACGGTCATATCCTTTTCGTCCAACTTTACCAGAACATCCAAAGAATTGATTTTATTGATGAAATTACGCTTGTCCAATTTTTTGTCCAGTATGGATTCATAGAGGTTTTGAAGTTGTCGCATGGTAAACTTTTCAGGAAGAAGCTCAAAGCCAATGGGCATGGTCATGGCACGTCGCTGTAGTCTGGCGATGGCTTTTCGAATCATTTCCTCATGGTCAAAAATCAAATTTGGGGCTTCGTCCATGTCAAACCATCGAGCGGAATCAATTTGGATGCCATCAAACTGATGTGATTCTACATCAATCAGGGCAAAATATGCCACGGAGATAGTACGCTGACCAGGATCCCTATCCACTTTACTGTAGGTATAGACCTGTTCCATGTAAATATCGCTCAATCCCGTTAAAGTGTTCAATACCCTTGTGGCTGCTTGATCCAGGTTTTCATTTTTCTTCAAAAAACCACCGATCAAGGACCATTTCCCTTTTTCTGGCTCAAAATTCCGTTTAATGAGCAAAATTTTCAAATTGGTCTTGTCAAAACCAAAAATAATACAATCCACTGCCAACAGAACTTGGTCTTCTTTCTGATAAAAATTGAGTTGTCTGTCAATTTCAGTGGTCAATTCCACATTTTTGGCTTTCTCCATAATGGCTAAAATCTTAAAACTATACTTTTTAAACAAGTATCTATGGTCAAAAACTTCAAAAATCGATGCGCAGAGCATCCGAGCATGAAGAAGGTCAAACTTCTAATTTCCCAATTTGACCTTAATTTTCTGAAAATTAGCTTATTGGTATTATTTTTTTCTTTGTAGTGTAAAAATAACACATAAAATTAGTATTTTAATTTGCTTAAAAGGAGAAACTTTTGCTACATTTATAAATGTAAAAACAACACTTTAATATTTTAAAGCACTATATTGCTGATATTATTTGAGTTAGTTTAAGTTTAGTAATTTTTAAAGGCCACGATTTAGGTCGTGGTCTTTTTTAACCAGATGCACATGAAAATTTTTAACTATTCCACGGTCGTTTTGGCCCTTTTGTGTTCGGTCGCGATTTCCGCGCAAGAACCGGTTCAAGTAACTGTAAACGAAGACGCGGAAGCTCCCATGATCAGCAAACACATCTACGGGCATTTTTCTGAACACTTGGGAAGATGTATCTACGGAGGGCTCTACGTTGGAGAGGAGAGTATGGTTCCCAATACGGCCGGGGTGAGAAATGATATAATCGAAGCCCTGAAAGAGCTTAAGATTCCAAATTTAAGATGGCCCGGGGGTTGTTTTGCGGACACCTATCATTGGAAAGATGGTGTAGGGCCAAAAAGCGAACGGCCGACCATGATAAACCGATGGTGGGGTGGGGTCACGGAAGACAATAGTTTTGGAACACACGACTTTCTCAACCTTTGTGAAACCCTGGGTGCAGAACCTTATTTGGCAGCCAATGTGGGAAGTAGTACCGTGAAGGAGTTTACTGAATATGTGGAGTATGTGCTTCATCAAGGGGGAAGTCCCATGGCTGAATGGCGTAAAGAGAATGGTAGGGAGGAACCTTGGAATGTAAAATACTGGGGCGTTGGAAATGAGATGTGGGGTTGCGGTGGAAATATGACCGCTGAGCATTATGCCAATATTTATCGTCAATATGCAACTTTTATGACGGATTGGACCAATAGCGATGGTATTTTCCGAATTGCCTCTGGAGCCAATGTGGACGACTACCACTGGACAGAGGTTTTGATGAGGGATATTCCCAAACACTTGATTGAAGGGGTTGCACTGCACTCGTATTCGTTTGTGGAATGGAACGAAAAAGGTTCATCCATCGATTATAGCGAGGAAGAGTACTTTTCCACTATGAAAACAGCCTTGAAAATGGACACCTTGGTTACCAAGCATTCCGCTATCATGGACAAATACGATCCCGACAACACCATTGCCCTAGTGGTTGATGAATGGGGAGGATGGTACGATGTTATGGAAGGCACCAACCCAGGGTTTCTCTATCAGCAGAATACTATGCGGGATGCTATGATTGCCGGCATCAGTTTGAATATATTCAATAATCACGCAAGAAGGGTAAAGATGGCCAATCTAGCGCAAACGGTAAATGTTCTGCAGGCTGTTGTTCTAACGGAAGATGAGAAAATGTTGTTGACACCAACCTATCATGTGATGAAGATGTACAATGTACATCAAGATGCGCAATTGCTTCCAGTTGACTTTGATTCCCCTACCTACGGGTTCGAAGGAGAGGAGTTGCCCGCGATTTCCATCTCGGCATCCAAAACAGAGGCTGGCGAAATCAATGTTTCATTGGTTAACATCGATGCACATAAATCACATACGGTAAAACTTAACCTTGGCGATATGGATGTCAAGGATTTTTCAGGAACCATTTTGTCCTCCGATGATTTACAGGATCACAACACCTTTGACGAGCCCGAAAAAATCACACCAAAGGAGCTGAAAAAGGTAAAGTTCCGCAAAGGTATGCTCGAAGTGGAAGTTCCGCCATTTTCTGTTATGGTGCTTACCGGAAAATAAATCAAACTGGAAAAAAACAAATGCCTTTTTGTCTCCTCAATTCTTGTTTTGGGAATACCTAAAGGCATGGACAACCCACGCAATATAAATCCAACTAAAACCAACTAGATGAAACCGTTTAAATACATAGTATTGTTGATTTCCCTGACAGTTTTCTTCAATTGCAAGAAGGAAGAAGAAAGCGAAGAGGAAGTGAATGGGGAAAACCAAACAGGTTATGTGATTGAGCCCGTGAACATTCAGAACGTAAAGCTCAATGATGCATTCTGGTTGCCGATAATACAACGGGTTCAGGAAAAAACCATTGAATATGCTTTGGCCAAATGTGAGGAAGAAGGTCGTTTTGATAATTTTTTGATTGCAGGAGGAGAAATGGAAGGCGAAACGAGAGGGGCCATGCCGTTCGACGATACCGATGTCTATAAAATTATCGAAGGAGCCTCCAATTCCCTGATCAGTGCTCCAAACCCGAAACTGGAATCTTTGGTAGATTCCTTGGTGGCTATTATAAAGGTGGGCCAAGAAAAGGATGGGTATTTAACTACTTGGCGAACAATCGACCCGACCAATCCACCCGCCAATTGGGTAAATGTTGAAAAAGGAGAACGATGGGAGTCTTTGGAGGCAAGTCATGAACTTTACAATGCAGGCCATTTGTACGAAGCAGCAGCTGTGCATTACAAAGCCACGGGAAAACGAAACTTTTTGGACATAGCCGTCAAAAATGCAGACTTAATGGTAGATACCTTTGGCGATGGCGAAGGTAAAATTGCTGTTGTTCCCGGACATCAGATCATAGAAACAGGGCTCATCAAATTGTATCAGATTACAGGAAAGCAGGAGTATCTAAAACTATCAAAATACTTTTTGGACAACAGGGGCAACCCTGAAAACCATGAACTCTTCGGACCTTATTCCCAAGATCATTTGCCGGTTGTGGCGCAAGACGAGGTAGTGGGGCATGCCGTAAGGGCAGTATACATGTACGCCGCCATGACGGATATTGCCGCTATAAAAAAGGATACTGCCTATTTGGATGCAGTTAATGCACTCTGGGAGAACATGGTGAACAAAAAAATGTACATAACGGGAGGTATTGGCGCCAAGCATGATGGGGAAGCATTCGGTGAAAACTATGAGTTGCCCAATTTAACGGCTTACAATGAAACATGCGCTTCTATTGGAGATGTATACTGGAACCATAGGTTGCACAACCTTACGGGGGACGTAAAATACTTTGATGTCATCGAAAGGACTCTCTACAACGGGTTGATTTCGGGCTTGTCACTGGATGGTCAACAATTCTTTTACCCCAATGCATTGGAATCGGATGGCGTTTATAAATTCAATCAAGGGGCATGTACCCGAAAAGATTGGTTCGATTGTTCTTGCTGCCCCACCAATGTGATTCGATTTATTCCCGCTATGCCCGGTCTTATTTATTCCAAAACTGGAAATACCCTATATACCAATCTTTATGCGAGCAATGAGGCAAATGTGGCATTGAAAGATCAAGATGTTTTGGTTGCCCAAAGCACTTCCTATCCATGGGATGGGAAGGTAAGATTCACTGTAAACCCGGAACAGAAGGGGGAATTTACCATCAAATTCAGAATACCGGGATGGTCCAGGAATATCGTTTTGCCAGGTGATTTGTATCAGTATGCATCCAAAGATGAAACAAGCAACAAGCTTAGCCTAAATGGGGAGGAGCTTGATGTGGTTGCGGATAATGGCTATTTCACAGTGACCAGAACATGGGAACCAGGGGATGAGGTGGAACTGGAGTTTCCAATGTCTGTCAGAAAAGTGATCGCGAATCCAAAAGTAGAAGAGGATAAGGATAAAATGTCCCTGGAGTACGGGCCCATAGTGTACGCGGTGGAGGAAATCGATAACAAGGGCACTTTTGATGCCATTCAAATAACGACGGATGAAGAATTCAAGGTGGAGATGCAGCCCGAATTATTGGAAGGGGTCAATACGATATCAAACCAAAAATTGACTGCAATACCATATTATGCTTGGTCCAATCGGGGGATTGGAAAAATGAAGGTGTGGTTGCCGACGCAAGAAAAATAGAATGTACCACTCTCAACATAAAAGAAATGACTAGAGTACTTTTTTTGGCACTGGTTTTGATCTCGGGTTTTTATGGCTGTAAAAATCAAGGGGAAACCAAAACTGATGATAGCGTAGCTGAAATGGAACGGGAGTTGGTGGTCAGCATGGAAGATAGGGGTATAAAAATTCAGCCCACCATGTACGGAATCTTTTTCGAGGACATCAACTTTGCCGCAGATGGCGGTTTGTATGCCGAAATGATCAAAAACCGCTCTTTCGAGTTCTCATTGCCTAAAACGGGCTGGGTTGAGCCCAATAGTGATAGACATTCCTATAATGATGATTCAGGGATCCTAACCGTGGTTAAATATTCCGAAGAAGGAACCAACCACAATTTCTCTCGTGTAGCGGTGAACAATGATGAAGGATATGTCTTGATCAACGAAGGTTTCAGAGGCATGGGAGTCAAAGAAGGCGCTCAATATGATTTTTCCGTCAAAGCCGCCAAGCGTTTTGGTAATATTCAAAAAATTAAACTTCAAGTGATCGATTCCCTTGACAGTGTGTTGGGAGAGACTTCAATTGCTCCCGACAGCGATTCCTGGAAAACCTACGAATCAACTTTTACCACCAATGCATCAGAAATGAAGGCCAAGGTAAAGATCACTTTCGAAGGAGAAGGTGAGATTGATCTGGATATGATTTCCCTTTTTCCTCAAGATACATGGAAGGGACGAAAAAAAGGACTTCGTAAGGATTTGGTTCAACTGTTGGATGATTTGAACCCTGGGTTCCTTCGTTTCCCAGGTGGATGTATCGTGGAGGGAAGAACCTTGGCAAGAAGATATCAATGGAAGAAAACGGTTGGGGATATTGAAGACAGGGAAATATTGGTGAACCGATGGAACACGGAGTTCGCCCATCGTCCAACCTCGGATTATTATCAAAGCTTTGGACTTGGATTCTTTGAATATTTTCAATTATCCGAAGATATGGGAGCTGAACCTCTTCCGATTTTGGGGTGTGGTATCGCTTGTCAGTTTAACACAGGGGAATTGGTGCCCATGGACGAGTTGGACCCATATGTGCAAGATGCATTGGATTTGATCGAGTTTGCCAACGGAGGTACTGATACAACTTGGGGTCAGGTGCGCGCCGATATGGGGCATCCAGAGCCTTTTAACATGAAATACATTGGGATTGGAAATGAGCAATGGGGCCCGGCTTACATCGAGAGGTACAAGGTGTTCGAGGAAGCCATCAAATCCAAATACCCGGAAATCATTATCGTTTCAGGTAGTGGACCTTTCCCAGAAGGCGATTATTTTGAGTATGGATGGGAACAACTAAAGCAAATGAACGCGGAGATCGTGGATGAACACTATTACAAACCACCAAAATGGTTTCTAGAGAATGCCGGTCGTTATGACGACTACGATAGGGAAGGACCCAAAGTGTTTGCCGGTGAGTACGCGGCCCAAACCGTGGCCATAGCGAGTCCAGAGAATAAAAACAACTGGAATGCGGCTCTTTCAGAAGCAGCCTTTATGACAGGTTTGGAGAGAAACGCCGAAGTGGTTCATTTAACATCATATGCACCTTTGATGGCCCATGCCGACGGCTGGCAATGGACTCCGGATATGATATGGTTCAACAATTTGGAATCCTTCGGAACACCTAACTATCAGGTGCAAAAAATGTACTCCACAAATCCGGGGACCGACCTTTTGAAGATTACGGAGAACGGAGAAAAAATTATTGGAAAAGACGGTCTTTATGCCAGTGCGGTAAAGGACACAAATACCAATGAGTTGATTGTAAAGGTGGTGAACACATCCGAACTTGTTCAAAGTCTCTCTATTAGGGTAGAAGGAGGAAGTGTAACCGATAGTGTTACGGTATTGACAATGGGAATGGATGATTTAGAGGCCGAAAACTCCTTTGAGGAACCAATGAAAATCAGTCCCAAAGAGGGGTCGGCTTCCATGGAAGGAGATACCCTTAAAGCGGAAATACCATCGATGACATTTTCAATCTATAAAATCAGTTTGTGAAAAATGAAACACAGTGTCGGTAATATTATGTGGCTGTTTGTTCTGACAACATTCCTATTTGGTTGTGGGCCCGGGGGAAGTGGGGTCTCCATTACCAACCAAGAAGGAACGCTGCGTGCAGAACTGTACTTGGATAATGAAGGAAAACCTTTTTACCAACTGTTTCACAAAGACAGTATGGTTTTGGATACTTCTTATGTTGGACTCGTTTTGAAAGATATTGATTTGTCAAAAGGTCTGACACTGGACAAAAAACAACCTGCTCAAGAAATCGTTGAATCCTACACCATGTTTCATGGGAAGCAAAAGGATATCAGCTATCACGCAAATAGGTATGTGGTCACTTTTTCTTCGGAAAGTGGTCTGTTATTGGAATGTCATTTCGATTTATCCGAAACCGGCTTTGCGTTTAGATATAAAGTTTTGGGGGAAGGTGGTAAATCCGTTCAGGTAGTTGAAGAATCCACTAGTTATGGATTTCCTGGGAACACGGTTTCTTGGATGCAACCCATGTCAAAAGCAAAAACGGGGTGGAGCGAGACCAATCCATCTTACGAGGAAAATTATCAAATGGAGATTCCTGTTGACAAACCTTCTCCATTAGATGAAGGATATGTTTACCCTGCTTTGTTCCATACGGGAGAATCTTGGCTATTGGTGAGTGAAACCAATTTGCATGAAGACTATTGCGGCACAAGATTAATGTACGAAGAAGACAAAAAGGGATTGGCCGTTACTTTTCCACAACCAGTGGAGGTATTTACTGGTCGAGAATTATTGCCAAAGGGTAATCTTCCATTCACAACCCCATGGAGGATTATTAGCGTTGGTGATTTAGACCAAATTGTAGAAAGTACTCTTGGAACCGATTTGGCCGCTCCGGCAATCGATATGGACACCACTCCTGTGAAAGGTGGTTTGGCGACATGGAGCTGGGTATTGTTGAAAGATGATAAAATCGATTACGAAACATCCCACCAATTTATTGATTATGCCGCTTCCATGAACTGGCCTTACACCTTGATCGATGTAAACTGGGATCAAAAAATAGGGTATGACAGAATGCAGGAACTTGTGGATTATGCCGCCAGTAAAAACGTAAAAGTGATACTGTGGTACAATTCATCAGGGGATTGGAACAGTACGGAATATACGCCCAAAAGCAAACTGTTGACCTCAAAAGATAGAAGGAAAGAGTTTGCCAGACTCAAGGAAATGGGTGTAGGAGGACTTAAGATTGACTTTTTTGGAGGCGATGGACAATCCATGATTGCATACTATCATGGTATTTTGAAAGATGCTGCCGATTTTGGCTTATTGATTAATTTTCATGGCGCCACCTTGCCCAGGGGATGGCATCGCACCTATCCCAACCTCATGACGAT
This sequence comes from Flagellimonas oceanensis, assembly GCF_003992595.1. GTDB lineage: Bacteria > Bacteroidota > Bacteroidia > Flavobacteriales > Flavobacteriaceae > Flagellimonas > Flagellimonas oceanensis. The sequence continues at coordinate 173,889 of NZ_RZNA01000048.1, forward strand.
GGAGTCCATTAAAGGGGAAGAGTTCATTACATTCGATCAGGGCAATGCAGACCTTCAACCAAGTCATTCAGCACTACTGCCGTTTACAAGGAATGTGTATGACCCCATGGATTTTACTCCCATGGTTTTGGATAGTATTCCCAATATTGACCGAAGAACAACAACGACCTTTGAGCTGGCATTGCCCATTTTGTTCACGTCCGGTATTCAACATATCGCCGAAATACCACAGGGAATGGCCAAAATGCCCGAAGCAGTTGTTCATATGCTGAGACAAGTACCTGTACAATGGGATGAAACGAAGCTTCTTCAAGGATATCCAGGGAAAGAAGTGATCATGGCCAGGCGCAAAGGAACGGAGTGGTATGTTGTGGGCATAAATGGTGAAGGAACCCCAAAAACGTGGACCATCAATCTTTCCTTCGCAGAAAACAAATCAGGTACACTTTTTTACGATGATGGAACAAAAATTCCAGCATCAAAAAAAATAGATGACTCACTTTCAGAAATACAAGTGGAACCCTACGGGGGATTTGTGATAAGAATATAATGAAAAATAGAAGTTAGTTTAAGGAGTAATGAAAAAATATGTAATAGGACTCGATTATGGTTCCGATTCGGTGAGAGCGGTAATGATCGACTCCCAAAATGGAGCGGAATTGGCCTCTGAAGTATTCTGGTACCCCAGATGGAAAGCGCAAAAATATTGCGACCCAACCATCAATCAGTTTCGTCAACATCCTTTAGATCATATTGAAGGATTGGAACATACCATAACTTCCGTGATGAAACAAAGTGGAGTATCGCCAAAAACGGTCAAGGGGATTTGTATAGACACTACAGGTTCTTCCCCCATGCCCGTGAACCAAGATGGAACGGCATTGGCCTGTGTAGAAGGTTTTGAAGAAAACCCCAACGCCATGATGGTACTTTGGAAAGACCATACCGCTGTGAAGGAAGCCAACGAAATCAATGAGTTGGCGAGAAGCTGGGGCGGCGAGGATTATACCAAATACGAAGGAGGGATTTATTCCTCAGAATGGTTTTGGGCCAAAATTCTTCATGTGGCCAGAGAGGACAAGAATGTGATCAATGCCACCTATACTTGGATGGAGCACTGCGATTTCATCACTTATCTTTTGGGTGACGAAAAAGATTTAAAAGCATTCAAAAGGAGTCGATGTGCCGCAGGTCACAAAGCCATGTGGCACGAAAGCTGGGGTGGACTCCCTGACAAGGAATTTTTATCCAAGCTGGACCCGTACTTGGCATCCCTTCGGGATAATTTGTACGAAGAGACATTTACCTCCAATGAGATTGCCGGTCATTTAAATGAAGAATGGGCGAACAAATTAGGCCTTACCACGGATACGGTAATCGCTGTGGGTACTTTTGATGCCCATGCAGGTGCCGTTGGTGCCAAAGTGGACCACCATGCACTGGTGAGGGTAATGGGAACCTCCACTTGCGATATTATGGTGTCATCCAACGAAGCAGTAGGCGACAAAACCGTTAAAGGTATCTGCGGGCAGGTTGATGGTTCCGTAATTCCCGGGATGATAGGACTGGAAGCAGGCCAATCGGCCTTTGGAGATGTATTGGCATGGTTCAAAGGGGTATTGCAATGGCCTGTTGACAACCTGGTTTTGGACTCCAACATACTATCAGAAGAACAAAAAACCGAGCTAAAGGCTGAGGTGGAATCAAAGTTCATTCGCTCCTTGGCCGAACAGGCCGAAGCGATTCCTTTGTCTGAATCCGTACCTGTAGCCCTGGACTGGGTAAATGGTAGAAGGACCCCAGATGCCAATCAAGAATTGAAAAGTGCCATTTCCGGAATTTCGTTGGGAACCCATGCGCCTCATATTTTTAAGTCTTTGGTAAATGCCATTTGCTTTGGGGCCAAAATGATTGTGGACCGTTTTGAAGAGGAGGGCGTGAAAATCGAGACCGTGATTGGTATTGGTGGCGTGGCCAGAAAATCGCCTTTTATCATGCAAACTTTGGCCAATGTGCTTAACATGCCCATTAAGGTGGCAGAATCCGACCAAGCCCCTGCTTTGGGTGCAGCAATTTATGCAGCGGTTGCCTCAGGTATCTACAAGAATGTAATCGAGGCAAGTAAAGTAATGGGAAGTGACTTCGAAGCGGAATACTTTCCACAATCTTCCCAAGTGGAAGTGTATGCCCAACTACTAGAGGAGTATAAGCAACTTGGCAACTTTGTCGAAGAACAAACGAACAAAAACATATAATAGATGAGCTCAAAATATAAATCACTCAAAGAAGAATGCTACGAAGCAAACATGGAGCTCAATGCCTTGGGTCTGGTCATCTATACTTTCGGTAATGTGAGTGCGGTGGATAGGGACAATGCTGTTTTTGGCATTAAACCCAGCGGTGTACCCTATGAAACGCTTAAACCTGAGGATATCGTTATCATGGATTACGATAATAATGTGGTCGAGGGCAGCATGAGACCGTCATCTGACACCAAAACACATAGTTATCTGTACAAAAACTGGGAAAATATTGGAGGGGTGGCGCATACACATGCTATGTATTCCGTTTCTTGGGCACAGGCCCAAAAGGACATTCCGATTTTTGGCACCACACATGCGGATCATTTAACGCAAGATATTCCTTGTGCGCCGCCGATGGCCGACGAACTTATCGAAGGGAATTATGAACACAATACAGGGATTCAAATTTTGGATTGCTTTAAGGAAAGGGATTTGGACTACAACGAAGTCGAAATGGTGCTGATTGGTAACCATGGACCATTTGCTTGGGGTAAAAGTGCAGCTAAAGCAGTATACAATACCAAAGTATTGGAAACAGTAGCCCAAATGGCCTATTTGACTTTGCAGATCAATCCACAGGCACCTAGACTGAAAGATTCACTAATAAAAAAACATTACGAGCGTAAGCATGGTAAAAATGCCTATTACGGTCAATAAATAAACAAAACACAAAAATGAAAATATCCCAAAAGGAAATCTGGTTTGTAACGGGTAGCCAACATTTGTACGGACCTGAGACCTTAAAACAAGTAGCTAGCAATTCAAGAGAAATCGTTGATGGATTGAATGCAGCTGGAAAATTACCGGTCACTTTGGTTTTTAAACCTATTGTGACTACGCCACAAGAAATAACGGCAGTCTGTCGCGAAGCGAGCAACGAACCATCCTGTATCGGTGTGATTACATGGATGCACACGTTCTCTCCGGCAAAAATGTGGATTGCCGGACTTTCCATTTTAAGCAAACCATTGTGCCATTTGCATACACAGTTCAATGCAGAAATCCCATGGGACAGTATTGACATGGATTTTATGAACCTGAACCAATCTGCACATGGTGACCGAGAGTTTGGATTTATGATGTCCAGAATGCGCAAAAACCGTAAAGTAGTGGTAGGGCATTGGAAAGAAGAACGGGTTCAGAACAAATTGTCCGTTTGGGCAAGAACAGCACTGGGCGCCGATGAATTAAAACATATGAAAGTTGCCCGTATTGGGGATAATATGCGCGAGGTTGCCGTAACCGAAGGAGATAAGGTTGCAGCCCAAATGCGTTTTGGCGTTGCGGTAAATGGTTACGATTCATCGGACATTACCAATATTATTGACGGGTTGGAACAAAAAGACGTCGATCAATTGATCGAGGAATACGAAGCCAGTTACACTTTATCAGCATCACTTCAAAAAAATGGTGCACAACGTCAATCTTTGATTGATTCCGCTAGAATAGAATTGGGACTCAGAACGTTTTTGGATGAAGGCGGGTTCAAAGCCTTTACCGATACGTTCGAGAATTTGGGTAAACTAAAACAATTACCAGGTTTGGCAGTACAACGCCTGATGGCCGATGGCTATGGTTTTGGAGGCGAAGGAGATTGGAAAACCGCCGCACTGACAAGGACCATGAAAGTAATGGCCGAAGGTTTGGAAGGAGGTACCTCTTTTATGGAAGATTATACCTACCACTTTACACCTCAAAAAGATTATGTGTTGGGATCCCATATGTTGGAGATCTGTCCTTCTATCGCAAGTGCAAAACCATCATGCGAAGTACATCCATTGGGTATTGGGGGTAAAGAAGACCCTGTGCGCTTGGTTTTCGATTCTCCCGCAGGTGATGCACTGAATGCATCCTTGGTGGATATGGGCAACAGATTCCGTTTAATAGTCAACGAAGTAGAGGCAGTAGAGCCTATGGCCGATTTACCAAAATTGCCCGTAGCACGTGTACTTTGGGATGCAAAACCAAATCTCGATGTTGCGGCCACAGCATGGATTCACGCAGGAGGAGCGCACCATACTGTATACACCCAGGCATTGACCACTGAATACATGGAGGACTTTGCCGATATTTTCGGAATAGAACTTTTAGTAATAGATTCGGACACGAAATTGAGGGCATTTAAGGATCAACTCCATGCCAACGAAGCCTATTACCATCTGTTTCAGCATGGAATGTAATTAACAAACAAAAACTATAATGATGAGGATAGCCAAACCTTCTATATTGTACGCTGTTTTACTTTTGGTCTTTATTATTGCAGGCTGTAAGCAAAACAAAAAAGAAAGTCAGTCAGAAATGGAAACCGTAAAAACTGAAAGTGAACAAAACCCAATCGAAGAAACTGTATTTGGGGAAATGCCAGATGGCACTAAAGTGAAGAAATTCACATTAAAAAATGAAGCAGGAATGGAAGTGGAGGTCATTACCTATGGAGGCATCATAACCCGTTGGACTGCACCGGATAAGCAAGGGAACTATGAGGATATTGTACTTGGGTTTGATGATCTGGACCAATACTTGGATGGAAACCCATACTTTGGAGCGCTCATTGGCAGATATGGAAACCGTATTGCCAAAGGACAATTTTCCTTGGAAGGGGAAACGTATACTTTGGCGACCAATGATGGGGACAACCACCTACATGGCGGAGAAAAAGGTTTTGATAAGGTAGTATGGAACGGTGTGGCCAAAAACACTTCGGAAGGTGCTGTTTTGGAATTGACCTATACCAGTGAAGATGGGGAGGAAGGATATCCTGGAAAATTGGATGTGAAAGTAACCTACACCCTTACAGATGACAACGCCCTTGATGTTCAATATGAGGCGGTAACCGATAAGCCAACCGTAGTGAACTTGACACAGCACAGTTATTTTAATCTTTCGGGACAACTTTCCGAACCTATATTGGATCATGAAATTTATCTGAATGCGGATACTTACCTTCCAGTTGACGGAGGTTTGATCCCAACGGGCGAATTTAGGGAAGTGGCAGGTACACCTTTTGATTTCAAGGAACCTAAATTGATAGGTAAGGAGATTGATGCCAATAACGAACAGTTGAGTCTCGGTGGAGGTTATGATCATTGTTGGGTGCTCAACGAAACCAAAGAGGATTTAGGTTTAGCCGCTAGTGCACATCATCCGGAAACGGGTAGGTTTTTGGAAGTATATACCAATGAACCAGGAATTCAGTTTTATAGTGGAAACTTTTTGGACGGTACACTGCCCTCAAAAACGGGAGGCACTTATGCAAAGCGTTCAGGTTTTTGTCTGGAAACACAACATTACCCAGATAGTCCGAACCAAGCCGATTTTCCTTCGGTACGATTAAACCCGGGAGAAACGTATTCCTCCAGGACCATGTTCAAACTATCAACCAAATAAACCACTACCATGAAGACATTGGATACTTTTGATTGGATTGCGATATCCATATACTTTCTCGTTCTTTTGGGAATTGCGCTTTGGGTAATCCGAAAAAAGAAGAACAATACCGAAGATTATTTCTTGGCAGGAAGGAATGTGGGTTGGTTTGTGGTCGGTGCCTCTATTTTTGCATCGAACATTGGCTCCGAACATGTTGTGGGGCTTGCCGGCGCAGGTGCTGGTGACCGTTTGCCCATGTTGATTTACGAAATACAGGCTTGGATCGTTCTTATTCTAGGTTGGGTATTCCTGCCCTTTTATGCCAGGGCAGGTGTTTTTACGATGCCCGAGTTTTTGGAAAAACGATTTGATGCAAGAGCACGATGGATACTATCGGTTTTTTCCATTGTTGCCTACGTGCTTACAAAAATCTCTGTAACCATCTATGCTGGAGGGGTGGTGGTTTCCGCACTTCTTGGCATTGATTTTTGGACAGGAGCGATAGCAACGGTTGTGCTTACCGGAATTTACACGGTACTGGGCGGTATGCGAGCAGTGGTGTATACCGAAACGCTGCAGGCGATCATTCTAGTAGTTGGTGCCGCGGCCCTGACCTTTATTGGTTTGGACCACGTTGGGGGCTGGGAAAGCATGAAACAGACCGTGACACCGGAATATCTCAACATGTGGAGGTCAGCTTCCGACCCTAATTTCCCTTGGCCATCGCTTTTGATCGCCAGTACCATAACAGGTATTTGGTATTGGTGTACAGATCAGTATATCGTACAACGTGCCTTGACCGCCAAAAACATAAAAGAGGGTAGGAGAGGAACCATTTTCGGGGCTTTATTAAAATTGTTTCCGGTATTCTTGTTCCTCATACCAGGGGTAATTGCCCTAACCTTGAAAATGAGGGGAGAGTTGCAATGGGACAGTCCAGACGAGGCATTTCCTGTTTTGATGAGCAATTTATTGCCATCAGGGCTTAGAGGATTGGTGGCAGCAGGTCTTTTGGCCGCTTTAATGAGTTCCTTGGCCTCAGTTTTCAACTCTTGTTCCACATTGTTTACGGTGGACATCTATAAAAAGCTAAGACCCAATGCCCCAGAGAAAAAGTTGGTGAGAACCGGTCAGATCGCGACGGTAATCGTAGTGATCATCGGTATCATCTGGATTCCGATCATGGCCAATATTTCAGGAGTTCTTTATGAATACCTGCAAAGTGTCCAATCTTACATAGCCCCTCCGATCACGGCCGTGTTCCTATTGGGTATATTCCACAAGCGAATCAATGCCCAAGGAGCATTTGTGACCATGGTCGTTGGATTTATCGTAGGAGCCGTTCGGATTATTTTGGAATTGGTTAAAGACTCATTGAACCCGGACAGTATCTGGTTCCTTTTAGGGGATATGAACTTCCTGTCCTTTGCATCTTGGTTCTTTTTGTTCTGTATTATTTTGATTTTGGTCGTGAGCTACGCTACTGCACCTCCATCAGATGAAAAAATAAAGAACCTTACCTATGCAACCATTTCCGATGATGAGCGAAAAGAGAACAAAAACAGTTACAACTGGAAGGATATTGCCATTTCCATCATTATTATAGCCATAGTGGCCTATGTGATGATTTGGTTCAATGGTAAGTAAAACCATTAGTTGAGAGATGTATTGAAAAGGACATTTTTTTAAAAGTGTCCTTTTTTATATCTGAAGGCTTCCCGCCAATTGTTTTAGAATGATTTCGGAAACCTTGGCTTGATATTTTGCATTGCTATTTCGGACCTTGGCATTAATATAGTTCAACTGTGCGGTACGGAATTCAATTGTAGGGATTATTCCGATTCTATATTTTTCAACTGTAATGTCCAGGTTTTCCTTTGCTATCAGCTCGTTTTTCTCTTCGAGCTCCATTAGGCTGATGTTGGTCAAATAGGTTTGATATGTGGTATTGACCAGTGAGGTCAAGGTTTGTTCCTGTTCGGCAATGGCCAGTGTTGCGTTTTCCAGGGCGATCCTGCCTATTTTTTCGTTGCGGTTCTGGTTGAAACCATCGAAAAGGCTAAGGGATGCCCCAAAACCATAGTTGAAACCGTTTGATTGTGAACGGGTACTGAACCCCAGTTCAGAAGTGGAACGACCAACATTGTATCCGGTGGTCACATAAACTGAAGGATATCGTGATGCCTTTATCTGTTTAAGTTCCAGTTCGCTGATACGTCTGTTTATTTTTTCGGCTTGCAATTGCGGGTTCTCTGCGACCACTTTGCTCTCCAATTCCTCTAGGTTCAAGTCTTTGTCCACAAATATTTCAGGAATAACCTTAAAGTCAATTTTTAGGTCACGTGCTAGCTGTTCGTTGAGCAGTATTTTTGTATTCTTGTGCAGCTCTTGCTGTCGCTGTATTTCCGTTATATCGGTGTTGAGGTCAACTTGGGCGTTCAGCACTTCCAGTTTAGAGGCCTTGCCAATGGTAAAACGGTTTTGGGCAAGTTCTACCCTTTGTTCGGAAATGAGCAATGTACTGTCCAAGGCGGAGAGTTGTTGTTGTTGCTGCACCAAATCATAGTAAGTGGTCATTACTTCGCCTACTTTTCCCAATATAGCTTGCCTTAGTTCCGCTTCGCCCAATTTTTGGGTTTCCTTGAGTTGTTCATGATTGGTAAACATGCGCAATCCGTCAAAAATGGTCCATTCCAAAGCTACGCCGTAATTGAGGCTACTGTTCTTGGCGTTGTCGCGCTCAACCTCCGAGCCATCCACTCTGGTCTGTGATAGGTTTTGGACACTATTGTTGTCCACGATACTTGCGTTTACCTGGGGCAACATACCTGCTTGCCCCGGACTAACACCCATCTGGTCAATTCGGAGTTCATTCTTTGCGGTTTTGATTTGATAGTTGTTTTCCAAAGCGATTTTCACAGCTTCTTCAACAGTCAACACCTCTTGGGCACTACATGCCGTTAAACAACCTATAATAAATATTAGTAAGCCGATGGTTTTTTTAATGTTCATACTAGGATAGCTCAAGGGTTTTGAATTCGGGTCTTTGGACTTTTTTTCGGGACCACATGAGATAAAGAGCTGGGATTACGTATAGGGTCAATACCAATGAGAACATTGTTCCCCCTATGATCACAACTCCCATGCCTGTTCTACTGGTGGAAGCGGCACCCAATGACAGAGCAATGGGCAGGGCGCCCAAAGCCACTGTTAGACTGGTCATTAGAATAGGGCGTAATCTGGATACAGAGGCTATCATTATTGCCTGCATTTTGGTCATGTTCTCGTCCTCTTCCTGTAGTTGATTGGCGAACTCGACAATCAAAATCCCGTTCTTGGTCACAAGGCCTATCAACATAATGGTTCCGATTTGACTGAAAATGTTCCAGGTCTCCCCAAATAGCCATAGTGAGAACATGGCTCCCGCAACCGCCAAGGGAACAGTTAAAATAATGATGAATGGATCAATGAAACTCTCGAACTGTGCCGCCAAAATCAAGAATATCAGCACAAAGGCAAGACCGAATGCAAAAGCGGTGTTGGAACTACTCTCAACAAAATCCCGGGATTCGCCCCCAAGATCGGTGGTAAAGGTATCATCCAGTACCCTTTCTTTGATAGCGTTCATGGCATCGATTCCATCGCCCATACTTTTTCCTGGGGCCAAACTGGCCGATACGGTGGCGGACATATATCTGTTGTTGTGGAACAATTGTGGCGGGCTACTGTGTTCTTCCGTAGTGACCAAATTATCCAATTGAATGAGCTGCCCTTCATTGTTTTTCACAAAAATCGAGGTAAGGTCCATGGGTTCGTCACGATCTTGTTTATCGAACTGGCCAATGACCTGATATTGCTTCCCGTTCATTAAAAAATAGCCAAAACGTTGTCCGCTAAGTGATAGTTGAAGTGTTTGGGCCACATCCCTGACCGAAACACCAAGACTTTCCGCCTTTTCACGATCTATGGAAACATAGATTTCAGGCTTATTGAACTTTAAATTGACATCGACGAAAGAAAAAGTGGGGTCTTTTTCGGCCTCTGCCATAAATGCAGGTATCCGTTCTTCGAGTTTTTCAAAATTCTTTGCTTGTATTATGAATTGCAAAGGGGCGCCACCACGTTTGTTTACCGAAATTGTAGGGCGTTGGAATACACTGGCCCTGCCTCCCACATAGCTTTTGGCCCATTGCCCAAAGTCCCGGGCTATTTCCGCTTGTGACCGCTCCCGCTCACTTGGGTCGGATAACAGGATACTTGCTCGACCACTGTTGACGGATGAAACCCCAAAACCCGGTGAGGTAATGATCAGTCCCACTTTTCTTTCGGGAATGGAGTCAAGTACCAAATCCGTGATTTCTTCCATGTATCGTTCCATGTACTCGTACGAAGAACCTTCAGGGGCATTTACCACGAGTCTCACATAGCTTCTATCATCGTAAGGTGCTGTTTCTTTTTGCAACAATGTATAGAATAGCGCGATCACGCCGATACAACCAAACAAAATGGGAATGCTCAACCACTTTTTGGCGATAAAGCCTTCCAAAGATTTTTTGTAGGACTCGTTCATCTTTTGGAAGAACCTTTCCGTTACACGATAGAACTTGGATTGTTTTTGTTTTCCGGGTTTGATCAAATATGCGTTCAACATCGGGGTCAATGAGAGTGATACAAAGGCGGAAACCAATACGGCCGAACTCAAAACCACTCCAAATTCCCTAAAGAGCCGTCCTACGAATCCTTCCAAAAAAATGATGGGAAGGAAAACGGCCGCCAAAGTGACCGATATGGAGATCACGGCAAAAAATATCTCTTTGGAGCCTTTTATGGCCGCCTCGATGGGGCTCATGCCTTCTTCCACTTTTTTATAGATGTTTTCCGTGACCACAATGCCGTCATCCACAACTAATCCCGTCGCCAATACAATGGCCAAAAGGGTAAGCACATTTATGGAAAAACCGAAGAGCCACATGATGAAGAACGTTGCGATAAGGGAAACAGGTATATCGATCAATGGTCGCAGCGCCATTGACCAGTTCCTGAAAAACAGGTAGATGACCAAAATCACAAGTACTATGGAAATAAGCAAGGTTTCTGCTACCTCCGTGACTGCCTTGCGCACAAATACGGTGTCGTCCACAACAATATTGAGTTTATAACCTTCTGGCAAATCCTTTTTGAGCTGCTCGTATTCTTCGTAAAACGCATCGGCTATCTCCAAATAATTAGTGCCAGGTTGCGGTATTATAGCCGTGGCTACCATGGGTTGGCCAAGATTGGTCATCTTGGTCTCCATGTTTTCGGCTTCCAAAGAAGCATTCCCAATATCGCTCAAATGCACCAATTTTTCGCCATCGGCCATGATGACAATGTCGTTGAATTCCTCTTCCGTATTGAGGTTGCCAATGGTTTTTACCGTGAGTTCGGTATTGTTTCCCGTTAATTTGCCGGAAGGCAATTCAATATTTTGCGCCAAAAGGGCATTTCTGACATCGGCCACGGTCAATCCGTAGGAGGCCAAACGTACAGGGTCTATCCATAACCGCATGGCATACCTTCGCTGTCCCCAAATTTGAATGCTGCTCACGCCAGGGATGGTCTCCAATCGTTGGGCAATCACATTTTCGGCATAGTCGGACAGCTCTAAAATATTTTCATTGTCACTTTCAATGGTCATAGATAAAATCCGTTCGGCATTGGAATCCGATTTGGAGACCACTGGGGGGGCATCCAGGTCATCGGGCAGGCTTCTGACTGCCTGGGATACCTTGTCCCTAACGTCGTTAGCTGCTTCCTCCAGGTCCTTGTCCAGGTTAAATTCAATACTGATGGAACTGGAACCTTGGACACTTGAAGAACTGATGTTTCTAATTCCATCAATCGAATTGATCGCTTTTTCCAGAGGCTCGGTAATCTGGGATTCGATAATATCCGCGTTGGCGCCTGAATAATTGGTGCGTACCGAAACTTGAGCAGGATCGATGGAAGGGTATTCCCGTATGCCTAAAAAAGTAAACCCGATCGCACCAAAAAGTACGATGGTTATGTTCATTACAATCGCAAGTACGGGTCTTTTTATACTTAAGGTGGAAAGATTCATTATTCCGCGTTCTGGGTTCTGGTATCTTGTAGTTTAACTTGAACAGGGTTGCCGTTTTGCACGGCCATTACCCCGTAGGTAATGATGGTGTCACCCGCTTTTAAACCAGAGATGACCCTAACGGAACTTCCTGTTCTGGAACCCGTTTGAACATCGATTTCCTTTGCCACCCCATTGTTGGTAATGAAAACTCTTTTTCCATTTTGAACAGGTATCAACGACTCGGTCGGAACCAACAACGCATCATTTACGGTTTCCAAAGGGAGAATGACATTGGCAAACCCTCCTGGGTATAACTTTTTATCACGATTGTCCATTATAGCGCGTACTCTCAAGGTTCTTGTGGTCACCTCGATTTCAGGATCGATGGCATAAATTGTGGCTTCGTATTCCTCTTTGGAATCAGAAGTGGTAAAATTCAAACGGGTTCCTACATGTACTTGGGAAGCATATTTTTCAGGAACTGAAAATGTGATTTTTAAATCATCTGTATTCACAAGTTTTGCAATAACGGTTGCAGGGGTAACATAAGTTCCTTTGGAAATGGAACGTAGGCCAATGGTACCCGAAAACGGAGCTTTTAAATTGGTTTTGGACAATTGAGCGGCGATCAGTTCAGCTTCTGCATTGGCCGAGGCATAGTCGGCATTGGCAATATCATATTCCTCTTGACTGATGGCTTGCTTCTCAAGAAGCAGTTTAGCCCTTCTTTCGTTTTCAGCAGCCAGCTTTTTAGCGGTAAGTGCTTTTGACAGCTGGGCCTGGAGCTCAATATCGTTTACTTTTATCAAAACTTGGCCCTGGGAAACTTTGCTGCCTTCTTTGAAATTAATACTTTCCACTATCCCAGAAACCTCACTTCTGATCTCTATTTGCTCATCGGGTTCCAAAGTTCCCGAAATCGAGATGTTATCCTTGAAAATTTGAGGCTGTAGGACCATACCGGTAACCGTGGCAATGCTGGGGCCTGAACCACTGGACTTGCCGATTTCCGCGTTGGACTTGATTCTGTAGACAATAAGCGCAACTACTCCAACAACTAATAAGCCGTAGACAATGTGTTTTATTTTCATTTTGGTTTGATGGTTGGTGGCACTGTTCTTATATAAGAAAAAGGAGATAATAAAGATAGCGCTAGACCAATATTCAATGAAAGTGTCAAGGTTGATTTTAACATAGGAATCCCCTAAACGTCCAGATGGACGGGGTTAACGACAGATAAATGAGTGCAAAAGGCTTCATGTGTCTCCATGTATGTTAAAATTTTGATGCTGATCTCCGATTGACCTAAGTCATTTTTTGCATGGTTTATACCATTTATCTTTGATGAAAGTGTTAAAATCATGAAGACCGTATTGATTCCTACCGATTTTTCAAAGAATGCCCTACATGCCCTGCAGTATGCCCAAGAGCTCTTCAAGTGTGAACGAGCTTGTTTTTTTGTGATGCATACCTATGGGGAGGAAGTGTATGGAACATATAAAACCGCATCCAAGGAAGACATTGAGCGGCTAAAAGAGGAGAAAAGGGAACTATCTGAGAAGAAATTGGATGAATTGGTCAATTCCGTAATGGGAGAGCCACCAAATCCACTGCATAATTTTGAGACCGTGGCGAGTTTTGACACCCTTGTTGACGGGGTTAATGACTTTGTGGATCAAATGAACATCGATCTTGTGATTATGGGCACCAAAGGGGAGACCAGTGATCACAAAACCACATTCGGCAGCTTTACCATTGAAATCTTCAAATATGTTAAATGCCCCGTGCTGGCCATTCCCGAAGGTTTTGAGTACAGGCAACCCAAGGCCATTCTGTTCCCAACGGACTACATGCTGCCCTACAAACGCAGGGAGCTAAAACTTTTGGGCGATTTAGCCGGTAAATTCAAGTCCAAGATACATTGCCTGTACATTACTGATTTTGAGGAACTCAGTCCTCGACAAGAGGACAATAAACTGTTTTTGGAAGGAACCTTGACCAAGCCTTATTTGTATTTTGAAACCGCCCCGGTCAAGAACAAAGCAGAGATAATTTTGGAACATATTGATAAAAAGGAAGCGGGTATGTTGGTCATGATGAATTCTAGGCATTCGTTTTTTGAGGATATGTTGTACAGGTCCACTGTGGATTTATTGGGTCTTAAGATAAAAATACCTTTTATGGTAATGCAGAACTTAAAGCGTTAAGACGATGAAAAAGAAACGAATCGTATTGCCTACGGATTTTTCCAATAACTCTTGGAATGCCATAGCTTATGCTTTGACGCTCTTTAAAAATATTCCCTGCGATTTTTTTATACTCAATGCCTATCAGGTTGGTGCCTTCGGTCTATCAACCAAAATGGCGGGAGCCAATGACACCCGATTGTACAATTTGATCAAGGAGCAATCTGAACGAGACTTACAAAGAGAGCTTGAAAAAATCAAGGGTTTTGACAAGAACCCAGAACATACATTTAAGACCAGGTCTATTATGGATACTTTGGTGAGTGCCATCGGTAAAACCGTCTACAAGGAGGAAATAGATTTTATTGTGATGGGAACCAAGGGAGCATCTGGCCTCAAAGAGGTTTTTATGGGAAGTAACACCTACAAAGTCATCAATGAAATTGATTTTTGCCCTATCATAGCCGTTCCAGATGATTATAAAGCCGATGGAAAATTGGATTCCATGCTGTTGGCAACAGGGTATGAGCATCTTTTTGAGAACTATGAACTCAGGCCACTATTGAACCTGGCCGAAAATTTCAATGCCAAATTGTGGATTGCCCATGTGGGTGGTTTGGATGAACTGACAGCTGAACAAAAAGCCTCCAGGGAAACATTGGAAAGACGACTGAAATCCATCAATTACGAATTTGTGGAAGTGGAAAAAGATATCTCGGTTAACAACTCCATTCAGAAATTGGTTGATGAGGATAGGGGGATTGATATGATAATCATGATCAATCAAGATCATTCGTTCTTTGAAAGATTGACCCGTGAGCCCGTAATCAAAAAAGTGAGTTTCAATACCAAGGTGCCGTTCTTGGTGGTTCACTTGTTCGAATAAAATGGAGAGCCCTACAAAAACGATTTTGCCAATTGCACTAGTTCCCCTTTCTGAAGCACACCCGATTTTCTCCAAAGCTGTTCGCCGTTTTTAAAGAAAATCATGGTAGGAACACCTCTAACTTGGTATGTGTTGGCCAGATTTTGGTTTTTGTCGACATCGATTTTTACGATTTTTAAAGAATCGCCCATTTCATCCTTGACCTGTTTTAAAATAGGAGCCAGCATCTTACAGGGCCCGCACCATTCCGCGGAAAAATCGATAAGTGTCAGTTGCTCGCTGTTGATCAAATTTGCAAAACTTCCTTTCATCCTTCTCAAAAATTAATATCTGCAATTTATAAAAACCCGTTCTTTTCCAAAGTGACTTAGGTCACCTTGATTGAAAACGACTTGAATGAATCTCCCAATAGTGAAGGTCGGATACTTTTTCTATCTTTAACCACTGCACTACAAAACAAACGATACTTCACATGTATAAAAAAATCACTGGATGCATACTTGCCCTGATCATATTGGCATCCTGTAAAACCGAGAAGAAGAAAGACGATACAACTACTTGGAGAACTAAAAAAGAAGCTGTTGCAAACGCTACCCACAACCAATTGTTGGATGTGGAAAAGGAAGAAGGTTGGAAGCTACTTTTTGATGGGGAAACCATGAACGGATGGCACCTTTACAATGAACCAGATGCTGAATCGGTTTGGGAAGTGGTGGATGGTAGTTTGCACAGCAACGCCAATGATGAATCCTTGACAGCAGGTGATTTGGTAACTGATAATGCTTACGAAAATTACGAATTGACCTTGGAGTGGAAGATTTCTGGAAATGGTAATAGTGGAATCTTCATCAATGTGCAGGAATTGCCACAAGTGCCCACTGCATGGCAAAGTGGACCGGAGTACCAAATATTGGGTGCGGACCACATGGATTACGATGTGCCCGAGAAGCGACCAGGCTGTCTTTACGTATTCTTGCCCCAACAGAACAATGTTGAGATGAAACAGGGCGAGTGGAACAAGACCAGGATAAAGCAGGTGGATGGCAAAATTGAGTTCTACCTCAATGGTGTCCTGACCGCGGAGAAAGATTTGAGCTTACCCGAATGGAAAGAAGAAATCGCTGGAACTCATTTTTCCAAATATCCAGAGTTTGGTAAAACTACCGAAGGCAAAATAGCATTGCAATATTGGTACTTTGAGAGCTGGTTCCGAGATATAAAAATCCGGGAACTCTGATCAGATTACCAAAACAGGCACTTTTGGGGCGCTCATCAATAGCTTTCTGGTTGTACTTCCGTAGATATTGGTGTTTCGTAAAAAGGTGGAATTCCTACCCACTATCAATAAATTGGGTTTTTCTTTTTTGATGGCTTTTTTCAAGTTTTGAACCACTCCTTTGCCTTTCAAAAGCTTAAACTCCCATTCTTTTACGTATTTTTTATGGTTTTCCGTCAATTTTTTGAACTTGGCTTCACAGTTATGCCATAATTCATCCGCGATTTCATCGTCCTCTTTTTCAATATACGGGAAATAGGCAATGGGTGTCTCATTCACATAAACGCCCGTAACTTCCAATTTGGGAAAATATTCCCTGAAATTGTTTGCCCAGGCAATTACATTTTTGTCACTACCCTTTGTTTTCAGGTCGATGGCCGCGAATAATGTCCTGTAAGGTGTTTTGGCAGGTATGGGACAAAACAATGCTGGGGAATTGAACATTTTCAGGGATACCGTTTTCATGGGCACATCCCCTGTGCCATCTTCCTGTGATTTGCTGCCAAAAAGAAAGAGGGTGGAACTCGTATTGTAGGGCAATTGGTTTTTGATGGCGTTTATGGTGCTGTTATCGTCCGTTACGGTGGGTATCACTTTGTCCGCATGTTCTTGGAACATCGGGACATAGTTTTTTTTGATGTGCTTTAGGATTTTCTCCCTCAATTGACCACTGCTCAATGCTGTGAATTCATCAAGCTCGCCTATGAAATCAAACTTTATGTTGTGGTAGAGCACCACGGTTTCAATGGTTGCAATGTGTGTAAGCAGATAATAGGCGTTCTCTATGCAGGCGTTGTCATATTTGGACAAATCCAGGCCTATAAATAGTTTGTCAATCTTCATCGTCTTCAGAATTGATAATGTTTTTCAGTTGCTCCAAATAAGCCTGCTGTTCCTTTTCCTTGGCCTTCAACCATATTTTATGGGTGGTCTTGGTAAACTCGCGGGCCAGAGAGTAAATTATAAGCAAGATAATAATGGCAAATGGAAGTCCCGCGGAAATCACAGCAGATTGTAATGCCTTTAATCCTCCTGCAAACAAAAGCGACGCAGCAACACCACCTTCCAGCAATGCCCAGAATATACGTTGTCCCACAGGGGCATCCAGTTTTCCGCCAGATGTAATGCTGTCGATGACCAAAGAACCTGAATCTGATGAAGTTACAAAGAAAATGGTAACCAGGATAATCCCAATGAAAGAGGTAATGGACGATAAAGGGAATTCTTCCAGAAGCACGAACAATGCTGTGGAAAGGTCATCTGATACGCTTTGTGCTATGGGGGCCAAACCTTGCGATTCCACAAAAATGGCGGCTCCACCAAAAACCGACATCCAAACAAAGACCAACAGGGACGGTACCAATAGAACACCCAATATAAATTCTTTTACGGTTCTGCCTTTTGATACGCGTGCTATGAACATGCCCACAAACGGAGACCAACTGATCCACCAGGCCCAATAGAACACAGTCCAGCTATGCTGCCAATTATTATCCTGATATGTTTCTGCCCAGGTGCCAACCTTGATCAAGGAGTTCAAATAATTACCGACATTTTGTATGAGGCCATCCATGATGAAGGAAGTAGGGCCAATGAACAAGATGAAAATCAGGAAGAGCAGTGCCAAGCGCATGTTGACCACACTTAAAAAACGTACCCCTTTGTCCAATCCAAATACTACCGAGGTCGTGGCTGCCAACGTGATGCAAATGATGAGTGTAATATGTGTTTTTGTAGTGTTTTCAATACCAAATAGATATTCCAAACCCGAACCGATTTGTTGCACCCCGATTCCCAAAGTGGTGGCGAGGCCAAAAAGCGTGGCGATTACCGCAAGCACATCAATAAGGTGTCCCCAAAAACCATTGACTTTGTTTCCAATCAGTGGGCGGAACAAGGAACTGATTGTAAGTGGATACCCTTTGTTGAAGGTAAAAAATGCCAAAGCCAATCCAATGATCACATAGGGAGCCCAGCCATGGAATCCGTAATGTAGGAAGGTAAAGAGCATCGCATTTTCCGCTCTTTCCGCTACAGAATCAACGGGTAGGGGAGGGTTGCCATAATGAAACATGGGTTCCGCTACGCCGTAGAACATCAAACCTATGCCCAGACCAGCAGAGAATAGCATGGAAAACCACGAAAAAGTGGAAAATTGGGGCCGTGCCTTGGGTCCTCCCAATCTGATTTTTCCAAATTTGCTGAAAGCGAACCACAATGCGGCCACCACAAAAATGTTCATGGAGAGGATAAAGAACCAACCTGCATATTCCGAGGTTTTTTCCTGGAAAAATGCAAAGGACTCCACCAATGATTCACTGTAAAAAAAGGAAACCAGTATAGTGGCCAGAACAATGATGGCAGCTGGATAAAATACTGGGGCGTGAATGTCAAAATACTTTTTTTCTCCTTTTTTGGCCATTGATATTGGTGTTTTAGCGTCAGAGGATAGTGAAATTGCCTGAATAAAAAAAATGCTGCTTTAAAAAACAGCATTTTTTAATGATTTATTCAACCAACCAGGTGGTCGCATTTTGACTGTCGGAGCCCCCGAGGGCTTCAACGGCCTCTTGATAATTGTCTATGTTCAATGATTGCTCTTCACCAGGATATAGAAACCTCAATGGTAGCTGGTCATTGTTGGAATTGCCGCAACTTGCCTCCAAAAAGGGTATGCCATCAAATGAGTTGCCCGATTCAAAATACCAACGCCTTACCTCTATATAAGGCTCTATGCCATGGAAGAACAGGGCCAACCACTTTTGCTCCCAGATATCGGCGGTTGTGGAATAAGCTACACCTGAATTGGTATAAAAATCATCAAAACTGGCCCATCCGAATGGGTCTAGATCCACATTATGGTATGCCATGGATGATTGAATGCCATTTCGGTAATGTGTCTCGACATCGTCGGCAATCCATCCTTTTGCTGCGGCTTCGGCAAGTAAAAATTCCACTTCGGAATAGGTCATCACGATTCCTTCGGCAATTTGCAAGTCCAAATCGGCTGCTTGGGTCAAATCTGGATAGTTAAAGTATTGGACTCCCAGACGTGAGGCCCCACTTTTAGGGCAGTCTTCCCCAAGACCGTTAAAAGCTCCAATAATAGTCGGGTCGGTTTCGAAATCTTCGTTATTGGGTCTGGCGTATCGCAAAAGGCGCGGGTCGTCGTACCCTTGCATTACATTGACCGATGCATCTGCAATGGCAACAGCATCAAAATCCCCTGTTTTAAGAGGAACCAAAGGGTATTCATTAGGGAAAGATCCTGTATAGGTCAAAGTCACATTGTCATCATTACTGGAAATAATGTTTCCTTCGTTTACAATGGATTGGAATCTGGAACCTACGTCGGCTAATTGATTGCTGGCATGCATGAGCAGTCGAAGCCGTAAGGAGTTTCCAAATTTTCGCCATTTGGAAATGTCCCCGTTCAATAAAATATCTCCTTCTATACTACCTGAATTGCTGGCCAAAAGCTGGTCTGCCCTTTCCAGTTCAGAGAGCAAATCCATATAAATGGCTTCTTGGTCATCGTAACTGGGTGTGAAATTCAATTCTGCACCTTTGGTGGCTTCAAAATATGGTACGTTGCCGTAGGCGTCTGTTATATTCTCAAAAATCCAAGAGCGCAGCACAATACTGGCGCCTTCCAAGGCTTGATTGCCGTTTTCGATGGCTTGGTTTTCAATGATTTCCAAATCCGTCAAACTATTGTACCAACCCTCCCAGTATGTTGGGAATGCATTCCATGTGTAGTCATCCACCTCCAAACGAAGGGTCTTTGCCGTCAATTGGGCGGCATTGTTTCCAACTAGAAAGGAAGCATCTTGGGTCGTGTTCACACTAGATCGTATAACTCCTGGCAACAATACATCCGAAGTAACACTTGTGGGTTCGTTGGGATTATTGTTAAAGTCTTCAAAATCTTCACATGCCGTAAGCAACAGCATTGAAAGTATTGTGGTTAAACTAAGTTTTTTAATCATCATTTTTTCATTTGTGATTTTAGCAATTTTTTAGAAGGATAGATTTACGGTAAACCCATAATTTCTCGTAGAGAAAATCTGCTGACTTTCGTAACCTGGGACGAACACTCCATTTCTAATGGAGAATGTTTCTGGATCAATAGTGGGTACATCGGAAAATAAAAGAAGGTTTCTTCCGACCAAAGCGATTCTTGCGCTTACAATTCCCAGTTTATCCAAGAAAGATTTCGGTATGCTATAGCCCAAGCTGACTTCTCTCAATTTTACATAGGTGGCATCGTAGGTTGCGGCCTCGATATTATCTCGGTTGAACCCGTTTCCATAGTAATTGTAAAAATAACCGGCGTAGCCTATTCCCCCTGGCTGTATGGCCACATCGTTTTCGGATACTTCGGTATCAAAATCTATTTGACCATCGTTATTGGTATCTTCCCAGTTCAAACCAGGGCCAACAACGCCACCTCCTGCATCTTCTAATGTATAAACGGGTTCTCCGGCTCCGTCATAGGAAACAGAATAGGATTGTCTTCCATCCAATGTTGATAGAGGTAGATTGGGGTCATCATTATTGGTAATGGTACCTCCTGTGTTGTACAAAGCGTGAGATCTAGAGTAGATTTTACCTCCGAATTGTCCATCGAACAAAAATCCAAAATCAAAGTTCTTGTAACTAAAGGTGTTTTGAAGACCTACTCGTAAATCAGGTTGATACGTACCGGCAGAAACCTTTTCCTGGGTCATCATCGGTAGTCCGTTCTGGTGAACGATCTCGCCTGTTTCAGGGTGTCTTACAAAGCCTAATCCATATAGTTGACCAAAAGGTTTTCCTTCTTCGGCAACAAATTCCAAATCGGAACCTCCTTCATCACCTGGGTATAAATCCGCTACCACGGAATACCTTCCGCTGGTAACAATATCCGGTAGGCTTTCCACAACGGCTCTGTTATGACCAAGGTTCAAGGTGGCTTCCCAAGTAAAGTCTTCATTTTTTACGGGGATTCCGCTCAGCAGCACCTCAATACCTTTGTTTCTGATGGAACCGCCATTCGTCAAACTAAAGTCGTAACCACTGGTACTGGCAACGGGCAGGCGGATTACCTGATCAAAACTCAACATGTTGTAATATGTGGCATCCAATCGCAGTCTGTTGTTCCAAAAACGAAGGTCTGCACCAACTTCAAAGGCCCGTGTGCGCTCGTTGGTAAGGTTGGGGTCAGTGACTGTACGGTTTGCCGTGAACACTGAATTTCCACCAAATGCCGCTTGTGGCGTAAATGTGGTACCAAATGCATAAGGCGGAGCACCATTACCTACCTCAGCATAGTTGGCCTTGAATTTCAAGAAAGAAATCGGCGTGCTTGAAAGGTCGGCCATTTCTGAAATAATGGCACTGAAAGATACTGATGGGTAAAAGAATGAGAAGCTGGACTCATCGTTGCCAGCCTCCGGGTCTACCAAAGTGCTGGACCAGTCGTTTCTCGCGGTTGCATCTAAATACAAGTAGTTTTTATAGGAAAAAGTAGCTACACCAAATACACTGTTGATGCCCACTCTGGTTTTTTGTGATTCGGTCAATACACCTGAGCGGTTATTGGCCAAGGTATAGATGCTATCGTCCGTTCCGAACAATTTTAACTGAGGGTTGTTGGCCACCAAAAAGTTGGCACGTTGCCTCATGATGTTTCCTCCCAATTTAATGTCGTATTGGAAATCGGAACCGTTTTGACGATCACTACTGTACGAGAGCAATAATTCGGCGTTGGATTCGGAAAAGGTAATTTCATCTTCACGATAACTACCCTGCAATACTGCTTTGGTTGAAGGAGCTCTTCTGTATTGACGTCTTTCACTCAATACATCCCCACCATACTTAAAGCGCATGGAGAACTGGTCGGTAAACTCATAGTTCAACTCTATGTTCCCGATAATACGGTTGTTTCGGAAGGCATTGGTGTTTTCATTAATGATGAACCAAGGGTTGTTTACCCAACTTTTTTCTACGTAACGTTGTTGAACTCCTTCTTGTCCGGGTTCCCAATATTGTCTCAAATCTCCGATTTCTACTTGTCTAGGGTACCATAACCATCCATATTGCACGGATGATGATTCATCGTAACCAGAATTGGGGATGTTGTCCGAAAAGGAGTTTACGTAAATGGCGTTGGTCCTAAATTGCAATTTGTCATCGAACATGGATTTTCCCAAACTTACCTGAAAAGTGTTCCTTTTAAGGTTGGTGTTGGGCATGATACCTTCTTTGTCCAATCGAGTGTAGGAAAATCGAAAATCAGAATCTTCCGTGGAATTATTGATGGCGATATTGTTGATGACGGATGACCCCATGCGGTAAAAGTCCCTCACATTATCAGGGGCAGGGGTAAAGGGCACGGCCTCTCCGTTCGAGTTGAACTGTTTGATCAACTGTCCATTCATTCGAGGACCCCAGTTTTCACCGTAGGCTTCATAATATTCATTCTCACCGATGTAGTTGGTGCCGTCGAAGTAGGAGTATTTACCTCCACCTCCAAATCCATATTCGTCTTGGAAGTCTGGCATTTTCAATATGGAGGAAAAGGTTGTTGTATTATTGATTTCAACACCCCATCCTTTGGCATTTTGACCTGTTTTGGTCTCGACCAAAATAACTCCATCTGCTGCTCTGGCACCATAAAGGGCAGATGCTGCGGGTCCTTTCAGTACGTTTACCGATTCTATGTCATCAGGGTTGATGTTCTGGGCGGCGTTACCAAAATCGATTGTGGAAGAGCCGTTGAGTCCGTCATCAAAGCTGTACAAATCATTGGTAATAGGCATACCATTGACAATGAACAAGGGTTGGTTGTTGCCCAAAAGGGATGCTGCGCCACGTATATTGATATTGGAGGAGGCGGAAGGTCCGGCCGAGGAGCCAGTAATGAATACCCCGGAGACCTTACCGGCCAAGTTGTCGGTAAAATTGGTGGCCTTCACTTTGGCCACTTCGTCCGTAGCAAGTTTTTGCACGGAGTATCCCAAGGCTTTTTCCTCACGTTTTACACCAAGTGCCGTTACGACCACTTCATCCAATTGAGCTGCAAAATCCAATTGAATGGAATAATTACTTTCAGGACCAAGATCTATGACTTTTGTTTCAAAGCCTACATAGCTTACTTGTAATTTTGGGTTCTCTGAAGATACCGTTATGGTAAAGTTTCCATCAAAATCCGTAATGGTTCCGTTTGTGGTGTTGTATTCGATAACGTTGGCCCCTGCTAATGGAATTCCGTCACTATCTACTACATTTCCTGTGATTTTCCGTTCTTGAGCATTCACGTTTACTGCAAAGGCAGCAGAGAAGAATGTCAACAAGGCTATTTTTTCAATAAACTTCATTTAACAATATTTTTTGTTAAGAAAGTCCAAATTTATAGAAAATAGTTTCAGTAGAAAGTAATTTGATGTCAAATCAGTAAAAACCCATGAGGATATCCGATACTACTGAGGATATTCAATCAATATCGTATTATTGATTTTTGGAAAGGTCGTCACATAATGTAATTAGGGGAGCTGCATCCAAGTTTTCAGCTTCGAGCAGATGGATTAACAGCCCAACTCCTTTATAAAGGGTATCTGTTTCCTCTGGCGATAAGGATTCAATTTTTTTGGAGACTGTTTCTTGTAAAGTAACGGGGGATTTTTTGAGAAGATGGCTTCCTTTTGCAGTTAAAACTATGAAATAGCCGCGGCCATCATTAGGGTTGGGGGTTTTTACGATCAGCCCTTTGGATAGTAACCGATTGATGATGCCAGTTACCGTGCTCGCGTTCAACTCCAAATGATTTTTGACCTGGGTGGAAGTTGCCTTGAAATCTTCTTGGGTGTCCAAAAATTGAAGCGTTAGCAATTGTGGAATGCTAACTCCGAATTCTTTTTCGATACGCTTACTGTCAATATCAACTGATCGGATTATTTTACGAATCAGCGTGAGTATGTTGGGTTGATTGGGGTTCATTTACTATTTAAAGAGGGTACTGGCCATGACCGAGAAACCGATTTTACCTCAAATAAAATTACAAAATTTTCTTTGAGGGATGTAGATGATTTTCAATCAGAATAATAGAAAATTCAGGGTGCTTTTTAATGTTGTAGCAAATATGATGGGTAAATAAAAAAAACCTGTAGATCCATGGATTTACAGGTTTAAAACACTTCATTTTAGGTGCATTGAGTTAATCTGTGCCTGTTTCTAACGGCTCCCTTGGTAGCTTCTCTTCCCGTTGGGCGGTATTGTAAACAAAGGAAGCCACAATGACCGCCATTTGTTTTAGATCATCAATCACAAGACGCTCATAGGTGTCCATATTGGTATGATGCGTTCTGGTTCTATATTCAATAGGGTCTTGTATGAACTGAAAACCAGGTATGCCAATGGCATCAAACCCTAAATGGTCCGTGCCGCCCGTATTGCGGATAGTCAATGTGGTATTGTCAATAATGCTGTCAAACGGTTTGAACCATTCTTCAAAAATGGGTTTTACCTTGTCGTTGCCCTGCAAATAAATCCCTCTGATTCTACCTGTTCCATTGTCAATATTGTAATAAGCGGAAACTTTTTCCTGTTCCTTGGTCAGTTCCATGGTCTCTCGATCCCCAAAGTGGTTTTTCACGTAGTTTCTTGATCCATGAAGTCCTTGTTCCTCTCCGCCCCATAGCGCAATTCTAACAGTGCGTTTTGGGTTGAGCCCCGTTGCCTTTAAAATTCTTGCAGCTTCCATCATTACGATGCATCCGGCGGCATTATCCGTTGCTCCGGTAGCACCATGCCATGAATCCAAGTGTCCACCCATCATCACAATTTCAGACTTCAGTTTTTTGTCAGAACCCGGGATCTCCCCGATGACATTGTAACCTTGAAGGTCCGATTCATCAAAAGAGGTTTTGATTTCTGCTTCCACTTCAACAGGAACACCATTTGAATCCAAACGGGCCAGTAGGTTCAAATGTTCGGGTGCAACTTCTATTTCACTCACACTTTCTGGAGTGTCTTTTAAGTAGCCTCTTCCTCCACTGGTAAACAGGGTGCCTTCCATACCTCTGGCACCTTTTAAAATCACAGCGACTCCTTCTTCTTTAAGGAAGGTCCCTATTTTTTGGTTGAGTTCCCTCATGGCCATCCATCTTTTTCGTCTTTCCTCTTGCTCTGGGGTTCTTTCTCCTCTAGGCTCTTCGGGTTGCTCCATTTCTTTGAGCTGCTCTTCTGTAAAACGAACGGCATCCGGTTCAAAAGTAGGGCCTTGATCTCCGGAAGGTTTCACGGCAACAATGGCACCTTTAAGTGTGCCTTTGTACTTTGCAAAATCTTCTTCGGAACTGATATCCACAAAGACCACTTTTCCGCTGACTTCCCCATCGGTGCTCGTTGTCCAAGCTTTGGGTACTGCAATAAACGGCATGTAATAGGGTTTGGTCATGGCCACATAGCTTTTGTGTATTTCCCATCCTTTTCCAAATTCGCCCCAAGGCTCAAGATTTGTATTGGTCAAGCCCCATTCGGCTAGTTGCTCTGTGGCGTAATTTGCGGCCCTTTTGTAACCCTCGGAGTTACTGAGACGGGGCCCGGATTTATCAATCAGGTTAAAAGCAATAGCTTCAATGTGGGAGTTGTTGAATCCTTCGTTTTTAATCTTTTCAATAGCGTCTAAGTCAACACTTTCCTGGGATATCCCCATGGCCGTTGACAATAAAATTGAGACAAATAAAAGTTTGATTTTCATTTTGAAGTCATTTAAGGTTGGATTGGTTAAAATTGAATTAGCTTACATTTATTTCCTTGGAAATAATAATCTTCTGAAGATATGAAAAACTTGCCTGTAAACACCTCAAAAATAGGGTGTAGTGATAATTCTTGTCATTAATCAAATTATAAGTGCGAATAGTTTGGGAAAATGCAATAATTGATTTAGAAATGATGAAAATGAAAAGCCCCGAAATTCGGGGCTTTTTTACATGCTGTATTTTTTGAGTTTTTATCCCGTAAAGTAGGATAGAATACCAATGACCAATACCACTAGGAGCACCGAAAGCACAACATCGATGGTACTGTAACTGCCCTTGGAGTTCACACGGTCTTCTGGAGACAGTGTACCAAAGGATAGGCCTTTGATGGTCGCATAGTCGGGTGGGGAAGTGGCCAAAGTGACCGCAATACACAGTATTACAGAAAATATGAACATAAAAATGGCCATGTGCGCAAAATTTACGGAGGCAAACTGGAACAGAAAACCGGAGGCCTCAGTGCCAGCAGCGATTTGTGGCTGATAATATATCTCAGAGCCCAGTCGTACTATCAAAAGTAGCAGTCCGGCAAACAAAGTGGTAATGGCCGCCTTTGAGTTTACCCTTTTCCATATTATCCCAAGTAAGAATACCGTGGTCACTGGAGGGGCAATATACGATTGTACGTTCTGTAGGTATTGGTACATGACACCTCCGCCGATTTTGTCCATAATGGGAATCCAGATAATGCCGAGCACCACAATAATCCCCGTGGCAATCTTACCTATGGTCAACAATTCCCGTTCAGATTTCTCTGGGCGTAGTTTTTTGTAGATGTCAATGGTAAAAATCGTGGAACATGAATTGAACACGGATGCCAATGAGCTCATCAGTGCAGCCATAAGACCACCTGCGACCAAACCTTTTAATCCAACGGGAAGAAGGGTCTTTACCAACATCGGGAATGCCCTGTCAGCTCTGTCCACACTAAAAACCTCAGGGTTTTGTATGGTCAGTGCGAATGCGATGATACCAGGTATCAAGAAAATAAGAATGGGCATCAATTTTAGATAGGCCCCGAAAATGGCCCCGCGCCTACCGATTTTAATATTGTTGGCCGCCAAGGTACGCTGTACAATATATTGGTCCGTACACCAATACCAGATACCCACAATGGTTCCCCCGAACAACAGTCCGGTCCAAGGGAAATCCGGGTCGCTCATGGGTCTCCACATATTAAAATGGTCGGGACTTACCGATGTGACCGTTTCATGCAGCTGTCCCCAACCACCTACTTCGTTCAATCCCAAATAGGTAATGATCAAGGAGCCCAAAATCAGAATGACTGTCTGTAGGGTTTCGGTATAGATCACGGCTTTCATACCTCCGATGACGGTATAGATTCCCGTGAATATCACCACCCCGATGGCTCCGTACCAAAATGGTATGCCCAAGAGCTCCGAAACCACGATACCCCCGGCATAAATGGTTACCGAAACTTTGGTCAGCACATAGGCGACCAGTGAGAAAATGGACAAGAACCACCTTGAACGGCCATCGAACCGCTTTTCCAAAAACTCTGGCATGGTAAAGGCACCACTTCGGATGTAGAACGGTAGGAACAACCAGCCAAGCAACAATACGATCCAGGCATGCAGTTCGTAATGGGCCATGGGTGTCCCGGATTCGAATCCGGTACCAGCAAGGCCCACCACGTGTTCAGAACCGATATTCGAGGCAAAGATGGAGGCCCCAATTACAAACCATCCCACATTTCTACCGGCCAAAAAATAGTCTTCGGTGTTTTTGTTTTTCTGGGATACTACCCAAACGGCCACGCCTATCAAGGCCAAAAAGTAGATGCCTAGGACAATCCAATCCGGTTTTTCCAAAACTGATTCCATAATTCAAGTTTGATTGGTTATCGGTTTATATGTATTGGTTGATGATGTTCTCGAACAGTTCTTGCTGACCACTGCGCTGTTTGATGTCTTGGTTGTCAGTCGCGTGTTTGTAAAGGTCTTCCAAGCTGAGTTGGCCGTCTTCAAATGCTTTTCCTGTTCCACCATCGAAAGATGCGTAGCGTTCTTTGCGCATTTCCTTGTATTTGGATTTGGAAAGAATGTCGTTCGCTGCCAGTAGAGCACGTGCAAAGGCATCCATTCCACCAATGTGTGCATGGAAAACATCTTCCAAGTCAGTTGAATTTCTACGCACCTTGGCATCAAAGTTCACGCCACCGCCTTGGAAGCCACCTGCTTCAAGAATAATCAACATGGACTGGGTAAGTTCATACACATCCACTGGGAACTGATCGGTATCCCAACCGTTTTGGTAATCCCCCCTGTTGGCATCGATACTGCCCAGCATATTGTTGTCCGCTGCAATCTGAAGTTCGTGCTCAAAAGTGTGTTGGGCCAAGGTCGCATGGTTTACCTCGATATTCAGTTTAAAGTCATCTTGCAGGCCGTATTTGTTCAAAAATCCAAGTACTGTGGCCGAATCAAAGTCATATTGGTGCTTGGTGGGCTCCATGGGCTTTGGTTCAATAAAGAACGTTCCTTTGAAACCTTGTGCCCTTGCATAATCCTTTGCCATGTGAAGGAACCTCGCCATATGGTCCAGTTCGCGCCCCATATCGGTGTTCAGCAAGGACATGTATCCTTCACGTCCCCCCCAGAAAACATAGTTTTCGCCATTCAATTTGATGGTGGCATCCAAGGCATTTTTCACTTGGGCCCCTGCAGCGGCCAAGACATCAAAATCGGGATTGGTGGCAGCACCGTTCATATATCTGGGATTGCTAAAGCAATTGGCCGTTCCCCACAACAGCTTTACTCCGGATGCGGCCATTTTTTCCTTGGCGTAATCCGTAATGGTATCCAATCTTTTTTCCGATTCGGCCAATGTGCCGCCCTCATCTATCAGGTCAACATCGTGGAAGCAGAAATACGGTGCCCCTATTTTTGTGATAAACTCAAAAGCGGCATCCATTTTGTCCTTCGCCTGTTGAACAGGGTCCGTGTTGGCAAACCAAGGGAAATTCTTGGTGGGTGCTCCAAAAGGGTCACTGCCCGTGTCATTGAATGTATGCCAATAGGCTATGGCAAACTTAAAATGTTCCTTCATGGTTTTACCGGCCACTACTTTATTCTCGTCATAATATTTAAAGGCGAACGGATTGTCCGATTCCTTTCCTTCAAAGGAAATTTTGCCTATGCCCTTAAAATACTCCTTGTCTCCAGTTGTAATCATAATTTTAAATTCAGTTGTCTATATATTCGTTTAGATTGTTTTTCCATGCTCGGTACGCCTCTTGGTATGCTTCTACGGAGGCATCGGGTCGGTAGGTTTGTTCGATTTGATCGGAAGCTGTTGCCTCCCCAATATTTTTGAAATCCCCAAAGGCACAAGCTGCTGCCCTGGCCGCACCTACGGCCCCCGTGGTCTCCACGACATCGATTTGGCTATTGGAAAGTGTTGCGATGGTCTTTGAAAATATTCCTGCCCTGAACAAATTGTCGTTTCCAGCTTTTATCGATGCGATGTCCACGCCATCATTTTTTAGGATTTCCATGCCATATACAAATGAAAAGGCAATACCTTCCAATGCGGCTCTGTATATATGAGGAGCCTTATGCACATTGAAATTGATGTTCAACATGCGCGATCCTTTGTTTATGTTGTTCAGCATGCGTTCTGCACCATTCCCAAAAGGTAGGATATGAAGGCCATCGGAACCTACGGGTACGGATTCCGCCTGTTGGTTCATGGTATCATAGCTGAGACCATTGCTTATCTCTGAGCGAACCCAATTATATTGGATCCCAGTTCCGTTGATGCACAATAGTTTGCCGATTCGGGTCTGGTGGTCGGTGTGGTTGATATGGGCAAAACTGTTGATCCTCGTATGTTCCCGCGTCTTTTTTTGACCTGAAATGGCATAGACCACACCTGAGGTACCACCTGTGGCGGCAATTTGACCTGGTTCCATCACATTTAAGGCCAATGCATTGTTGGGCTGGTCCCCGGCACGGTACATTACCGGTATTCCCTCGGGCAGACCGGATTCCTCAGCGCCCTGTTTGCTCACGCGACCTTGATCTGAAAAGGAGGGCCGGATTTCAGGAACCAATGACGGGTCGATTCCCGCATCTTCCAATAACCAGTTGGCAACTTGATTTTCTTTAAAGTCCCACATGATCCCTTCAGATAGGCCGGATGGTGTGGTCACACAAGCACCCGTGAGCTTCATGGCAAGAAAGTCGCCGGGCAACATGAATTTGTATATTTTATTGTAAAGTTCGGGTTCGTTGTCCTTGACCCATTTCAGCTTGGAAAGCGTGAAGTTTCCCGGGGAATTCAATAAATGGTCCACACATTTCTGTTCCCCCGAAGCCTGAAACAATTCTTCCCCGGTGTCCACAGCGCGGCTATCGCACCAGATAATGGAAGGCCGTATCACTTGGAGCGACTTATCCACGACCACCAAACCGTGCATTTGATAGGAAATACCAATGCCCTTGATGCTATTTTTGTCAATGGAGTTTTCTGATAGGAGTTGCTGGGTGGCCAAGCAGGCATATTTCCACCACAGTTCTGGATGCTGTTCTCCCCAACCTATGTTGATGGAGTCGATCGGCATTTCTTTTTTGGGTTCTTGAATTATATCTTTGACCTTGCCATTGTCGGCATTGACCAATGCCGCTTTAATCGAGGAACTACCAATATCGAAACCTATCCAGTACATTGATTAGTGACTTTGTATTTTTTGAATATAGACATTCAAATATAGCCAAGGAATTGATTGTGTAGGCGTGTATTTTTGATTTTCTTTCCGCTTTGGACGTATTTAAATGTATTTAACACACTAATCAACATTTGATCATTGGTTGAAACACCAATTTTAAGAAGTGTAAAAAAGACATAATGAACGATTGGGATATAAAAACAAAGAACCCGCAAATTAAATATTTGCGGGCTTTTTTTGTGCTTTATTGAAGTTGGAGGTCTTTGATGCACCTGCTACCGGTATTTACATGTCCGGCGGATTTGAGATCAAAAACTTGGTTCTGTCCCAAAATAATTTGGCCGTGAGGTGTTTTGGTTCCGTAAAGTCGGCCAATAGCAATAGGTTTCTTTTGAATTGTTCAAACTCACTTTGGCTGGTGTTACTTGCATCTATGGGGTAATAAGCCATGCCCCAATTGGGAAAGCTCCTTTCCACGTTGTGGTCCTCAGAAAACATATGGACCTCTTTGTGTCTTTGGTCCACTTTGATTTTTTCGTAGGTGGCCAATACTTTGGATTTTTCTCCCTCCAAGACTTGGATGAAACCGCCACGATAATAGATGAGGCACCCTGTAATACCATCGCGCTTGTTGTTGTTGCGCGATTGTTCCAGTAATAGTGCCATGTCATTGTTGTCCATTTTATCGGCAACGACCGATTCGTAGGTTAGTGTATATACCATTGATAGTGCAAAATTTATAAAGATAGTTCAATGGGCTATATGGACAAAGTCGTAATGTTTTAAAATCATCTTAAAATGAATTTTCGCCAATAATTTGAGACCTCATAATTGTGTAACAGAATCATAAAATAATGTAACTGGATTTTAACTAGGACTTGACATCTTTGTAATATAGATTTTAGAAAAAATTAAAGTTGAAAACGACTTTTTAAGTTGTAAGAAATATAAGTTGGTTGGTTGTAAAAGGAGCGGACGTACTTTGTCCGCTCTTTTTAATTTTCACCTAGGGCTGGCGATTATGTTTGGGAGTGTATTCCTGAATCAATTATTCAAAAATGATGAATTTTTGTTCCTTGTTTACCTCGGGTGATGACAAATCCTTTATGTGGTTGACACATTTGTACACCAGTGTTTTAAGTTGATTATAGGAAGTTGGTTTTTTGAGATATCCCGTTGCTCCCATTTCTTCAAGTCGTTCCACTTCCATAGGATGAAATGATGTGGAATATATAATCACTGGAATGTCAAGGAATTTTTCGTCTTGTCGGATATCGGACAAGCACTCGAACCCATTCATCAACGGCATGTTCAAATCCAAGAAAATAACATCGGGCAAGGCTTTATCCGAATGAAGGTTTGCCATTAGTCCAACGCCATCAGGAAACTCCGTGGTTTCCATTTTCATTGGAATTTCGTCCAATACTTCCGAAAAAAAGATGCGGTCGTCTTTGTCGTCATCTGCAAGAAATATGTTCATGATATTTTGATGGTATTTTTTATAATCACAGCAATTTAGAACATTCATGGTCCTTTTAAGTAATCCGTTTGCACAAAATAGTGACCCAAAAGAAAAACCCTCAACAAATGAGGGTCATGAAAAAGGGGAACTTTTTTGGAGGCTTTTTGGCCGCCAATAGAACTCTTGCCGATCATTAGTTTGTGCTTTGAAAAAACATGCCCGAAAGAAATATCCCGAAGGCAATGAGAATCAAGATGCTCAATATGATTACAAAGCCCAGTTTTGTGATTCCGGTTTTTTGAAAAATATAATTTCCCTTTGGGTTATTTTCTTCTTTGACTAGTTCAGCATTTTCTTCTGGCTGTTTCTGGTCTTTATCTTTCATTAGCAATTTTTTTAATTAAGAAATGGTTTGGATTGCTTAAAAAGCAAGCTTTCATGCTTTCTGTTCATGTAAATCTATCCATCATAAGCATGGTACCAAACTATGGCTTTTGTAATGATACCCTTGACAGTTTCGAATAAAATATTGACTCAAAAAGAATCGATTTTGTTCATTTTGAATTCAAATGAGTTAATTATTAGGATTAATGGAGTAAAGAGGCTCTTATTGGTATAAGGATGGAGCTAGAAGGATGTTGTGCGATTTTTTGCGAGTGCCATAAACAAGTTTCTTATCTATCCCTCTTTTTAAGCTGATTGTGGTACTCTTTGGGCGAAACCCCATATTTTTCCTTAAAAAGCTTGGATAAATAACTCCTGGAGTTGATTCCGATTTTATAGCTTATTTCGGAAATGTTCATATCGGTGTTTTCCAAAAGTTCCTTTGCCTTTTCAATTCTGTAGTTCCTGATGTACTCATTTACAGAAACCTTGTACAGTTTTTTAAATCCCTGTTGTAGTGTGTTTTGGTTAAGTTCCACCCTTTTGGCAAGGCTCACAATATTGTCCAGCCTATTCAGTTCATCTTGGATTATTTCGGCGGCCTTTTCAATTTTGGACAGTGTGGCCTGCCTCAGTATTTTTTGTCCCCCTTCTCCGTTCATGTCATCCAAATACTGTTGTAGTTGGTGCGACAGTATTTCATACGCTTTCCCTTCTTGGTAAACGGTCTTCATAAAATGGGTAAGGTCGCATTCTGTGAACTCCTCCAAGAATTTTGCAATTTCCAGACTGTAGTGCCCTTTATGGAAAAAAAGCTGTGTTCCGTTCACATCCCTGAATAAGGTCATGAGGTCTTCGTTCATTTCTCCCAAGAATTCGCTAATCTTATCTTCGAACAGCTTTCGGTTGATTTCCAGACTGTATATGCAAAGGGGTTGATCGGCGGGTAACGTAAAGATATGGTTGTTTTGGGGTGTACTGGATAAAATAGCGCTTTCCAGTTTATTGATCTCGTTCAGCTCGTCGGTTTCATCAAACTGCTGATATATGGTCGACTCTCTATTAAAAATCAATTTTAACGGATGTACCAACCCCTTTTGGTGTTCTAGAATCAACTCTTCATTTAATTGGCAGTCAAATTCCAAAACGCCCACTCCATGCTCAAAGTGGGTTCCTTTGATAAATCCTGACCCAATTTTTTTTGGAATTCGCACACAAAATTCATTGTTGTCCTCTTCCACGTCCACTTTAAAATTATCGGAAAGGTCTTCGATTATTTGTTTAATATCGGTGTCACATATTTCTAATTTAACGCTCATTTTTCTCTCTCTTTAATGTAGTCGCAATTGAAATAACTGCTCGAATCAATAAGGGCCTAAGTCTATTTTTAAACCGTTAAGTAAGTACATTTTTTGAATATCTGCCAAATTAATTCCATTTGAATTAATATTGATGGCAAATGGGTCAACGGAATAAAAGTGATTCCGTCATATTTGATAAAAAGCACGATATGGGTAATAATTTTGCAAAACACGAGAAAGACTATATTGCTGAATATCAGCAAAAAGGATACGATGTTAATTTTAGAATCGAAGATGAGAAGTTGGTCGCATCGGATTCAAAAAACACCTACAGACCTAAAGAGATTTCCATTGTTGCCGAGCATCGGTACGAAGGAATGAGTAATCCCTCCGATTTGTCCATTTTATATGTGATAGAGACCGATAAGGGGGAGAAGGGGACATTTTTGATGGGATATGGCCCCAACGCAAGTATGGAAGCCAATGAATTCTTTAAAGAAGTTCCGGACGAAAATTTTTCCGACAAAGCCAATATCGACGGATAAAAAGCATTGGAAACAGACTTCCGTCAACATCATTTTGTTCTATTCTGGAAATAATCGTCCAGATTGATAATGCTTTTGTTGTCCTTATCGTTTCAGACAAAGTTTCAACAACTTGCTAATTCGGGGTGTTATTTATAAAAGCTCTCCTTTGCGGTATTCTTTTATGGCTTATCCTCAATAGGAGAGGTCATCTCTTACCATTTGCGCAATAAGTTCAATATTGGTCATAAACCACATGAAAGTGTTAAATTATTATTTAAATTTATTCTAAACTTGCAGAGGACTTCTCCGAGCGATCCAATACTATTTTTTATGATACAGAAGAATGAAGATCAACGTTAAATTCGATTTGGATATTACCTGTAAAAAGGTTTTGGAGGAGCAGTTGAATAAATTGGATATTCCACATACTATTTATAGTTCAGGTGAGGTAGAGCTGAAAAGAATGCTCTCGGAGGAAGAGTTGGAAGAACTTTCAGGTAATTTAAGCACTTATGGTATTCAAATCTTGAATGACCAAAAAATTGCCTTGGTACAGCGAATCAAGAATACCATTAACGAAATGTTGGAGGCGGATACGCCCCAAGCACATACGGTGTCCATATATCTATCCGAAAAATTGAATTATTCCTATACCTATTTATCCAATCTTTTTTCGGAAGCGACCTATACATCCATAGAGAATTTTGTGATTCTCAGAAAAGTTGACCATGCCAAAGAACTTATGGCCAACACCGACCTAACATTAACAGAAATTGCTTATCGTTTAAACTATAGCAGTGTGGCGCATTTATCAAGCCAGTTTAAAAAAACCACTGGGTTGACGCCAACCAAATTCCAACGAATTTTAGAAAAACGAAGAGGTAAACGAATTGAAACTATATGAAGATACAATCCGCACAAACAGGTGCGCAAATATTGAATATTGCACTAGCCGATGACGATGAAGATGACCGTCAATTTTTTCAAGATGCCATAGAGGACATCTCCATCAAAACAAAGCTATCCTTGCTCAATGATGGCCAGGAGCTGATGGATTATTTGAACCTACCCAATGTAGTGCTGCCCAATCTGGTTTTCTTGGACCTAAACATGCCCATTAAAAACGGGATGCAATGCCTAAAAGAAATAAGGGCAAACGCTGACTTGGATAAAGTTTGTATTGCGATTTACTCCACTTCGTGTTCCGAGAACGATATTGAGGACACCTTTGTGAACGGGGCCAATATTTATTTGAACAAGCCCAACAACTTCAATAAGCTGAGGGATTCCATAGAGAAGGTACTGCAAATAAATTGGCAGTACCACACCTCAAATCTTAATAGAGACAATTTTTTATTGCGATTGTAGTACTGTTTCTGCGATAGAAGCCTTATTTATGCAGTAGTAGATAAGGTAAATCCATACCAAAACAACCTTTGGTCTTTAAACAGATAAATGAACTTTAAGATATTTCGTCGTATTGCCAATTCCCCAATCTTTGATAGGGTGGCTTTGGTTATGGCGATTATTCTATTATTATCCATAACCATGGTCCTGTTCAATCAAATCAGGACATTGAACACTTCTGCGGATCAGGTTTCCCATTCCTTAACGGTTGATAAGGAAATCAATTCACTGTTTTCACAATACGATTTAATGGAATCTGCCGAATTCAGATCGGTCATATTAAAGGATACCACTTTTGAAGAATCCTATATCGACCGAAAGATAGAAGGGGACCAGATTTTGGGCAGGCTCCAAAGGCTCATGGAAAGCGATACCCATCAAAAGGAACACTTGGAATCCGTTACCAAACTAAAGGACAGTTTTCATAGTACATTAACCGCTTTGCATGGGAAGGTCAATCCGTCGTATGCCGATTCCACGGCAATGGTTTATGTGGATAGAGCTGGAAAACTACTTAAAGACCTTAGAGGTTTAAAACAGGAAATGTTGAAAAGCAATCAAGATTTTCTACAAGATCAGCTTGCAACCTACCGAAGGTTGACATTTCTTACCCCTCTTACTACACTTTTACTGGCTCTCTTTTCCATAATTGTCTTTACTATTGCGTTTTTCCGTCTACGCCGCCAAAAAAATCAAATCCAATCTTCCGAAATGTTGCTGCAAAACATTGTGCAGAGTACGGATAACATTATGAATTTTTATGAACCCATTTATGATTCGAATGGAACCGTTGTGGATTTTAAGGTGGTTTTTGCAAACATATGTAACCGCGATTATTTAAACCTAGAACCCAAAGACTTAGTAGGTAAACCCATTTCTGAGGTATTTCCTTTTGTGTTGAAGAACAACGAATTGCAGCGGATGATTGACTGTTACAATAGGGACGAAACCATTGATTTTGAGCGGATGGTCGATGTTGATGGGGAAAACTATTGGTTTCACACCTTTGTTAAGGCCGTTGATGAGGGCCTCTTGGAGGTGGTCCGAAACAATACGGAAGAATTTAATGCCAAGGAAAGTCTGTTAAAGGCCAACCAAGAGCTGGAGGTTCAAAATTTTATTATGATGGAGGCCAAGAAAGTGGCAAAAATCGGGAGCTACACTTGGAATGTAGAAAATGGCCCTCCTGAGATTTCCGACAATTTTTATCGATTGTTGGGTTGTGAGCCAGGTGAATTTGTTCCCACTATGGATAATTACAGGGAATTTATCCATCCTGAAGATCTAAACGATTTTGATCAGTATGGGGAATGGCAAAGAGAACAAAAAAAGCCGAGGAACTATACGTATAGAATAGTTACCAAGCAAGGAAAGGTAAAGCACCTACGAACCAAAGGCGAATTCATAGAGAAGGAAGGTGAATCCGTATTAATGGGAGTAGTGCAGGATGTTACCGAGCAAATCGCCGCAGAGAATGCCATGAGGGTCAAAAACCTCGAATTGCAGCGTAGTAATGTGGAATTGGAGTCCTTTAACCGTGTAGTAAGCCATGATTTGCAAGAACCCTTGCGAAAAATTCAAATGTTCATATCCCGAATAGACGATTCTGAAATGGACAGACTTTCTGATAGGGGAAAGCGATATTTTGATAAGATCAATAAGGTAGCTGCCCGAATGCAGTCCCTTATCCGGAATTTGCTGACCTATTCTCGGATTGACAATACCCATGACAATTTTGAGCACATTGCCCTGGATGAGTTATTGCTCAAGGTTCAAGAAGATCAGTCGGAACGCATAAATGCTTTAGAGGCAGAGCTTGTTTGGGAAGCTATGCCCGAGGTGCAGGGCGTTGTATTTCAGTTGGAACAATTGTTCAGTAATCTAATATCCAATTCCCTCAAATATCATAGTAGCGAGGAAGCACCTAAAATCAGCATCAAATCCGAACAAGTAGCCTGGGATACAATAGAAGCTCAATTTTTTAAAAGTGCGAAAATATATCACAAAATTACCTACACCGATAATGGTATCGGTTTCGACAATAAGAATGCGGGCAAGATCTTTGAGGTTTTTCAACGTCTTCATCCAAAAACAAAATATTCCGGTACAGGAATAGGATTGGCCATTTGTAAAAAAATTGTGGAAAACCATCGGGGTTATATCCATGCTTCAGGAGAATTGGGCAAAGGCTCCGTTTTCACGATTTACTTGCCTTCTTAATCTTTTCAAAACATCGATTAGTGGTCCACTTGTACCGATAATCAGTTGGCCATAGCATCAAATTCACACTTTTTAAGGGTTCTTTAACGGAATTCTGTCCCGTTTCCAAAAATTATATAACACAATCCAAAAGTTGTATAAT
Organism: Flagellimonas oceanensis; assembly: GCF_003992595.1. Taxonomy (GTDB): domain Bacteria; phylum Bacteroidota; class Bacteroidia; order Flavobacteriales; family Flavobacteriaceae; genus Flagellimonas; species Flagellimonas oceanensis. The sequence continues at coordinate 211,927 of NZ_RZNA01000048.1, forward strand.
ATATAAAGAGGGGTTCATGGTGATCTTTACCTTATCAAAATTTTCCATACTAACCAGTAATAGAAAATAAACTTTTAACACACTAAAAAGCCATGAAAACTGTATCCCTAAAAGCAGCTAGAATAAATCAGGTATTTGAAAAATTTCAAAAAGATTTTGGAGGCGACTTGCGTAAAGAAAGCGAAGAACATATACTGGAAATGGATAATCCATTGGCCAAAGGACTCGTAAGAGGAATAACCTTTAAAGGAGGAATCAGCTATATGGAGTTCGATGTTGAGTTTTCCGAGGACTTGGTTCTTGTGGCCAACTCCCCAAAATATACCCCTATTTGTTTCACGTATTGTTCCCAAGGTCATATTGAGCATAGTTTTGGACGCAATGGGGAAAAAACAGAGCTGGAAAATTTCCAAACGGGAATTCTTACCAGTAAAACAAAACAGGATAACGTACTCTATTTTGCCAAAGACGTTCATTTAAAAATGATAATGATCGTTGTCAATCCTGTAAAAAAATTAAATGAGGAAGCTCATCTTAACCAAGAGCTGCAAAAACTCTTTTTCAAAGATAATGTGGCCGATAATTTCACTTATGTGGGATCATATAATCTAAAAGTTGCCGAAAAGGTAAGACAGTTGAACGCAATATCGGAGAAGGGAATCGCGAGAAGATTGATGACCGAGGGTCTGGTACACTTAATACTGGCGCTTGAGATACAGCAACACTCCGACGACCTTAAAAAGTCTGCCACCAAGGAATCATCCCTGACAGCAAAAGAGCAAGAGACCATACGGGAACTTTCTTTGTTCATTAACAACTACCCGGAAAAACAGTTGTCCGTTTCATATCTATGCAAAAAAGGAGGCCTGTCCCCGTCCAAATTGCAGGAAGGCTTCAAATTGATGCATGGCACAACCGTTACGGACTACATTCGAGATGTGCGAATCATCAAGGCCGAGGACCTTATCAAAAACACCGACATGAACATTTCCGAAGTGGTTTACAGTATCGGGTTTATCAGTAGAAGTTACTTCTCTAAAATATTTAAGGCAAAATTCAATTGCAGTCCAAAAGAATACAAGGACAAACAAACTGCATTTGCAGTATCTGCCTAAACAAATAACGAAATACACCTCTTGATGGAATAGTGGGACCGGATAAGAGGGACAGATAAAAATCTGTGGTAAGGACCGGGTATATTGAGCTCAAATCATTTGCCGGTCTTTATTTTATTGATAACACAAAAAGAAACACACTACCTATGAAAAGATTTGCAAGCATATTTGCCGTCCTTTCAATTATGATACTTTCCAATGCTTGTATAAACCAGAATATCAACCATACCGAGGGAAAAGATAAGCTAGGGGAAGTACAAGGAATTCAAAACGAAAGTATGGGAAAGTATAGGGAATGGTCCAAGGGCCAAGGATGTGGTGATAGTACCCAAGTCAATGGAGATTCCACAAGTCTGAAATTGGTGGGTAGGTCACTGCAATTATAATATACTGTCAAAACCTTGTGCTGCTTAAGGAAAATGAAAAATCCCCGTGAGACGCAATTCACGGGGATTTTTTGATTCGTGGAGCTATGGGCATTATACCGTAGTGGTACTGCTCATTTTATCGCCTCCAACCAAAATCTTAGTATCTGGTTGGCCAATTCGAATCGACCATTGTCGATATTGTCCGAATCTTTCGTAATCCATCCCCCGTCCCCAAAATTTTGATCAAAAGATCGAGAAAATAGCGAAAGGAAAAAACAGAATAATTAATAGTGGAATATTTTTTATATGATGAACAGTCAATGGTCTAAAGTAGTTGTCATTGTGCCATTCCAGCGAGGATATAAAGTTAATTTTTAAGTCTCACATATTTGTCGGTATTCTAGATTCAAGTATATTCTCGTTATGTTTTCCTATATTTTTGTGGATTCATGTCCCTGTAGGGTCAAGCCAATTAAATTGAGTTGGATTGGATATATGAATTTACTTCGTTCGCTTTGTTGTTGTATCCTCGGATGAATTCTTTACCAATTGTTTGGCAATTTAAATATGGATTTATATTGACAACTTTAAACACAGGATTCTCTTACCACTTTTTACAGGTTCGGTATTGTTGTGTGTCATTCAAAAGGTTTTTTTCCGTTTTTGATAGTCAATTGCTTGATGTTTTATGTCGCTATTTAGGCAAACTTGTCATTTTTTAATAAAAGTTGATTTGTAAATTGTATTTGAGGTCTTGATTCGCGTAAAATATATTCCTGCGCTCAATGTGCAAAAAACGGGCATAGTATACCACCTGCGGCGGATTAAACTGAGCCACCCGCGGCGGACCAAAGTGAGCATAGTGGGGCGGATGAAAGTGAGCCACTAAAAAGATCGATTCTATTTGAGTGTTGCGATGGTTTCTTTTGTAAAAAAGACCATGGCGAACAAACAGATAGATATGCGAAAGGCAAAAAGGATTTACAAATTGTACGGCGAGGGGGCCAGCAAGCGACGGATCAGCAAGGAACTTGGCATCTCCCGCAACACGGTGGCCAAGTACATCGAGTTCTTCAAGTGCTACAGGCTGACGCCCTACGAGGTCTCGGAGATGACCCTGGAGGAGATCCACAGGCTCTTCAAGGCGGACCAAAAGCCCAAGAGCGAACAGCTGAGGACCTTAGAGCGGTACTTCCC
>NZ_RZNA01000049.1:0-263713 GCF_003992595.1 Flagellimonas oceanensis
TGGGAGGAGGTCATAATGATAATTTTATGAATTTAGCGATGTCCTAAAAGGGGTAAGGCTACAATATCACATCAACCAAAGATTCCATTTTGCAATATAAATATCTTGACAGTTTATATTTTCAAAAAGGAACTGTGGGATTGGAAGGAATCAGGCAAGCAAGAAACTATACCCCAGAAGATTACATTAATGTAATAAATAGCTATCCGAAATTTTGGAAATCAATTCGAGAAAACACCTTACAAGTAAGCAACGTGGGTGCCGAATTAGAACTTGGTATTGAAAAGCTCAAAGCGATATATCCTGAATTAAAACCTGCTAAAATCTACTTCACAATAGGAGCCTTTCGTACAGGAGGCACAACAATTGATAGTTTGGTTCTTATAGGTTCTGAAATATCATTGGCTGATAGCTCAACAGAGACAAGTGAATTTCCAGAAAACTTTTCCTACTTAAAATCACATTTTGCTACTAACCCCAAAAAACACCTAGTGTTTTTGAATGTTCACGAATATGTCCATACCCAGCAAAACCCAAGAGTTTTCAATATTTTATCATTGACACTATATGAAGGTGTTGCGGAGTTTGTTGCATCAAAAACACTTGATAAAGCATCACCAAATCCTCAAATTGCGTTTGGTAAAGAAAATGCCAAAAGAATACGAGAAGTATATGAAACTGAAATGTTCTATCCCAATAATCTATATAAATGGTTGGACGGAAATGCCCCAAATGAATTTGGAATGAGAGATCTGGGTTACTATGTTGGATATCAAATTTGCGAAAACTATTACAATCAAGCCGACGATAAGTCAAATGCTATTAAGACAATGATTGAGTTGGATTACACTAATGAATCGGAAGTAGAAGAATTCATTAAAAAATCGAATTACTTTTCTGAATCGCTCGACATTTTATATCAAAATTTCGAAAACAAACGACCTTACCTGGTTGGGATAAAGCAGTTTAACAATAAAAGTCAAAATGTGAGTCCCGAAATCAAAGAAATTACGGTAACGTTTTCTGAGCCTTTAAATGGACATAATACAGGTGTGGATTTTGGAGATTTAGGTCAAGACGCTTTTCCAAAAAATGACATTAATGGTAGATATTGGTCAGATGGAAATACCGCTTGGACTATTCCTGTGGAATTAGAGCCGAATAAAGATTATCAAATATTTATAAGCAACAATTTTAGAACTCAAGAGAGTATTCCTTTAAAGCCCTATTTAATTGAATTTAGAACAGGAAATAAATAAAAGCGGTTAATTATTTCAGTTCTTTCGCGAGTTCAGCAAAAGCGCATTACACTGAACAGCAATATTATTGGATGTATTTTATCACTCCCTCCTACCCTGAATAAGTTCTCTACTTTAAAAAAACAATTCGTCCTTGAAAAAGTACGATTCGGAAATAAAAGATTAGGCAACTAATCAAAGAAGTCTAGGTTTGATCAATCAAAAAAAAAAGACATCAAATGAACAAGACTTTTACAGTATTAAAAAAGGTGATTATATCTACTTTTTCTATTTTTTCACTTCTTTCGGTTACGGGTTACATTTACCTCTATGTACTTCCAAAAGGACCTGAAATCACAGCAATCCATAAAATTAATACCGGAACAGACTCTTTTGTTATCCACGCCTATAAAGATAGTAAGAGAAAATCGGTTAAGGTTTGGACGTACAAACCTGAAAGCTGGAATGACAAAGACAAAATAGTTTTCGTCATGCATGGTGGCGGACGAAATGCTGATGACTATCTAAACGCTTGGACTGAATTGGCCAATAAGAACAACCTATTAATAATAGCGCCTGAATTTGAGAATAAGTTTTCAAAATATACAACAAACGACTATCAAGAGGGGAATTTGTTTACCTTTTTTGGAACTAAAAATCCGAAAACAGAATGGGCATACACCGTCGTTGAAAACATATTTGACCACATTAAATCGGTTAATAATATTACAAACGAGCAGTACGATATTTTTGGACATTCAGCTGGCGGACAATTTGTTCATAGAATGGTCATGTTAATGCCGGAATCGAGAATAGGAACAGCTATTGCTGCAAATGCTGGATTCTACAGTTTGCCAAACGAGAACCTTGAATTTCCGTATGGCATCAAAAATACAGAGACGAATCTGCAAGAATCTTACAAGAAAAGATTGGTTGTTCTCTTGGGAGAATTAGATAATGACCCAAGTTTAGGTACTTTTAGAACCACCGATTTGGCAATGGAACAAGGAGCTCATAGATTGGAACGTGGAACCACTTTTTTTAATGCAAACAAGGAGTTGAAGCACAAAAATAATTGGACATATAATTGGGAAATAGACACAATAAAAAATGTTGGTCACGACTATAAAAAAATGTCTGAAAATGCGGTTGAGTGGCTAAAAAACTAACCTTAACATGGTATAACCGCAATGTCGGCGGATTCGACTACGTCAGTGCTTAAATAAAAATTCATAACTTAAAATCCGTAACTGATGGTTGTACAAGAGCGTTACCTGTAATTTATGAAAAATATTCTACTCTTATTGTTAATACTTGTCTGTGCTGATTGTAAATCTCAAGAAACAGAGGGAACAGAAAAAATCAATGTCCTATTTATTGGGAATAGTTTGACCTACTACTATGATATGCCTGAAACCCTGCAAAAAATGATAAACGAGACCAACTCTGGTTTTAACATTGAGCAAAGTACGTTTCCAGGAATATCATTGGATGGGCATTTGAACAGTATAATTGAATTACAAACTGAAAATAGAATTAGTACTCGGAAAAAAGAAGAAGGAGAAAAAACAGAAACGGAAATTAAATTATCCGAAAAGGATTGGGATATAATAGTCCTTCAGGAAGGAACAGTCCGACTTTTAATCCCAGAGGCCAAAGAATACAAGGTGGAAACTGCAATTGCCGAAATAAAGAATCGAATTTCAAATCAAAATTGTAAATTTATTTTATTTAAAACTTGGCCTTCAAAAAAAGAATACCCGAAACAATATTGCTATTCAAAATGGGCAATTAATCATTCATTGGAGAATGATGAGTACTGCTCGCCAGAAATAAAGAATTTAGAACAGGAAATAGAATTAATTAATGAGGCGTATGGTTCAGTAGCGGAAAAATATGGACTCATACTTTCTGACAATGGAAACATAGTGTATGAAATTCTGACCCAATATCCTGACATCAAATTATACGAGGACAATATTCACCCAAACAAATACGGAGCATTTTTAAACGCTTGTATTTTCTATCAAATGCTAACTGACAATAAAGCATCTGACTTGAAATACCATGGAGAAATTGAATCGAAAACAGCGGACATATTGAAGAGGATAGTACAATAAAAGCTAGAGATAAAACTGGCTATAATTCATTGCTCCCTCCTTCCCTGAGCTAAATTCCCTATTTTTAAGAAACCTAATAACAACGGGAATGCTTTCATCCCGCGGCCCTGGCTCGCTGAAAAATCCTGCCGGCAGCCACAACGAAATCATGGCCGATACCATTATATGCAAGCCTATGAAAAATATTCTACTTGTAGTTTTACTTCTATTATTTTGCAGCTGTCTAGAAAAAAAGACAGAAAATAGTACTGAAACCTCAATAGTTAGAGAAAAGAAAACTGAAAGAAAAAATGAGGTTGTAATTAGTATAAATGACACCATAAATTCATTTTTTACCAACCTTTACTTAGATAAAATGCAGCATAAACCTGATATGTTATTTCTAGGAAAGGAAGAAAAAAGAACATCAGTAACCATTCCAACCCAAAACACCATCAAAATTAATGGTGGTGTACCGTGGATTTCATTTTTCTATGAATTATATCTTGAAAAGGGAGATAGTCTTTTAATCGAAATACAAAGAGTAAATGTTAATCAATCTAAACAGATTGAACATCCAATATTTACATTAACAAATAGTGATAGAACTTGGAGTGAAACAAATTTCGGTTTTTTACTTTACAAGGATAATCTCGAAAATAAAGCAATAGTAATCGATGAAAATAAAATTCAAAACAATAAATATGATTCAGAAAAAATATACAGAAATTCAATTAAATTACTGGATAGTCTGAAATCTACTAATAGTATTTCGGATATATTCTACTCAACCAACGCAATTAATCAAAAATTAAAGTTAGCCACCTATAAAGTAAGAAAGGCAAAAAATCAAAACATAGATTTAGACATAGAGAGTTTAGACATAAAACTCAATGAAGAAGAATTTTTTGAAAATAAACAATATGTTAGTTTTTTAAGAGCTTTGATTTCATACAAATATTTTAAGGAAGATAAGCGGGTTAAGAATTCCGTTCTATTCGACTTTGTTGTCGAACAAGAAACATTTTTGAATGAATCTGCAAAAGAGGTTTTATTGGACTCATATCTTAAAAGTATTTTTTTCATTGAAAAATCAAAATTTGACAAATACCTGACAAAGTTTCACTCTATTAATGAAAATGATAAATTTAAAAATAAGTGGAATTCAGTTGTTAATAAACAAAGGGAGAACTCAAAAAAACTAAATACAACTGATAGAACTATCGGAATTTTAACCAATCTTGTCAATGACAATAAATTGACCTTTGAGCAAGTACTTTCAAAGCATAAAGGGAAAATTATTTTAGTGGATTTTTGGGCAAGTTGGTGTGCACCTTGCCGACAAGAAATGCCTTACCTTAAAGATTTAAAACAAAAGTTTAATGAGACGGAAATTAAAATCATCGAAATATCCATAGATAAAGACTATTCGGCCTGGGAAAGAGCATCAAAACTTGAAAAGATATCAAAGGAAGAGGATAGCTATATTATCTCAAATTGGGAAAAGTCTAATCTTTATAAGAATTATAAAATAAAAACTATACCGAGGTATTTACTATTTGGAAAAGATGGAAAGATAATAAATGAAAATGCCCCAAGGCCAAGTGAAAAAGAACTTGTTGATCTAATAATGGCTAGCGTGTAGCACTGACCATAATTCATTTTTCCTACTTCCCTGAGCTAAACTCCCTATTTTTAAGAACATTATAATCAACCACTAACCAATGATAAAATTCTTTAGAAAAATTAGGCGAAGTTTACTTGAAGAGGGCAAGATTGGAAAATACTTCAAATATGCTATCGGAGAAATCATTCTCGTGGTTATTGGAATTTTAATCGCGCTTCAAATCAATAATTGGAATGAAAATCGAAGAGTAAAAACAAGCTCTTTCCCAGACACTTTATAAGGGAAATTTTTTAATTTTGTACCCTAACTACATTTTATGTCTATTACATCTGTAATATCATATTCGGATATTGTAAAATAGATAGTCAATTTTCTTTGACTATCACCATTCTTTACTTCAGGTACTAATCTGAAGCATCTCTACTTATTTCCATTTTACAAATAAACACATCAGTAGTGGACGCTTTTGTATTTGAATTCATTTTTGAATACCGCAAGTGTTTGCACTATTTAAAACACCAGAATATGAAACCAGAACATTTTGGATATAATGACAAAATAGAACAACTAAGAATTCAACATAATCTATTGGGCTTTGAAATCGGAAGAGTTATTTCAGAGCACAAGGAAAGATATATAGTTAAAACTGAAAGAGGCGAATTTGATGCAGAAATCATAGGGAACTTAAGATATACGGCAAATACTCGTGAAGATTTTCCTGCTATTGGGGATTGGGTTGCTATTTCTGAATATGATGACAACAAAGTTCTCATACACTCCATTTTACCCAGAAAAACCATCATTAAAAGACAAGCAGTTGGTAAAAAAGGAGAAAATCAAATCATAGCAACTAATATTGACTTTGCATTGATTGTACAAGCAATCGATAGGGATTTCAACATCAATCGAATCGAAAGGTATCTAACAATTTGCAATGCATCCAATGTAAAGCCAATTATCATTCTGAATAAAATTGACTTGATAAATGATACTGATTTAACCAAATTGATATCCGAAGTTCAAAAAAGAGTGAAGCAAGTACCCATAATTGCTATTAGCAATACGTCCAAAAAAGGGATTGAACGGCTAAAAGAGCATATAGTAAAGGGCAAAACGTATTGTTTGTTGGGCTCGTCAGGAGTTGGAAAATCAAGCCTTCTAAATAATCTTTCAGGAAAACAACTGATGAAAACAAATACCATCAGCACAAGTACAAATAAGGGACGCCACGTTACAAGCCACCGAGAATTGATAGTTGTTGAAAACGGTGGAATTGTAATTGACAATCCCGGAATACGTGAAGTGGGTATCGCAGATTCAGTTGGAGGATTGGAAAAAACGTTTGAAAAAATAGTTGAGCTTTCCAAACACTGTAAGTTCAAGGATTGCACCCATACCATAGAAATTGATTGTGCTGTTTTGAAAGCCGTTGAAAATGAAAAGTTAGATAAATCGTCCTATGAGAATTATCTGAAAATGAACCGAGAAAAGGAACATTTTGAATCAACTGTGGCTGAAAAACGTAAAAAGGACAAAAATTTCGGAAAAATGGTCAAGCAATTTAAAAATTTAAGGAAATCAAATAAATACTAGGCACAACAACATGTTGAAGCGGTGGTGGTCTTGTTCTTTTAACTATATTTAGTTACCCTAAACGGAATCATCACTGCACTTTATTCAACCTTTGACAAATGAAAATAGCTTACAAGAAAAGACAATTGAATGTGAATTTGATCTTAGGGCTTGTTTGGCTCACTTGGTTTTTTATTGGATTTTTTACAAAAGAAGAACCAGGCTGGATTGATTACGGTTGGATTTTGATTTCCTTAATGTACTTAGGCCTCTATTTTTATCAAAAGACCTACAAGTATGTGAGTATAGAAAATGGAATCATAAACGTGAATGGTCCACTCGGAAAAAAACTAAATCTCAATGAGATTAAAAGGATTAAAAAATTTGCAGGGGATTATATTCTGAAAACGGATAAAAATGAACTGACCATCAATACGAAAATAATAGACCCAAATTCACAAACCGAATTGAATGCGGAATTGGAAAAACTGAATGTGGAATGGAATTGAAAACGTTTTATAATACTACATACCCAAACCATAGACTACTGCAAAAGCATTATGCTTAATTTATTCAAACCAAAATGACCAATCAAAAAATCGAACTCAAATATGTCCTTTATGGAATAGTTGCCGTATGCTTTACGTGGATTATTCATGAATTTGCCCATTGGCTCACAAGTGAATCATTAGGGTATGAATCCATCATGAGGATAAATGGGGGCTCTCCGGTAAAAGGAGAGAATCCGTCTGACATGCACAAAGTTTTCATTTCCGCCTCAGGCCCTATAATTACAATACTGCAAGGACTGATCGTCTTCATGGTTTTATGGTCTCAGAATTGGAATAAATACCTTTACCTTTTCTTGTTCACAGCATTCTACATGAGGCTTTTAGCTGGGTTCATGAACTTTATTAATCCGAATGATGAAGGTCGGATTAGTGCATTTTTGGGAATCGGAACTTTTACTTTGCCCATAATGGTGAGCGGACTCCTATATGTGATGGTCTATAAAATCTCAAAAAAACATAGTTTGAATTGGAAGTTTCAACTTTGGACAACCTTGATTGTAATGATCATGAGCTCAATACTGATTTTAATCGACCAATTTTTGGGAATCAGAATACTATAATGGCATGTTATAAAGAGTGACTTGAGAAAATGAGCGATAGCATAAAAATCGATTTTTTGGACCACGTAGCAATTCGTGTCGCGGATATGGAAGTTTCAGCAAAATGGTATGAAGATGTGCTGGGACTCAGAAGATATCAGTTACCGGAATGGGGAGACTTTCCCATCTTTTTATTCTCAGAAAAGTCAGGAATTGCTTTGTTTCCGGCCAATATAAGTGACCCAGAACTACCCCAAGATTCAAAAAATGTAAAAATTGATCATTTCGCATTCAATGTGTCGAAGGATAATTTTAAAAAAGCCAAAAAAAGATATGCCGAATTGAATTTGGAATTTAAAATTCAAGACCATCATTATTTTGATTCGATTTACACAAAGGATCCAGACGGCCATACTGTGGAACTGACTACTATAAAGGTCGACGAAAAGGAATTTTACAAGTAAACGGTCAATCAAGACCGTAATCGATTTTTGAACAAGCCAATCAACAGGTAGCATTTTTTGACGACACCACAGATTGTAATTAGCGTATCGTCTACAGTATTTTGCCTACTTTCACATCATGAAGAAACTTCTATTCCTATCCATATTATGTTTAATTGCCAGTTGTTCTGGAGATAACATAGATAAGGCAGCGCAAATAAATAGATATTACGAAGGGTTCAACAACTCGGATTTCAATCAAATCAAGGGAACTATTGCCGACAGCCTTATTATTACAGAAGGCGATTATGTGATGGAGTTTGACCAACAAAGCTACTACGGTCAATTTAAATGGGACTCCGTTTTTCAGCCTACGTATAAAGTGATTTCAATTGAACATCAAAATAATCAGTTTATAGCCACAGTTGCCGTGGAATCGCTCAGGTTTGAATTTCTACAGAACAATCCATTGACCTGTGAACATAGATTCAGTTTTACCGCAGATAAAATATCAAAGATTGATAATCTGGATTGCAAAGACGCCAATTGGCAGGTTTGGCAACAAGAACGGGATTCACTGGTCAATTGGGTTAAGGAAAACCACTCCGAACTTGATGGTTTTGTACATGATTTGAGCATGAAAGGAGCCCAGAATTACCTTCAGGCCATTGAATTGTACAAAAACAGTCGCTAATACTGATAATTCAGCCTATTCATACCAAAGTGAATTCATTTACAGCTATTTTACAAGGACACCACTACCCTCTCTATATGATTTTAAAACAGATTAAACGCAATACCATTTTTCTCTTCCTATTTTTACATACAACTAAACCAAAGAAGTATGCATAAAAAGCTCTTAATCCTTATCCTGATTGTTCTTTCTTTCCAAACCGATGTCATCGGGCAACAAAATAGCACTTACATAAAAGCAGGGTTACTGTACGATAGTAAAAACAATACCCTTTTAAAGAACAAATTAATTCAGATAAAAGGAACAAAAATCATTTCGATTGATGAGTTCGAATCACTACCTCGTGGCGCATCTGCAATTGACCTGACTGAATATACCGTACTCCCTGGACTCATCGATGCGCATACCCATGTACTTTTTTCTCAGGATGCGGGCAAAGACTTTGCCGAGCACAGCGTGCAATCCTTAACCATGGAGCATGATGGTCTACGCGTACTTCGTGGAGCCAAAAGAGCGGAGAGTTATTTGTACAACGGAATAACCAGCATTAAGGATTTGGGGAATTCTGGGCTTTATCTTGATGTTGCCCTGCGGGATGGCATTAATGAAGGAACCACGACAGGACCACGAATCTTTGCATCGGGACCTATTTTGGCCGCACAAGGAGGACAAATTTATGGGGTTCAACCCGAGCATCAGAAAATTATAGACCTAGAATATCGTAACATAAAAAGTCCTGAAGATGGGAAAAATGCCGTTCGTGAGCATGTAAACCAAAATGTTGATCTCATTAAAATATGTGCCGATAACATCCCGAACAGAACCTACTTGAGTGTTGAAGAGATGAAATCCATTGTGCAAACGGCTCATACTTACAATTTAACCGTAACCGCACATTGCGTTACCAATCAATCAGCTTGGAACGCAATCGAAGCAGGGGTTGATGGGATAGAACATGGTTTTAATTTGGCAGATACCACATTGACAAAAATGGCCGAAAAAGATATCTATCTGGTTCCCACAGAAAATAGTAGGACTTACATGCATATTTTCACTGAACTTGCTGGTTACGAAGCGAATGAATTGGATTGGGTGGATGGCTATGTCAAAAGGAACAACGATAGACTAGCTAGAGCCCGGAAAAACGGGGTACAAATTGTGGCAGGTTCCGATAATTACACAAACATCAACACAACAAGAGGTCAATCATCCAAGGATATGTACCGCTATTATTTCGAAGCGGGGATGCAACCTTTGGACATATTACAATCCAGCACATACATCTCTGCGACCCGACTTAACAAGGAAAACAGGATTGGAGTTATCGCACCCGACGCCTATGCAGACGTCATCGCTGTAAAAGGAGACCTTACCAAAGACTTTATCAAAACCATGGAAAATGTAGTTTTTGTGATGAAAGACGGAGCCATTTATGTCGATACAACCGAGTAAAGCAACTTACCACTACCCCACCTTTGGAAACTCCCAACCGTTATGATATGGCTTGGCCAACAAAGCATCCGCCTCCGAATGGTTGAACTTATGGTTATCCGCATCCCAGAATAATCGTTCCCCTGTTTTATAGGCGATATTCCCTAAATGGCTTACCACGGCCGCATCGTAACCAATTTTGATAGGCGCTTTCAAGATTGACTTATCACGGGTTTTTACGGCTTCCAAGAAATTCTGGGTGTGCAGTCCCAATCCTTGGCCCACACCTTTTTGTAAAGGGACAGTCTCTATTTTAGGCCCTAAATCCTGACTCCAATGTGGACGGTCGTGCTCAGGAATAACTTCCCAACCCCCTCGGTCTAGCACCAAGGTCCCATTGTTTCCAATAAAGGCGACACCATGGTTTCTACCGTAGTTTCCACCATCAATTCCCGTGGCATGTTCCCACAGTATGGAAAAATCGCCAAAGTCGTAGATGGTCTGTAAAGTATCCGGCGTTTCAGCAGCGTCCCCGGGGTAGGCAAATTTACCGCCCATGGCCATTACTGATTTTGGAGTGGAAGCCTTCATTCCAAAAAGAGCATAATCGATTAAATGTACGCCCCAATCTGTCATCAAGCCACCAGCATAGTCCCAGAACCACCTAAAGTTAAAATGAAACCTGTTTTTATTGAAGGGTCTATGTTCCGCTGGTCCCAACCACATATCATAATCCACACCTTCCGGAACGGGGCTGTTGGGAAGCACAGGAACAGACTGCATCCATCCTTGATAGGCCCAAGCCTTAACCAAACGTATCTGTCCCAATTTGCCAGAATGCACATAGTTGATCGCATCCACAAAGTGGGGCTCGCTACGTTGCCACTGCCCAATCTGAACCATTCGGTCACTTCCGTTTACTTTGGCAAGCATCGCATCACTTTCGGCAACTGAATTGGCAATCGGTTTTTCGCAATACACATCTTTGCCTGCATCAATGGCATCCGTAAGTTGTAGGCAATGCCAATGGTCTGGTGTACCGATTATGGCAATGTCAATATCTTTATCCTCCAGCAGTTTTCTATAATCTGAATACCATTTCGGTTTTTTTATGCCTCCTTTTTCCAACTCCGCGGTTTTTTCCCGAAGCACATTTTCATCCACATCGCATAGGGCAACAACATCCACCTCACTGTTCTGCAGCATGGAATTCAAATCCCCATACCCCATACCGTTACATCCAATAAGACCAACATGTATTTTATCGTTGGGGCTGATGGTTTTTCTGATAGAGGCCAATAATTCCGTAGGCAACACCATTGATGCTCCCAATCCGGCTGCTCCCAATCCACTGCGTTTTACAAATTGTCTTCTTGTTCCCATATGATTCTATTTTGGGATAAGATACAAAAAAACGTCCCTTGAAATGTTACTTTCAAGGGACGTCCTATTTTGTATATATGTTTTTTCGCTTACTTCTTCTCGGCGGGAGGTGCGTTTAATTTTTTGCTCATTTCCATGGAGATGGCAGAGCGATCAAACTTTAAACGACCGGCCATAGTCTCAATGACACAAGAGAAATCTTTGTCATTCAATTCAACTATTTTGCCGTGAAGCCCACTTTTAGTGATAATCTTATCACCTTTTTTAAGCTCCGAAGCGAATTTTTTCTCATCCTTCTGACGTTTGATTTGCGGGCGAATCATAAAAAAGTACGCCACGGCGAAAATCAAAATCAGCGGTAAAAACTGTCCTAGGTTTTCCATTTAGGTCTTTTAATTATTTTACAGGACCTGCTGGTGTAGCTCCTGGCGCTTGAACAAATGCCTTGATTCTTACGATTTCAGAACCTTTGGCAGTATTTGCTGTTACAGTAATGGTCTTGGTCACTTGATTTTGACCTGAACCGTTGAATTTAACCAACAATTCTCCAGTGTCCCCTGGTGCGATAGGATCTTTTGGAGGATTTGGCACTGTACATCCACAGCTACTTTTTGCATCGGTAATGATCAAAGGAGCATCACCTGTATTGGTAAAAGTAAAAACAGTTTCTTGTGGAGTCCCTCTTTGAATGGTACCGAAATCGTGCTCAGTTTTTTCAAAGGTCATTACAGGAACCTTTTTGTCAGCCTCATCTCTGCTCACAGCACTTTCTACATTGTCAGCAACTATTTTTTTAGATGCTTTGTCCTTACATGATACGCTGGTTAGGGCAACCACCATGATCAAACTTAAAATTGTTGTTATTCTTTTCATGATTAAAATTTGTTTTCCCAAAATTAAGGAATTATTGTTTATTGCAAACCTCGGCCTATTTTTTGGATCCTTCCGTCCGATTTATACTCCTTTGCCAACTTGTCCAAAACACCATTGATAAAGATGCTGCTCTTGGGGGTGGAGTATTCCTTGGCAATCTCTAAATACTCGTTCAACGTCACTTTTTCTGGAATGGACGAGAAGTTCAATAACTCACAAATGGCCATTTTTAGTATAATAGAGTCGATCTCCGCAATACGATCATTGTCCCAATTCGGCGTTTTGCCCTCTATCTCCTTCTCCCATTTACCATCATTGAGCAAGGTCTTGGTCAAAAGGTCATTGGCAAAGTCCATATCCTGTTGGTCCTTGAGCAAAGAAGGTAAAAAGAAACGGTCTCCAGAATCCGGTTTGGCTTTTTTCAAACGTTTGACCAAAAAGGTATTCACAATAGGGAAATCATCCACCCAAGTCAGTTTATCATCTTCAATGTAATCGTAGATCTTTTCGTTGGGGGCAATGATTTCCTTGAAGAGTTGAATGATCACATTACGGTCATTGGCATAGCTATCCTCATCATTGGACATGTAGTCCTTGTAAATATCACTTGCAACAACGGCCTTGTAAATGATTTTCACATATTCATCATTCAAATACCAATTATCCAACTTTCGATTGGATAATTCATTTTTCAATGCTTCATTGTTGACCAATTGCAGCAACAATCGGTTTTTTACAAATTTTTCTGGATTGGGATACTTGTCCTCTTCGGTGGCCACGTATTTTTTGGAAGCATGGCTCACATGTTTTTCTGCCAAACGATGGAGTTCAGCCAAAAGGCTTAAAATCAAAATGTATAGAACGTACATATTTTCTATACTGACTCGCAGAAACTTTTCCTGCTTTTGCAAAGAATCGTCCTTGGATTGCACCAATGCATAAATGCATTGCATCACTTTTACTCGGATGTGCCTTCTGGTTAACATGTCTAAAGAACTTTTAAAGTCATTGTTTGGCTTTCACACCGCAAAAGTAATCTTATATTTGAATCTTACCTACCAATCTTGCTTTCTTATCAGTTTTATAACATTTACTTTGTGCGGGATGGTATATATTTGCTGGATTGTCGACCATCATAGACACTAAAAAACCACCTTTTTCCCCTTTTTTATGAAGGAACTAAAGCACCTAAATAAATACTTTAAAAAATACTGGCTCAAACTATTTTTAGGGATAATCATTACGATTATTGCCCGTGTTTTTTCCTTGGTAATGCCTTCCTACGTGAACAAATCCATACAAGCGGTGGAGGATTTTACAGCTGATGTGATTTCGCTTTCAGATGCCAAGGGGCTTTTGCTCCAATATATTTTGATTATCATCGGTGCGGCCATTCTTTCAGGTTTGTTCACTTTTTTGATGCGCCAGACCATCATCAATGTATCCCGATACATCGAATACGATCTCAAAAACGAGGTGTTTGACCATTACCAACTCTTAAGCCTCAATTTTTATAAAAAGAACAGAATCGGTGATCTCATGAACCGAATCAGTGAGGACATCAACCAAGTACGATTGTACGGTGGGCCTGCCATTATGTACGGCATACAAACCTTGACGCTTTTTGTGTGTTTGGTGCCATTAATGTTCATAAAGGCCCCTACCCTTGCTGCCTATACTTTATTGCCCCTGCCAATTCTATCCGTTTTGATTTATCAAATCAGTAAAATCATCCATAAAAGGAGCACCAAGGTGCAGGAGTTTTTGTCCACGCTTTCCACCTTTACTCAAGAATCCTTTTCTGGGATATCCGTCATCAAGGCCTATAGCATTGAGCCCCGCATCAATACGGAATTGCGAGGGCTGGCCAACGAAGGAAAAGATACCAGTATGGCTTTGGCCAAAGTAAATGCCTGGTTTTTCCCATTGATGATCTTATTGATCGGAATCAGTAATGTTTTCGTTATCTATATTGGGGGGAAACAATATATCAACGGGGAAATTGAAACCATTGGGATCATAGCGGAATTCATCCTTTATGTGAACATGCTCACTTGGCCCGTGGCTGTTGTGGGTTGGTTGACATCCATTGTGCAACGCGCGGAAGCTTCGCAGAAGCGTATCAATGAGTTTTTAAAGGAAGAGCCTTCCATCCAAAACCTGGTTGAAACCCCTACTCCAATCAAAGGGGATATCGAGTTCAGAAATGTGACTTTTACCTACGAAGACACCAACATTACGGCCTTGAATGATGTTTCGTTCAGCGTAAAAGCGGGACAGACCGTGGCCATTTTGGGAAAAACAGGTTCTGGAAAATCCACGATCTTGGATTTGGTCGCCCGTCTCTATGATACCTCTTCCGGAGAAGTATTGATTGACGGCATACCGGTGCAACATTTGAATTTGAATAGTCTTCGAAGTTCCATTGGTGCTGTCCCTCAGGATGCTTTTCTTTTTTCGGATACGATTGAGAACAACATCCGTTTTGGTAATGAAAATGCTACGCATGATGAGATTGTGGAGGTTGCCAAAAAAGCGGTGGTGCATAAAAATATTGAAGGATTTGCCAAAAAATACGATACGGTCTTGGGCGAGAGGGGCATCACGCTCAGTGGAGGTCAAAAGCAACGGGTTTCCATTGCCCGTGCCCTAATGAAGGACCCAAAAATCTATTTGTTTGATGATTGTCTATCCGCTGTGGATACGGAGACCGAGGAAGAAATCCTCAACAATTTAAAACGCGTTTCCGAAAGCAAGACCACCCTGATTGTGAGCCACAGGGTATCATCTGCCAAAAATGCGGACAAAATCATAGTGTTGGATGGCGGCCGTATCATTCAAGAAGGTACCCACGAAGAATTGAACAATACCGATGGGTATTACAAAGACCTTTATATCAATCAACTTTCAGGTAAAGAATCATAAAAAAGTTGCTGAATTAGCTTTTTTTTTACATTTTTGATGACATAATTCAACATAGTACTAAATACACTATACCAAAATGGGCCAGAAAGATACAATGGATCAGGAAGAGATTTATTCTAAAGTCTTAAGAGCAGGAAGAAGAACCTATTTTTTTGACGTTAGAAGTACCAAGGCCGGAGATTACTACCTAACCATCACTGAAAGTAAAAAGTTTACTCACGACGATGGTTCTTTCCACTACAAAAAGCATAAAATTTATCTGTACAAGGAAGATTTCAGTGCTTTCCGTGAGATTATGGAGGAAATGATGGATTACATTATCGACGAAAAAGGTACCGAAGTCATCTCTGAGCGTCATCAAAAAGATTTTAAAAAGGAAGAAGGCAGTTTTAGTGAAAATGGAAGCGCAACTGACAACAACTTTACCGATGTCAGCTTCGACGATATCTAAAAAATAAATTCCTTTTAATAGTACAACGGCCTGTAATTTTTGCAGGTCGTTTTTTATTTTTATCCTATGGCAGTAACAATCTTAAAATTGAAGAACAATGGCTAGGACACCCAGCAATATGCTTCCCTTGGGCACCAAGGCACCCGATTTTGAACTCGTGGATACCGTTTCCGACAAAACAGTAGCGCTGAGCGATGTAAAAGGTAAAGAAGGGACGGTGGTCATGTTTATTTGCAACCATTGCCCTTTTGTGATCCATGTAAACCCTATGATTGTCAAACTAGCGAAGGAATATCAGGAAAAAGGGATTGCCTTCGTGGCCATTTCCAGCAACGACGTGGAAAACTATCCGCAAGACGCACCACATTTAATGAAGGAAAAAGCCAGTGAAGAAGGCTATACTTTCCCTTACTTGTATGATGAAAGCCAAGAAGTAGCCAAAGCATACGATGCTGCCTGTACACCAGATTTTTATCTTTTTGATGCCGATATGACCTTGGTGTACCGAGGACAACTGGACGATTCACGACCAGGTAACGATGTTCCGTTGACCGGAACCGATCTCAAGGGCGCCATGGATGCCGTTCTAAACAATAAAGATGTTGATGCCGAACAAAAGCCAAGTTTAGGCTGTAACATTAAATGGATAACCACTTAGCAATCCGAGTATGACCACTGCTGTTCTGGATAATGCCCTAACTTTAGAACCCGTCACAAAATCCAATCTGCAACAATATTTGACCGTTGGCTCCAAATCCTATCGCGAACATTACCTGCATTTATGGGAGAAAGAGGATCCAACGCCCTACATTTCGCATGGTTTGACCCAAGAAGTAGTGGAACGCGAACTACAAGACCCCAATGCACTGAACTATTTGATCAATTGGGATAATGAATCCGTAGGGATATTAAAATTGGTAAAGGATTGCGGAATTGATGAAATTTCGGATATAGATGCTTTAAAGGCTGAAAAAATCTATTTGTTGAAGGAGCATTCTGGAAAAGGTATCGGTAAACAACTGCTTCAATTTATTGAAGATACCGCGAGGGCACTCAACAAAAAAGTAGTTTGGCTGGATGCCATGCAAAAAGGAAAACCAGTGCATTTCTATCAAAAAAACGGATTTATCATCAAAAGAGAGAGCGAAGTGGTCCTTCCCCATGTAAAACAAGAAGAAAAGGCCATGTGGATATTGACCAAGCAACTCTAGCCTACCAACCTTTGCGCTTTACCAAATTTTCAATGTGGGCGAAATGATGATTGCTGTGCCACGCATAGCGTCCAATGTTTTCTTCCAATGTGGTTTCCTGGTTGCCATCTGGATGAATGAAGCTCCTTTTTAAATCTTGCTTTGAAAGTCCCCTAATCAAATAAACGAGTTTGGCATGTACTGCACTTAAATGATATAAGGACATAAGAATAGGTGCCGTTCGGGTGTCGAAAAGTTCGGCCCATGCCTTTTCATCATAGGCTTTTATGGTTGGTTTATCTTCTGTTAAGGCCCATTTGAAACGGATGTAGCTATTGTGGTGACTATCGGAAATATGATGAACCAATTGTCGTACCGTCCAGCCATCTGGCCGATATGGGGTTTCCAGTTGCTCCTCGGAAAGAGGCGATACCAAATCACTCAATCGCTGTGGCAATGTTTCCAAAACGGATATCCATTCTTCAAGCTTGGATTCTGTAATGGATTCGGGAATTTCAAATTTTCCAATAGGGTAACGCAGTTGTTCCAACACTTCTTTTTCCATCTTTTAAAAGTAATATTTTGATTGGGATTAAATTCCATCCATAATACTGTATTTTTAATACACTTTTAACTGATTTTAAATGTGATAATCAAATAATCTAGTAATTTTGTAGAGTACTGATTTACAAACCTAAAATTTTAAAAATATATGGCAACTTTAAGACTGGGAGATACTGCTCCGGATTTTACAGCGGTTACTTCAGAAGGAACATTGAACTTTTACGA
Organism: Flagellimonas oceanensis; assembly: GCF_003992595.1. Lineage (GTDB taxonomy): Bacteria > Bacteroidota > Bacteroidia > Flavobacteriales > Flavobacteriaceae > Flagellimonas > Flagellimonas oceanensis. The sequence continues at coordinate 17,827 of NZ_RZNA01000049.1, forward strand.
ATACCTTGGCGATAGTTGGGGAATTTTGTTCTCGCACCCGGCGGATTTCACTCCGGTTTGTACTACGGAACTGGGAACAGCAGCCAAGTTCAAGGATGAGTTCGAGAAGAGAAACGTAAAAATGATGGCACTCAGTGTTGATGGTGCAGCATCACATGCGGAATGGATCAAGGATATCAACGAAACACAGAACACAGAGGTTAACTTTCCGATAGTTGCCGATGTGGAAAGAAAGGTATCTGACCTATACGATATGATTCATCCAAATGCGGATAGTACACTTACCGTACGATCGGTTTTTATCATTGACCCAGACAAAAAAATCAAGCTTACCTTGACTTATCCAGCTTCAACTGGACGTAATTTCTATGAATTGTTGCGCGTAATCGATTCTTTGCAATTGACAGCAAACCACAAAGTGGCAACGCCAGCCAACTGGAAAAATGGAGAAAAAGTGGTGGTAAGCCCTGCTATTCCTACAGAAGAAGCCAAAGGAATCTTTACCAAAGGTGTGGAGGAAATCAAGCCATACCTGCGTTTAACGCCTGATCCAACAGCTTAATTTTTTAATTTATAAAGATTTAAGCTTGTTCCCAATAAATTAAACGTACCTTTGGAGTCAATTAATTTTTTTCAATTTATATTATGAGTAAAGGAACAGTAAAATTCTTCAATGACTCCAAAGGTTACGGATTTATCACTGAAGATGGTTCAAACACAGATCACTTTGTACACATTTCTGGTTTAATCGATGAAATTAGAGAAGGTGACGTTGTAGAATTCGAACTACAACAAGGTAAAAAAGGATTAAACGCCGTTAATGTACAAATTGCGGAATAGGTTATAATTAACTTTTTTATAGATAAGCCCGAGCAAATGCTCGGGCTTTTTTTTATTCCTACACGCAACCAATCCATTTTTTGCTATCTAAGTAATAAACACAGTCCCCCATAAACCATTAAACCAATATAAATGAACACCTTTTTCGGAGTACTTTCGTTCCTTTTGATTGTTAATGCCCTATTGTTGGTGTGGAGTGTAAACGGTTCCAAAAAATGAATCAAACAATCAACTGAACAATAGGTAGGGTTTTTAATCGTTGGATTGTTATGTGATAAACACGTACAGCCATGACCACTTTTTTCAGTATTTTAATTTTTTTGCTCGTTCTAAATCTCTTTTTACTATTGTTGAGTGTGAACAGGGCCAAATAAAAAAGCTCCCATTGCTGGAAGCTTTTCTCTTTTATAATGGATGGATTTCTTACTTTACATTCATCAATTCCACATCAAAAATCAATGTCGCGTTTGGAGGAATAACCCCACCAGCTCCAGTGCTTCCGTAGGCCAAGTGCGAAGGGATAACAAATCGTGCCTTGTCCCCTACCTGCAATAAGCCTATACCTTCGTCCCAACCAGGAATAACCTGTCCTATACCCAAAACAAAATCAATGGGTTGGTTTCTTTTGTAAGAAGAATCAAAGATTTGACCGTTGGCCAAAGAACCTTCATAGTGAACAGAAACGGTTTTGCCTTTTTCCGCTTTTGTACCATTGCCTTTCTGAATCATCTTATAGCGTAATCCACTATCTGTTTTATCAAAACCAGCAGCTAATTTTTCCAGTTCGGCTTCAGCTCTTTCTTTTTGCTCTGCAATACGCCTTTCGCGTTCCCCTTCAAATACTCTAAAGGCTTCAATGGCGTTCCATTTTTTGGCCTCATCCCCTACTCGAACAATTTCCAAGGTTTCAATAGTATCGCCTTGTGCAATGGCATCCACAACATCTTGACCTTCTTCCACACGACCAAATACGGTATGCTTGTTGTCCAACCAAGGTGTAGCCACATGGGTAATGAAAAATTGACTTCCATTGGTTCCAGGGCCGGCATTTGCCATGGACAACACTCCAGGCCCATCATGTACCAAGTCAGGGTGGAATTCATCATCGAATTTATACCCAGGGTCTCCTGTTCCAGTTCCTGTTGGGCATCCACCTTGAACCATAAAATCGGCAATTACCCTGTGGAATTTTAACCCATCATAATATGGTTTCCCTTGTGGTTTTACACTGTTCTCCATATTTCCTTCGGCCAGTGCAACAAAGTTGCCCACCGTGCCAGGTGTTTTATCATGAGTAAGTTTTACCAGTATTTCCCCTTTGGAGGTGTTGAACTTTGCGTAGATTCCGTCTTGCATTGTATTTGATTAATAGATTATTCGAAACTTAATTCTCTTTTTTTCAAGGATGCAAAGATACATTTTTAAGAGCTATTCTTTTAGGGTTGAAAGGATTTCCATAGGCTTCTATTTAATACTCAACTACCCCTAACATCAATTGAATCAGTATTTTATGTGATTATTGATGCTTTTTGATTAATTTCTGCGAAAATTCAGTTTCAATAGATGCTGATTTATCAGTATTAAAACAAGAAGACATGAAAAAAACACTGACCCTCCTTTTTTCAATTTTTATGCTTTCCTTCGTTTTTGCACAAAAAGACAGTCAGAGAGTAATCTCCACTATAGACTCCACCCAGAGCCCCGAATTGGTATTGATTCAAGAATTTACGGTGAAAGCCCCCTTGGATAAGGTTTGGAGTGCCTACACCACCAAAGAAGGCTGGGAAAATTGGGCCGTTCCCTTGGCCGAAGTGGATTTCAAAGTTGGGGGAACCATTAAAACCAATTATAACAAGGACGGAGCCATCGGGGATAATACCACCATCACAACCCACATTATCAATTACGTACCTGAAAAATTGATTACGCTACAAGCGGAAATAACGGATAATTTCCCTGATTTCATGAAGAAAGAAGCTGAAGACTTCTATAACGTTATCTATTTTAATGAATTGGAAGATGGTAACACCCAAGTGGAATCCTTCGGAATTGGTTACAAAAACACACCAAAGTATTTGGAACTGATAAATTATTTTATCCCAGCAAACGAACAAACGTTAATGAGCTTGATGAATTACTTGGAGAATGAGTAGTCATAAATTTTCATGTTAGAGAAAAGTAGCTATAAAATGGAACATTCAATATACCATGATTTGGAAGTCCGCGGGACCATTGAAAATACTTTCAAAGCCATTACACAACCCGAGCACCTAATCAATTGGTGGCCACAAAAATGCAAAGGAACCCTTGAAGAAAACCAAGAGTACAATTTCTTTTTCACGCCAGAATATGATTGGTACGGAAAAGTGGTCAAAATAGAGAAAAACAAATCTTTCCATATCAAAATGACCAAATCCGACCCTGATTGGGACCCGACCTCCTTTGGGTTTGACTTGGAAGAAAGCAATAACGGAACAGTGCAATTAAAATTTTGGCACGTAGGCTGGCCCGAATGTAACCATCATTTCAGAAGATCTTCTTTTTGCTGGGCCATATTGTTAAAGGGACTGAAAGATTACGTGGAACATGGAAAAGTAGTGCCTTTTGAAGAAAGGGAATAACAGTATTTTTGTTTTTTACAAATACATGAATGCATAGCAGCACCTTTACAAATAAACTCCTTCTTTTATTGCATCACTTTATTGGATAAAACCCAAGATCATATTTTTCGCTGAAACCCTGAAAGAGAATCAGAATTTGGTATTTTCAATATATAGTTTGTGCTTAATCCTTATCTTCGAGAAGTCTGTTTATACTATAAATTTAGCACGCAGATTAATTTTCAAAGACAATCGCTAACCATTACAAGATTTCAGAATTGTATTGTGGAGGAAACCCATCAAAAATACCTACAAACCTACCTTCAGCAATTTTCATATTTGTCTCCCAAAGAATTGGAGTTGCTCCGCTCACAACTGAGCTTCAACGAGTACAAGTCAAAGGATTTCTTTTTTAAGAATGGCGAAATCCAAAAAAAAATGGGCTATGTCTGCAAAGGATTATTGAGACGATATTACATCAACGAGAAAGGAAAATCCATAACCACCGGCTTTGTAAAAGAAAATGAATACGCCACCGACTACCCTGCCTTTATTCAACAACGTCCCAGTAAATACTATATGGAATGCTTGGAGCCGAGCACAATAATTGAACTTTCTTATGATGACATACAAGAAGGGTACAAAAACTTCAAGAACAACGAAAAATACGGCAGACTTATCGCCGAAAAAGTATTGACCATACAGACCGACCGGGTAGAAAGCTTTCTGTTTGAAACCGCCGAAGAACGTTACCTGAATTTTGTAAAGGACAACCCTAATTTGATCAATCGGATAAGTCTGACCCATCTATCTTCGCTTCTGGGCATAGAGCGCCAATCTTTGAGTAGAATACGGAGTAAGATTGCCAAAAAATAAGTTTGTCACATATGTGTCAGGTAGCACCCAAAATTCAGTTGCATCTTTGTTTCAACAAACAAAACAATATAATGATGCCTAGAAACCTATCTAACACATTAACTATATTCTTTTTCCTTTTGGTGTCCATATCCGCTTTCGGTCAAAAAAAGACCGAAGGCATCCATATGGATATTCAACAACGCACCAATGAAATATTTGACAGTTTAGTTACCATACGAAGGGATTTTCATATGTACCCCGAAGTAGGGGGGAACGAAAAACGAACATCAGAAAAAATTGCAGCTTACTTGTCCCGCCTCGGATTGGAAGTAAAAACGGGGATTGGCGGTTATGGTGTGGTCGGAATCCTAAAAGGTGCAAAACCCGGTAAAAAGATAGCCTGGAGAGCCGATATTGACGCCATGCCATACAAAGCTCCCGATATGGTGGACTTTGCATCGAAAAATGAAGGAGTACGGCACATTTGTGGCCACGACCTACATGCAGCTGTGGCATTGGGAATAGCCAATGTGCTGGTCGAACAGAAGGAAAACCTGACAGGGACCATATACTTCGTGTTTCAGCCATCGGAAGAAAATATTAAAGGGGCTTTGGCCATGATTGATGATGGCTTGTTCGATATGATTGAACCTGAGGAAATGTATGCCATGCATGTTACGCCTTTTCCAGCTGGGACCATTGCCACCAAACCAGAAGAAATGTTTTCGGACTATAAAAAAGTGGACCTTGTTTTTAAAAATAAAACGAATAGTGATGCTTTGTTCGAATTTGGAAAGCAAGCTATTTTATCTCTTGAAAATGTTGCACCCGAGAGCAAGTTTTGGAACATGCAGAATATGGGGGACCCACAAATAGGCATTACACATCCAAAGTCCATTTACAAGGATTTTACTACGGTGGACAAAAACAATTTTACCTTCAAAGAAACACCTCAAGGGTTGAAAATAAGCGGATATCTTAGTTTTAGTGACAAACAACAACGGGATGCGGCGATACCATTACTCAAGAAATTTATATCAAATTCCGAGCACTCCAATGAGTTTTTAGGGGCAGAGTTGGTAAATGTTTTTCCGACTTTGGACAACAACGAGCGATTGGTCAATGAAAGCTTGGAACAATTATCCAGTATTTATGGCAATGACAGGGTACTCCGCATGTACGGTGTGGTTGCAGATGGGCGTAGCGATGATTTTGCATTTTTTCAGCCCAAAGTACCGAGCGTTTACTTTTTTATGGGCGGGTCCAATTATGAAAAAGGTATCATAGCCCAGACCCACTCGCCTATCTTTAATGTGGATGAAAGTTCCATCAAGACAGGGGTTAATCTTTTTGCATCGCTTATAGTGGAGCGCCTAAATGACTAGTAGTTTACTGCTATTTTGGGTTCCAATCAACTAATTTAATTGTGGACTAGCCTTCTTTTTAATAGATTTATTGCATCAACCATTAGCTATGAAAAAGATTGCACTTACCCTGATTGCCATTGTTTTGGCAGGATTCAGTTCATTTGGACAAAGTTCTAACTTCATTGGGACCTTTATTAACGGTTCCAACAGTATTTCCATTCAATTTAAGCGTGTGGGCGATGAGTATCACGGTATGCTGGCAGCTGTTGGCACAAGTTTTGCCATTAGGGCCACAGGGTCTTTCAATAGTATATCAGGTGAGATCTACGGATTGGATGGCCCCGTGGATTTTGAAGCCACTTTGGACGGTACCAATATGAGTGTCCGTGCCACAGGGTACAATGAGCCATTTTACAAGTATTCTGATTTACATAACCTAGGTAATTTTGACCTGACTCCTTACATGAAAAACAACAGCGGCATCGCTGGCACTAATACCAACACTCAAAGAACCGTTACTACACCACCCCAGAATAACAATACAAGTGAATATCCTGAATTGAACAATCAAGGTTTGTTGAATATTATCGCAGGGAGTCAATTGGTTTTTTATCAGCGTACTTCGTATGTAAATGATAGTATGGCAAGCTCCATAACTTACGTGAATTTCTGTGCCAATGGAACCTTTACCATGAATACGGATGGCTCATTCAGTGTTGAGGGAAATTATGGTGGAAATGCACAAGGCGCTTCCAATGGCAATAATTCAGGGACTTGGCAATTGGTTTCTTACCAGGGGCAGCCCGCTGTCTATTTACAATATTACAATGGGGATACCAGCTTGAATCCATTTAACGAGAACGAAGTCCGCCAAGGGAGATGGCGTCGTGGCAATACCCAATACGCATTGCAGCGGAACAAAGTCCGCTGCAATTAAATTTTTCAAGATATAATAGGCTTCTTATTCGCCCATTGCTGCAGCTACGGCAGCTGAAAGTCTTTTGTAAGTTCCGTTTTGTAAACGTTCCCTAATAGCAGAAAAGGCATCTAGCGTTTCCTCGATATCCTTCAAGGTGTGAGTGGCTGTTGGAATCAAACGAAGTAGAATCAATCCTTTTGGAATTACCGGATACACCACAATGGAACAGAAAATTCCATGGTTCTCACGAAGGTCTTTTACCAGCGCCATCGCTTCCGGAATACTACCGTTCAAATAAACGGGGGTCACACAACTTGTGGTCGTTCCTATATCAAACCCTCTTTCCTTCAATCCATTTTGAAGTGCATTCACGTTTTCCCACAACTTGGCTTTGAGCTCGGGCATGGTACGCAACATATCCAGTCTTTTCAATGCTCCTTTCACATATACCATCGGCAATGATTTAGCGAACATCTGAGAACGAAGATTATATTTTAAGTACTCAATGATTTCTTTATCTGCAGCAACAAATGCCCCGATACCTGCCATGGACTTGGCAAAAGTGGCCAAATACACATCAATTTCATCCTGTACGCCTTGCTCCTCTCCTGCTCCAGCACCAGTTTTACCAAGGGTTCCAAATCCGTGAGCATCATCGACCAACAGTCTGAATTGAAACTTTTTCTTAAGGTCCACGATTTCTTTCAGGATACCTTGCTCACCACGCATACCAAAAACCCCTTCGGATATTACTAAGATTCCTCCTCCGGTTTCATTGGCCAATTTAGTGGCACGCTCCAAGTTTTTCTCTAAACTTTCTGGGTCGTTATGCTTAAAGGTAAAACGCTTGCCCATATGCAAACGTACACCATCGATAATACAAGCGTGGCAATCCACATCGTATACAATAATATCGTCCTTGGCCACCAAAGCATCAATTACAGACATAAAGCCTTGGTAACCGAAATTCAATAGGTAAGCGGCATCTTTGTGAACGAATTCTGCCAATTCGTTTTGTAATTGTTCGTGGTAATCGGTGTGCCCGCTCATCATTCGGGCACCCATTGGGTAAGCTGCACCATGTTCCAATGCGGCTTCCCCATCCACTTTTTTGATTTCAGGTAGGTTGGCGAGACCCAGATAGTCATTGATACTCCACGTTATTACGTCCTTTCCTTGAAACTTCATTCTGTTGGAAATAGGTCCTTCCAATTTTGGAAAAACAAAATAGCCTTCTGCTTGCGAAGCCCATTTTCCTAAAGGTCCTTTGTTCTCAATGATTCTATCGAATAAATCTCTCATCTACCTTAATATTGATTCAAATGCAAAAGTATATATTTTTATGAACCTCGCATAACGAAATGTTCATATATAAAAAAACGGCAATGAAATTTCATCGCCGTTCTTGAGGTATTGTAAGGTACTGGTTTTATTTAATGTACTTGATTTCTTCTGGTACTTCAGCATCTTGAATATCGAAAAACCCTTGATTTTCCATCCATTCGTTGCTGTAGACCTTGCTCATGTACCTTGAACCATGGTCTGGGAATACCACAACAACATTACTATCCTCTGTGAATTCTCCTTCTGTGTTCAATTGGTACAATGCCTGAGTTGCGGCACCACTTGTGTAACCTGCAAAAATACCTTCGGTATGGGCTAATTTACGGGCCATATGGGCACTTTCGCCATCAGTTACCTTCACATATCTATCAATGGCATTGAAATCCGTTGCAGCAGGTATCAAGTTTTTGCCCAATCCTTCAATTCGGTATGGATACACTTCATTGTGATCAAACTCTCCGGTTTCGTGATATTTTTTCAATACGGAACCATACGCATCAACACCCAAAACTTTAATTTTCGGGTTCTGCTCTTTCAAATAACGAGCAATTCCTGAAATAGTCCCTCCTGTTCCACTACAGGCTACCAAATGGGTAATCTGACCATTGGTCTGTTCCCAAATTTCTGGTCCAGTACTGGAATAGTGCGCATCAATGTTCAACTCGTTAAAATATTGATTGATGTATATGGAATTAGGCGTTTCGCTATGCAAACGCTTTGCCACTTCGTAGTAAGAACGTGGATCATCCGCACTGACATGGGCTGGACAAACATAAACGTTTGCTCCCATGGAACGCAACATATCAATCTTGTCTGGGGATGATTTTGAACTTACGGCCAAAATACATTTGTATCCCTTAACAATACTCACCATGGCAATACTAAAGCCTGTGTTGCCCGATGTGGTCTCAATAATGGTGCTACCCGGCTTAAGAATACCTTTACGCTCGGCTTCTTCAATAATATGAATCGCAATTCTATCTTTTGAAGAATGTCCAGGATTAAAGCATTCCAGTTTAGCATAGAAATTTCCAGTAAGTGGGGCGGTAATTCTGTTTAGCTTAACTAAGGGGGTACTTCCAATTAGGTCTAGGATATTGCTGTACGCATTTATCTGTTTCTTCATAACTGGTATTAGGTAGGGAACAATTCTTAAAACAATAAGAAATTTGTTCCGTGCAAATGTAACATTTTATTTTTAAAGCGCTTTTCCTTCGAGGTCCAAAATAAAGGCATATTCCTTTGCGGTTTCCTTCAACGCTTCAAATCTGCCCGATGCTCCTCCATGTCCAGCATCCATATTGGTATCCAAAAACAAGAGGTTGTCATTGGTTTTGTACTCGCGTAACTTGGCCACCCACTTGGCTGGCTCCCAATATTGCACTTGGGAATCATGTAGGCCTGTGGACACATACATATGCGGATACGCCTTGGCCTCTACATTATCGTAAGGGGAATAGGATTTAATGTAATCGTAATATTCCTTTTCGTTCGGATTGCCCCATTCGTCATATTCCCCTGTGGTCAATGGAATGGTATCATCCAGCATGGTAGTGACCACATCCACAAAAGGCACGGCCGCAATCACGCCATGATATAACTCCGGCTCAATATTAATAATGGCCCCCATCAACAGTCCGCCAGCGGAGCCACCCATGGCATATAAATGTTCTGAACTCGTGTAATTGCTATCTATCAGGTATTTGGAAACATCGACAAAATCGGTGAAAGTGTTTTTCTTATGCAACAATTTACCATCTTCATACCAAGGTCTACCCAAATACTCACCACCTCGAACGTGCGCAATGGCATAAATAAACCCTCTATCCAACAAACTCAATCGAATCGATGAAAAATAAGGGTCAATCGTAGCACCATACGACCCATAACCATACTGCAACAACGGACTGGTGCCATCCAGTGGTGTATCCTTGTGATAAATAATCGAGATAGGCACTTTTTTTCCATCCCTCGCTGTTGCCCACAAGCGTTCGGTTTTATAGTTGTCCTTATCGAACTTACCACCCAAAACCTCTTGTTGCTTCATTACCGTTTTGGTTTGGGTTTCCATATCAAAATCGATAATGGCATACGGTTCCCCCATCTCGTTGTAATAGTAACGAAGGACTTTGGTATCAAAATCCAAGTTAACGGAGGGCCCAGCAACGTAGGTCTCACTATCAAAAGGCAGATAATAACTGTCGGAACCGTCCCATTTGGCTATTTTCATTTGGTTGAGGCCATTGTTACGCTCGGTTACCACATAATAATCCCTGAAAATCTCAACATCCTCCAACAAAACATCCTCTTGGTGTGGTATAAATTCTTTCCAATGCTGTGATGATGTATTGTTTTCGCCAGTTTTCATCAACTTAAAGTTGGTGGCGCCATCTTTATTGGTCAGCACATAAAAGTCGTCCTCAAAATGGGAAATGGAATATTCCACCCCTTTTTCCCGTGGGGAGAACACCTTGAATTCTCCTTCGGCATCATCTGCGTCCAAAATTCGATATTCAGATGTAAGCGTACTACTGGAGCCGATTACAATATATTTTCTGGATTTGGTCTTATAGACAAAAGTATTGTAGGTGGAATCCTTTTCATGGAAAACCAGTTCGTCCTCATCGGATGAGGTACCCAACACGTGCTTGAAAATCCTATCCGAACGTAGCGTGACAGGGTCCTTTTTTGTGTAGAAAAGCGTTTTATTATCGTTGGCCCAAACGGAGCTTCCCGTGGTGTTTTCGATGATGTCCGGGTAAATCTCTCCAGATTTGAGGTTCTTTACCTGAATATTGTACTGTCTTCTAGAAATAGTATCCGTTCCAAAGGAGGCCATGGTATTGTCCGGGCTAATGGAAACACCTCTTAAGTTGAAAAATTCGTGTCCTTCGGCCATTTGATTGCAATCGAACAACAATTCCTCCTCCGCATTCAAGCTTTCTTTTTTACGGGAATAAATAGGATACTCCTTACCCTCCTCATATCGGGTAATATACCAGTATCCATCCAATTTATAGGGGACCGAAGAATCATCTTCTTTGATTCTACCTTTCATTTCCTTGAAAAGTTCCTCTTGGAATTTCTCGGTGTGAGCGGTCATTTTATGGAAGTACTCGTTCTCAGCGTTCAAATAGTCGAGCACCTGCTGGTCTTCCCTATTGTTCATCCAATAATAGTCATCGATTCTTACATCGCCATGTTTTTCAAGTTGCGTTGGATGCTTAGGGGCCACAGGAGGAGTTATGTTCATGGATTCTTCTTTGTTGTTTTTGCAAGCGGTCGCAAAAATAAGGCATAAAACCAGAACAGAAATTCTTGAATTCGTTTGTTTCATTGGAAAGTGTTTTAGCCAATTTACTACTTTTGACCTTAGGTTTGATAAATATTAATGCATTGCTTGTTTGGACGATTGTCCGACAAGCCTAAAAATTTGAAGATATGTTCGGAGATCTAATGGGAATGATGGGTAAAATTAAAGAAACCCAAAAGAAAGTTGAAGAAACCAAGGAGCGATTGAACACTGTGATGATTGATGAAGAATCCTCCGATGGACTCCTTAAAGTCACCTTAACGGCCAATCGTGAAATAAAATCCATCGCTATTGATGATTCCCTGCTGGAAGACAAAGAGCAATTGGAAGATTATTTGGTACTCACGTTGAACAAAGCCATAGAGAAGGCCAGCAAAGTAAACGAAGCGGAATTGGCAGCTGTAGCAAAAGAAGGCATGCCAAACATTCCTGGCATGGATGCTTTTATGAAGTAGTATGTAAGGTCGAGCGCGGTCGAGACCTTTTTAGACTTCTCGACTACGCTCGAAGTGACGAATTACCCTAAAGTTTTCAAAACTTTTAGGAAATGCTGATGCATGGTATCGGTATAGTCTAAATGGGTAACAATTCTGAGTTTACCTTGTCCCATTCCGATGATGGATACTTGATTTTTGTTCAATTGATCCAAAAATGCTTCGGAAGACATTTTATCCTCATTTATTTCAAATATGATGATGTTTGTTTCGATAGGTTCCACTTTTTTGATGAAATCCAACGATTCAAGCACCCCTCCTATTTCCGCTGCTTTTTTATGGTCTTCTGCCAGTCGGTCAATATTGTTGTCCAAAGCATAAATGCCCGCCGCAGCCAAATAACCTGACTGACGCATTCCTCCACCAAACACTTTGCGAATCCGCAAGGCTTTGTCTATATCGGCTTTGCTTCCCACCAAAACAGAACCTACGGGGCAGCCCATACCCTTGCTCAAACATACGCTTATCGTATCGAACAACTTGCCATAAGCTTTTGGGTCCTCACCTTTTTTCACTAAAGCGTTCCACAATCGGGCGCCATCCAAATGGTATTTTAAATTGTGCTTATCACATACCTTTCGGATTTTCTTCAATTCTTCAAAATCCCAACAAGCACCACCGCCTTTGTTCGTCGTATTTTCTATGCAGACCAATGTGGTCAGAGGACTGTGAGAAAAATCGGGTGGATTTATGGAGGCTTCTACCTGTTCGGCGGTCATCATACCGCGATGACCATCTACCAATCGGCACGAAACCCCACTGTTGAAGCTTACTCCTCCTCCTTCATAATTGTAAACGTGAGCGTATTTGTCACATATCAATTGGTCCCCGGGTTGGGTATGAATTTTAATGGCCGTTTGGTTGGTCATGGTGCCACTCGGGAAAAACAGGGCGGCTTCCATACCAAAATACTCGGCAACTTTGGCTTCCAATTCATTTACCGTAGGGTCGTTTTTAAATACATCATCACCTACTTTCGCATTCATCATAGCCTCCAACATTCCCGCTGAAGGTCTAGTGACCGTGTCACTTATCAAGTTTATCTCCATATAATTATTTAGTCCATGCAGTCCATTCCAATAGGCGAACCGTCAGGGATTTTTTCAACAGGTATCAATTTAAATTCTGAAGGCTCTTTCATGAATGCATCAATTCTTTTTACCATTTCCGCAGCAATGGCATTCTTACCATTGCTTAAGAGTTGTGTTTTCAGATTGTTCAACGCTTCATTGGCAATGGCATTTACTTGTGGATGCACATCATCATGCGCAGCAAGGTTCATGAAATGATAAAGTACCCTAAAGTTGATGGTATTCTGTACTTCTGCCTCGTAATCATCACGGTGTGATACATCAAAAGTAGCCTTGATGGTCTCATCCAGTACTTCTGTTAAGCCCATTTGTCCTTTATCCAAGCTTTTTTGCTGAATCAACCGGGAAGCACGTTGCGGATGGAGCAACAGTCCCAATGTCATATCCGCAGCCGTTTCCGGAATGGAGAGTGCATCAAAACTCACTCCTGTTCGTCCCTTGAACGATTCCCTTGAACGTCCAAATCCAATAGCTCTTGGTGGAAAAAGGTTCAATTTATCCTTGGGAACGGCAATCACTTCGGCATTCAATGTTTGTAGAATGGACTCCAATGCTGCTTCCTGAACCGCTTCATTTATAGGTTTGACGGGAGTTTGACCTCCATCTTTAACGGCATAATTGTAATCCAGGCCTCCGATGACCTTGGAAACTGCTTCAGTTTGATATCTATGGAAGAAATATAGCGGCACAAACACATCTTCCAAAACGGAATAGGCTTCGCCTGTTTTAATATTGTCTATGGAAAAGTTTTCGATGGCCTTTTTTCGGATTTCCAACATCGCATCCAATTCTTGGCTGGCACTTTTACCATTATCCCACAAGTGGGCCAATGCATGCGCTCCTCCCGAAGGACGAGCATCTTGGTCAGAAATATATCTCAATCCATCATCTTGTGCTTTTTCTAAAATGGCATTCAATGCAGCCTCTTCATCAGTGCCGCTTGGAAAATCTGAGTAGGCATAGGTCACAATTACCTTATCCCACTCGCCTATTCCTGTATCGTACGCATTGTCAAAAGTGATTTTCCCTCCTTCCAACTCAAATTGTGGATGTGGGTAGTCCATCACAGAAGCCCTATTGTTGGTACTAGCTGCAAAGTTGTGGGCAAAACCGAGCGTATGCCCTATTTCGTGTGCTGAAAGTTGACGAATTCGTGCCAAGGCCAACTCCAACATCAGTTCATAATTATCATCGCGTTCGGCAAAAGGTTGATTCATCAAGGCTTGAGCAATCATAAAATCCTGACGAATTCGTAAACTTCCCAAACTTACGTGCCCTTTCAAAATCTCTCCTGTTCTTGGGTCGGAAACACTGCTTCCATAACTCCAGCCACGCGTGGAACGGTGTACCCACTGCACCACATTGTAACGAATGTCAAGTGGGTCGGCATCATCGGGCAGCATTTTCATTTGAAAGGCATTCTTGTAACCCGCAGCTTCAAACGCTTGGTTCCACCATTTACCACCGTCCAACAGAGCAGAACGGATAGGTTCCGGGGTTCCGTTGTCCAAATAATACACAATGGGCTCAACGGCTTCGCTTACTTCCGCAGTAGGGTCTTTCTTTTGTAAACGGTGTCTTCTAATGAATCTTTTTACCAATGATTCCTGTACGGGCGTGGCATAATCATAATAAGAAAAGGGATATCCTCCGCTACGGGGATCAAACGCTCTTTTTTCGTAGTCATCATCGGGAAGTGCTATGAGTGAGTGGTGCTGAGCTACGGTTACCAAACTGGGCGTTGGTGTCACAGAACGAATCCAAGCACCTTGTGGCTCTCCTTTGAAGGTCAACGTAACATCGAACTCCACATTTTTGGGAAATGCCTTGGTGCGATCGAAGGCCCATGCACTTTTCGATTTATCCAGACTATACGAGCCTTGCTTGGCCCTTTTTAACCGATTCGAAACACCGTGGGCATCCCGCATAAGAAAATCAGTGAAATCTATCAAGTAGCTACCTTTGGACTCTTCCACAATCTCAAAACCTTCCAGAATGGATTTGGCAAAAGCCTGCTCCACAGATTTACGTTCCAATTCATTTTCCGTAATGGCCCGATATTGTAAGTTTGGCTGCACCAAAAGCAGTTTTTTACCGGCTTTTTTAAAGAAAACAACCTGTTCGTTGCCCAATTGGCCACGGTCGAGACCAATATCATTACTTCCCACGCCACTGCTCAGTGCATAGACATATAAAAATTCCTTTTCCAGGTCATCTACTTGCAGATAGATTTTGTCCGTGGAATCATCATAGAAAAAATCGAAATAGCCAGAAAACTTTTGGAAATCCTTGGCCTTTTCAAAAGTTTGAGCGCCTATCGAGGTGCAAACAAAATAAAATAAAGCGATGAGGGTAGTCGTGTTCTTCATAATCCGGTTGAAATGTTGCTTTAAAATTATGGAAATCCTTTTAAATAAACCTTCAATAACTTCCCTACTTAACAAAACCACAATTTCATAAAATTCGAAGCTTATTTTTAAATATTCCTTTTTTCTACATATTGATTTTTGAATAATGTTAACCCATATAGCCAAATGAATCACCTATCTTAAAAGAAAAACTATATGGGCACTACCGAGGACAAATCCATCTTTTCCAGCTACATAAAAAAAGATGGCCTGTTTGATGAAGTTTTCGATAAAAATGGGGATGTCAAATCCGTTTACCAGAAGCTTTTGGACTTGTATGGCACACGAACCATTGATGATTATGTCAACTTGAACAACAAAGCTAAATCATCTTTTTTCAATCAGGGAATTACTTTTCAGGTATATGGTGATAAGCAAAGTCAGGAAAAGATTTTTCCGTTTGACCTTTTTCCCAGAATCATCTCTACGGATGAATGGGAAATCATAGAAAAAGGTGCCATCCAACGTAACATTGCCCTCAATCATTTTTTATGGGATGTATACCACGACAAAAAAATTGTCAAAGACAAAGTGGTGCCCATAGAGCTTTTGAGTTCATCTCCCAACTATTTGCACCAAATGATGGGGGTTGACCCACCCAATCAAATTTACAACCACATCTCTGGAACGGACATCATTAAACATTCGGATGGCAATTATTATGTGTTGGAAGATAATATCCGTTGCCCCTCGGGCGTGAGCTATGTTATCTGTAACCGTACTGCGTTAAAGAGAGCTTTGTTCGGGGTGTTTAACCATTACAAAACACATTCGGTAACCAATTACGCCGAAAACCTCCTGCATCTATTGGAAACTGCAAAACCTCATGGAGTTGATGCACCAGTAACCGTTGTAATTACCCCAGGTATGTTCAACTCGGCTTATTATGAACATTCCTATCTGGCCAAGGCCATGGGCGTGGAATTGGTGGAAGGGCGCGACCTTTTTGTGGAAAACGATTTTGTCTACATGAAGACTACACAAGGTCCTGTTCGTGTGGATGTCGTATACCGAAGAATTGACGATCTTTTCCTAGACCCCATGGAATTCAGTCCCGATTCTGCTTTGGGGGTGCCCGGCATTTTCGCTGCGTATCGTAAAGGCAATGTTACCCTTGCAAACGCTCCAGGAACCGGTGTTGCAGACGATAAGGCCATTTACACCTATATGCCAGACATCATAAAATATTATTTGGACGAAGAGCCCATTCTTAAAAACGTCCATACTTATCATTGTAGTCGTCCGAAGGAACTGCAGTATGTATTGGATAATATCAAGGACTTGGTCATAAAACCTGTGGACGAGGCTGGCGGATACGGTATTTCCATAGGAAACCGACTGACCAAGGATGAAATTGAACGGGTAAAGTCTGAGGTTAAGGCCAATCCACGTAAATATGTGGCACAGCCCATTATGTCGCTTTCTGTCCACCCCACTTATATAGATCAGAAAGAATCCTTTGAACAACGTCATGTGGATTTAAGAACCTTTACCGTGCTTGGCAAAGACGAACAATTTGTATTAAAAGGAGGGCTTACCCGCGTAGCCCTCAAAGAAGGAAATTTAATCGTGAATTCCTCCCAAGGAGGCGGTTCCAAAGATACGTGGGTCCTAAAACAATAACTATATGCTTTCAAGAGTAGCCAACAACCTATTTTGGATGGGTAGATATATTGAACGTGCAGAACATATTGCCCGTTTTATGAATGTGAATTACTTTGCTTCGTTGGATGCCCCTAATCAACTTTCCCAGTCAAGGAATTTTGTTTTGCAGTCCATGTTGTTCATGGTCGGAGACCCTGTTTCGGACATCGATAAGGAATTGAACGAGGAAGAAGTACTATATGATTTGGGACTGAATCCAGAAAAACCCTATTCCATTATCAGTAGCATAAAAGTGGCGCGTGAAAACGCCAATAGTTCCCGTGATTTGATATCCACTGAGCTTTACGAAAGTTTGAACAAGTTCTATCACTTTGTGATGAACTATCCCACGGAGACCTATAAAAAAACCAACCTTTATGACTTTACCGTCAATATAACCGAAATTACTGCGGTGCTGCGGGGTAAAATCCGAGGTACGCTATTGCATGATGAAGTCTATGCCATCATTATGATGGGCGTAAACATTGAAAGGGCCATTCAGATTACTCGAATCATCAACACAAAATACAACGATGCCCTCATGGCCAAAGGAAGCTATAAAGATCCTATTGGCAACAGTTATGAATGGACCACCTTATTAAAATGCGCAGAATCTTATGATATGATGCGCAGATTGTACAAAAAAACACCTAATGGCACCTCTACCTTAGAGTTCTTGTTGTTGAATGGTAAATGTCCAAGATCGTTCATGAACTGTATCAACCAAGTGCACAAGCATATTTTGGAAATCGACAAAAAGGTAGAATACTCCCAAAGTTCCACGGCATTTTTAGTGGGGAAAGTAAAGGCAGAATTTCAGTTTAAACAGGTAGACGAAGTTTTGGAGGATATCCAAGGAAACCTGAATATGATCCTTAATAAAATGTTCAAAATTAGCGAGAGTATGGAGAAAGAATTCTTTAACTACTGATACTTTTTTGAGTAACTTGGCCGGATTGAAAATCACTCGAATGCTGTATGAATATGAAATAGATTATGATACTCGAAACTCCTATGAAATGGGGCTTAACGAGGCCTTTTGGCAGTTTTTGGTCATCCCGGAAGAGAACGATACACAAGAGCTTACCTATTGGCATTTTGAAAACGACCTTGACGAGAAAAACAGCGTTTCCGAAAACGGACTGGGGTTTAAAACCGTACAGGTACGTTCCAAAAAGGAATTGGACCATATCAAATTCAATGCACATTTTAAGCTTATCAAAAAAGAAATAAACCCGTT
Organism: Flagellimonas oceanensis; assembly: GCF_003992595.1. GTDB lineage: Bacteria > Bacteroidota > Bacteroidia > Flavobacteriales > Flavobacteriaceae > Flagellimonas > Flagellimonas oceanensis. Next base: position 35,945 of record NZ_RZNA01000049.1, read on the forward strand.
CGATTTTGATTTGCCTTTGGACATAAATGAAGAGCGAAAACTAGTGGACAGCTTGGATTTCAGGGTAGATTATGAACCCTATCTCAGAAAGACGAAATTCACACAACTGCTCGAAGAACACAAGTCCATCTACGCCTTTGATCCCAAAAAGTCAATTTTTGAAAACTTGACAGAGCTCAATCACTGGGCGTATGGACATCTGTACTTTAAAACTGGGGTTACCGATGTCAACACTTCGCTGGATGAAATCATTGAAAACCGACACGGGGTCTGTCAGGATTTCACACATTTATTCTGTGCCATAGCCAAACACCATGGGGTTCCAGCAAGATATGTCTCTGGATATTTACATCAAGGACATGGTTTTTTTGGAGATTCGCAAATGCATGCTTGGGCGGAGGCATTTGTACCCAATGTGGGTTGGATTGGATTTGACCCCACCAACAACGTCTTGGCCAATCATAATCACATAAAAGTCTGTCACGGAAAGGACTATATCGATTGTGCCCCATTGAAAGGAGTCGTTTATACCTTGGGCAAAAACGAAACTGAATATACCGTACAGGTAAAAGCTTCACAACAACAGTAAAATACCTAAGGTATTCTGCAGAAAGAAACTTATTTTTACCCAAAATACATTACATGATAACTACAGATCAGCAAAAAGATCTTATTGAGCGCCTTGGTGCGTTAAGGAGGTATCTTTGACATTGATGCCAAACTTATTGAAATAGAGAACGAGGAAGAGAAAACCCTTGCTCCCGGTTTTTGGGACAATCCGCAAGAAGCCCAAAAGCAAATGCAATCCATCAAATCCAAAAAGAATTGGGTAGAAGATTTTGAGGAAGCCAAAACATTGATTGGCGACCTTGAGGTACTTATGGAGTTTCAGCAAGCAGGTGAGGTATCGGAAGAGGAAGTCACTAAGCAGTTTGACAAGGCCCAAACAGCCATTGAAAAATTGGAGTTCCGCAACATGCTTTCAGATGAAGGGGATGAACTCACTGCCGTGCTTCAAATTACGGCTGGTGCCGGTGGCACAGAATCGTGTGATTGGGCGTCCATGCTAATGCGAATGTATATGATGTGGGCCGAGAAAAACGGTTACAAAATAAAGGAACTCAATTACCAAGAAGGTGATGTGGCCGGAATTAAGACTGTAACCCTAGAAATCGAAGGCGAATATGCTTTTGGATGGCTCAAGGGTGAAAACGGGGTGCATCGTTTAGTCCGCATCTCCCCTTTTGATAGTAATGCCAAAAGACATACATCCTTTGCCTCGGTCTATGTGTATCCATTAGTGGACGACAGTATCGAAATTGAGGTAAATCCGTCGGATATTGAAATAACCACAGCGCGATCCAGTGGTGCTGGAGGACAAAATGTGAACAAGGTGGAAACCAAGGTTCAACTGGTGCACAAACCCACAGGAATTCAAATATCCTGTTCCGATTCTCGCTCTCAACACGACAACAGGGCCACGGCCATGAAAATGTTGAAGTCACAGCTGTACGAAATAGAACTTCGCAAAAAGCAGGAGGCACGTGCCGAAATAGAATCTTCCAAAATGAAGATTGAATGGGGATCTCAAATACGCAACTACGTGATGCATCCATATAAATTGGTGAAAGATGTGCGTACAGGGGAAGAGACAGGAAACGTGGACGCCGTTATGGATGGCGATCTGGATGCATTTTTAAAAGCCTATCTAATGATGATGGGCCAAAAAGAAGAACAAGACTAAAAGCATAGGTCATGATCAAAATATACCATAATCCAAGATGCCGAAAATCGAGGGAAGGATTGGCCATCTTGGAAAAATCAGGAAAAGAATTCGAAGTTGTAAAATATTTGGATGATGTTCCCAGCAAAGAGGAATTGAAAACCTTGATTGAATATCTGGGTATCTCCCCTATTGATTTGGTAAGAAAAACAGAAGCCATTTGGAAAGAAAAATTCAAGGGCAAAACCTTGACCGATGATGAGGTGATCACTGCTATGGCCGAGAACCCAAAATTGATAGAGCGTCCTATCGTTGTGAATGGTAAAAAAGCAGTTGTGGGAAGACCTCCTGAGAACATAGCCAACTTGCTATGATTCTGATATCCAACTACATTTAACACCCGATAGGTGCTTAAATTAATCCTAAATAGTATCTTTAGCCCATGAAAAGTAAGCAAACCTTATTCTATATAACTCTTTTTATTGGAGTATTGTTCATTAATGATATTTCAGCACAATACGGTTATGGTTCTCCTTATGGATATGGATCACGCAGCATGTATGGTAGACGAAGTGCTATTCCACAAGCAGGACCTACGGAAAACACTAAAGAAGAAACTCCGCCTACCGCCGAAGAAATTGTGGATGAGCAAATGCCTTCCATTACCGAAGCAATAGGTCTAGACCCATTTGAGCAAGCTGTGGTTCGTACTTCATTGGTCCAATCTGTACAGCAGCGTATAGAACTTCAGATTTTGGAGTTGGAACCTCTTAAAATAAAGGAGGAAGTTGAGAAGATCAAACGGCGCCAAGATGCTGAATTAAAGGCTGGTCTGCCCGAAGACAAGTACGAAGCCTTTATGGAGCTTCAAGAAAATCATTTCAAGGCGAAAAAAAAGAAAAAGAAGAAGAAAAAGAAGAAGAACAAGGATTAACACTTCTTTAAGGTCATTCGCAGGTTCATTTACGTTGTTGAGGGATTTATATTTCGTGCCCTCCTTTTTTACTTCAATTTTTGCAGCGTAAAAATCAAACTATGTACAGGATAATTATCCCGTTGCTGCTATTGACCTTATCAACATTCCAAGGCTTAGCGCAACAAAACCAAAAACCCATTACTATTTCAGGAAAAGTGGTTGATTCAGAAACCGGTCAACCTCTGGAATACGCAACCTTCGTTTTGCAAAAAGCAGACAGCCCTGATCAGGTAACAGGAGGAATCACAGACCTCGATGGAAATTTTGAAATCGAGACCGACCCTGGAACTTACAACATCAGCGTCGAATTTATTTCTTACAAAACATATTCACGAAAAGGGCAAACCTACAATGCTGACACCAATTTAGGATCTATTTCCATGTCCCCCGACGTTGCACAACTAGCAGAAGTTGAAGTTGTCGGAGAAAAAACCACTGTTGAGGTTCGTTTGGACAAAAAAGTATACAATATAGGTAAAGATATTACCACCAGTGGAGGCAACGTAAGTGACGCCTTGAGCAATATTCCTTCTGTCGCAGTTGACGTGGAAGGAGCCATCAGCTTAAGGGGAAATGACAACGTTCGTATCCTTATCAACGGTAAACCTTCCGCTTTGGCAGGGTTTGGTTCTACTGACGTACTACAACAACTACCTGCCGATGCCATTGAAAAGGTAGAGGTAATTACCAGTCCTTCTGCCCGCTATGATGCCGAAGGTACGGCAGGTATCCTTAACATTATCCTGAAGAAGGAGAAAACATTGGGTATCAACGGGTCCGTCAATCTTACGGGCGGTATACCTTTCAATGCAAGGGCAACGACCAACTTCAATATAAGAACAGAGAAGTTCAACATTTTCAACACGCTTGGATATTACCATAGGGAATCCCCTGGAGGCGGTTACAATGACAACACCTATCAGTCCGAACAAAGTGAATTCGATAGAATCCTTGAAGACAGGGATATCAGTAGAAATGATGATGGGTTCAACGTGAACATTGGTATGGAGTATTTCATTACCGAAAAATCATCTGTTACAGGTAGTTTTTTCTATAGATGGTCTGATGAAAATGACATCAACGAGAATGACAACCAACGTTTTGCTGATGGCAGCATCAATAGTAGAACCATAAGGATAGAAGATCAGGCAGAGAAAGACAATAGCCGCCAGTTCTCTTTGAACTATACCAACAATATTGATGACGATGGTCAAAAATTGACGGCTGATCTACAATACTCTTACGATAATGAAGATGGTCTTACGGCCATTCGTGAAGACCGTACCATTCCAAGTGATAGTTTGATCGCTTTGGAAAATATTTACGAAAAGCAAAAGCAGGACGATATCTTGGCTCAAATCGATTATGTGTTGCCTATGGGCGATGCGCAATTTGAAGCGGGTTACCGAGGTACCTTTGAAAAAGAAGTGAACGATTACCAGTTGGACACTATCAATCAAGGCACAGGGAATTTTGTTACCAACGAAGATTTAACCAATATATTCACGTACCACGAAAATGTAAATGCACTTTACACCCAATATGGGAACAAATACGGTAAATTTTCCGTACTGCTCGGTTTGCGTTTGGAAAACACCGAAATGCGAGGCGAAGTGGACGCAACGATAGATAGTCAGGCCCTAGAAGAGCTTGTAGGAGAAGATGTAGATCTAAACTTTGACAAGAACTATTTAGGGCTTTTTCCTACTGTGAACTTTGTTTATGAAATTTCTAAAACACAGAATATTTCACTTGGTTACAACAGAAGGATCAACAGACCCAGAGGTTGGTTCATCAACCCTTTTCCATCTAGATCCAGTAGGACCAACGTTTTTCAAGGAAATCCGGATTTGGACCCAGCCTTTGCCAATGCATTTGATCTTGGATACATGAAGCGATGGAAAAAATTGACGTTCACATCTTCCGTATATTATCAGCGTGAAACACAATCTTTTGAGTTCATTACTGAAAATACCGGTCAATTTACTTCTGATGGTATCCAGATTATCCGAAGGGTTCCCATCAACCTATCCACCAACGAGCGCATCGGTGCCGAAGCGGGTGTAATGTACAATCCTGCCAAATGGTGGAGATTGAACGGTAGTTTCAACTTCTTTACCTTCTCTTCTGATGGAGAGTTCAATGGTGTTGATTATGGAACCACCAACTCAAGCTATTTTGCACGTTTGAGCTCAAAGTTTACCTTACCAGGAAAAATAGAGCTTCAGGCCAATTCCTTTTACATGGGACCTAGACAGAATGCCCAAACGGAATCTGACGCAATGTTCTCTATGAACTTGGCTTTGAGCAAGGATTTGTTTGATGATAAGGCCACACTCTCATTGAATGCCAGTGACCTGTTCAACTCCAGAAAACGTAGATCATTTACCCAGACACCTACGTTCACATCGGACAGTGAATTCCAGTGGAGACAAAGACAAGTGAATCTATCTTTCATCTATAGATTCAACCAGCCCAAAGAGCAACGCCAAAGAGGAAGACAGGACGGCGGCCCTGGCGATGACGAGGGAGAGGGACAATTCCAAGATTAAAAGGAGTTATACTTTAAAACATAAATAGAAAAGCAGCCGATATGGCTGCTTTTTTTATGCTCAATGAAATTTGAAAATCGTGAGTTCCGAGCAAAAAAAATTAGTCCTCAAATCCATGAGAACTAATTTTATGAAATAGGTTAAAATAAAAAAGAAGCCAAATTGGCTTCTTTTCGTATATCTTATTCTTCTAGTTGGGCACGCTTGGCCTCTTTTCTTTCTTTAAACATTTCCCTAAGGTTGCCAATCAACCAGTAAGGTACTACAAAGGTCAATAGGAATATCATCAACCAAAAACCGATTGTCAAAATTGTTAGAAAAGCTAAAAAACCTAAATATTGGTCAAATTCGAACATCTTTACTCCTTTTGTTTTAACAAAGATACTTTCTTCTTATCAAAAAAAACAAATAGATGGGCAAAAAAAAGTGTATTTATCTCGATGAACTACCAAATAAATGCCCTATATCCTACCTTTGTAGGACAAAATTTTAAACTATGAGTTTCAGGATTGAAAAAGATACCATGGGCGAGGTAAAGGTACCCGCCGATAAATATTGGGGCGCCCAAACCGAACGTTCCCGAAACAACTTTAAAATTGGTGCTCCCGCATCCATGCCCTTGGATGTGGTGTACGGATTTGCTTATTTAAAAAAGGCTGCGGCCTACACCAATCACGAATTGGGAGTGCTCAGTCAAGAAAAAAGAGACCTTATTGCACAGGTTTGTGATGAAATACTGGATGGCAAGCACGATGACCAGTTTCCCTTGGTCATTTGGCAAACTGGCTCCGGTACGCAGAGCAACATGAACGTGAACGAGGTAATCGCCAATCGTGCCCACGAAATCGCTGGCAAAAAAATTGGAGAGGGTGAAAAAACCATTCAGCCCAATGATGACGTGAACAAGAGTCAATCTTCCAATGATACCTTCCCGACAGGAATGCACATTGCAGCTTACAAAAAAATAGTGGAAGTAACCATTCCTGGCGTAGAACAACTACGGGACACATTGCAGAAGAAATCCGAAGAGTTCAAGGATGTGGTAAAGATTGGTAGAACCCACTTGATGGACGCCACTCCCCTAACCTTGGGTCAAGAATTCTCAGGCTACGTTTCCCAATTGAACCATGGATTGAAAGCGCTGAAAAACACATTGCCTCACTTGAGCGAACTTGCTTTGGGCGGAACAGCTGTAGGTACCGGTTTGAATACACCGAAAGGATATGATGTACTTGTCGCCAAGTACATTGCCGAATTTACTGGAAAACCTTTCGTGACCGCTGAGAATAAGTTTGAAGCTTTGGCGGCCCACGATGCCATTGTGGAAAGTCATGGTGCTTTGAAACAGTTGGCCGTTTCCCTGAACAAAATTGCCAATGATATCCGTATGATGGCTTCTGGACCACGTTCTGGAATTGGGGAAATCATTATCCCTGCCAACGAACCTGGAAGTTCCATTATGCCCGGTAAAGTGAACCCTACCCAATGTGAGGCCATGACCATGGTCTGTGCCCAGGTAATGGGCAACGACGTGGCCATTGGTGTTGGAGGCACGCAGGGTCATTACGAACTCAATGTATTTAAACCTGTTATGGCAGCCAATATTTTGCAATCTGCCCAATTGATCGGAGATGCTTGTGTAAGTTTTGATGTGAACTGTGCTTCTGGCATTGAGCCCAATCACGATACCATTAAAACGCTATTGAACAACTCCTTAATGTTGGTAACGGCATTGAACACCAAAATTGGTTATTACAAGGCTGCAGAGATTGCCAATACAGCACACAAAAACGGTACTACACTTAGAGAAGAGGCCGTTAATCTAGGATATGTAACCCCCGAAGAATATGACGAGTGGGTAAAACCTGAAGATATGGTGGGCAGTTTAAAATAAGCTTCCAGAGATTGAAGCATAAAAAATGCCCGTCCAAAATTGGACGGGCATTTTTATTATAGTGATAGTGTGTGTTTATTACTTCAATTCGAAGCTGGAAGTACCCAACAATTTCAATTTGTTGTCATAAACGTTCACCATGTAGTTTCCATCTTGGAAATCTCCACTTGGCTTGTTTATGTAGTCACATACATCCAAAGCATCGTTTTCGTAGTAGAAGTTGGTACCTTTACTATAAGTAAGAGAGCTTCCTTCCTCGGTGGTTTTTGTCAAACCTTCTCCCAATACGTTACCTTGTGGTCCAAGAACTTCGATAAAGAATTCTCTGTCACCAGCTTCAGCGATTACGTTATCGGCAATGGTAAAACAAACTTTGAATTTATCAGTAGCTCTGGCTCTTCTTGTAGAAACCAATTTACCACTGTTTCTTTCTTTAATAGCATCAACACTGATTGTGCTTAGGTTAAGCGCAGAACCTTTTTCAACGGCATCAGCCAATTGAGTGTTCTGGATGATCAAAGAATCGTTGAATACGGTTTGTTGTTCCAACTCAGCAAAAGTACTGTCTCTCTGCATGGCCAACAAGCTGTTGGATTGCGTCAAGGAATCCACTTGCTTCAATAGTTCTTCTCTTTCAGCTTTAAGAACGCTTACTTGTCTTCTGTAACGTGAAAGTGTTGCGATATCGGCTTTCATACTGCTTACAGAATCAATGTATTTTGCGATGTTATCTCTGGCAGCAACCAACTCTTCGTTTGTGGCGTTGCTTTCCAAAATAGCTTTGTCGTATTCAGACTTCAAGTTGTTCAAATCCTCTACAACCAATTCTTTCTCTTGAGTAAGAGCTTCGGTTGTTTGTTTTTTATCTTGATAAAGACTCACAGTGTAAATAATGGTTCCCAAAAGAACTACACCCAACAGACCTGCAATTACTTTCAATCCGTTATTGTTATTTTTTGTTTCAGTCATAACTTTTTGTTTTAATTGATTCTCGTTTAAGGTTTTTAATCAATCGTGTTTGGTTTATATACGCATCGGATTTGCATTTGGATTATTTGGGTGGAAATAATTTTCACAAAAAATTACAATTCTGCTCATTATCCCTTATTTTTAAAAGGATTTAAAAAAAGAAGACACCATGAAAAAAAATATACTTTTAACTGCTAGTGCTTTACTGATTCTACTGGTTTCATGTAAAGAAAAAGAAAAGAAGCAAGAGGAAACTGCGCAGGTTGAGACTCAAATTGAAGAAGTAGAGGCTCCTTCCCCTGCAGAAATAACCCCTATAGAACATGCCACCGCTGTAATTGAATGGGATGATAACACCATATATATAGATCCCGTTGGTGGAAAAGCAGCTTTTGAAGGTCAACCCTCACCGGATATGATTTTCATTACCGATATACACGGCGACCATTTCAATCCCGAAACGTTGAATGAATTGGATTTGGAAGGTGTTGAAATTATTGCTCCGGATGCGGTCAAATCACAAATGGATGAAGCCTTATCCTCCAAAACCACCATCATGAACAATGGAGAGACCAAAGAAATATCCGGTTTCTCGGTAAAAGCCATTCCTATGTACAACCTACGGGAAGAAGCCAAAGACTTCCATGTAAAAGGCAGAGGAAATGGATATGTGTTTACCTTTGGTAATGAACGCATTTATTTTTCAGGAGATACAGAGGATATTCCCGAAATGCGTGCTTTGGAAGATATTGACAAGGCCTTTGTCTGTATGAACCTACCTTATACCATGACTGTTGAAAGTGCGGCCGATGCGGTGTTGGAATTCAAGCCTAAACAAGTATACCCTTATCATTTTAGAGGACGCCCTGATGTCAGTGATGTTGAAAAATTCAAAAGCATTGTGAACGAAGGAGATTCCGATATAGAAGTGGTACAATTGGACTGGTATCCCAACGAAGATTACTAGTCCTATATAATATTAACGGGTTTTCATCGTTAGAACAACTAACTTAGTAACCAAATCAAATACTTGAATATGGCTCCCAAATCCCATGTTTTTGTAGTGATGGCAATACTTTTTGCCGTGCAAGCTACCTACGCAAATCAATGTGATAATTTTTATTCCAAAGTTACCTATGCGCTCAGTCATGGCAAAAAAGCCATGGATGCGACAAACTTTGAACACCAAATGTATTATGCCGAAAGGGCTTTGACCGCTATGGAAAAAGCTGAATCCTTTATGGCTGATTGTAGTTGTCAAAAAGCAAAGAACAAAACCCTTGACGCTATGGAAACCCTGGAACAGGCTATAGAACCCGCTGACTGGGACACTGGTAGATTCTTTACCAAGAAAGCTTTGGGGGAAATCAACGAGTTGATAACCATAATCGACCAATGCACCCTCGGAACTACCAATGAAGAGACTGTTGAAGTGGAAGAAAGCCCAGAAACAGAAGTGGAAGAAACCGCTTCGGTGGCCTCCATGGAACTAGAGATGATCAAAGTCTTCGAGAAACACGCCGACGATAAACTCCAATCCGCAGAGCAGGCCATTGAACAACTAGTGGAACTTTCCAACTCCATTGGCTCAAGTTCTGGAAATAACCAAGACCCGAACAGTTTGGCAGCTCATCAAAAAGCTTATCTGGAAAAAGCGAAAAAACTGTTGGAGGAAGGAATCAAAAATCTCGGTGGAGAAGAATAATTCCTCCTTTTTTTAACGAATCAATTTTTTGTACTTGATACGCTTGGGCATGATATCCGTTCCCAAGCGTTTCTTTTTGTTCTCTTCGTAATCGGAGAAAGAACCTTCAAAGAAATATACTTGAGAATCACCTTCAAACGCAAGGATGTGCGTACAAATCCTATCCAAGAACCATCTATCGTGGGAAATAATCACTGCACAACCTGCAAAATTCTCCAAACCTTCTTCCAAGGCACGGAGCGTGTTCACATCCAAATCGTTGGTAGGCTCATCCAAAAGGAGCACATTACCCTCTTCCTTTAGCGTCATGGCCAAGTGGAGACGGTTACGTTCACCACCGGAAAGCATATTCACTTTCTTGTTCTGTTCGCTACCAGAGAAATTAAATCGGCTCAGGTATGCTCGTGAATTCACTTGCTTCCCTCCCATCATGATCAATTCCTGGCTATCGCTAAAGTTTTCCCAAATGGTTTTTTCCGGGTCAATATTGGAGTGTGATTGATCCACATAAGCCAACTTCGCCGTCTCACCGACTTCAAATTCACCTTTATCGGGAGTCAATTCTCCCATGATCATTTTAAAAATGGTGGTCTTACCAGCACCGTTGGGACCAATAATGCCCACAATACCTGCTTGTGGCAAATTAAAATTGAGGTCTTCATAGAGCAATTTGTCACCAAAAGCTTTGCTTACACCTTTCGCCTCGATAACATTGGTTCCCAAACGAGGTCCGTTCGGGATATAGATTTCCAACTTTTCCTCTATCTGTTTTTGATCTTGACTGAGGAGTTTGTCATAATTCTTTAAACGGGCCTTTTGTTTGGCCTGTCTGCCTTTGGCACCTTGACGAACCCAATCCAGCTCACGTTCCAAGGTTTTTTGACGCTTGGAAGCCTGTTTGCTTTCTTGCTCCAATCGTTTTGCTTTTTGGTCCAACCAGCTGGAGTAGTTCCCTTTCCATGGAATACCTTCACCGCGATCCAATTCCAAAATCCAACCAGCAACGTTGTCCAAGAAATAACGGTCGTGCGTTACAGCGATAACGGTTCCCTTGTATTGTGCCAAATGATGCTCCAACCAATGTACCGATTCAGCATCCAAGTGGTTGGTGGGCTCATCCAACAATAGTACATCGGGCTCTTTCAATAACAAACGGCACAAGGCCACTCTTCTTCGTTCACCACCGGAAAGTACGCTTATCTTTTTGTCGGATTCTGGTGTACGAAGGGCATCCATCGCAATTTCCAATTTCGTATCCAGTTCCCATGCATTTGCAGCATCAATTTGATCTTGAAGCGCTGCTTGCTTGTCCATCAACTTTTGCATCTTATCGGCATCCTCATACACTTCGGGCAGACCGAACATATCGTTGATTTTATTGTACTCGTCCAAAATGGCCACGGTTTCGGCAACACCTTCCTTAACCACTTCAAGAACGGTTTTGTTCTCATCCAACTGTGGCTCCTGTTCCAAATAACCAACTGAATAACCCGGCGAGAAAACCACATCACCCTGATAGTTTTTATCCACACCCGCGATTATTTTCAACAAGGTGGACTTACCTGAACCGTTCAGACCCAAAATTCCGATTTTGGCCCCGTAGAAAAAGCTTAGGTATATATTTTTAAGTACAGGGGTATTGGCCGTTTTAAAGGTTTTGGTTACCCCAGACATTGAAAAAATGACTTTTTTATCGTCTGACATTTACTGTAAATTAAATTGTTTATGAAAAAGAGGCTACACTCTACCTTTTAAGGCATTGAATACCCAGGCTACGGCAAAAAATCCTATTCCAACAGCAGCAAAGCCCCATCCTGCTACTTCATCATATTTAAAAGCTCCAAGTGCTATCATTCCCAAACCCACCAAAATCATAATCCATGTGGCATAGGCCAGCACTGTGTTCTTATTCATTCCCATTATATTTTTTTCTGAAGAGTTTCAAATATCGTAAAAATAGGGATAATGTAAAGTTATTATTAAGGATTATGTTTCAAATGGAAAGCTAACCCCACATTTTTCCCTTACAGTATCCATCAACTCTGATAAATCCAGACTATTTTGATGCGACCACAGGTCACTCTCGACTTTCTTTTCCTTTAAACACCTATGAACCTCCAAGATTTCGTAATAGTAACCAATTCCAGTTAGAGGCAGGTCAACTTGATTGGTTTCTTCTCCTTTTACTAAAGTAAAGCCATCAGCTTCATGCCATCTTGGGTTTAGGAATACCTCCCCTTTTGTTCCTGAAATTTCTGCTTCCATTTTAGAATTGCTCGTAAAACCACTATAAAGCATAGCTTGAGCATCTGGATAGTCAAAAATCATACTGGTCTGCAATTCCGTTCCATTTTTATGGAATTTGGATGTCGCCAAAATTTCATCTGGCATTCCCAGCAACAGATAGGACAAGAAAATCGGATAAATCCCAATATCAAGAATCGTCCCTGAAGCCAAATTAGGATTCAATAATCTGGAATCTTCATCCCTATCCAGAGCATAAAACGCAAAATCGGCATGGAGATATTTCAGGTCTCCCAAATTCCCAGCATCAACAAGTTGTTTCACTTTTTGGATAGATGGATTAAAACGCGACCACATGGCTTCCATCAAAAAAGCATTGTGTTGCTTCGATGCATTTACCTGTTCCACCACTTCTGCCCTATTGACGCCCATTGGTTTTTCGCACAATACACCAATCCCGTTTTCAAGTGCTTTTAAGGACAACTCCTTATGGAAATTATGGGGAGTGGCAATGTAGACCACATCGACTGTTCCTGATTGGAACAATTCATCATAACTCCCAAATGTATGTTCCACTTTGTATTCATCTGCGAACTCTTTGGCCCGTTCCATTGATCGTGATGCCACTGCAGCAACCTCGGCATCAGGCACAAGCAAAAGGTCCGACACAAATTTCCTGGCAATTTTTCCCGGGCCTACTATGCCCCATCGTATTTTGGTTTCCATATAGTTCAAAAGTAATGATTATAACTCCTTATCTTTAACCAACGAAAAGAATTTAAAGCAGAATGGACATAAACTTCAATAAGAACGAAGACCATAATAAGTTAAAATTATCCGACCTAAAGCGCAGACTGGCCAAGGTAAAGCTCGGTGGCGGAAAAAGCCGTATTGAAAAGCACCATGCCAAAGGTAAAATGACCGCACGGGAACGAATCGATTATTTATTGGACCAGGATGCAGATTCCATTGAAATAGGTGCGTTTGCAGGAGAGGATATGTATGAGGAACACGGCGGGTGTCCCTCTGGAGGTGTTGTAGTTAAGATAGGCTACGTGCAAGGCAAACAATGTGTGGTCGTGGCCAACGACGCTACCGTAAAAGCAGGTGCTTGGTTCCCCATCACGGGAAAGAAAAATCTACGTGCCCAAGAAATTTCCATTGAAAACAGATTGCCCATCATTTATTTGGTGGACAGTGCAGGGGTTTATTTGCCCATGCAAGATGAAATATTCCCAGACAAAGAACATTTTGGACGAATTTTCAGGAACAATGCCGTAATGAGCAGCATGGGAATTACCCAAATTGCCGCTGTAATGGGCAGTTGCGTTGCTGGTGGGGCATACTTGCCCATTATGAGTGACGAAGCTTTGATCGTAGACAAAACGGGAAGCATATTTTTAGCAGGTAGTTATCTGGTAAAAGCTGCCATTGGGGAGTCCATTGACAATGAAACTTTGGGGGGCGCCACAACACACTCCGAAATCAGCGGGGTTACCGATTACAAAGCCAAGGATGATAAAGATGCCCTGGACAAGATCAAAAACATTGTAGACAAAATCGGGGATTTTGACAAGGCTGGATTCAACAGGGTTGAAGCGAAAAAACCAGCGGAGAATCCTGATGATATTTTTGGACTACTGCCCGCATCCCGCAGCGACCAATACGACATGTTGGAAATCATAAAACGTCTGGTCGATGATTCAGAATTTGAACAGTATAAGGAAGGCTATGGACAAACTATTTTAACGGGCTACGCACGTATCGACGGTTGGGCCGTAGGAATCGTTGCCAACCAACGTAAAGTGGTCAAAACCAAAAAGGGCGAAATGCAGTTTGGTGGCGTCATTTACTCCGATTCCGCGGACAAGGCCACCCGATTTATTGCCAATTGCAATCAAAAGAAAATTCCGTTGGTGTTCTTACAAGATGTCACAGGATTTATGGTAGGCAGTAAAAGTGAGCACGGCGGTATTATTAAAGACGGAGCCAAAATGGTAAATGCGGTAAGTAATTCCGTGGTACCCAAATTTACCATTGTAATCGGAAACAGCTACGGCGCTGGAAATTATGCCATGTGCGGCAAAGCCTACGACCCAAGATTGATTGTGGCCTGGCCTAGTGCTGAACTTGCAGTGATGAGTGGAAACTCCGCTGCAAAAGTGCTTTTACAGATTGAAAAAGCCAGTTTGAAGAAAAGTGGCGAATCCGTAGATGCTGAAAAGGAAAAAGAGCTTTTTGATGAAATCAAACAACGCTACGATGACCAAATATCTCCCTACTACGCCGCTGCCCGTCTTTGGACGGATGGCATAATCAATCCATTGGACACCCGCAAATGGATTTCCATGGGGATTGAGGCCGCCAACCATTCCCCTATTGAGAAAAAATTCAATATGGGAGTGCTTCAGGTATAAGGTTTTTAATTCCCTAAATGTGATTTGGGGCGTGGAATCAGTAACAATTCCGTTTGTCTACCATTGATGTACCGGAATCCATCTTCTCCGAAGAAGCCAGGCTCCTCCAACATGATTCGAATGTCCCTATTCCATTCTGGAATATTCACGGTGGCATTCAACTCAATGGCATAAGCGGTATTCGGGTTTAATGGATAGTTCTCTCCATCATCCTTCATCACACCGCCTTGTGCATCCCACATCCCGATAGTGGTTCCTGCAGAGTGCCCATACGTTCCCAGTGGATGGGTATAAATAGATGGTCGCAACCCAGCATCTTTGGCATCTTGCAAGGCTTTGTCCAAAATATCGTTTCCTACCCTGCCCTTGACCATGTTCTGGGTCAAAAAATCCTGTACACGATTACCATCATATAAGGCATTTACCAAAAAGGAAGGTGCTTCTGTTTCTTCTGGTTTCAGCACGTAGGCCAATTCCTGACAGTCGGTGTTCAAACGCAGGTAGGTAATTCCAAAATCACAATGCAATAAATCCCCGCGCTGGATCACAGCTTCATCTGGACGACCTGAAAAGGAATACAAATGACCTACTAATTCCTCGCTGGTACGCTGAATATCCACTGTGGGATGAAACCATGTCTCCAGACCTAAATCCGTTACTTTTTGACGCATCCACCACTCCACTTCGGTGGTCGTGGTCACTCCGGGTGTAATTACTTTTTCTGAAAAAGCCTCCGCGATAATGTCGTGGGTAATGTCCGTCAACTGATTAAAAATGGTCATCTCCCTTGGGGTACGGGTTTCTATCCAACGTACCGCCAATTGCTCTGCAGATACCACTTTGGACCGGTATTTTCTGGGCAGATTCGCCATAAATTCATCATAATCGGTTTTAACCAAACCATCGGCAATATTATGGTCCTTGGAAAAATTAAGTCCGATTTTATCTGGGTTTCGTTCGGTAATCAATTGCATCAACCGTTTCCATTGGTCGGGTTCTTTCTCCTTGTCCCATGCAGAGCTGATACTTTTACCGATGTTGTATCGAGCAACGGCCAATTTATCTATGGTGTTCTTTTCCTTATTCCTATAAAAAAGTAAAATAGTCCTACGTCTTGCATTCAACCACTTGGCTGGCAACATGGTCCGGAGCACTGGGTCTTCGTTATATTCACGGGATATCAATACCCACATATCCAAATCTGCCTCATCCATTAATTGGGGAAGGAGTTCATTAAAACGTTCTTCCAAAATCTCGTCCACCACTCGAGCTCGCTCTACTTCGGGTAGAATTTGTTGTGAGGTTACAATAAAAGGCAAGAGCAGTAGTACTAGTTTGATGGTTTTTCGCATGGTTGATTTTTTCCTGAAATTACGTTTTTGACAGATATAAAAAAAGTGCTCGAAGGCACTTTTTCATAAACTGTTGGCATGTGACTTTACGAGTCGGATAAACTCTGCACGATATCCTTGATTGTCATTTTCAAGCCCTGCCCCTGCCAATTGTACCACATCTTCCAATTCGCTATTATTCGTAAACTGAGATTTTCTTAAATGGAGTCCAAACAAGGCAACAGAAGCTGCGAAGCTAAAATCTGGGGAAATTTGGTCCAATGCATTTTTCACTGTTTTAGTAATCTCCGTACTGGTATCGCCATCTGGTTTTTTATACCTGAACTTAACGGTCAATAGTTCAGTTGTACCACCAGTAGTCGTATTGGAAGTATATTTTAAATCGTGAACGGGTTTCACAAACGGACTTTCGGTGCCTTTTGGAACTATTTCGTAAAGAGCGGTTACCGTATGCCCGCTACCTAATTCTCCTGCATCCTTGGTGTCATCAATAAAATCTTCATCGGCCAGCATTCTGTTTTCATACCCTATCAAACGGTAGGCTCCAACAACCGAAGGATTAAACTCCACTTGTATCTTCACATCTTTGGCTATGGTGTACAGTGTGCCTCCAAATTCTTGACCGAATATTTTTTGGGCTTCTTGCATGGTATCGATATATGCATGGTTTCCATTCCCTTTATCAGCCAATTTCTCCATTTTTGAATCTTTGTAATTTCCCATGCCAAAACCTAAAACAGATAAGAATACGCCTGACTTACGTTTTTCTTCGATAAGTTTTACCATGTCCTTGTCACTGGATGGCCCTACATTAAAATCGCCGTCGGTAGCCAAAATCACCCTGTTGTTCCCATTTTTAATGAAATTTTTACTGGCCAGTTTATAAGCTAACTCAATTCCTGCACCTCCAGCTGTGGAACCTCCTGAATGCAAATTCTCCAAAGCCTTTGTAATTTCCATTTTCTTATCCCCTCGTGTGGGTTCCAGAACCACTCCAGCTGCACCGGCATATACCACAATGGAAACCTTATCCTTTTCACGTAATTGATTTACCAATAGTTTGAATGCGGATTTTAGCAAGGGTAATTTATTGGCACTCCCCATGGAACCTGAAACATCTATCAAAAATGTAAGGTTCGACGCTGGTAATTCTTCATTCTGATAAGTTTTACCTTGTAAACCAATGCGTACCAATTGGGTATCCTTGTTCCATGGTGTCTGAACCACTTCTGTGTTTATGGAGAACGGATGTTCTTTGGGTTGTGGATAGGAATAATTGAAATAATTAATCATTTCTTCCACTTTAACGGCATCCACAGGTATTTGTTGACCGTTGTTGATCATTCTGCGAATATTACTGTAGGATGCTTTGTCCACATCTATGGAAAAAGTGGAAAGCGGGCTCAAAGAGACATGCTCGAATTGGTTTTCAGTGATCTCGGCATATTTTTCATCATTTTGGATCTGATAGTTCCCTTGTTTGGTTGTGATTACGATACAGCCATTTTTAGCCGATGACCCAAACAAGCTTCTTGCTTTGGCTCCCTTGTAGAAATTGATTTTGTCTATTTTGGAAGGGTCTAACTGAGCTATTACCGTATTATTTTGCTTTCGTATCGGTGTGCCATCCACAATATAAAGAGGCTCATTTCCAGCTTTGATGGATGCTTTACCCCTTATTTTCATAAAACTTACCTCTTCAGCAACTTGGACCCCAGCCGCATTACCCTGCAATGCATGGGCTATGGATTGATGGTAGGCTTTCTGTTTTCTACGTTTGATTTGGGCTGGCGACGCTACAGACTGTATCGCATATCCCGTGGCCCTATTCTGTCTTGATGTGCCATATCCAACAACTACAACCTCTTCCAAAGCCGCACTACTTTCCTCCAATTGTACATTGATTGTTTTGTTCACCCCTATTTTGACCTCTTTGGATTTAAATCCTATATAGGAAAAAATCAAGGTCTGGCCCTGATAAGCCACTACGCTATATTGTCCATCAAAATCGGTTTGAGTACCCTTCGTGGTTTCTTTTACCATAACATTGACCCCAGGCAGTGGAGCGTTATCCGAATCCGTAACCACACCGGTTACAGTATTTTGTTGTGCAGCAATCTGAAAAGAAATTGCTAGCAGAAAAAGTAAAACTTGATTTTTCATAATTGATACGGTTTTTAGATTTATAGCTAACCTAGTACCAATCATGTAGGTAGAAAAGTTGGAATTAGTCAGTGAGCAATTATAGCAAGTGAACTGTCCATAAGAGTTAGTTTACTTGATTTGCTCCAAGGTTTTTTTACGGTCCACCTTCTTAGTTGAAGTCTCTTCAAAGGTTTTTACAGAGTAAACCGCTTTAGGTACCTCGTATTTTGATAGACTCTTTAGCTGTTTAATGGTCTGAAGCAGTTTTCCGTTGTTGACTGATTCGTCTTCAACAATCAATATCAACTTCTGGCCCAAGGTATCATCGGGCAGCCCTGCTACAAAAAAACGGGATTGAATGAGACTGGACAACTTGTCCTCAATTTTCTCAGGCACCAATTTAACCCCTCCCGAATTGATGATGGAATCATATCTACCCAACCAATTAAATTGATTTTCACCTATTAATTCCACCAAATCATTCGTGATTATTTTCTCATCCGAAATGTTTGGGGCATCAATCACTAGACATCCT
This sequence comes from Flagellimonas oceanensis, assembly GCF_003992595.1. GTDB lineage: Bacteria > Bacteroidota > Bacteroidia > Flavobacteriales > Flavobacteriaceae > Flagellimonas > Flagellimonas oceanensis. The sequence continues at coordinate 54,457 of NZ_RZNA01000049.1, forward strand.
CTATCATCTAGTGAAACAGCAACATTCGGCAAGGCTTCAAAATAACTAGTTGATTCCGCATTAATTCGCTTTACGGCAATATGCGTAATAGTCTCCGTCATCCCATAGGTTTCATAAGCATGAACGGATAGTTCGGCAAGTGCTCTTCTTAAACTCAAATCCACTGGGGCTCCGCCAACGATAAGCTGTTTAATTCTGTCCATGGTATCTAACAAATTTTGAACCTGAAGTGGTACCATGGCCACAAAATCATAAGTTTTATCGTTGTTTGGCAATGGGGTCGAAGAGGGTTCCACGTAATCCAAATGCAGACCGAGAACCATAGCCCGGACCAACATCATTTTACCTGCAATTCCAGTGCAGGGCAAGCATAACAGCGCTTTTTGCTTGGGTTTCAATCCAAAATACGCTCCAGTGGCCAATGCTGAATTGACCATGTGCTCTTTTTTAAGTGTGATGGTTTTCGGATTTCCTGTAGACCCAGAGGTTTGAACGTTCAAAGTTGAAGCGTCCGAAGTCCAATCACATAAAAAGTCGCCTATCGATTTTTCAAAAGGTTCCCCTTCTATTGACAGGTATTGCCCTATTTTGACAAGCTCTTTTGTTGAAAACCGTATGCCGTTAAGTCTAAAATCGGGATGAATGTTATGCCAAGTCGGATTCGCCATCGGTCAATGCTACAAATTCTTCTTTGGACAATACGCGTCCAAAAAGTTTTTCCTTCCAGTTGTTCCAACCATACTTTTTGGAAAAAACAAACAGCAAAATAGGATAAATCACAAACACGGGAATAAGAACATCCCACCCCAGTACAGGTTCCGAAACATCTTTATAAAGGGAATTGGTGCGGAAAGCGGTCCAATCCGCAGTAACGAGTATCGCCGTGAAAAAATTATTGGCAGCGTGGAAACCCAAGGGCAATTCCAATCCTTCATCCATCAGGGTCAAAATACCCAGAAAAAAACCAGTCCCTATATAATAGACCAAAATGCCGTAGCCGAGTTTTTCCACTTCGGGGTTTACAATGTGTAGCAAACCAAACAATGTGGAACTGATTATAAACGGTAACCACCTGTTTTTGGCGGCTATCCCAATGCCCTGCATCAGATACCCTCTTGTAAAATATTCCTCAAAACTGGTTTGTATGGGAATCATAACAATGGATATGAGCAATAAAATTAAAAAAGGTACGGGTTTGAATTGAAACTCATAATTTTCGGGGGACATATAAATGTCCAAAAACACCAAGGACACGGAAACGATTCCCCAAAGCGTAAAAGCAAAAATTATCCTCTTCCAATCAATTTTTTTTCTGGAAGTGGTAAAATTCTTGATGGATAATTTATGAATGAATTTTACCGCAACCCATAAACTTATCATGGCCACTACAAACATGAGCAGTATCAAAAAAAAGAACATATTTAGTCCGAGGGAGTCGGCCATTGCACCGTAGTCTGAGTCCATGAGGGCTTGAGGACCGCTTTTGAGCATGACCGCAAATACCAAGGGAACCCCTCCAAGCAGTTGCCATCCAATAAAAATTATAATAAAACCGATTAAATACCGCCAACCATCGGACAGCCCTTTGTATGCTTGTTCTATGTACATATTTCTTGTATTAAATCCATATTCCAGACATTACCCTGCCTGTAAAAAATTTGACCCTTCGACACTTCCAAAGGGCTGTCGATATTATTTGTAAAAAGGCTTCCTGTTCCCAAACCTTGGGGCATTGTAGTGCCCAAAGCGTATGTGAATTGGGCTATGGCATTGAGGCCTATATTACTTTCCAACGCACTGGTAATCCACCAGCCGATATCTTGCTTTTCCGCCAAAGCTATCCATTCTTTGCAACCTTGTATTCCACCAATCAGACTTGGTTTCAATATAATGTATTGCGGTTGTATGGTTTGTAGTAGTTTCTCTTTTTCTGTTACATCAAAAATTCCGATTAATTCCTCATCCAACGCAATGGGCAGTGGTGTTTTTTCGCAGAGCTTGGCCATTTCCTCCCACTGACCTGCCTTTATGGGTTGCTCTATGGAATGTAACTTAAACTTTGATAAACGCTCCAGCTTTTGCACAGCTTCTTCAGGTAAGAAAGCACCGTTGGCGTCTACTCGGAGTTCAATTTCTTCTGGCGAAAAATTATCCCGAATGGATTTGAGTATTGCCATTTCCTTTTCAAAATCGATAGCACCGATTTTCATTTTGATACAACCAAAACCATCTTTCAACTTTTGCTCCAATTGTTTGAGCATGTAAGCTTCATCTCCCATCCAAATAAGGCCATTTATGGGTATTGGCGATTCATTTTGGGTAAAATCGGACGGAAAAAGTTCGAATGGATTCTTCGATTGCAAAGACAAAAATGCTTGCTCTAATCCAAACTGAATGGATGGATATTCACGTAAATCATTCAACAAAGCATCCTTTCCCAAATGGATGTTGTCACAGGCCCAAGCAAGCCGTTGCTCATAATCCGGGATATCATCGACACTTAAACCTCTGAGTATCCCGCACTCCCCTATGCCAAATGCATCATCATTTTTTAGGATAATGTACCAGGTTTCTTTTTGGGTCATTATCCCGCGCGAAGTGCCACTGGGAACCTTAAAATCGAGGATGTACTTATTGTAGTTTGCTTTCATGAAGTAGGCCAAATTTAAGTATATTTTGAATCTAAAACAGTACTTATGGGAAGTATCCATGGAAAAACCATTTGGATCACGGGCGCGTCCTCAGGAATAGGCAAGAGTTTGGCACTGGCACTCAGTTCCAACTCCTGCAATTTGATTCTTTCCTCAAGAAGGGAAGAAGAACTCATCAAGGTAAAAGCATTATGTGGTAACACGGACAACATTTCTATTTTGCCTTTGGATCTTAAAAATCACAAAGAGATGGAAATACTTATCCAAAAGGCCATTTCCTTTTATGGTACAATCGATATTTTAGTAAACAATGCCGGAATCAGTCAACGCTCTTTGATCAAGGATACCCAATTGGAAGTCTACAAGCAATTAATGGACATCAACTACTTGGGAACCGTAGCCCTGTCCAAAGCGATTTTACCGCATTTCATCACAAACAAAACAGGGCATTTTGTAACGGTTACCAGTCTCATGGGAAAGTTTGGTTCTCCCTATCGTTCTGGTTATTGTGGGGCTAAACATGCCCTTCATGGTTTTTTTGATGTTATGCGCATGGAACACGAAAAAGATGGTGTCAAAGTAACCCTGGTGTGCCCTGGTTTTGTTCAGACCGATGTGGCCAAAAACGCATTGACGGCAGATGGTTCTGCACAAAAGAATGATGATGTGGCCACCCAGAATGGTATCACACCTGCTTTGGCGGCCAAAAAGATGATTTCTGCCATTGAAAAGGAGAAGTTTGAAGTATACGTGGGAGGAAAAGAGGTGAAAGGAATCTATTTGAAGCGTTTTTTCCCGAAACTATTGCACAAAATGGTATTGAAGAGTCAGGTTCGGTAAATCAACTGAAATTGAACCAGAACCGTACCCCTTCCACATTTCTATCCACATTCAATTTGGATTGAAGCTGATTTACCAATCGGTTGATCAATCGAATTCCCATGGAAGAGTGTGAGCGCTCATCAGTGTCTTCAGGTAGTCCCACCCCGTTATCGGTATATTCAAAATACCCTTGGTCTCCGTTTTTACGCAAATGGATATAAATTTTACCGTTCTCATCATTTTCAGGAAAGGCATACTTGAAGGAATTGGATACGAGCTCGTTCAAAATCAAACCAAATGGAATGGCACGGTCAATGTCCAACTCGGTTCCTTCGGCATCAATGGTAATACTGATGTTGTGCCCACCCTTTTTGTAAACGGATTGTACGCTATTGATCAAACTTTCAATATAGCCTTGCATCTCAATAACCGAAAGGTCATCATTCTGATATAACTTTTGATGAATCAGTGCCATGGCCTTTACCCTGCTCTTACCTTCTTCCAAGGCCACAATAGCAGCCTTACTTCGGGTATTTTTGGTCTGTAGGCTCAACAAACTGGAAACCATTTGCAGATTGTTCTTTACCCTGTGGTGGATTTCCTTTAAAAGGGAGTCTTTTTCGACAAGTGAGTTTTCAATAATATGTTTTTGCTCGGCGATCAATCGTTGGTTTTTGATACTTTTCAAATACGCATAAACCAAACCTGCAAATCCCAAAAGGGTAAATATCAATGAAATAAACACCAGATTGATTCGCTCATCTTTGGCCTTCATCTCACTACGGGCCAATTCGTTTATTCGCTTTTGTTCATCTATCAACCTTTGCGAATTCTCCAAGTTCTTATTGGCTACAATGGTTACCAATTGCTGTTTTATGATGGTCGATTGCTTCTCTGCCAAGGAGTCTTCTATCCTTTCATTGCGTTTGTAGTACGCTGTTGCGTTCTTGTAACTTTCTATTTTATCATAATAGGCAGCCAATAGGCTGTTCCTTTTTATGGTTTGAAGAACACTGATGTTGTCAAACTCTTGATCAAGTATTGTTTTTGCTTTTGAAAAAGCATCTTCCTGTAGATTGGCTTCGGCTAAAAACAAAGAGTTTTCCACCACTTCACTTTGGTCCGCATTGCTCGCGGATGTTTTTAATATTTTGATGCTTTCCTCCAGTAACGGTATGGCCGTCTCATACTCACCCAATTCTACATGACATTTGGCAATACCGCCATCTATACGGGCCTTGAGCAATTCGGCCTCAAAAATGTCACTTTCACTGTTTTGAATGGAGACATCGTTAAGGTAAACATTCAAATATCCTTTGGCTTTGTTCAATTCCTTAAGTGCAGTTGGAGCAGAATCGTCCAATCGAAGGTAGTTACCCATTTTGGTATGGTACTTGGCCAACGCATAGGAATCATTGTCCGCAATGGTGGGTTTTACCTCTTGGGCATATTGTTGCCACGCTTCCCTGTACAACCCCAAATTGCTATAAATATCGTAGAAAGCAACGTTCTCCGTAATACCCAATTCACGCTTTTCTTCCCGAATTTCTATTTGCTTATCATAGAGTTGAAGGTTAGCATAATTATTGTCGAGCACGTCGAGTATTACTTTTTGGTAGGCTATATCAAAAGAGTCCTTGGCATCCATCAATTCCTTGGCGAGGACGGTACTCTTGTCGTATTCGCCCAAATCGTTGTAGACCTGCGCTTGCATGATTTGGTAGAGACGGGATGCAATGGTATCCTCTGTTTTTTCGGCATTGGCCAGATAGATTTTGATGGTATCCAACCAATCATAGGCAGAATTCACATTGTACCTGTCCAAAGAATTGAAAAAGACCTGGAACCGCTGAGCGGGTTGGTCGGTATCCTGAAATTCCTTCAGGACACTTTCCTCTTCTCCATCAATACTCTGTGCCGTTGTTGTGGAAAGAAATACAAAATATATCGCGGTAAATAAAAATCTTACGTAACGTCCCATTAATTTAATTGATACAGCGTCCTTGGCATTTACCAAAGACTCTATATTATTATCGTGCCCTTTTTTCCTTTATTGCCCCCGATACCAAATCAATTCAAAAAACGGAACTTATGCTGATTTGCAACGTATGGGGTACATAAAGAACGCTAGTTTAGCCACAAAATTAAATCTCAAGATAGAGACTTGACCGTTATTGTTGTGAAAGTGCCCTATTCTGTTGTGAAATGACAACTGGCGTATGCCAAGTGGCATTTTATCGATGTTTTGTGCCGTTTGTGGAGTTTTGCTCTAAACACGGAGCTTCTAAAATTGAAAAAGGCCCTGCTTTTTACAACAAGACCCTTTTACGAGAACACTATATGAAAATGAAAAAATTACTTTCTGAATTATTAACACTGCTAAAGTATGGCTGTTCTTCGAAGCTGTGAAAATATTGTTGCGAATGTCCCCAAAGTTGTGGTCTTCCCCTTTCATAAGTGTTGTGGCACAAAAAAAGCGCCTTTGAAGGGCGCTTATATATACTATTTTGTATCTGATAAACTAGCTGTTCATCGACGATAGAATAAATTCTTTAAAGTCTTTGGAAATCGGAATCAAGTTATTGTTGATCATAATGTCCTTGGAGTTGATGGCATCGATATGGTCCACATTCACAATGTATGACTTATGTGCTCTGTAAAATTTGTTCTTCGGTAACTTTTCCAAATAATCCTTTAACGGGGAACGTACCAAAAACTTTTTATCGGCTGTATTGACCTCCAAATAAACATTATCCGCCTTAATGAATTGGATATCGGTAAACTGTATTCGGTAATACAGATGTTGTTTCTTCACAAAAATGGAATCCTTGAGCACGGAGTTTGAAGTGATTTCGTCCGCTGCGTCATCATCATCAACCTTTTGAACACCTTTCTTCTCATAATTGAAGTTGGACAGTGCAATTTCAATGGAAGTATACAAATCCTGCTGCTCAAAAGGCTTTACCAAATAACCATCCGGCTTTACCGTTTTGGCATTTTCCACTGTGGCGCGGTCGGAGTTGGAGGTAACAAATATAAACGGGATGTTGTAGGTATCACGAATGTGCTTACCAAGGTCGATACCTGTTTTGTCCGAAGCCAAAATGATGTCAATCAATACAAGATCAACATGGTTGTTTTTCAATACATCTACGGCCTGTTCATACACAATAACATTGTCCACGATTTCATAGCCGATTTCCTCTAGCATGGATTGCATGTCATCTGCAATAATGACATTATCCTCTACGATTAAAATTTTTATCGGATGTTCCAAGTTCCTTTACGTTTATTTGGTTGTAAATCAAATTTACAAAAAAATATTAACAGAAATTAAGAATAATAACGCCAATAAAAAAGTGCTCAATGCTACTTTTTTTAATTCAGCATCCAAATCCCCAGGGTTTTGGGTTAGCATCACTTTTCGCAAATGAATCAATAAAGGAACAAAGGCCAGCATAAAGAAAGATGCTTTCCAGCCAAAGTTTTCCAACCAAAGGAATAATACAAAACAAACCAAGGCCATCAATATCAAGAAGGAATGATACCGTTTTCCATTATCGAACCCCATTTTGACCACCATAGTGATTTTACCGTGCTTTTTATCGGAAACCACATCCCTCAAATTGTTCAAATTCAATACCCCAACACATAAAAAACCAATGGCAACCGCTGGTAAAACAGCATTCCAGCCCAACGATTTGGTGTAGAGGAACATGCTTCCCAACACGCCCAATAGTCCGAAGAAAAGAAAAACAAATAGGTCACCCATACCTCTGTACCCATACGCATTGGAGCCTACGGTGTATTTTATTGCTGCCCAAATGCTCAACAGGCCGAGTACAAAAAATAACAGTATGTAGAAGAAGTTTTCCAAACCAAAAGCCGAATAAATCAGGGCCAAGGCAATCAACATACTGATGATAATGGAAATGATTATCCCCTTTTTGAGAGAGCTTCTTGTTATGGAACCACTTTGAATGGCTCTTGCTGGCCCTATACGATCCTCATTATCGGTTCCCTTTACCCCATCCCCATAGTCGTTGGCAAAATTGGAGGTAACCTGAAAGCCAACCGTGGTCAGCAAGGCCAATGTAAATAGTAGCCAATCAAACTGGTTTTCCATTACGGCCAATGCCGTTCCTGCTATAATTCCGGATAAAGAAAGTGGAAGTGTGCGAAGTCTAGCAGCTTGTACCCAAGCCTTTGTGTTTCCCAAGATTAATACGGATCTTCTATTTTAACTCTTTGGCCATCTTGGTAAGATGCCACGAATGCATCTTGGAATCCCATTTGTACCAATTGTTTTCTGAACTTCTGTGCTTCTTCCAAGGTTTCAAAATTACCCAAGGAATAAGCATAAAAAGGGTTCGTCTTCACAAAAAGAGTGTTGGTCAATGCCTCTGAGGCTAAAGTCACATTGTTTTCAACAAAGGATTTTACCTGTACGGAATAGATTTTTTCTTTGTTCAAAAACTCTTTGGCCAAGTAGAACTCCCTCACCAAGCTCAACTCTTCATTTTGATCCCTAAGATTGTCTATTCGTGCTTTGATCACATCCAAACTATCAATGGAAACAAGTACATTACTTTGATTATCAAAAGATTGCTTACTACTAAGCCCTGCGGTAAACGATGTAATAGCCAAAGTTCCAATGACAAACAGACCAACAAAACCTAGAAGAATGTTTCGTTGCAGTTTGATTTTACGCAGGTCTTTATTCTTATATTTTATCTGATCGAGAAGTCTTTCGTTGATAATCTGGGCCTTGTCTATATCCTTATGAAGGTCCAACAAATCGCTTTCTTCAATAAAAGGCATATTGTGAAGGGGTTATAATTATGTGCTATGCTAAATGCATAACAACCAATAAGTTAATCTGAATCCCTACAAAAATAAAATATTTACCTAAAGAAAAAAACTTTACAGCCCTAAAGCTTGCAAGAATCAAGCCTTGACGGACATTTTTCCATTACAGCATGTGTATACCATCATCCTGAATATTGATTTTTCTCTGACGGTACAAAATACCCACACCTTTTTTAAAGGCCTTTTTGCTCAAATGCAGGGTTTTCTTGATTTCTTCTGGAGATGATTTGTCGTGCAAGGGCAAAAAACCTCCGTTCTCTACGAGTTTATCCAAAATCATTTTGGCCGTGGGCTCCAGCATTTTGGCACCAATGGGCTGTAGGGAAATATCTATCTTTTTGTCCTCCCTTACATTTTTGACGAACCCTCTTAAACGGTCTCCAACAGTTACAGGTTTAAAAATGTCACTATCAAAAATGAGTCCTTTGTGACGGTCATCCACAATAACCTCCCACCCCAAAGGGGTTTTTCTATGCACCAACAAATCAACAGGGTCGTTCTGTTCATAGGTGACGTCCTCGTTGGACAAAAACTTGTCCACCCTACTGGATCCGGTCAAGCGCATACTCTCTTCGTCCATATAGCAATGTACAATGTACTTATTGCCTTCTTCCATACGCTGGGACTGTTCCCTAAATGGAACAAGCAGGTGTTTTTCCAGACCCCAATCCATGAAGGCTCCATATGCCCCCACTTCTACCACTTCCAGACAAGCAAAGCCATTACGTATTATTTTTGGCTCCAAGGTCGTAGATATAGGACGTTCGGCATTGTCCAAGTAACAAAATACCTCCATTTCCTGGTCAATCTGAAAATCTTCGGGGACATATTTGTTGGGCAATAGAATTTCCGTGCCTTCATCGTCTCCTAAAAAAAGTCCTATACTGGTGCTCCTGAGCACCTTAAGGGTATTGTAGTTTCCCAATTCTATCATTTGGCAAAGGTAGCTGTAAATCATGGGTATAAAAAACCATTCCCTTAAGTCAATTTTTTCAACAATTGATAAGATCGAAAAGATACATTAAGCAAAGGCTTAGAGTTGAAAATGAAAACCAGAGTCCTGTTCAATAAACTATCAAATCCATTGACCTTCGGAAAAAAACGAAATGGATATGCATCTTTTTCCCTATATATTTCTAAATCTTTACTCAACTCTTTAAAACTAAAATCAGATTTGAAGTATCGAACTATTGAAATCAGAACATACCTTTCTTTTTTGGCTTTTAACATCTTCAAACAATCTATATTCTCGCCTTTATTTTCATTTTCAATTGATTTTATCAACTCATCTTGCTTTTCTATTGCAAAAGCTAAATCCTTAAAATGGGTTTTCAAATGCTTTTTGGATTTGTTTCGAGTAATAGAATTGTTGGACATGTAGTATCTGTATACATCATAGTTCAAGTAAACTACTCTTTCTGCCTTACTAAAAAGAATAGGGGTTATATATGAATCCTGCAGAAACTTTCTGTGATAAAAAGTTACCTTACAATTATGGTAAAATTGTCTTCTTATAAAATACCACCAAACCTCAGGTTTGAAATTATGTTTACCTATAAACTGTGTGCCTTTCATAACAGAAACAGGCTTGTCTTCATCAATATTATCAGATTTGGACAGTGAATGACTTGTTACTTGTTTACTGTTAAATCCTATAATATCCAAATCATTTGTAATTGCTAAATTCAATATCTTTTCTAAGGTATTGGCAGCTATATAGTCATCAGCATCCACGAAATATAAATAGTGACCACATGCAATATCTACACCTCTATTTCTAGCGCCTCCATTGCCTTTGTTTTCCTGATTTATTAGCTTAATATTTCCGTGTTCTGCTATGAGTCCTCGAACAATAGATTCTGTAGCATCTGTAGACCCATCATTTACCACAATGATTTCATAACGTGATGAATCTATATTCTGGTTGAGCAAGCTTTTCAAACAAATTTCTATATGTGACTCAACATTATATGCTGGAATAACAATACTTAAATCCACTTAATCAGTTTTAAATTAACAAACGATTTTATAAGGCAAATATCAAGACAAGCATCTGGGGTTTAAACTTATTTCTTTCAAATAAAAAAGCTGCCCTTATTTGGACAGCTTCTTTAAACGGGTCGTAATCTTAATTATAAACCGATTCTTTTCCAAAGTGCTTCGTCAACATGTAATAGATTACCGCACGATGTTTATTCTTTTCCGACTTTCCGTACGCATCAATAACACTATTGATGGATTCCATCAATGCAGGGGTCTCCGCCAATCCCAATTTCTTGATCAAAAAATTGTTCTTGACCGTTTCCAATTCCTTATCATCGGAACCAGAAACTTTGGAAGCATCCAAATTATAAATAGCAGGACCCAATCCTATCGCAACTTTTGTCAGCAGATCCATATCCGGAGTTTGCCCAAATTTACTTTTGATGTCCTCGGCGTACTTTTCAATTAATTCGTCTCTTTTACTCATAATGTGTTAGTGTTCTTAATGGATTTTAAAGCAAAGGTTCTAAGATATGAAATCGAAGTACCCAAGCAAAATTTTATTGTTCAAAACCCGTGGTGTGGCGACTTCCAAGATTTTCGGCCTGTCTGATTTTGCATATAGTTTCTGTAATGCTTCATCCAATTCTGCCTCGTTTTTTGCATGGATATGTTCAAAACCATACATTTCTGCCAAATGTTCAGCGGATAAGTCGTGACTGGTCTCAAAAAAGGTCTCAAACTCTTCCGTATCCTCTTTGCCTGGCAAAATCCTGAAAATGCCCCCTCCTGAATTATTGATGAGCACAATCCTGAAATCAGGTCTCATATACTTGTTCCACAATGCGTTGCTGTCATAAAAGAAACTCAGGTCGCCCGTAAGTAAAACGGTGGGTTCCTTACTGTAAATGGAACTTCCCACGGCCGTGGAAGTAGTACCATCTATGCCGCTTGTACCACGATTGCAAAATACCTGAAGGGATTCATCCAAAGTAAAAAGTTGTGCATACCTTACGGTGGAGCTATTGGCCAAATGTACCTGATACCCTTTGGGTATGTTTTTTAAGATTCGGTCAAAAGCGATAAAATCCGAAAATGGAATTTCCTTCAAATAGTCCTTACGCTTTTTCTCGTAATTATCTTTTTTATGTTCCCAAAATGCCTTGAAATCACTATCGCCGGAACCATTGGCCCCCATCTTTTCAAAAAATTGATTGGGGTCGGCTTTAATATGCTTTGTCAAGCAATAAAAGGTATCATTGGCTTTTTTTGTATCGATATGCCAATGTTGCTTGGGCCTGTACTCCCGTAAAAAGGCCTTTATTTTTTTGGACACGATCAGTCCACCAAAGGTTACCAAAAGTTCTGGTTGCAACTTTTGAAAAAGCTCCTCCCTGTTTTTGGATTTTTCAATGGGAGCGATGATACTATCGATACTCTCAAAAAAGTTGGGATGGTGCAGATTCGATGTCGTTTCTGTAAACAAAACCGTATTGGGGTCGTTGGCCAAAAGCTCCAAGACTCCTTCATCAATAGCATTGGGATGATTTACACCGACCAAAACCATTTTCCGAGAACTGGTATTCCATATCGCGGCCAAATTGTCCCAATTATCATCCATCGGGTTTGATGGGTTTGCTAAAGCTTCCAAATTTTGGATTTGTACCGAGGGCTCTTCTACCCTTCCATACAAGGGCTCCTCAAAGGGAATGTTGATATGAACAGGATATTTGTCATCAAAAGCGACGGCAAGGGCCTTGACAATCTCTTTCTCGTTATGTTGTTGTACCTCCTCTTGACTGTTTTTCAACAACGACTTTCCATATTTTGAAATGGTCTGCGTGGCATGGGAAACATCCTGTTTCAAATTAGCCGAATAGCCAATGTGCTTTTCCAATACATTTTCCTGTCGTATCGTCTGTCCGTCCCCAATGTCTATCCTGTAACTGGGCCTATCCGCAGATACTACAATCAACGGGATGTCGCTATAAAATGCTTCCGCCACAGCGGGATAAAAATTCAACATCGCACTACCCGAAGAACAAAGCACGGCCACGGGCTCCTGCAGGTGTTGTGCCATGCCCATGGCAAAAAAGGCGGCACAGCGTTCATCTACAATGCTGAAACATTTAAAAAATGGATTTTTAGTGAAACTTATGGTCAATGGGGCGTTTCTGGACCCCGGGGAGATAACTATATTTTTAACACCCTTTGATTTAAAGTACAAAACCAAAGTCTGTGCAGCGGGTATATCTGAGTACATCATGGACTACAAAAATACATCATCTGTGTGGTAAAAAGCCAATATAGAGCTTATGAATTTACAGGATGCCCAACATGGTTTTACTCTTGTTCTGGGTCTCTTCCCATTCGCTTTCCGGGTTGGATGCTTCCGTGATTCCGCCTCCGACAAAAATGGATGCTTTACCATTCTCCAACTGCATGCACCTTAAGTTAACGAACAACGACAATTCTCCCTGTCCATTTAAGTTCAGCTCGCCCAAAAAACCTGTGTAGAATGTTCTTTTGTAGTTTTCGTTGGCCTTAATAAATTGTGTGGCCTCACCTGTGGGTATTCCACACACCGCAGGGGTTGGGTGCAATGCCCTGATAACTTCCTCAACCTTTAGGTTAGGCATCATGCTGCCGCGTACCTCGGAGCGTAAGTGCCATAAATTCCCCGCCCTCACGGATTCCGCTTCATCTATTTCCAAGCGCTCCATGGTATGGGCCAGTTTATCCCCAATGTACTCGGATACCATTTGCTGTTCCTCTATCTCCTTCTTTCCCCATTTTGGTTTTACATTTTCCACGTAGGGCAAGGTGGCAGCCAAAGACATGGTCTGTAATTTTTTGTCCCTGACTTTGACCAAGGTTTCGGGGGTTGCACCGCACCAAATTCCTACTTTGGGATGATGGAAAAGATAGCCAAAGGCGTTGGGATATTTGTTGAGAAGCGTTTTTAATATTTTGATGGGCGATTTAGAAACGGTAACCTCAATCTTTCTGGAAAGCACTACTTTTTGAAGCCTTCCTTTTTCAATTTCCTTGATACCGCTTTTTACCAAATTGATATGCGCTTCCCGCCCCGATTCATCCAAAGAAATGCTATTTGTGTCTTGGGACGCTTCATAATGAAACTTTCCTTTCCAAATCTCATCAGGTTGAATCAAAACAACCTTATCTTCTGAATCAAAAGGGGCAAAAACAAATCCTTTTTCCGTAAAATCCTTGGAGTGATGAAGTGCAGCATCAGCCTGAAAAACCCCTGAAATTTCATCTTCGTTGGGTTTCCTGTACAATGCAAATGGCAAACCTTCATCGAGACAGGTCTCTACCCTATCCAAAATCTCCTGAAGGTTCTTAGTTTTTGGGTAGTGCAATGGTGGTCAGTTTACAGTTGGAAATCAAACGGTCCTCTTCATCGGTAATTTTTATTTCCCACAATTGCGTGGTTCTCCCTTTGTGAAGTATGGAGGCCCTGGCATACACAAAGCCTTCTTTTATGGAACGAACATGGTTAGCAGCGATTTCAATGCCTCGAACAAAAAACTTTTGTCCGTCCAAGAAAATATAGGAAGCTGCACTCCCCACACTTTCGGCCAAAGCTACGGAAGCCCCTCCGTGCAATACACCATCAGGCTGGTGGACTTTTGGTGTGACGGGCATTTTGGCCAAGAGAAAATTTTCGCCTACATCAATATACGTTATGTCCAATGTTTCCATTAATGTGCCTTTGCAAATTTCGTTGCAAACAGACAGAATCTTCTCTTTGTGTTCGTTCATCCCTCTAATTTTTGTAAAATTACACAAAGCTTTGCCAATATCTAAATCAGCATTTTTAAACATGTCCAACACAGAGAAGACTGTTACCTACACTTCCGAGAATACATACCTGACGCAGAATGAATTAACCCCGAAAACCAAGAATGTATGGTTGGTTTTTCATGGAATCGGTTATTTGAGCCGCTATTTTGTGAAGTATTTCAATGGGCTTGATGCTGAGGAAAACTACATTATTGTTCCCCAAGCTCCTTCCAAGTATTATCTGAAGAACGAGTACAAATATGTTGGCGCAAGTTGGCTGACCAAGGAAAACACCCAAACGGAAATCAAGAATGTACTCAACTATATTGATGCGGTACTGGAAGCTGAAGAAATCCCAGAAAATGTAAACCTTATGCTCTTCGGGTTTTCGCAAGGGGTTTCCGTGGCTACGCGATGGCTGGCCAGCAAAAAGGCAAATTGTAAACTAGTGGCTTTGTATGCCGGTGGTATCCCCAATGAATTGACAGCGAAGGATTTTGATTTTTTGGATTTCGACTCTACTGATATAAAAATTATCTACGGCGACCAAGACCAATACTTGACCCCAGACCGATTGAAAAGCGAAAAAGTTAAAATTGACAAACTGTTCAAAGGCTATGCTGAAACCATCACATTTAAAGGTGGACATGAAGTAAAGCCAGAAATCATTGAAGGCCTGATTTAATTACTGGTCTCCTCCTTGGAAGCTTCCTCTTCGTAATATTCGATGGTTCTTGTGGTATATGTGTTTCCTGGAGTAACAATCTGCTTTACCCAATTGCTGGGTGTATGATTATCGAACTGAAAAATATACTTGTCCGCTGATTCCGTATTTACCGTTTTCTTGATGACCTTGCTCAGCACTCCGTCAGTATAGTGATAGAATTTTTTTTTCTGTGATACGAACTCCTTTCCTGCTACATCATACAGAAAATCTTCACTTGTAACCAGCTTACCTGCACTATTGAAAACCTCTTCGTTTGCAATATTGGGTTCTCCATCGATATACTCCTTGGTCAAAATAACCTCATATTCGCCATTCGCGCCTTTTTTGGTGGAAGTCCTAACTGATTTTTGCAAGATTCCATTGGTAAAAGTGCTAACCGTCTTTTCGTTTTTTACCTGAGTATATTCAAAAGTGGTCTCGTCCACCCCTTCGCCGTTGGATGTAATGATGCGGGTCAATTTTCCTTCCTCATCATAATGGTAGTGCTGCTGCTCCAAGAACTGTTTGTCATAGGAAATTATCTTTTCAATGATCTTACGATTGGGAACCGTATCCAATTCATAAAAATTGGCCATGGAAGTGGATTCATCCAAAACGTTGCCCTTATAGCTTTCCATGCGCTTCTCCACCAACTCACCTTCATTGTATTTGTAATAGGTAATGTCCTGGTCGGTCTCGTTGTATTGGGTAATTGTCTTGGTCAGTACACCATCCTTGTTGAATTCAAATAATTCCTTGCCATAATCGGTACTTACAAGGCACGATTTAACCTGCCCTTTGAGATCAAAGTCTTCAACAGTAAAGATTTGAACCTCTTGGGACCAAATTCCAAGGCTATGAATAAATGAAAAAAGGAGTAGTATGGTGTAGTGTTTTTTCATGCTGTAAAATTAGTCGTTAAAAATGCAACTGAAAAATCTAAACCGCATATATCGTGCCCTAGATGATCAAATGTTATTTAAAACTTTCTACCGGGGTCGAATGGAGCAATATCCATGGACAATTTATCCCCTGAAATGATTTCGGTTACCAATTTGCCGGTAGCCGGACCCAAGCTCCATCCCATCATGGCATGTCCGGTGGCAATGGTTACATTGTCAATGTTTTTAGGTCTACCTATATACGGAAGCCCATCGGGAGAAACGGGACGAAGTCCACATTGCGCATTTTTCTTGGCTTCCTCGGGAAGTCGTAGTCCTTGGTAGTATCCTTCCACCCCTTTTGCAATGGCCTCCACCCTTTCCTTGCGAATGTTATGGTTGATTCCTGAAAACTCCATGGTTCCCGCAAAACGCGTAAAGCCTTCCATGGGGGTAACAGCAATCTTTTTTTCCATCAAAATGGCGGGCATGGTAATGTTTGTGGGCTCTTCTACATTGATTCTGTATCCTTTACCTGCTTGCAACGGCAATTTCAAGTTCAATTTTTTTGACAGTTCAGAAGTCCAGGATCCTGCAGCAAAGACCACTTCATCCGCTTTGTAAGAGGTTTTGTTGGTAGTAACCCCGGTAATTTTATTCCCCGAGACGGACACATCGGTTACAGTTTCATTTTTGTGAAGGGCCACTCCACTTTTATCTAGGTACTCCACCATTCTTTTCATGATCAATGGTGGTGTGGTATGCCGGTCACATTCCCAAAGCACGGCTCCCTCAGCATTGAAATCCACATTGGGTTCTATTTGCCGTAATTCTTCTTTGGACAGGTGTTTGCCTACTAGTCCCATTTCTCCGGCTTTTTCCACCACTTCCATCTCGTGGTCGCGGGCTGCTTCGGTTTGGTAAACCATCAATAAGCCTTTATCCCCTATCTCAAAATCCCCCAAGTCGCCTGAAGCCTGGATACCTTCATACAGTTCCCTGCTCAAAAGGTTGATGTCCTTGATTACAGGCATGGCCTGCTTCACTTTGGATTGGGTTGAGGACTTTTTAAAATACCATGCCCATTTTATGAAATCAGGATCCAATCTAGGTTTCATATAAAAAGGGCTGGATGAATTGAACATATACTTCAATCCCTTTGTGATCATGCCAGGTGCGGCCAAGGAAATAATATGGCTTGGAGTGAGGTATCCTGCATTAACAAAAGAAGCTCCGGATGTAATATCGGATTTATCCAATACAGTTACCCGATGCCCTTCCTTTTGTAAAAAATAAGCGGTGGATAGTCCCACGATACCACCACCAATTACAATTACACTTTTATTCTTGTCCATGTTAATCCTTTAATACCGGTGCAAAATACATAAAGGGCTGAGAATGATAATGCCAAAATTGCGATTTCTTTATCTAACTTTTTGACTATTTTTGAAGGATTATGAAAACTTACAGACTAATGAAAAAATTATCCTTATTGGTATTGGGCTTTGCCTTTGCCTGCAATTCCTCCCAGAAAACAGTTGCGGAGGCCCAACAACCAAAACCGGTAGCCAGCCCGGTATCCTATGCGGAATCCATTACCCAAGAAGATCTTAAAGAGCATTTATACACCTATGCTTCAGATGAGTTTGAGGGAAGGGAAACCGGTACTCCCGGACAAAAAAAGGCCGTAAATTACATTAAGGCACACTATGAATCCTTGGAAATTCCACCAGCACAATCAAATGGCGAATATTTTCAAGATGTTCCCTTAGAGGTGTCCAAAGCTCCTGAGGGAAATATGAGCATCAATGGTACATCTTTTGAGCTTGGCGAACATGTATTGACCTTTTCAGAAGCCAAAGGTGACTACAATAGCATTGTTTACGCTGGATATGGTATAGAAGATGGAGACTATTCGGACTATAGCGGGATTGATGTAAAAGGGAAATATGTATTGATCAAAGCTGGTGAGCCAGTTGATGAAAATGGCGTATACGATATTTCCGGAAATATGGAACAATCGGTTTGGAGCAATGCATCCGAAGCAGTAGGCAAGAAACGTGATATTGCCAAAGAAAAAGGGGCTATTGGTGTATTATACTACGATATGTTGAGCTTCCCAAGGTCCAACAGGTATTTTCAGTATATGAAGAAGAACAATAGTGGTAGAATGAGATTGGCCGATGAAAAGAGTGATGAAGTTCTTATCTACTTGGACGATACCGCGGTAAAAGCTCTAAAAAGTGATATTGAGGAGGACAATATTCCCAAACTTATTGAGGCTGACATCGAATTGAACATTACGAGCAGCGATGAAAAAATCAATTCTGAAAATGTTGTGGCCATTTTAAAAGGTTCCGAAAAACCAGAAGAGTATGTCGTCATTTCTTCCCACTTGGACCATACTGGGATCACTTCCGACGGGCAAATCAATAACGGTGCCGATGACGATGGTTCCGGTACTGTTTCCTTATTGGAAATTGCAGAGGCCTTTAAAAAGGCTGCTAATGAAGGCAATGGTCCAAAACGTTCCATAGTGTTCTTACATGTTACCGGAGAAGAAAAAGGACTTTTAGGTTCTAGATATTATACCGATGTCGACCCTATTTTCCCTTTGGAAAACACTGTTGTGGACCTTAACATTGATATGATTGGACGTATCGACCCCAACTATGAAGGAGCTAGAAACTATTTGTATTTGATAGGTTCCGATAAATTGAGTACCGAATTGCACAATCTATCCGAAGAGGTAAATAATCAATATACCAACATTGAGTTTGATTACACATACAATGATGAGAACGACCCGAACCGTTTTTATTACCGAAGTGATCACTACAATTTTGCCAAAAACAATATTCCGATCATATTCTATTTCAATGGTACCCACGCGGACTATCATAGACCAAGCGACACACCTGACAAGATAAATTATGATCTCTTGGAAAACCGTTCAAGACTTATTTTCTATACAGCATGGGAAATAGCCAACAGACCCAACAGATTGGTAGTCGACAAGGCCGCTGATTAAAAAGCCAAGATTCAAAAAAGTAAAAGCCCTCAATACCTGAGGGCTTTTTTTATGTGATCGTTTTTAAAACAAAAAATCCCAAACCAGAAGGCTTGGGATTTTACAAACTCAAGGGTGGAAGACCGGGTTCGAACCGGCGACCTCTGGAACCACAATCCAGCGCTCTAACCAGCTGAGCTACAACCACCATTTAAAGCGGATGCAAAAATACTTTTTTGTAATGATTCAACCAAAATATTTTTCAAATTACATCAATTTATTCTCATATAGTAGATTCGCTCCCGTTCTGTTTTCTTTTAACTCACTGGCAACTAACATTAAAAGTTGAACAGTACAATTTACCGTTAAAATGCACGTTTTTAAGACCAAACACACATTTTTGGGCATTTCACAACAATTAATTCCCAAAACGGTGTTCCGAAATTATTTTTACAACAAATATTTTCAACTGGGTGTTGTCAGAAAAAAACTTCGTAATCAACCGTAAAGCCTCATTAGTTTCACTAGTGCTTTGCACCCTTATGTTTACAGTGACCATCACTGCTTTAGGGCAATCTTCCAATGAAAGGGATAGCTTGGCCTATAAACTACAACGCCTCGAATCAACCCATCGTTTCAATCCCAAAGACACTACCCACATCAATTTGCTAGTGGACCTTGCTTTTTCTTACCAATATCTGGACAGCGACAGCCTATACTCGGTGGCAAACAGAGCCTTGGAATACAGTAGAAAAATAAATTATGCCCATGGCATAATAGGTGGTTTGAATGCGCTGGGAACTTATCATTACAATAAAGGGAACAGGGAAAAATCCATGCCCATGTTCAAGGAGGCCCTTGAGCTTGCAACAGAGGTAAATGATATAGATTCGGAATTGTCCATCATAAATACCATGGCCCAAAACTATAGTTTTGAAGGAAACTATGCCGAAGCACTGAACCTTAACCTAAAGGGCATTGACCTGGCCAGAAAAATCGAGGATGAATCTACCCTTTCTGTGCTCAATGAAAATATAGCTGGACTATACGCCGACCAAAAAGACTTTAAAAATGCATTGATGTTTTATGACACTGTGCAGAAATTCAACAGAAGGTTGGGCGACGAAGTCGTGGATGCAGAAACGCAAAGTAACATGGCATCGCTATATAAAGATGCAAAGGATTATAAAAATGCGATGTTCAACATCAATCGGAGCATCAGTACCTTCGAAAAACATAAAATTTACGATTGGTTGGCCTATGCCTACCAGGTAAAGGGAGACATTTACCTCGATCAGAAAAAGTACAAATGGGCTTTATATTGGTACGACCAGAGCGATATGCTCTTCAAACACCAAATTGAGGATGATCGAATTAAAATTCAGTTGATGAATGGAATGGCCAAAGTATACTTCGGCTTAGAAAGGGACAGTCTCTCATTGGAATATGCCAAAAAGGGGCTTACACTTTCCAATAAAATCAAATCGTTGCAAGGGCAGATTGATTGTTCAGAGACATTGTACAAGGTTTACAAAAAGAACGGGGAAACCCCAGAAGCTTTGGCTTATCTGGAAACCTTCAAAACGTTGTCTGATTCGCTGTTCATGGACAAGAACAAGCAAAGCTTATCTCTTCTCGAAACCAAATTACACTACGAGCAGGAAAAGCAAGAATTAATAGAAGCCAATGAAGAAGCCCTTGCCAAACAACGTAATTACATCTATTTTACCGTAATCGTACTTCTGATTCTGACCATTATCACTTTTGTAATCCGAAGAAGTGAGAATATCCAGAAAAAATTGAACAAAGAACTCAAGGATAAATCACAAGCGGTAATCCAAAGAGAGTCACAACTTCATGAAATCAACAAAACCAATACAAAGTTGTTCTCAATTATTGGGCACGACCTCAGGGGACCTATTGGTGGTTTACAAAGTATTCTGAAAATGTTTACCGATGGGGACATTTCCACAAAAGAGCTGGTCTCGTTTATTCCAAAACTTAAAACAGATGTCGACAATATATCCTTTACCTTGAACAACCTGTTATCCTGGGGATTGAACCAACTTAACGGTGTTGTGACCAAACCTAAACGGGTATCCTTGTCTTACCTTGTGAGCAATAATATTCAATTGTTATCTGAGATTGCGAAAAGTAAATCCATCAAGATCATCAACCAACTTCCTGAAAACCCTCGTATTTGGGCCGATAACAACCAAATTGACATCGTTATCCGAAATTTACTGAGCAATGCCATAAAATTTACCCCTGAAAATGGTCTTATCACTATTGGCGCCGAAGAGAAATCGGGCATGTGGCAGATATCCGTTCGTGACACAGGTATCGGGATGACGGCTGAAATGCAACGTTCCGTTTTCAAGGATTCATCCAACATTACCACTTACGGTACCAACAATGAGAAAGGTACAGGGTTAGGCCTCTCGCTATGCAAGGAAATGGTCCATAAAAACAATGGGGAAATTTGGGTGGATAGCGTTCCGCGTAAGGGAACCACCTTCTACTTTACCGTTCCTAAAGCACAGAGTAGGTACCAAAAAGCGTCTTGATCAAATTAGATCATCAAGACTGTCCACTCCAACATATCGTTCCACTGTAAAACCTTCAGCGTACTCCACGCCAATCAACCTGCCTAAATCCCTGGCTCTGTAGATGACACTGTCCGTAAAGTTTTTACTGCTGATGGGTGTCTCTGGCTCGTCGCTATCAGGGTCAAAGAATTGTGAACCGTAGGCCATTATAGCATCGGTTTTCGTTTCTATAAATCCTGATACATCCACGGCAAAATCGGGTTCCAGGTTTTTCCATTGAATAAAATGATAGACCAATTTCGGCCTCCAGACTTCTTGCCATGCATCATCCCCGTCCATTTTGGTGTCTATTTTCATCAATCCGCTCAAAAAGCAGGCATCACTGACCAGTTTACTGCCTTTTCCATGATCAATATGACGGTCTTCGATAGCATTACAGAGCACAATTTCTGGTCGATATTTTCGAATGATTTTGATGAGTTCCAACTGATGCTCCTTGTCGTTCACAAAAAATCCATCGGCAAACTCCATGTTTTCACGAACGGCTACACCCAAAATTTCGGCTGCTTTTGCCGCTTCTCTGTCCCTTATTTCGGCAGAGCCCCGGGTTCCGAGTTCGCCACGGGTCAAATCCACTATCCCTACCTTTTTTCCTCTGGAAACTTCTTTTGCTATGGTGGCCCCTGCCCCAAGTTCGGCATCATCTGGATGCGCTCCGAATACTAAAATGTCTAATTTCATATAAATATTACGCCGTAACGGTCATGGATTTTACTTTGGCTATCGCCTGTTCAATATCCGCTATTAAATCTTCCGTTTCCTCAATGCCTAGAGAAAAACGAATCAACGAGTCCTTTATCCCTTGTTTGGCCCTGTCTTCCGGACTCATCAATGCATGGGAGGTTTGGGTCGGAGAAAGCATGGTGCTTTCAATCCCTGCCAAACTCATGGATGGTTTTATCAATTTCAATTCCTTAAAGAAAAGGGATGCATCTATTTCTGGTTTCAATTCAAAAGAAAGCATACCTCCAAAACCCTTCATCTGTGATTTGGCCAGTTCGTGCCCTGGATGGTCTTTAAGTCCAGGATAATACACATGGTCCACATCATCACTTTGACTCAAATAGGTGGCCATTTGCATTGCATTCTCATTTTGGGCCTTCACACGGATGGCCATCGTTTTTAAGCTTCGTTCCAAAAGCCAAACCGTATAATCGCTCAGGCTTCCACCAAAACAAATCCCTGTTTGCCAAACCTCTTCCATATGCTCTTGAGATGCGGCAACAACACCGGCACAGATATCGGAATGTCCTCCCATATATTTGGTGGCACTGTGGACTATCACATCAATTCCAAAATCAATTGGATTCTGATTGATGGGACTTGCAAAGGTATTGTCGATCATGGAAAGGATTCCTTTCTTTTTGGCCAAATCGGCCACTCCTTTTACATCAGTAATGGTCAACAATGGGTTCGATGGTGTTTCCAAATACAGCACTTTGGTATTTGGTTTGATTTCTTTTTCAAAATCTTCAACCTCCCATCCTGTAGTAAAGGAATATTCGATGCCAAATCTTTCAAATTGACTCACAGCAAAATGGTAGGTTCCCCCATAAATGGTCTGCTGTAGCACCACATGATCTCCAGCTTGAAGAAATGCCATCAATGCTGTGCTGATAGCTGCCATTCCGCTACCAAAAATCAAAGCAGCCTCGGTATGCTCCAAGGCTGCCAGTTTTTTACCCAACGCTTCTTGATTGGGCGTATTGTAATATCTAGGGTATCTTTTTACCGCTACGTCCTCAAATTGGTACGATGAACTCATGTACAAAGGAGACACTGCCCCTTTGAATTCCTTGTCCTCCAACTCGCCAACGTGGGTACAGATGGTATTCAATCCTTTTTTATCCTCGTTCATGTTGGTTTTCTTTAGGATAAAGATACGAAACCCATCATACTTGGACTTTCTTCCATTTTCCTTTTTTAAACCATATCATGGCCAAAACTGC
Organism: Flagellimonas oceanensis; assembly: GCF_003992595.1. Lineage (GTDB taxonomy): Bacteria > Bacteroidota > Bacteroidia > Flavobacteriales > Flavobacteriaceae > Flagellimonas > Flagellimonas oceanensis. The sequence goes on from NZ_RZNA01000049.1 coordinate 77,744, forward strand.
CAACATTACTTCTGCCAAGGTAATGGCTATGAAAACACCTGTTGCACCCCACCCCAGAACCAAAGCTGAAATATAGGCCAATGGCAATTGAAAGAACCAGAACGAAATCAAATTGATCTTGGTGGGAGTACGGGTATCCCCTGCTCCATTGAAAGCTTGTGTCACTACCATACCATAGGCATAGAAAATATACCCGATGGCAATCACTTGAAGACAAAGTGCTCCGCTCTTTACCACCTCCGGCGTTGTATTGAACCAAGAAATAATGGTGTTCGCAAAGATAAGATACCCCAAGGAAACCGTGCCCATGAAATAGGCGTTGTATTTCCCCGTTTTCCAAACGGATTGCTCAGCCCTATCGGGTTGTTTGGCTCCAAGATTTTGACCAACCAAGGTTGCTGCTGCGTTGCTCATACCCCAAGATGGCATTAAAGTGAACATCATTACACGAATGGCAATGGTGTACCCTGCCAATACTTCGCTTCCGAACTCGGACATGATTCGCATAAGGAAAATCCAACTCGAAGTCCCAATCAGGAACTGGGCGATTCCACCCAATGAAACTTTGATCAAATTGAGCATTACCTTTAAGTTCAATACCAAATCCTTGGCCGCCAATTTGATTTTTCCCCAACCGAAGAATAAAATTCCCAATTGAAAGAGTACAGCCGTTCCCCTACCGATATTGGTAGCTACCGCTGCACCTTTTACGCCCATTTCAGGAATAGGTCCAAAACCGAAGATAAACATGGGGTCCAAAATGATATTGAGTCCATTGGAAAGTACCAAGGCCCACATGGCTATGGATGCATTCCCCGCGCCGCGGAAAATGGCATTGATCAAGAACAAGAGCACTACGGTAATGTTTCCTCCAATCAAAAATTGAGTATACCCATATCCGTCAGCAATCAGGTCGGGTTCGGCACCCATGAGGGCCAAGATATCCTTAGCATAAATAATACCAATGATTCCGATGGTTATGGAAATTACCACGCCCAAACTAATGGCCTGTATGGCTGCAATACGTGCCCCGTCCACGTCTTTTTCTCCGATCCTACGCGCCACAACTGCGGTGGCAGCCATGCTGAGCCCAATGGCCAACGCATAAACCAGCGTGATAACGGATTCTGTCAATCCGATGGTCGCCACGGCATTCACGCTTACTTTGGAGACATAGGCAATGTCCACCAGCGCAAAAATGGATTCCATGAGCATTTCCAAAATCATGGGAATGGAAAGCATGAAAATGGCCTTTCGGATGCTTCCAGAAGTAAATTCTGTCTCTTTACCGGAAATGGCTATCCAGAAATATTGAATGAATTTTTTAAATGAATTTGTATGTTGATGAGTCATTATCAAAGAATTATGTGTGGAAAAAGTAAGTCAATGTCGGATTCGCCGAGGGAGTTTCGGTTACTGGATCGGCCCTCGGCCAATGGTGACATCTATCGTGTACATAATTCTTGTTACTTCATGATGATGCAAATATGCGAAAAAATCCTATATATTATTCATTTTTTTTCATTTACTAGCCCACTCCTTGTCCCTACCTTCGTCCATACCAACTTAAATAATTCAAAATAATGCGTATTAAAATTTTGGTGATCATGGTACTATCATGTTCCTTGGCACTAACAACATCATGTAGAAAGTCTCCTGAGACTGCAGAGACCAAAGAAAAATCAGGTTATCAAGGACAAGGTAAAAGCCCTGTTGTACCTACGGTGGACAAGCCCATTCAAAAGCAATGGAAAGGTATTTGGGCCTTTAACGACAGAATGACTTTCTTTTCAAACAAATTTGAGGGTGCCCGGTTGAACGGTGTGGCCTACGACGGTAACGACCATTATACTATATGGGTTACCGCTGAAAACACACCCATCAACGTAAGTCCTTGGTATGCTTTTCAGGTATGGTCCGAGGAGCCGCGCGATATCACGGTTCAGTTAAACTATCAAGATTCAAGAAGCAGATATTACCCAAAGATCAGTACGGACGGAAGAAACTTTACCCCTCTCGATAGCACAAAATTTAAGGCCATTAACTCCGGCGTTGGCGAATTTGGAATAAAAGCAGCACCAGAATCTGCGGAATTGACAATTAGTGTGACCGAAGACCCAACTTGGATAACCGCACAGGAACTTTATACTTCCACCATTGTAAAGGAATGGGTGGATTCCCTGAGTCAAAAACCGTTTATTGAAAATTATCCAATCGGTCTGTCAAAGGAGAAACGTACCATGCACTTGATGGAAATCAATGCAAATGAAGAGGCCAATAAAGCCATGATGATCATTTCCAGACAACACCCACCCGAAGTAACTGGGTTTTTAGCCATGAAGTCTTTTATTGAAACCATTTCCGGGAATTCGGAACTAGCCAAGGAGTTTAGACAAGAGCACTCCGTGTTTGTGGTACCATTGATGAATCCTGATGGAGCCGACAATGGGCATTGGAGACATAATATGGGAGGCATTGACCTCAACAGGGACTGGCAAAACTTCCATCAGCCAGAAACCAGAAACGTTCGGGATTTTCTAGTAGAGAAAGACAAGACCTATGATTTTGTTTTCGGAGCAGATTTCCACTCGACATGGGACGATATCTACTACCCCATTGATACCACTGTAACCGGGGAAAAAGGGAAAATAGTATTTGACTGGATTGAAAACATCAGCGAAAGATTACCTCAGAAGAAAACCAACATAAGTGCTTCCGATCAAATTGACCCTACCATGGTATCCAGCAAGTATTTTTACGTACATCATGGAATGCCTGCCATTGTATTTGAACTGGGAGACAATACTTCCCGACCTTTCCTAAAAGAAAAAGGTAAAGTAGCTGCAGAGGAAATCATGAAACTTTTAATGGAGCAATAGCCTATTTTTTGGCATAGTGTACTTTGTACCTCCAAAAACTGATACCTCCTAAAACAAAGACCCCAAGTACCGTGTACCACACAAAGCTTGGGGTTATTACTTGGTCCCCACTGGCATAACTGTGCAGTCCTACCAAATAGAAGTTTACTCCAAAATAAGTCATCATAATACTGGCAAAGGCCACAATACTGGCAAAATTATAAGTCCACTTGCCACGTAGACCAGGAACCAATCGCATGTGAAGTACAAAAGCATACACCATGATTGAAATCAAAGCCCAAGTTTCCTTCGGGTCCCAACCCCAATAACGGCCCCAACTCTCATTGGCCCATTGACCACCCAAAAAGTTACCGATGGTCAGCATGACCAAACCAGCTGTAAGGGCCAATTCGTTGATTACGGTAAGCTCCTTAATAGCAAGATCCATTCGTTTTTTGTTCTTTTTGTTGGTAAGAATCATCAATAAGAGGGTAACTACCCCTAGAATCATCCCAACCGTCAAAGGACCATAACTACCTACGATTACGGCAACGTGAATCATCAACCAATAACTGTCCAATACAGGTACCAAGTTGGCAATCGCAGGATCCACCCAACTTTGATGGGCTATCCATAACAACATGGAGGTCACAAAAGCACTTGCTGCTATGGTAAGCTCACTCTTTCGACCTAGCGCCAAACCAATTCCCATGGTGGCCCACCCAACATACAATATACTTTCGTAGGCATCACTCCAAGGTGCATGGCCAGATATGTACCAGCGCAATATCAAACCAATGGTGTGCCAGATAAAGAACAATATGATGGTCCCTTTCAATAAATAAGCAAAGGCATCGAGAAATTTTCGTTCCTTGAAAATTTTGGCAATCAATACGAAGAACAACAAGACACCGACCATTGCGTAGTACTTATACAAACGGTTGAACAGGTCCAGCTTGTTGTAAATGATCTCGGTTTTTATCTTTCTATCCGATGGCAATACTTCCTCCCCGTGATTCTTTTGATTCTGTTTGAAGGCTTCCAGCAATCTATCAGGTTGAGAGTAATCTCCGGTCTTGATGGATTGTTGCAGCGAATTCAAATAATACGGCATCGCATTTCTGATGAAATTGGCATAGAGTGAATCCTGTACCTGATAGTCCCCACCACGATATTCAACAGCAGAAATCCATTTATTGTTTTCATCGTTCAGCAAGGGAAATATTTTGACGATGCTTCCACCCAAAGCAACATCCAACAAACTCAACCTTTCCCATACCTTTTTGATATCCTTTTCAAAATTCGAAGGATTGTTTGTAGTAGTGGCCTTTTCTAAATAAGGCCCCAATTTATTGACTCCTTTCTCATCAAAAAAATCAGTGGCCTTAACATAATCTGTACCCTTCGGAACTCCAATTACTTTTCGAATACTATCGTTTTGCCATTTACCCACTTCAATAAAATCCGCAGTGTACCAAACCCCAGGATTAAGCATCATGGAAAGGAAAACCTGATTGGAAGACATATCTTTATACTTGTCCTTACCGCTCAATTTTCGTAATAGTTCAGAAGAAAAAGTGTGTACAGGCTTCATTCTACCCTCCCCATCCTGTATGACCAAAGCACCAAACTTCTCGGCATGCTCTTTGGCTACGGTAGTGGCTTGAATCACAGAATCTATTTGTGCCTTCGTTGGGACATTGGAATGTTCATGCACCTCTTCTTGGGCGTTTGCCGAAACAAAAGCGAAGAAAAGTGCAATTGTTGTCAATGCGGCTTTCTTTTCCTTGATTTTTTCGAGCATGGTCTGTAAATCCCTGAAACGTGTTTTTCCAAAGAACATGATGCCCATCAAACCAATATACAGCAGAAAATAACCAATATAGGTAATCCATGTGCCCCACCAGTCATGATTTACGGAGAGAACGGTTCCTTTCTCATCAGGATGGAAACTGGATTGGAAGAACCGGTATCCTTGATGATCTAGTACGTGATTCATATAAATATCATAATCAAAAGGACGGTCGTCGTGCACCGTGACCTTACTCATGAATGAAGCATAACCTGTTTCGGTTCCCGGATATTTTTCAGCAATAAAATCGTTCAGCTCAATGGAAAAAGGAAGCTCGTATACTTTGGATCCATAACTCAATGAGAAATCCAACCCACCTACATTGATCTTGTCCGAGAAATTAGATGTTCCCTTGCTTCCCAACAATTTCACTTCCTTGCTCTCACCATTGGCAGAGATGGAAACAATTAAAGCATCTTGTGTTTCTTTGGTAATTTCCTCCTCGGGCACTTTAACAATACCATAACTACCTTTTATCAAAGGGTCAGGTACCACAAACTGCATGCCGCCCATAGTGTAAAGTGAGCGTAATTGCAACTGCTGGATGCTATCACTGGCCACTTCCCCTTGGAATTGGTCTGCCATTCGCATAAAATTACCTTCAAATGGCGATTTGATGCGGTAACCATTTTCTTCATCGTAAAAGATGTTGACGGCACCATCAGTTTCATTGTTTAAAGCGAAAAGGATGTTATGGACACTGGCTATTTTACCATTTTCCAGATAATGCTCGTGGCGCTGACCATTTCCAGCTTCTACAATTTGAAGGTACTCGGTTCCATTTTCATCTGGTATCAATCCTTTTTCTGCTCCTTTGATAAAATCCACATAACTGATGGAAAACGGTTGCCCATTGAAATCGGATTTCCACGGTAAACTGGAACGTTTTCCCTCTGGGGTCACTAGGATGTCATCTTCCAATACCCTACGTTTAGTTTCTCCATTGATGTCCCCATCTACAAAAGCAGTCAAATACGTCTTATCCGAATAAAAAACCTTCTCAGTGGCACCTTCCCTTATGGGCATCATACCCTCATAACTGATATAACGGGTCACAAACGCGCCAACGATGATCAAAATCCAAGAAAGGTGAAGAATCAGTACCGGCCATTTTTTCCATTGCAAAAGACGATACCTGTAAATGTTTCCAAAAAAGTTGATTACGAAGAAGACCATAATGGCCTCAAACCAAGTAGCGTTGTAAATATAAATTCGTGCGGTTTCGGTACTGTACCAGCTTTCCACAAAAGTTCCCATGGCCATTGCCGCAGCAAAGACCAAAAATAGAACAGCCATAAGTCTTGTGGAAAAAAGCGTTTTCTTAAGAATATCGATCATGGAAATTCGGTCTACTTTCGGTTTGCAAAAATACGGTCTTTTTAGAACTTCCTTGTTGCATAAAACGATAAAAATCACACATATTTGTTAATTCTTACTATGATTCATCAACCCTAAATTTGTAATTTTGGGCATGCTCAAGATTGTGATTTTGGGAACCGGCAACCTCGCCAAACACCTGTACAGCGCTTTTGCAGGAGCCACTAATGTTGATGTGGTCCAAGTTGTGGGACGCAATGGAGAAGCACTTCAGCAATTTTCGACACACTCCCCTATTTCCAACGATTTTAATGCCATTACTGATGCCGATGTGTATGTAATCGCAGTAAAAGATGATGTTATTGGCGAAGTGTCAAAACATCTATCGAACAAACAAGGAATCGTGGTCCACACTTCTGGAGCCATTAGTCTGAAAGCGATACAACCTATGAACAAAGGTGTTTTTTACCCACTACAGACGTTTACCAAAGGTAAGACGGTTGATTTTTCAAGTATTCCTATCTGTATTGAAGCTGAGGAGAAACAATCTTTGGAAACATTGAGAACCTTGGCAGCATCCATTTCTGAAAACGTACACCATATCGACTCGGAACAGCGAAAAAAATTGCATCTTGCAGCCGTTTTTGTGAACAACTTTACCAATTACCTCTACGGTATCGGCGAAGAACTTTGTTTGGAAGAAGGACTCTCTTTTGATTTATTGAAACCATTGATTATGGAAACTGCGAATAAAATCCAGACCATTTCGCCCAAAGAGGCTCAAACGGGGCCTGCACGCCGTAATGACATCAAAAGCAAGGAAGAGCACCTGGAACTTCTGAACAAACCAGAACACATTACACTCTATAAACTATTGAGCCAAGCCATAAAACAAGCGCATGAAAAAGAATTATAAAGAGCTACTGAGTAACATTACCACCTTTGTTTTTGATGTTGATGGGGTTTTTACAGATGGGACCGTTTTGATCACCACTGATGGCGAACTACTTCGCAAAATGAGTGTCAAGGATGGCTATGCCTTAAAAACTGCCATTAAAAAAGGATACAATGTGTGCATCATCACCGGTGGAACCAATCAAGGCGTAAAAGAGCGCTTAAAAGGTCTTGGGGTAACCGACTTTTACATGGGTGCCCATTACAAACAGGAACCGTTGGAGGAGTATTTGGATATTCATGATATTGACCCACAATCCGTGGTTTACATGGGCGATGATGTTCCCGATATTCCACCCATGAAAATGGTGGCCCTGGCCACTTCTCCACAGAACGCAGTACCCGAAGTAAAAGCTATTTCCGACTATGTTTCGCACAAAAATGGAGGCGATGGTTGTGTTCGCGATATTATTGAGCAAGTTTTAAAAGTTCGCGGGGACTGGAACGATAATTTTAGTGCCAAGAATGACTAAAAATCCACTCAAAGAAAAGCTCAAGGACAAAAAAATCATCTTAGGCTCTGGCTCGCCAAGACGCAAAATGTTTTTGGAAGAATTGGGACTTGATTTTGAAGTAGGACCTAAATCCGTAGAAGAGGTCTATCCTGAAGCATTACAAGGTCAAGAAATATCAGAGTATCTGGCCAAACTAAAGGCCACGCCATTTTTGGAGGAGTTGGAACCCAACCAAATCGTGATTACGTCCGATACCCTGGTTTGGCACAACAATACTTCTTTGGCCAAAGCTTCTGATAAAGCAGAAGCATTCGAAATGATCAAAACGCTCTCTGGCGATTGGCACGAAGTGATTACCTCTGTCTGTTTTACCACAAAAGATGCGCAAAAAACAGTAAGTGGGGTTACCAAGGTAAAGTTGAAGGAATTCTTGGATGATGAAATCAACTACTACATTGACACTTGTCAACCGTTTGATAAAGCTGGTGCCTACGGCATTCAGGAATGGATCGGTATGATCGGTATTACTGAGATTCAAGGTTCATATACCAACGTAGTGGGACTGCCCACCGATTTGGTCTACAAAACACTCATGGAGCTGTAATCACGTTCGTTTTACCGAAATGATTTTTACGGGACAGGCTTTGGAGGCTTGTTCACAGGTATCGTAAATGCCCTCATCGTGGGATTTGATGGTATGAAATCCTTTTTTGTTCTGGGAGTGTAATAAAACAGATTTCCCATCTTTCTTGGACATGGCAAATTGTTCTGGAGCCATCTCCACACAATAATTACAACCGATACATTTTTCACGCTGAAGCGTCACTACCACCATTAGGCCTCTATCTTATTTTCCACGATTTTGTACAACTTGTCCGATAGGCGAATTCTAAAATTCAAAGGAATGGTTACGGAATCGCCCTTTTTGGCGGTGGAAAGTTTGGCATCGTTCACCAACATTTCGGTCACTTTCATTTCTTTGGCTCCTGTTGAGGGGCCTGTCACCAAAATGGTATCACCAATTGAGATATCGTAAGCTTCAATGATGAACTCACCAATGTTACTTTTCGGGAAGAAGTGGGCTCCTTTACCAATATACACCTTCTTTTGTGTAGCCGAAGAACCGGGAATTTTACTCCACTCGCCCAACTTTTGGCCCAAGTAGTACCCGCTCCAAAAACCACGGTTGTATACTTTTTCCAATTCCTGCATCCAAGTGATTACTTTCTCTTTGTCGTAGTTGCCTTCGTATAAGCTATCCAATGCTTGACGATAACATTTGATTACTTTGGCCACATACTCCGGAGCACGCCCCCTACCCTCAATCTTCAATACTTTGATGCCTGCATCAGCCACTTGGTCCAAGAAATCAATGGTACATAAATCCTTTGGAGACATAATATACTCGTTGTCCAGTTCCATTTCAAAACCAGTCTCCTGGTCGATAACCGTATACTTTTTTCGGCAGTTTTGCTTGCAAGCACCTCTATTTGCGGATGAGTTGTAAGAGTGCAAACTCATATAACATTTACCCGAAACGGCCATACACAAGGCTCCATGACCGAAAACCTCTATCTCAACCAAACGACCCGATGGTCCTTTGATCTGTTCTTTTTCTATTTGCCCGGTAATCTTCTTTACTTGCCGCAAGCTCAACTCACGGCTCAACACCATGGTATCTGCGAACATGGCATAGAATTTTACCGTTTCAATATTGGTTACGTTGATTTGGGTGGATATATGTACTTCCAACCCCATTTCCCTGGCGGAAGCGATTACCGCTTGATCCATGGCAATAATTGCGGTCAAACCTACTTCTTTGGCCTTCTTTAATAAGGTCTTGACAATGGAAAGATCATGATCGTAGATAATGGTGTTCAAAGTCAAGTAAGTTCGCACCCCCCTGGCATTACATCGCTTTGCTATCTCGGGTAGATCGTCCAACGTAAAGTTCATGGTCGCCCTTGCTCTCATGTTCAATTGCTCCACACCAAAATACACCGAATCGGCTCCGTTCTCCAACGCAGCCTGTAACGATTCAAAGTTACCCGCAGGTGCCATCAACTCAATCTGTTGCATACCAAAAAGTTTAACTTCTGAAATATTCTGCAAAACTACATTTTTCCGTGTATTGGAAAAAGTTAAGTATCTTGATATAAACCGACTTTACCCCTAACTTTGGAAAAATGCACCAATGAAAATTTCTATATCAACTTTTAGTACTTCCTTTTTATTATTGATTTTCTTGCTTATCGGATGTAAACAAGAAAATAATCCAGAAGCTTTGGCCAATACTGCTTCTGCCAAAAAAACAAATGAGCAGCCACCCAAAGTTCCACTTTCAGATGATTTCAAGGAGTATTGGTACGCTGGAGAAGCGGAAATAACTTCGTACGAACTGAAGCAAGCACGATATGGGGAATTAAGGGAAGGCAAGGCTGTTTTGATTTACGTTACCGAACCCTTTTTGCCCCAAGAACAGGTTAAAGCAAACAATAGCAACCCTGAAAACGTATCGGTCTTGAAATTGAACGGCACTAAAAAGTTTTTAACGGGTATCTATCCCTATTCCATCATGAGCAGTACATTTTATCCTGTTTATGACAATCAGCATGCTCTTAAAACAAGTCTGTCGGTTCAAGAATGGTGTGGACATGTATACTCCCAACTTAACAACCGGGAACAGTTTGAGTTCACTTCACATTCCTATTTTGAAGGAGAGGCCGATCAAGCATTCGCGATGGAAAAAGCAATTCTTGAAAACGAGATCTGGACCAAAATCCGAATCAATCCCGAAAATCTTCCTGTGGGCAGTATCTCCATAATTCCTTCTCTCGAGTTTATTCGGTTAAGCCATCAAGAAATAAAAGCTTATAATGCCAATGCTCAACTTTCATCTAAAGATGGCCTTACAACTTACTCCATTTCTTACCCAGAATTGGAACGAAATTTGATGGTAAAATTCACGACTGACTTCCCCCATTCCATTGAAAGTTGGACGGAAGAATTTAAAAGTGACTTTGGTCCCGATGCAAAAAGAATGACAACTTCGGCCACCAAAATCAAGTCACTAAAAACTGCCTATTGGCAACAAAATGACAACAATAATTTAATATTAAGGGATAGTTTAGGTTTGTAACAGCAACGAATTGCTATGTTAAAAGTCTTGTAAAGAAACGGATGACTGCCTACAAACTACCTATATTTGAATTAACCACTAAACGACCAACTATGAAGCATTTTTGGGTACTCCTTTCCATAACCACATTAATTTTCACGAACGCTTTTGCCCAAAAACCCGATAAACTTACTGCTTCGGAACTATTCCACGAAATCCAAAAACTCAATTTTTTGGGCACAGCACTTTACGTCGCGGCACACCCCGATGACGAAAACACAAGTCTGATTTCCTATCTCGACAACCATGAAAAGGCAAGGACTGTTTATCTCTCCATGACCCGTGGCGATGGTGGTCAAAACTTGATTGGTTCTGAGTTGGCCGAGCTTTTAGGCGTATTGCGAACACAGGAACTTTTGGCCGCAAGACATATGGATGGCGGGGAACAACGATTTACCCGTGCCATCGACTTTGGGTTTTCCAAACACCCAAAAGAAACTTTGAAAATTTGGGATAAAGACAAAGTATTGGCCGATGTGGTTTGGGCCATTCGCAATATAAAACCCGATGTGATCATCAACCGTTTTGATCACAGAACGCCTGGTTCCACGCACGGACACCATACCTCTTCCGCTATTTTGAGTATGGAGGCCTTTGACATTGCCAATGATTCCAATGTGTATTCGGACCAATTACAATGGACCACACCATGGCAACCCAAACGTATTTTTTACAACACATCGTGGTGGCAATACGGAAGCCAAGAAGCCTTTGAAAAGGTTGACAAATCCGGCATGGTAAAGTTTGATGTTGGAACGTATTATCCTGAACTCGGGCTGTCCAACAACGAAATTGCGGCCATGGCACGTAGCCAACATCTATGCCAAGGGTTTGGCAGGTTGACCGACAGGGGCTCTTCCAACGAATACATTGAACTTTTAAAGGGAGACATGCCCAAAGAGAATGATGTTTTTGATGGTATCAATACAACTTGGTCGCGCGTTGAAGGAGGCGAAGCTGTTGGCGATATTTTATATAAGGTTGAGGAGGATTTCGATTTCCAAAACCCAGCCAAACATATCCCTGAACTTGTTCAAGCCTATCAATTGCTGCAAAAGGTGGAAGATGAGCATTGGAGGGCATTAAAATCAAAAGAGCTTAAGAATATCATCTTGGCGGCGGCAGGTTTGTACCTGGAAGCAAGCTCTGCGAGTTCTTCCGCTACTCCTGGAAGCAAGGCGACCATCAATATAGAAACCATCAACAGGTCGACTCCGAGTATTACTTTAAAAGAAATCGATATTGTTGGAGTTGGTGCCAAATTGACCCCAAACAAAGTCTTGGGAGACAATCAAAGAGAAAATTTTGAAATCAGTTTTACCATTCCCGAAAACACTTCATACACTAGTCCCTACTGGTTAAATGAACCTGGAACTTTGGGAACCTATACCGTGAATGATCAAACCTTGATTGGTAAACCAGAAACTCCAAGCGCTTTCAAAGCAATTTTCACTTTAGCCATTGACGGTGTTGAAATCCCTTTTGAAAAATCCGTGGTGCACAGGTATTCCAAACCGGACAAAGGCGAATTGTACGAACCCTTTGCCATTTTGCCCGAAGTAACTTCCAAGATTGATGAAAAGGTCTTGATTTTTGCCACTTCGGATACCAAAGAGGTTCAGGTAAAAATAAGAGCAGGAAAAAATGATGTTTCTGGATCAGTTGTGCTGAACCACCCATCAGGATGGGTAGTCACGCCAAAGAGTATTCCATTTTCCATTGCGCAAAAAGGAGAGGAAATCCCTGTTGTCTTCAATGTTACTCCACCCAACACAGAAAGTGAAGGGAAATTAGAGCCAAAAGTTACCCTCAACAATAAAGTGTTCGACAAAGAACTGGTGGAAATCAGTTACGATCATATCCCAAAGCAATCCGTATTGCTTCCATCCGAGGCCAAGGTGGTTCGTATGGACATCAAAAAATCCGGAGAGCATATTGCCTACATCATGGGTGCTGGGGACAATGTACCCGAAAGCTTGGAGCAAATAGGTTACCAAGTGCACATAGTGGACCCCAATGATATTCAAAATGGGGATTTGGACAATTATGATGCTGTAGTGGTTGGAATTAGAGCCTACAATGTGGTGGATGCCCTAAAATTCAAACAACCCGTCCTGTTTGAGTACGTTAAAAATGGAGGCACTATGATCGTGCAGTACAATACTGCTGGAAGATGGGCCAGTCAATTCGAAAATATTGCACCTTATGATGTAACACTCTCCAGGGACAGGGTTACTGACGAAAATGCCGAAATTGAAATATTGGCGCCCAACAATTCATTGGTCAACTACCCGAACACCATCACACAAAAGGATTTTGATGGTTGGGTACAAGAACGTGGATTGTATTTTCCGAGTGAGTGGAGTTCAGAATTCACACCTATTCTCTCCATGAAAGATGAGGGCGAAACTGACAAACAAGGAAGCCTTATTGTAGCACCTTATGGAGAAGGTCATTATATTTACACAGGATTAAGCTTTTTCAGGGAATTGCCTGTTGGGGTTTCGGGAGCGTACAAACTCTTTGCAAATATGCTTTCCGTAGGAAAAGATGAAGTAAAAAGAGACAGTAATGTCAAAGGATAATATGGATACCAAATTTGAATGGAAAAAGGAATACAGCATTGTAATCCTTTTAAACGCCATATATATATTGGTTTTTTACCTCATAATGATTTTAAACAATTAGCACCCTGAATGGCATTACTCGACTGGATTATTCTTGGTAGTACCCTACTCTTCATCGTTGCATACGGTGTTTGGAAAACCCGTGGCAACAATAATGTGGACGACTATGTACGTGGTGGCGACAACGTAAAGTGGTGGACCATTGGTCTATCCGTTATGGCTACACAGGCAAGTGCCATTACCTTTTTATCCACACCAGGGCAAGCCTTCCACGACGGAATGGGCTTTGTACAGTTTTATTTTGGACTGCCCATGGCCATGATTGTTATCTGCTTGGTGTTTATTCCCATTTATAAAAAACTAAAGGTATTTACCGCTTACGAGATGCTCGAAGGCCGTTTTGACCTGAAAACACGTACTCTTACCGCCCTTTTGTTCTTGGTGCAGCGTGGATTGGCCGCGGGAATCACAATTTTTGCTCCCTCCATTATTTTATCTGCGGTATTGGGATGGGATTTACGAACGTTGAATATAATCATTGGGATTCTGGTAATCATTTATACCGTTTCCGGGGGTACCAAGGCGGTTAGTGTCACCCAAAAACAACAGATGTTCATCATCATGTTGGGGATGTTCTTTGCTTTCTTTTTTATCATGGGGGCATTGCCAACGGACATTTCTTTTGGTAAAGCTTTAAAAATAGCAGGAGCCAACAATAAACTCGATATTCTTGATTTCTCTTTTGATACCGATAACCGATATACATTTTGGAGTGGTATCACAGGTGGTTTCTTTTTGGCATTGGCCTATTTTGGAACAGACCAGAGTCAGGTGCAGCGATATTTATCAGGTAAATCTGTTCGTGAAAGCCAGTTGGCTTTGATTTTCAATGGTATTTTTAAAATACCAATGCAGTTCTTTATCCTGTTGGTTGGTGCCATGGTGTTTGTTTTTTACCAGTACAACTCCTCTCCCCTCAACTTTAACCCTGCTGCAACCGAGGCTGTGTTGCAATCGGAATACGCGAATGACTATAAGACGCTTGAGAAGGACCATAAAGAATTGGAGAAAGAAAAACGAATGGCACAACATTCTTTCTCCTCCGCATTGGAGCTCAAAGAGTATAATGCCATTGAACAGGCAAAGCAGGATATCATCAATATAAATGAAAGGGAAAAAGATAACAGAGAGGCAGCAAAGACCATAATCTCAAAAGCGGATGCTACCGTGGAGACCAATGACAAGGATTACGTATTTATCCACTTTATCCTGAACAATTTGCCCATGGGGCTTATTGGTCTGTTATTGGCTGTTATTCTCTCTGCTGCGATGTCATCGACTGCATCGGAGTTAAACGCTCTGGGAACCATTACAGCTTTGGATTTGTATAAAAGGAATGTCAAAAAAGAGCATGACCAAGAACATTATTTAAAGGCTACCAAGGCATTTACCCTGCTTTGGGGAATCATTGCGATTGTGATTGCCAATGTGGCCAATCTTTTTGACAACCTTATCCAGTTGGTCAATATCATCGGTTCTATTTTCTACGGAAATGTACTGGGTATATTCTTACTGGCCTTCTTCTTCAAATTTGTGAAAGGAAATGCTGTTTTTGTGGCGGCCATCGTCACTCAAATTATTGTGATTGTTGGTTATAATCTAGACTGGATGTCCTATCTGTGGTTGAACGCCTTCGGATGTGTTTTGGTCATAGTTTTGGCCATTATCACTCAAATGTTCGACAATTTTTTAGGTAACTCCTCATCTATTCAGGAATAAAAAAAACCCACTGAAAAGTGGGCTCTTTTTATTATTTTAAGGAAATAGGCTTCAATTACATTTTCGCCCACTCTTTCAATGAATCTTTGTTCATTTTCACATAATCAGGATTGCCTGCAGCTTGAGCAGCGGCCAAGGATTTTTTAGCAGCTTCAACAGCAGCTTCCTTGTCTCCTAGCTTTGCATAGATCAAGGATTGGGTGCGCATCATCCAATAGGCACTTCCATCCCCCATTTCAACAGCCTTGTTTACCCATTCCTTAGCTTGTTCCATATTCATGCCTTCCGCAAAATAATAAGAACCTGCAGCAAAATAATCGTTGGCAGTCAAATCTTCCTTGCTTTCCATGGTTTCCTTGATGCTCTTGAGAGCCTTATCCACTGTGGGAACAATGAAATCAACACCAACATAAGTGTTCTCCCACATAATGCCCAAGGTTCCCCCATTGTTGTGAAGATCATCTATAGTAATAGTGAATGATTCAATGGGCATGGGAATCTCAAAGGTTTCAACTTTTACGGTAGCAGCAACTTTAGATGCATCCCACTCGGCAGGATTTCCCCAATTATCTGTTGCTGTATAGAAAAATACTTCCCATACTGCTTCATCGGGTCTTGTGTAAATGGCATATGTGCCAGCTTTCAGTTCCTTTCCCTCTACGGTTACATCATCACTGAAAGAAATAGTTGTGTTCTCATTGGCCCCTGTTCTCCAAATGGCACCATAAGGAACCAAGTCCCCAAATATGGTCCTACCCTTCATTGCAGGGCGTGAGTATTTAACAGTAACATCCGTCAAACCAACCTTTTGCTCCAATGTAGAGGATGGGCTGGGTGCTGGTGTCTGTATTTGTGCTTCCAAAGAAAAACACATCGACACCGCAAATAATAAGAGTGTAAATTTTTTCATAGTTATTGTATGTATTAATTGTTCAGCTGAACAAAATTAAAATAAAGCGATACGCTATTTGTTAATTAATCCTTAAAACAAAAATAGGAAATAAATGGCTCTGATTTAATTTTTGTTTAACTATTTATTATTTTAATTAAACATTTTACTGCTATCTTTGTGTAAATTCATTTAGATGCAACTCTATCAATTAAAATCCAAGCAAGTATTTCCCATCAGCAAAAAAGAAGCTTGGGATTTTCTATCGGACCCCAAAAACCTAGCAGTGATTACCCCAAAGCACATGGGGTTTCATATCTTGGCAGGAGCTGATAGGCCTATGTTTCAAGGCCAAGTGATTCAATACATTGTAAAACCGTTTCCGTTCGTCTCTACCAAATGGGTTACCGAAATTACCCATGTAAAGGATGGGGAATACTTTGTGGATGAGCAACGTTTTGGCCCCTACTCGTTATGGCACCACAAACACTTTTTGAAAGAAATTCCAGAAGGTGTGGAAATGGAGGATATTATCGATTATAAATTGCCTTTTGGATTTTTGGGACAGTTAACACACCCACTCCTAGTAAAAAAACAGTTGCACAAGATTTTTGAGTTTCGGGAAAAGAAGCTTGCTGAGTTATTCGGCCAAGTGGATGGAAAAGAGAATTTTTTAAGTATTGGAAAAGTATAACATGAAAAAGAATATATTATTGATTGGTGGTTCTTATGGTATTGGCTTGGAGATGGCCAAAAAGCTCTCCAAGGACAATCAGGTGTTTGTAGCCAGCCGAAGCAACGAAGAGCTTTCAAACATAGACGTTACCCACATTCCCTTTGATGTTTTGAATGATGACATCAGCGAAAAATCAATTCCAGAACAACTGGATGGCTTTGCATATTGTCCAGGGAGCATTAACCTGAAACCATTTAAAACAATGGGGATTGATACAATTCAAAATGATATGGAAATCAATTTCATTGCATTGGCCAAAACGGTCAAATCCATCATCAATAGAATGAATGAAAGTTCCAGCATGGTCTTTTTTAGCACAGTTGCCGTGGGAACAGGAATGCCTTTTCACACCAGTGTTTCGGCAGCAAAAGGAGCCATAGAAGGCTTTGCGCGTGCCCTGGCGGCAGAATACGCGCCAAAGGTAAGGGTAAATGTCATCGCTCCTTCGCTAGTGGACACGCCCTTATCGGAACGACTATTGAGCAATGACAAGAAAAAAGAGATGATGTCCGAAAGACATCCCATGAAAAGGGTTGGCAATACAGCGGATATTGCGAACATGGCTACCTTTTTGTTGGATTCCAATAATTCATGGATCACAGGACAAGTTATTGGGGTCGATGGTGGAATGTCTAGCTTAAATGTGAGTTCATGAAAGACAAAGTCATAGTTTTTTGGTTCAGGCGTGATTTGCGCCTAGATGACAACGTTGGGCTTTATCAAGCGCTACAAAATGATGTTCCTGTACTACCAATATTCATTTTTGATACCGAAATACTGGAAAACCTCCCTAAAAATGATGCAAGGGTCACATTTATCCACAAGCAGCTTCAAAAAATTAGCAATCAGCTTAGAACCAATCATGGCAGTAGCATTGCACAATTTCACGATACCCCGAAAAAGGTTTTTAAACAACTATTGGATGACTTTGACATTGAAGCCGTCTACACCAATCACGATTATGAACCTTATGCCAAAAAGCGTGATGAAGAAATAAAATCACTTTTAGAGGAAAACGATGTGCAGTTCAACACGTTTAAGGATCAGGTCATTTTTGAAAAAGATGAAGTAGTAAAGGACGACGGAGACCCTTATGTGGTGTACACCCCATTTATGCGAAAATGGAAGGAAAACTTCAATCCATCCACACATCTGGTGGAATATGATACGCTGAGCGACCTTGGTAAAAACCTATATGAATCCAAAAAATTACCAAGACTTTCCTTGGAAGATATGGGATTTGAGGAGTCCTCCATCGAGGTTCCCGATTATACGGTAACTTCAGGTTTGATTCAAAAATACGAGGACACACGGGACTACCCAGCCAAAGAAAAAGGAACTTCCCGACTGGGTCCCCATTTACGATTTGGCACGGTTTCCATCCGAAAAATGGTTAAGAAAGCCATTGATGAAAAGAACGAGACCTTTTGGAACGAATTGATTTGGAGAGAGTTTTTCATGCAGATTCTCTGGCATTTTCCACATACCGTCAATAAAGCTTTTAGAGCCAAATACGACAGAATCGAGTGGCGCAACAACGAAGAAGAGTTTGAAAAGTGGAAAAAAGGTGAAACAGGCTACCCACTGGTCGATGCTGGAATGCGAGAACTCAATGAAACAGGATACATGCACAATCGGGTTCGCATGTTGGTCGCCAGTTTTCTCTGCAAACATCTATTGATTGATTGGCGCTGGGGCGAAGCCTACTTTGCAGAAAAGCTGCTGGATTACGAAATGGCCAGCAATGTTGGTAATTGGCAATGGGCCGCAGGCAGTGGTGTGGATGCTGCTCCCTACTTCAGGATATTCAACCCTACCACGCAAATCAAAAAATTCGACAAGGACAAAAAATACATCAACACCTGGGTGCCTGACTTGCAGGAATTAAGCTATCCTGACCCTATCGTCGACCATAAAATGGCCCGTGAAAGATGTTTGAAAACGTATAAAGAAGCCGTCAGTTGAAGCTTTTTCGTTAATTTTATTTCCCTTAATTACATTCCACAATGAAAAACCCCGTTCTACAAACCTTTCCGTTAAGTTCTCCTTGGCAAACCTTAGACCCATTTTTATTCAGCGTGTACCATTTGGACCATTTTCCAAAAGGCAATGGCGAAATGGGACCAGACGAATCCTTGCTCAAAGGAAGAAACTTGGGTAGTGATTTTGACCCGAGCAATGAATGGCGGATGTACCACGGACAGACCATACCGGGATTTCCATCCCACCCCCATTGTGGCTTTGAAACCATAACCATTGTCAACAAAGGCTTTTGTGACCATTCTGATTCCTTGGGAGCAGCTGGAAGATTTGGTAAGGGCGATGTACAATGGATGACCGCTGGAGGAGGTGTGCAGCACTCCGAAATGTTTCCATTATTAAAAGATGATGAGGGAAATACGCTGGAATTGTTTCAAATTTGGTTGAACCTACCCAAAGCCGGAAAGTTCGTAGATCCTCATTTCAAAATGCTCTGGAATGAAGATATACCGATTGTAGAAGAGCAAAATGCAAAAATCAAAGTGGTTGCTGGCACCTATAAGGATGTAAACCCCGTTCCTCCAGCCCCGGATTCATGGGCTGCCACTACTGAAAACGAGGTGGCAGTTTGGAACATTCATGTGGATGCTGATTCAGAATATATGCTGCCAAAGGCAAATTCTTCAGAAGTAAACCGTGTACTATATTTTTACGAAGGGGATAACATCCAAATCGGGGATAAAAAAGTTAATCCCAACTTTGGAATTGTTATGGACCCAACCCAAGACGTCAACATCAAAATAGGCTCTGAAACAGCACATTTTATGTTGTTGCAAGGCAAACCCATTGGCGAACCCGTTGCCAAATACGGTCCCTTTGTGATGAACACCCAAACCGAAATACAAAAAGTAATGGAAAATTACCGCCTTACCCAATTTGGCGGTTGGCCTTGGCCATATCCTGACAATGTTCATGATAAGGATAAGGGGAGATTTGCACTCTATCCTGATGGAAAATTGGTTGAGAAAGAATAACCTTTTTCTTACAGTTAGCTTTGTTTCAACGATTTAGGGGCTTTTAAATGGAATTCTTCATAAATTACTGCCAGCCAGAACCAATTGAATAGAAATCAACCTACAACTATTCAATAAACCAACTTTGTATGAATGTGTCCCAACCATCAATTTTGCATGCCCTAATTTTTTGTTGTATTACACATCTTTGTTTCTCTCAGACCAATGAGATTGACAGTCTTCAAAACTTACTTGAAACAGCGAATGACACTACCCGAGTCAACACACTTAAAGAATTGGGGAGAAAGTTTAGGTTTCAAAACAAAGAAATGGCCATTAAATATGGCTTACAAAGTTTAGAAGAAGCTAAAGAGATAAACTTTACCCTAGGTGAAATCAAAGCATTGTACGACATTGGCCTTACTTATGGTATGACAGGGGACTATGCCACATCCCTGGGATATTTTAATAAGGCCCAATCCCTGGCATTGGAGCACGGGAATTTTCAAATTGTTCTTGATACTTATAATTCTTTGGGTATTGTATACAAACGTATAGGGGATTACCCAACAAGTCAGAGTTATTATTTAAAGAGCATTAAGTTGATTGATTCATTGAACTTGGGATTGGATGTTTCTCCAATATATGTCAATTTAGGGGTGCTACATTATCAGATGGGCCAAGACAAACAAGCCGTTGATAATTTTGAAAAGGCATTGGAACTTGTCCCAGAATCCAATCGTGAAGAACGCGAGCACTTTGTTCTTGTCAACTTAGCAGTGCTGGACTACCAAAATGGAGATTATGAAGTCGCATTAAACAAGTTTTTAAAAGCTGTTCCGTATAGCAAAGAGCGAAACGACAACATTTCTCTGTGTACTAAATACTCAAACATCGGTAGTTGTTACTTTAATTTGGGACAATGGGCATAAGCAGAGAAATATTTTTTTAAATCTTTAGAATTGGTTCAAAGCCTTTCTTTGAAAAAGGAAATTGCCGGGGCCTACTACAATCTAGCAAACCTAAGGTTTAAACAAAAGCGGTATAATGACGCGATGGATTACTCCAAACAAAACATCCAAGCTTTAAGCCAAATTGATGGGTACGATGACAAAGTAGAACCGCATCAGCTGACTTTTGAAATAAATGAGACCATTGGTAGACAGTCAAATGCTATTTATCATTTAAATCAGAAAATGGCATTCAAAGACAGCCTGATGAACGAAACCAAGGTCAAGGAAACACAGAACCTTCAAATCCAATGTAAAGGACAGGGAAATCGAGGCAAACGAACTTCAACTTGCTTTGCTCAACACCAGGGTGAAGCAGAACAAGAAAAGGTTGATCTATTTCATCATCATCTTGGTTTTGTTGTTGTTCTCTGCGAGCCTCCTCTACTTTAGGTTTTTGGCGAAGAAAAAATCAAATGCCCTGCTCCGCGAGAAGAACAAGTTGATATCCTAACAAAAGGATATGATCAGCGATATGAACAGGCAATTGGAAAAGAGAATGCTCCGGGCTCAGATGAACCTGCATTTTATCTTTAATTCCCTGATTTCCATCCAACACTTGATCAATACGGATCAATAAAAAAAGGAGCTCTTGTTTATCTTTCGAATTTTTCAAAACTGCTTCGGCAAGTTTTGGAAAGTTCGGTCGATATTACACTGGTCCTTCGGGAGGAGCTTGAGCTCTTGAAAATATATGTGGAATTGGAAGCGCTGTGTTTTGATGACTCCTTTAGTTATTCCTTTGACATTGATGAAGATTTGGGCATCGACAAACATGAAATCCCCATGTTTTTGGTCCAACTCTACATCGAAAATGCCATTATTCATTTTTGATACCCAAAATAGGTAAGAAACACTTGAGCATTTCCTTCAAGGACAAGGAGAACAACATTGAGTGTGTGATTGAGGACAATGGTGTTGGGAATCCAGCATTAAAGCCGGAAAATAATCAAAGAATATCCAGAGGCATGTCCATTACTTCAAAAAGAATCAATGCGCTGACGAAATTCACAAACCAAGAATTGGTACAAGTGGAAAGCCTCAACAAAAATGATAGCACGGGTACAAAAGTGACCATTTTAATCCCAAAGGATTAGCTAGACACATTAAACCCTCACAATATTCGCTCCGATGGCACGCAAGCGTTCATCGATGTTTTCGTAACCACGGTCAATCTGTTCGATATTGTGAATGGTAGAAGTTCCCTTGGCGGACAATGCTGCAATTAAAAGGGACACCCCTGCCCTAATATCGGGAGAAACCATGGTAGTGGCCTTCAATGTGGATTTAAAATCATGTCCGATAACAGTAGCCCTATGCGGGTCACACAGAATGATTTTTGCTCCCATATCAATGAGTTTGTCCACAAAGAACAATCGGCTCTCGAACATTTTTTGATGAATGAGCACCTCTCCCCTTGCTTGTGTGGCGACCACTAGAATAATGCTCAACAAATCAGGAGTAAGTCCTGGCCATGGGGCATCCGCAATCGTTAGGATAGACCCATCAATAAAATTCTGTATTTCGTAACCCTCTTCGTGCTTCGGAATAAAGATATCGTCGTTTTTTCGCTCTACATTAATTCCTAACTTTCGGAAGACTGTGGGGATTTGACCTAAATCATCCCAACTCACATTTTTGATGGTCAATTCACTCTGGGTCATTGCGGCCAAACCTATCCAGCTACCAATCTCGATCATATCGGGCAACATGGTGTGTTCGGTCCCTCCCAAAGAATCCACCCCTTCAATCTTCAATAAGTTGGAACCAATTCCCGAGATTTTAGCTCCCATGCGGTTCAGCATCTTGCACAATTGTTGCAAATAAGGTTCGCAAGCAGCATTGTAAATTGTGGTGGTACCTTCGGCCATCACAGCAGCCATTACAATGTTGGCGGTTCCCGTAACGGAGGCTTCATCCAAAAGCATGTACGTTCCCGTAAGCTTATCGGCCTCTACGCCATAGAAGTATTCCTCTTTATTATAACGGAACTGGGCTCCAAGTTTGATAAAGCCCTCAAAGTGGGTATCCAATCTTCGTCTTCCGATTTTGTCACCACCAGGTTTAGGGATATACCCTTTACCAAATCGTGCCAATAAAGGCCCGACCAGCATAATGGAACCACGGAGTCCGCGACCATCTTCTTTGAACTTAGCGGATTGTAGGTAATCCAAATTGACATCATCTGCCTTAAACGTATATGAACCCTTGCCTTTTTTCTGGATTTTTACTCCCAAATCCTCAAGAAGGGCAATCAATTTATTGACATCGACAATGTCAGGTATGTTGTTTATGGTAATTTTCTCCTCTGATAGCAATACGGCGCAAAGAATCTGTAGTGCTTCGTTCTTTGCTCCCTGAGGCGTGATTTCACCATGTAATTGGTGTCCGCCCTCTATTCGAAATGTACCCATGTATTCCTTTGGAATTTAGTATCGTTTTTTGCGACTTCTTTGTCCTTTTTTACCGCGGTTGTTGTTGGACTTGTTAGACCTACTTGGTCTATTTTTAAGGAATTGTCCACTCTCCGTCAGACTCTCATCACTTTTGGCCAAATCAATCTGTCCATCGCTCAATTCCTTCAAGTGATTGAATATGACAACATCTTCTACCGTGTCCTTGTTCCAAACCAGATAGCATTTTTTCATGTGGTTGGCAATGGCGTACTCCAAACCAGACCTTTTATCCCCTTTATCCCACTTTACAGCTTCATCAATCATTCTCTTGATGTTGTTCCCATAAAATCGATACTTCGGATGGTTTTGCGGGTACTCCAAAGGTTCTGGGCGTTGTTGCAAAACTTCTTTTGAGGTAATTGGGAAGGGTGAATCCACGTCCAACTTAAAGTCGGCCATGATAAACAATTGGTCCCAAAGCTTATGCTGAAAATCAGGAACATCCCTTAAATGCGGCTGCAAATTTCCCATCACGCTGATGATGGATTTGGCCACTCTGTTCCGTTCATCACGGTCTTCAATGGTTACTGCATGATCCACCATTTTCTGAAAATGACGACCATATTCGGGAATAAAGAGTTTTGGACGCTCTGTATTGTATTCTAGGTTATATACTTCGTTCAAACTTGTGTGTTTATGATTTGATAATTGGAAAGTCAATCCGATAACGCCTGCAAATTAATAAAATTATGGCAAACAAAGGGTTTAGAGGGAAATTACCCCTTCCACAACCGAAACTTCCTTGTATTTTTCAATGACCGCATCGGGATCTTTCAAATTTACTGTTACTGATAGACTGGTATAAGTTCCCTTCTTGGATTTTTTAGATTCTATCACAGCCCCTGTATTGTCGAAAATATCTTGAATTTGAGAAATCCGTTTTTCATCCGTTGGAACAATGAATTTGTAGAGATATGTTGAAGGCCAATTGGTGGTCTCCAATAATTGTTCACGAAGTTTTGCGTAAAACTCTTCTGTGTTCTTTTTGTCCATACCGCAATTTTCTACAAATATATGGCTTAACCAACGATTTTTTTTCCTTCGAGCGATTTCATTACTTTGTATCATTAATTCAAGGTCTTTGGGCAAGAGCAAGGTAGTTATAACAGGAGCCCCTGGAACAGGGAAAACATCCATCGTAAATGGATTGGAGAGCAAGGGTTTCCATTGCTTTCATGAGATTATTAGGGACATGACCTCCAAAGCAAAAGAACAAGGTCAGTCCGAGGAGTATATTTCCAACCCGCTTGTATTTGTTGACGATGCACTGCAGTTCAACAAAGACTTGCTGGAGGGTAGGACATCCCACTACAGGGAATCGCTAAGCCTGAATGCTCCAATAAGCTTTTTTGACCGTGGCATACCGGATGTATTGGCCTATATGGACTTTTTTGGTCAGGAGTACGACGATTTTTTTACTTCGCATTGCGAAAACCATAGATACGATTCAGTTTTCATTGTTCCACCTTGGAGAGAGATCTATGTTTCCGATAACGAACGAATGGAAACCTTTGAAGAAGCAGAGAGCATTCATCATTCCTTGATGAAAATCTATACACAATTTGGCTATGACCCCATCGAAGTGCCAAAAGATGCAGTCCTAAATCGGATTGACTTTATTTTGGAAACACTTAAAAAACAATAGTGCATAAGGACACCACAAGTATTTTAAAACAATTTTGGGGGTATGATGATTTCAGGGGTTCCCAAAAGCAAATCATCAATACAGTTCTTTCCGGACAAGATGTGCTGGCCCTGATGCCCACTGGTGGAGGTAAATCCGTTTGTTATCAAGTGCCTTCGCTGGCCATGGAGGGCATCTGCATTGTAGTATCACCTTTGGTGGCACTCATCCAAGACCAAGTAGCGCAATTAGAAAAGCGAGGTATCAAGGCCATTGCTTTAACGGGAGGGATTCCACCCAGCGAGCTGAACGATCTATTGGACAATTGCCTGTATGGCAACTATAAATTTTTATACCTGTCCCCAGAACGCTTGCAACAAACCATTGTTAGGGAGCGAATCCAACAAATGAACGTGAACCTTATCGCTATAGATGAGGCCCACTGTATATCACAATGGGGAAACGATTTTAGACCAGCTTATTTGGAATGTTCCGTTTTAAAGGAGCTTGTGCCCAATACCCCGATGATTGCTCTAACCGCAACAGCCACACCAAGAGTTGTAGATGATATTGTGGAGAATTTGGAATTGGAAAATGTCACAGTGTTCAAAGATTCCTTCTCTCGCTCCAATATCAATTTTAAAGTAAAGCGTTCCGAGGACAAGCTATACCAGCTTAAAAAGTATATGGAGAAAATTCCCGGAAGTGCCATTGTGTATGTACGCTCTAGAAAGATGTCCATTTCGCTGGCCAACTTTTTGATCAAGAAAGGCATCTCAGCTTCTTTTTTTCACGGAGGCATCCCTAAATCGGACAAAGAAGAAAAACTCAATCTTTGGTTAAACGGAAAAGTAAGGGTGATGGTCGCTACCAATGCGTTTGGTATGGGCGTGGACAAACCGGATGTCCGGTTAGTGGTTCACTACCAAATACCCGATAGTTTGGAAAGTTATTTTCAAGAGGCAGGAAGAGCTGGACGTGACGGAGAACCCTCCACGGCAATCATCATAACTTCCAACGAAGACGAGGATAAGGCCAAGCAACAGTTTTTATCCACATTGCCAGATGTGGCTTTCGTGAAACAGGTCTATTCCAAGCTCAACAATTACTTTCAGATTTCCTATGGCGAGCTTATCTCCGAACCTTTGGCTTTCAAATTCAACGAGTTTTGTAAACGATACGAATTCAATCCGAACATGACCTTTAATGCCATCCGCATTCTAGATCAGAATTCCGTGCTGTCGCTTGCGGAGAATTTCAAGGAAAAAACCACCCTTCAATTTGTGGCTTCCAAAACCGAGATTTTTAATTATCTGGATAAAAACAAAAAAACCGCACCTATCATCCAAACGATTTTACGGACCTACGGAGGCATTACCGATTACGAGACCAAAATCAACTTGTATATGCTCTCCCAAAAAACAGGTACAAGTGAAGAACGGTTAAAACAAATACTGCAGCAACTGGCGGATGATAACATCGCGGCGTACGAAAACAATACTTCCGATCTGGAAATCACTTTTTTGGTGCCCCGTGAAGATAATCATACCATTAACTTGTTCGCCAAAAAAATCAAGGGTTTTAATCAGGTGAAAGAAAACAATATGGCCGCTATGTTGGGCTACATTTCCAATAAAAAGTTATGCCGTAGTGTTTACCTGCTGAATTATTTTGGGGAAAAGACTGCGGAAAAGTGCGGTACATGCGATATTTGTACCAAGAAAAAAGTACTGGCCTCTCCACACGACCTGGAGCAAAGGGTCTTGGAGCTTTTGGACATTCGCCCACATACTTCCCGACAATTGGAGAAAGAAACGGGCATCAATGAAAAGGAACTTTTAAAAACACTGGAAAGACTACTGGAAGATGAGTTGGTCTCCCTAAACTTTAAAAATGAGTACATCAAAACATAATCCCCTTCGTATTGTTTTTATGGGCACCCCGGATTTTGCCGTGGGCAGTCTCGAACAGCTTATAAAAGCTGATTTTAATGTAGTCGGTGTCGTTACCGCGCCGGACAGACCTGCAGGTCGTGGGCGTAAGGTGCAAGAATCGGCCGTAAAACAATGTGCTACAAAACATAACTTAAAGGTATTACAGCCCACTAATTTAAAAGACAAAGCTTTTTTGGAGGAGCTCAAAAGTCTTGATGCCAATTTACAGGTGGTGGTCGCCTTTAGAATGCTACCCAAAGCGGTTTGGCAAATGCCCGAACACGGCACCTTTAATCTACATGCTTCCCTCCTGCCCCAATATCGTGGTGCGGCACCCATCAACTGGGCCATAATCAATGGGGAAACGGAAACGGGCGTGACTACATTTTTTATTGATGAAAAAATAGATACGGGCAGTGTCATACTTCAAAAAACAACATCGATATTACCTGATGATAACGTAGGGACTTTACACGATAGATTGATGGAACTGGGTTCCCATTTGGTTGTGGAGACCTGTAAACAAATTGAGGCGGGAACGGTCAAAAGGCAAAAGCAAGACGAAAGTGCAGCACTTAAACCCGCTCCAAAAATCCATAAGGAGACTTGCCGCATTGATTGGGAAGCATCCATGGAAGATATTTACAATCATATTAGAGGATTGAGCCCTTACCCAGGTGCATGGACGGAATTGGTGAACGGAGATAAAGCCGAAGCCATGAAAATCTTTACAACCGAAATGGAGCAGGCTGACCATAACTACGAGATCGGTAAACTGATTGCAGAAAAAAAATCATTGAAGGTAGCTGTCCAAAATGGGTATATTTCTCTTTTGGAATTACAGTTGCCAGGGAAGCGAAGAATGCAGTTCAACGAGGTTTTGAATGGGCTAAATCTGGAAAACAAGGCACATCTTCGCTAAAGCCTTGCTATGATTGGGCTGCGAAAAGTTGTCATTTTTTTCCGACTTTATCAACAAACGTTTCAAGTTATCAACAAAAACCCCGATTTCCCTTGGTTTTACTTGCGTGAGTTGCAAATCCATATAAATTTGTTCAGCATTAAAATTATATTAACAACAATTAATTTAATTCCATTATGAACAAAACAGAATTAATCGATGCTATGGCAGCTGATGCTGGCATCACTAAAGCAGCAGCAAAAAAAGCATTGGAATCTTTCTTGGGAAATGTAGAGGGAACGCTTAAAAAAGGAGACAGAGTTTCCTTGGTAGGTTTTGGTTCTTGGTCAGTTTCTAAAAGAAGCGCTAGAGAAGGTAGAAATCCACAAACTGGAGCTACTATTAAGATTGCCGCTAAGAACGTTGTAAAGTTCAAAGCAGGTGCTGAATTGAGCGGTGCAGTAAACTAATCAATTATTTATTTAATATACGAAAGCACTCCTTTTTGGGGTGCTTTTTTAGTTTATATGCATCTTGTTTTTTTGCATATTTTGAATATTATGTTAAATTTAAGTACAAGAAGAAATGTAAATGGTAAGCCAAAAGCCTAAAAAAGGGAATTTACTTGTTGCGGAACCTTCACTTACCGGTGATGTTTCTTTCAACAGGTCCGTTGTACTTATAGCAGAACACAATCACGAAGGTTCAGTGGGCTTTATTTTAAATAAACCTCTTGATTATACCATTTGCGACCTGGTTTCCGATATTACCATTCCTTTTCAAGTTTTCAATGGTGGCCCGGTGGAGCAAGACAATCTCTATTTCATACACAAGGTCCCTGAACTCATTGAAAACAGCATTGAGATTTCCGATGGTATTTTTTGGGGCGGCAATTTTGAAATGACTGTGGAACTCATCAACAGTGGAACCATAACAGAACAAGATATTCGCTTTTTCTTAGGATATTCCGGATGGGGAACCAGCCAGCTGGACCAAGAACTTTCATCAAAATCTTGGGTAGTGGTACCCAACGAATATGAAAGCAGTATTCTTGAAAAAGCCGCCAATGCCTTTTGGAAAGAAAAAATGGTGGAATTGGGCGGGGACTATCTACTCTGGTCCAATGCTCCCGAAAATCCTTCGCTCAATTAACCGATTCGGGCTTTGGCATTCAATTTGCCCACCAAGCTCTTCGCTACTTTGGATTCATACTCTTTTTTCCTGTACTTGCTGATAGGCTTAATACCTACGATGGAGTTGGTAATGAACAGTTCATCCACTTTTTGAAGTTCAAAAGGAGAAATGGAGTCCTCCACCAAATCGTACTCTTCAGAACCGGCAATGATTTTCATAAGGTTTTTACGGATGATGCCATCCAAACAACCATCACTCAGGGGAGGGGTTTTTATTTCGTTGCCCTTCACTAAAAACAGGTTTCCGTTAATGGCCTCCACTACTTTTTTGTCGGTATTTACCAATAAACAGTTGGCATAGCCATTTTCTTCGGCATATACCCCAGCGACCACATTCAATATTTTATTGGTGGATTTTAAGTTGGAAAGCATATCCTTGTTCACATAATAGTCCTTGAACAATTCCACTTCGTAATCCCCATCGTCAAGAATGAAAAAAGGAGATTCCATATCGCGCGTTTCAATCACGTAGGATACATCGTTGGTACTTGGGGTATACAGTCCGCCCTCGTTCCTAAATACGGTCAAACGCACTCGAACTGCTCCACTTTCCTGATTCTTGGAGCTAATGGTCTTCTTTATCTCCTCTTCCAGAAATTCCAAGGTAAACTCCATGGGGATTTCCATCCGTAGAATACGCATGGATGCCATTAACCTAAAGTAGTGGTCTTCCCAAAAAAATAGGGTTCCATTTACATAACGAACCGTCTCAAAAAGAGCGTCGCCATACTTGAACGCCCTGTTGTTTTGTGTAAAAATCGCTTTATCCGCTGCTAAAAGCTCTCCATTGTAATTGACCATAAAAAAGTCCCGATTTAAATCGGGACCAAAGATACGGTTTACTTAAGAATCAGACTAGGTTGAACCCAGAACCTGTTTAAGGTCGGAAACTTGGATTTCCCAAAGCATTTTTGCCTCGTCCACCTCGTCATCTTCCGCAAAATCTGTTATAAAAAGAGAAACATCTTTGGTTATTTCGTCAACTATAATGCGCATTTCAAAAAAGGAACCATCTTCGTTTTCCTCCCATGCCAATTTTACAAATTCCTCACTTTTTCGCTTGAGCAGCTTAGCTCTCTCTTCTGCACCATCCCATATAAATGTAAAAATCTCTCCACGGGAATTAACGTTGTCGGCATACCATTCAGATAGTCCCGAGGGAGTGGAAATATATTGGTAAAGCAACTGAGGCGACGCCTGGATCACAAACTCCAGTTCAAATTTAACCTTATCACTCATTGTCGTGTTCTTTAAATCGTTTTTCAACTTTAGTATAGTTTGGGAAGATATAAAAATAAATATCAAATAATAAATTAATCATGAATTTTGATTCAGCGAAAATTTAAACATATATTTGCACCCGCTTAGCGCAATCACGGCGAGGTAGCTCAGCTGGTTAGAGCGTCGGATTCATAACCCGGAGGCCGGGGGTTCAAGTCCCCCTCTCGCTACAAAAACAAAGTCATTTAACTGTTTTTCAGCTGAATGGCTTTTTTGTTTTTTCCGTATTTTTTTTCCTAACTTAAAGACTTTAAACCAACCTTCGAATGAATTACTTTAAAAAGTTAGGAACTGCCAATTTATTGATGTTGATTCTTTGCGCATTGATCATTCTTGTGGCAGAATATTTATTTCTTAACGGGGATACCGAACACGGCCTGTTTGTGGGGCTATGGGCACCTACTCTTCTAGGTGTTATGATTTACTTAAAGCTTGTGGACAATGACAGCAAATGATATCGTTTTATGGTTTTCCATTGTAGTCATTGTACTGGTCGCCATTTGGGCCATACTTATGATTCGTGCCTACAATAAAGCAAGTAATAGAAAATAAGTAGGTTTTACTATCCCATTCTTACTGGTCATTTTATGCCATTCGGTAAAAACATTATGGAATTTACCCGTATTTTTAAAGTACCATGAAGAATACCATATCCGAACGCATTGCCGATTTTCTTAAAAATTACCCTCCGTTCAATGCGATGGAGGCCAAACAACTGGAGCAGTTATCCCTTGAGGTAATCATTATCCACAAGGAGACCAATACTCTTGTTTTTTCACAGAACGAGAGTCCACACGAAAACTTTTACGTGGTTAACAAAGGTGCTGTAGCCCTGTCGAAAGCAGGTTCCAGCCAAATTTTGGATATCTGTGATGAAGGGGATGTTTTTGGGCTCCGTCCCCTATTGGCCAACGAGAACTACAAATTAGAGGCCAAAGCTTACGAAGAGACCATTCTCTACGCCATTCCCATCAAGGATTTTAAACCCTTGGCCTTGGAAAACAAACGCATCGGAAACTTTTTGATAGAAAGCTTTGCTTCCAATACCGGTAACCCATATTCCATTAAACACCGTGGCAAATTATATGGGGCCAGTAGCGATTCCAATCAATACTCCAGCGATAAGATTCTGGATCTACAGCCCATCAAATATTCCACGGACCTCATCACGTGTAAAGAAGGTACCAAAATAAAGACCATTGCCAATAAAATGACCAAGCATAACGTAAGCTGTATTTTGGTTGAAAGGGATGGTCTTCCCGTAGGCATCATTACCGATAAGGATTTAAGGAAAAAAGTAGCCACAGGAGAGTTTCCCATCACGGCAACGGCAAAAACCATTATGTCCTCGCCAATAATAACATACCCTAAGGAACTTACCTTGGCGCAATCACAAATGGCTATGATGAAAAGCAACATCAGTCATTTGATCCTTACCGAGGATGGAACCACGGATACCAAATCGTTAGGTATCCTGTCCAAGCACGATATTATGGTTGCCGTCGGAAACAATCCCGCTGTTTTACTACGGGCCATCAAAAGAGCTACGGATGCCAAACGATTACGAGGCATACGGCATGGCATCATGAATCTGCTGCAAGGATATCTAGACCAGAACATCCCTTTGGGATTGGTTTCCAAAATTATTTCCGAATTGAATGACGCTTCCACAAAACAGGTCATTCAGCTTGCCTTGTCCAAAATGGAAGAAGAGCCCCCCGTACAGTTTACATGGCTCAGTATGGGCAGTCAAGGACGTGGCGAACAATTATTGAACACCGATCAGGACAACGCTATTATTTTTGAAGACGTATCCGATGAAAAATTAGAGGAAACCAGAGGCTATTTTTTAAAGTTGGGCGAACGAATTTCCAAAATGCTAAACACTATTGGGTTTGAATATTGTCCCGCTGATATGATGGCATCCAACCGCTCCTGGTGTCACAGCTTGAGCGAGTGGAAACAAGTTACCGCCCACTGGATCCATAATCCTGGGCCTGATGAAATTTTACTGTCTTCCATCTTTTTTGATTATAACGTTACGTATGGCGATAAATCGCTTGCGGATGAATTATCGCACAGCATTTTCGACCATGCCAACCATTATCCGCAATTCTTCACGCATTTGGCGAGCGGCGCATTGCAAAATCCATCACCATCAGGCTTTTTCAGGGATTTTTTGGTGGAACAGGATGGGGAGCACAAAGACTTCTTTGATTTGAAGCTACGCGCCCTTATGCCCATTATCGATGCCGCACGGGTGCTAATTCTATCGCATTCCATCAAGTCCATCAACAATACAGCGGAGCGTTACGAAAAATTGGCCGAGCTGGAACCCAATAACCGAGAACTTTATTTGGCATGCTCCTACGCAAGCAAAGCTTTGCTCAAGTTTAGAACCAGACAGGGGCTTTTGCACAACGATTCGGGCAGGTATATTGCTTTGGACAAATTGAACAAGGAAGAAAAAATAAAACTGAAAAGGACCTTTAAAACCGTCAAGGAAATCCAATCTTTGATTGAAGTTAGGTTCCAAGTTAAAAACCTGATGCGCTAATGTGGCCTTTCTCCAAAAAAAAACCGTTGGAGCTTCCCGATTTTTGGTGGGCATACGAGGAGCATTTCAAGGAAAAGCTTCCAGAAGATATCCGTGACAACACTTTTGTAGTGCTTGATACAGAAACCACGGGATTTAGCTTTACAAGAGACCGGATGTTGTGTATCGGGGCCTTAAAACTTTTGGATAACAATATCGTGGTAAAAGAGAGTTTTGAGGTGTATATTCAACAAGAGCACTACGATTCTGAAAGTGCAGAAATACATGGGATTCTTAAGAAGAGTAAAAAAGAGAGCATCTCTGAGCTCGATGCCTTAAAACAATTTTTAGTGTATGCCAAGAACCATATTTTGGTAGGCCATCATGTGATGTTCGACGTTAATATGATCAACGCTGCCTTGAAACGAAATGGACTTCCCAAATTAAAGAACAAGACGTTGGATACTGAATCACTCTACATCAGAACATTGTTAATATCCACCGTAGTTCAGAAAAAAGAGCGGTATTCCCTTGATGATCTCGCCAAAAAGTTCAGTATTTCCAGAAAGGACAGGCACACTGCCTTAGGCGATGCCTTTATTACCGCGATTGCCTTTCTACGGACCATAGAAAAACTGAAACCACAAAAATTAAAGGACCTCCTTGGGTAAAGAGGTCCTTCTTAACTTATAAAACAAGTCTATTTAAAGGCTTTCCTTCATAATGTTTTCCACTACTTCGGGGTTCAACAAGGTTGAAGTGTCCCCTAAGTTACTGGTATCCTTGGATGCGATTTTTCTAAGGATTCTCCTCATAATCTTACCACTTCGAGTTTTTGGCAGACCTTCCGTAAACTGAATTTTATCCAGCTTCGCGATGGGTCCAATATGCTCTGTGATCAATTGGTTGATTTCCTTTTTAAGATTGTCACGGTTACGGGTTTCCCCTGTTTCCTTCAAAATAATATAACCATACAAGGCATTTCCCTTGATATCGTGCGGGAATCCGACAATAGCGGATTCGGCCACAGCTGGATGCTCGTTAATGGCATCCTCAATCGGTGCCGTACCCAAATTATGGCCGGAAACAATGATCACGTCATCTACCCTACCTGTAATTCGGTAGTACCCCACCTCATCGCGGAGTGCTCCATCACCGGTAAAATATTTACCTTCAAAAGCCGAGAAATAGGTATCCTTGTAGCGCTGATGATTGCCCCAAATAGTTCTGGCAATTGATGGCCATGGATATTTGATGCACAATCGACCGTCCACTTGGTTGCCTTTGATTTCCTCGCCATTTTCATCCATAAGTGCAGGCTGGATACCCGGCATGGGCAAAGTGGCATAAGTTGGTTTTGTTGGTGTGGAAAATGGAATCGGGGAAATCAAGATTCCGCCGGTTTCCGTTTGCCACCACGTATCCACAATAGGGCATTTTTTCTCCCCTACGTGGTCGTTATACCAGTGCCATGCCTCCTCATTTATAGGTTCTCCCACAGTACCCAACACTTTTAAGCTGGACAGGTCATATTCCGTTACAAAATCCAAGTTTTCCTTAGCCAATGCCCTAATTGCTGTTGGTGCTGTGTAAAACTGGGTTACTTTGTGTTTCTGTACCACATCCCAGAACCTACCAAAATCGGGGTAAGAAGGTACCCCTTCGAACATTACGGTTGTAGCACCGTTGGCCAGCGGTCCATACACTATGTAAGAGTGGCCCGTAATCCAACCGATGTCCGCAGTACACCAATACACATCTTCTTCACGGTACTGGAACACATTTTTAAAAGTATATGCCGTATACACCATGTACCCACCGGTTGTATGGACCATACCTTTTGGACGGCCCGTGGAACCAGAGGTGTACAAAATAAACAAAGGGTCTTCGGCATCCATGATTTCCGGAACACAATCGGAATAGGCTTTATCCAAAAGTGGTTGAATCCATACATCACGACCTTCTTTCATGGTTACATCGCCACCTGTTCGTTTGGTCACCAATACGGTTTCCACATCCGGGCAACTTTCCAAACCTTCATCTACAATGGCCTTTAAATCGATAACTTTTTTACCTCGATAAGACCCATCGGATGTCAGTACCATTTTTGCACCACAATCATTGATTCTGGTTGCCAATGCTGTTGACGAAAATCCAGCAAAAACAACGGAGTGAATGGCTCCGATACGGGCACAGGCCAGTAAAGCCACCGCCAAATCTGGAATCATGGGAAGGTAAATTACCACCCTATCACCTTTTTGAACTCCTTTATCCTTCAATACATTCGCATATTTGCACACACGCTCATGAAGTTGGCGGTATGTAATATGCTCTGCTTCCTCCTTGGGGTCGTTGGGTTCAAAAAGAATAGCGGTTTTATCGCCACGAATGCGAAGATGACGATCGATACAGTTTTCGGTAATGTTCAACTTGGCCCCCTTAAACCAGCTTATCTCTGGTTTTGTGAAATCCCATTCCAAAACGGAATCCCATTTTTTACGCCAATGGAAGTGCTCTTCGGCCACTTCTTCCCAAAATCCTTCGGGGTTTCTAACGGATTTTCGATACACCTGAAAATACTCCTCCAAGTGCTTGATATGATAATTACTCATGTAACGCTACGTTTAGTTAATATGTAAATAATTAGTTCAGTTTCACTTTTCTTTCGGGACTTAACCCAATAAATCTTCAATATCGGAGATGACCTTTTTTATGGAGAACGGTTTGGTCATGTAACTGTCTGCTCCCATTTTCAATCCTTTTTCCACATCTTTCTCCTTGCTCTTTGCGGATAAAAACACCACTTTGGTATGGGAAAGGTCTATATTGTCCCTAACACGCTTTAAGGTTTCGTACCCATCCATTTCAGGCATCATGATATCCAAAAGTATAAGGTCAGGTTTCTCCCTGTTCGATATGTCCAATGCCTCGGTACCATCTCGGGCGATGAACACTTCAAAGTCTTTCTTTTTAAAGGCATATTCCAACGACATTACGATGTTGGGTTCATCATCCACTATCAGTATTTTTTTCTGCATCATTGTTCTTTGGGTATTGAAAACATCATACGTGTACCTTTCTTAAATTTTTTATCCACCGCAATGGAACCTTTATGACTTTCCACTATTTTTTTGCAAATGGCAAGACCAAGGCCACTACCCTGCGGTTTCTTTACATTTTGATTTTTTGATTGATAGAATTTGTCAAAGATGTAATCCTTGTCCTCTTCGGGTATTCCCCTGCCATTATCTTTAATGGTAACCAAAACCTCCTTATTAAGGTCTTCCAACAGAATTTTGATTCTTCCGTTATGGGGTTCTGTAAATTTAAGGGAATTCGAGAGCAAATTCGTCAATACTTGCAAAATTCGGTCCTCATCATAGGCTGCAAACACCTTTTCTTTGTGAGAAAACTTAATTTTTATCTCTTTTTTGGATGCAATTTGCTCCACTCCTTTTATGGCCTTCTGAATGGTTATTGACATATTATGTTCGTCAATGTCCAGTTCCGATCTATTCCCCGATAATTTTTCAAGGTCCAAAATGTTATGAATCAAGGTGTCCAAACGATCACTGTCCCTATTGATATTTTCCAGGAATCTGTTTCTGAGTTCGGGTGGCATTCCCTCATCTTCCAAAACTTCCGAAGCTGCTTTTATGGAGGTAATTGGTGTCTTGAGCTCGTGTGCCACGGTATCCAAAAACTCGTCCTTGAGCTTATCCTGAATGCGAAGCTCCTTGTTGGCTGCTTTTAATTGCTGGGCCATAGCAGCAAGCTCTTCGGACTTTTCCCTAAGTAATTTGTTGCTTGCTTTGGTTTCCTTGCTCTCTTCCAAAATATTGAGTACCTCCACTAAACTTATGGGTGTTTCCTTCGAAACCGAGGCCAATAATATTTTTGCCGAAGCACTTCCGATACTCCCCGTTAAAAGCTTCTCTGAAAAATTGATCAATCTAGCATCTGCTCGTTCTTCGGTTTCGGATATATTATATTTTTTATTGAAAAATTGTAAGGCCCTATTGGTCCGTTGCTCTCCCAAAAAACGATTTAATAATCGTTTAATATCAGCTACATAAGCTTCTCCTTTCCAGATAAATCCTCCCTCCTGAAGATTACCATAGTTTTCGTGATTAACGAACATCTCGGCATAATTACGTTCCCTATAATTACCTTTGGTATGAAGGGAAAACCCAACGAACGTCAGGGTATTAAAGGACATGCTCCATAAAAAGGCATTACTTTCCGGCGTTAAATAATCCAACCCAAACAAATGTGCCGGCTGCAACCAGGCCTGACCAAAGAGTCCTTCTTCCATAGATTCCACACCGGGCATGGTGGCTTGACTAATTATTGGCAAAAACAAGGTGTAAAACACAACAGCTAAACCTACTAGAATACCAATTTCTGCTCCTTTTGCTGTTCCCCTTCGCCAGGTCAACCCCAAAAAGAACGATGGTGCCAACTGAGCAATGATCACAAAAGAGATCAATCCGATGGAATACAAAGAAAGTTGAGCGGAAAACCGAATGTAGAAGAAATAGGCAATGATGATCAAAAGAAAAATAGCAACTCTCCTAATGTTTTTGATACGCTTATTGTTTTCTTCGGGATTGCCTTCCACCAATGTTTTAATGAATCCGTAGGGAATCACAATGTTGTTACTTACCATGGTTGACAATGCAAGGGTAGAGACCACAATCATTGAAATGACAGTGGTAAATCCACCGATAAAAACCAAAAGTGCCAATCCGTAATTGTTCTCCTGTAAAGGCAATAAAAGGGAATAATAATCATGATTTACCGTAGCTGGGAGACTAATATTCCCAGCCCAGGCTATAAAAATCACGAAAACATTGAATAACAGCAAGTACAACGGGAACAACCAAATGGCTTTGCGCAAATAGCTTTCGTTATCGTTCTCCACTACGGCCACATGAAATTGTCTGGGCAGCAAAAAAATGGCGAAAATGGAAAGACAGATGGTAAACAGCCAGTTGAAACCATTCTCTAAACCACCAAAAGTGGTCAGTTGCTCAAAGTTTTCCTGTAGGCTTGCCTGAGTGTAGAGGTCTGTGGTTCCATCAAACAAATAAAAGGTAATGTAAATTCCAATGGCCAAGAAGAAGCCCAGTTTTAAAATGGACTCCAAAGCAATGGTCGCCACGATGCCTTTTCGGTGTTCCGAAGTATCGGTGGACAAGGTTCCATAAAAGGCAACAAAAACCGCTATAAGCAACGCAATGTAGAAGGTGGAATCATCGAAAAAGCCCGTGGATTCATAACCTCCTTTTGCCGAGATCAATGAAAATGTCTCGGATACTGCTTTTAATTGCAAGGAGATATATGGAATTATGGCAAATAAACAGGTTAGCGTTACCAAAGCTCCCAACTGGCGATTATTACCATATCTCATGGAAATAAAATCGGCAACACTGGAAATTTTGTGCTGTTTGGAGATACGAATTACCTTTCTCATGAGTACAACCCAAAGAGGCAGGGCAATTACAGGCCCAAGATAAACGGCCATAAAACTAATACCCGAACTGGATGCTATTCCCACACTCCCGTAGTAGGTCCATGCGGTACAGTATACCGCCAGTGAAAGTGTGTAGACATAAGGATTGTTCGTCCATTTGCTCCTTTTGTTCTTTTCGGCAAAGTAGGCCAGTACAAAAAGCATGGCCAAATACAACACAATTACCAATCCTACAATATAATTACTCATAGAACCGCTTTAAAATAATATAGGCCAAGACAATGGAAACCAACCAGCTAAGAAATATGAATACATAGAACATGGGAAAGCCAAAAATTTCAGCTTCTCCATCAAAAATGGTAACAAATGGCACATTCCATAAAAAAAACAGTACTATGGAAATAAGTATCAATTTCTGCTGATGCCTTTTCTTCATTTTTATTTGCACGGTCGCTAAACTTAAAATTACAAAAAACGGTGCGGTAAATCCATACCACACCGCTTTTTCACAACCAACTAATTAATGAGACGATGCTTCACCCGCACCGCTGGGTATTCTGATATGCTCCACAATTTCCTGAACTTCTTCTGGAGGTTCTGGGGTAAACCTATTTACTACGATGGCCACAATAAAGTTGACGATCATGGCAATGGTTCCAAACCCTTCGGGCGATATGCCAAACCACCAGCTTTCCTGAAGACCGGCCACTGCTTCTTTGCCTCCGTCAAATATTCCAAATTTGAATTTCAGCATGTAGAAAAGCATCAAACAAAGCCCTACGATCATTCCAGAAATGGCTCCCTTGCTGTTCATTTTTTTATAGAAAATACCCAAGATGATAGCAGGGAAAAACGATGCAGCTGCAAGACCAAAGGCCAAGGCCACAACCGCTGCCACAAAGCCCGGCGGGTTGATTCCAAAATAACCGGCAATAACAACAGCTATCGCAGCTGAAAGTCTAGCTGCCCAAAGCTCTGCCTTTTCAGAAAGATCTGGTTTAAGTACGTTTTTAATCAAATCGTGGGAAACCGAAGATGAAATCACCAATAATAAGCCTGCTGCAGTAGATAGCGCTGCTGCCAGTCCACCTGCAGCTATCAAACCGATTACCCAGGCCGGAAGGTCGGCAATTTCCGGGTTGGCCAATACCATAATATCACGATCTACCGTAAGCTCATTTACCTCGGGCGATGCCACATATTGGATTTTACCATCACCATTTTTGTCATCATGGGCAATCAGCCCCGTGGTTTCCCAGCGACTGAACCATTCTGGCATGTTATCGTATTCCTTACCACTTACGGTTTCAATCAGGTTGGTTCTGGCAAATACGGCCACAGCTGGTGCAGTGGTGTAAAGAATTGCTATGAACAATAATGCCAATCCAGCAGATTTTCTAGCATCACGTACCCGTTTTACCGTAAAAAACCGAACTATGACGTGGGGCAATCCAGCCGTACCCACCATCAAGGCAAGGGTAATGGCAAAAACATCGATGGTGCTCTTTGAACCATCTGTATATTCCGCAAAGCCAAGTTCGGTAGAGAGACCATCCAATTTATCCAAAAGATAAGTTCCAGAACCATCAGATAGGGTACTACCAAAACCTAGTTGGGGTACTGGGTTTCCTGTCATCTGAATGGAAATGAATATGGCCGGTACCATAAAGGCGAATATCAACACGCAATATTGAGCCACCTGCGTATAAGTGATACCCTTCATTCCACCGAGTACGGCATAGAACAACACAATTACCATTCCGATTACTACTCCCGTATTGATATCCACTTCGAGATATCTGGAAAAGACAATCCCTACCCCGCGCATTTGTCCCGCTACATAAGTAAAGGAAACTATCAATGCACAGATGACAGCCACGACACGTGCGGTCTTCGAGTAATAGCGTTCTCCAATAAAATCAGGAACGGTAAACTTTCCAAACTTTCTGAGATAAGGTGCCAATAGCAAAGCCAAAAGCACGTAGCCTCCCGTCCATCCCATTAAGTAAACAGCTCCATCGTATCCGGCAAAAGAGATTATCCCTGCCATGGAGATAAAAGAAGCTGCCGACATCCAATCAGCCGCAGTGGCCATTCCGTTGGCCAATGGGGAAACTCCTCCTCCGGCCACATAAAACTCCTTGGTGGAGCCTGCTCGCGACCAAATCGCAATTCCTATATATAGTCCAAATGACAGCGCGACAAGAACATAGGTCCATATTTGTACATCATTCATAATTTTAGATTTTGTTGGTTAGTTAATCTTCGTTGTATCCGTATTTCTTGTCCAATTTGTTCATTAGGCGTACGTACACGAAAATGAGGATGACAAATACATAGATAGACCCCTGTTGTGCGAACCAAAACCCTAGTTTAAATCCACCCAGTCTAATGTTGTTCAAAGCATCTTTGAAGAGAATGCCCGCTCCGTAGGAGACCAAGAACCAGATGACCAGTAAAATGACCAAATACCTCAGGTTCTCTTTCCAATAGGCCGAAGCCTTTTTCTGTTTTTCTGACATAATTTGTTGGTTGTTTAGTTATAAATAAATCTGTGCTTGCAATGTTACCACGCTGTTGCTGTCGCCAGCACCGACTTTGGAATTGGCATATTCCAATGTTAACTTGGAATGATGGCCCGTCATAAACAGGTTGATTCCCAATCCCAATCTTGTGGCGTTGTCATCAATTGCATCTATGGTTCGTGTTTGATAGGATAAATAAGGCTGTACCCTTGAATTATCCGCTGGGGCAGGAATCAAGTATCCCACATGCCCATATACCATATTTCCGGTACCATATGGTCCCAGGTTGAAGTTACGACCATAATCGTTATTTTGAAACACGGCATAGGCAGTTATTGCGGAACCATCCTCACCAAGAGGTGCATCGTAAAAGGCGTCCACAGCCAAAATGTTGACATTTTCACCTTCTAGATTACCAGTTCCGTCCATCACCACAACACCGTTTGGATGTGTTAGAAAACCTGCTCCGACATTGAATACTTTTTTGCTGCCCAGATAGGTCCCTACCTTGTAAGGAAGAAAGTTGGATTCTTCATCCAAGAACTGATAATCGAAATAACCTTGAATTACTTTACCTGCATCGGCAGAACCCAATAATTCCCTTCCTCGATACACGGCTCTGCCGTTTGGTGTAGGATCATTGGTGGCATCCAAGGTATTTGTAATAGCCTCATTGAAAGATACCCGGTATTGCAAACGACCTACCCTACCCTTTACATACACACCCAAATGACGGGCAAATTGGTCGCTAAGTCCCAATACTGCCCAAGACTGGCGGTTGTTGTCCAAGGTCATAAAATTAAGGGTACTACTATTGTTCAGTCTGGAAATGCCATTCCAGTAGTGCAGTCCAGTCCCCGCATAAAAATCCTTTGCAACACGCCATTCCCCCCAAAAGGAGTGGTAAAAAAGTTGTGAAGACTCCCCTTTTCCCGTTGCACTAAGATTATTTCCGTTCAAACTGTTTAATCCAAAATGTGACAACAGCAGGAACCTTTTGTTCAATTGGGTAAAGCTCAACAATCTTGCTCTTCGGACGCTAAAGTTTGTGGTGCTGACATCCTCAGGAACATTATCGTTGTATTGGGCCCAAAACTGACCCCATGCGATCATACGAAGATATTTGGAACCATCTTCGTTGAAATTGATTTTGAAACCTCCCGTGTATTCGGTGTTTCCCTGTGAAAATGATTTTGGAACGAACAACAGAAAAAATACCATTCCAATTAGGATTCTTTTCATTTCAGTTTGAGTGTTAGAGCGTTATGTGCTCTACGAACATCCTAAAATTTTGTCCTGAAATAAAAATCCATATATATATATGCTAAATAATTATACTCAATCCTTAAAACGGTCCCATTTTATCAGCATAAATTTATCACCCAACTCGGTTACCAACTGTCCTGCCCCTTTTAGGTTTTCAGGGTTTTGAAAGTATTTTTGAAGCTCCGTATGGTTCAGGATCTTGTAAGTGGGATGGTACTTTGAATTGTAAGGCCGTTTGATGTTATATTTTCGGACCCAATTCATTACGGAAACATGGGAAACACCCAAAATACGCTCGATTTCACGATAGGTCAATCCCTCCAAATACAACTGTAGCGCCTTGTTCACGAAGTAATCGTCAATCTGTTTACCTAGTTTGGGCACCGTAAAATAGTAACCACAGGACTTGCATTTATAGCGTTGCCGCTCTTTTATAATTCCGGCTTTGGTAAACTCTGTGGATGAGCAATTTGGGCAACTTTCCATACTTGATATACTTAATTAGCATAAATATATCAATTTAGCTTTAAATATTTATCATTCTTATAGCAATAAAAAAAGGGAATCGTTAAAATTCCCTTTAGTTTATTGGTCAAATCACAATATAGGTGGGTTATTTTGACAAATATGTGGTCACATTCTCCAAAATACGCTCTTGAAGATTAGAAATATCGCTTTTCACGAATTGCTCCCCTGTAATATTCTCATAAAGTTCAATATACCGATTGGAAACCGACTCGATATAATCATTAGACATTTCAGGGACCGATTGTCCCTCTAGTCCTTGGAATCCGTTGGAAATCAACCACTGTCTAACAAATTCCTTTGATAATTGCTTTTGGGCTTCACCCTTAGCTTGGCGTTCATCATAGCCGTCGGCATAGAAATATCGGGAAGAGTCCGGGGTATGGATTTCATCGATCAAAACAATTTCCCCTTCTTTGGTTTTACCGAATTCGTATTTGGTGTCCACCAAAATAAGACCTCTTTTGGCCGCTATTTCGGTTCCTCTTTGAAATAGGGCTCGTGTATATTTTTCCAATACTTCGTAATCTTCCTTGTAGACAATACCACGCTTCAAAATATCCTCTTTGGAAATATCCTCGTCATGATCTCCTTTTTCAGCTTTTGTTGCTGGAGTAATAATCGGTTCCGGAAATTTATCGTTCTCTTGCATTCCTTCGGGCATGGGTACACCGCAAAGCATTCTTTTGCCTGCTTTGTACTCGCGTGCAGCATGGCCGGACATATAACCCCTGATCACCATTTCCACCTTGAATGGTTCACAAGCCTTGCCCACCGCTACATTGGGGTCAGGAGTGGCCATCAACCAATTGGGAACAATATCTTCGGTATCCTTCATCATTTTGGTGGCTATTTGATTTAGAATCTGCCCTTTGTAGGGTATTCCTTTGGGCATCACTACATCAAACGCAGAGAGACGGTCCGTGGCAACCATTACCAAAACATCGTTCTCCAAGGTATAGACTTCCCTTACTTTTCCTTTATAAACAGATTTTTGCCCAGGAAAATTAAAATC
Source organism: Flagellimonas oceanensis (assembly GCF_003992595.1). Classification (GTDB taxonomy): domain Bacteria; phylum Bacteroidota; class Bacteroidia; order Flavobacteriales; family Flavobacteriaceae; genus Flagellimonas; species Flagellimonas oceanensis. The sequence continues at coordinate 121,124 of NZ_RZNA01000049.1, forward strand.
CGTGGACATCAGCGTATTCATTCCCATAATTTTTTCTAGAATTGATTTTGGTGCTCTATGTTCTGATAGGCATCAATCACCTTTTTCACCAATTTGTGACGGATCACATCTTTATCATCTAAATAAATAATACTAATACCATCCACATTCTTTAAAATAAGCAAAGCTTCTTTTAAACCAGAAATTACCCTGCGTGGCAAATCAATCTGCCCAGGGTCGCCCGTCAACAAAAACTTGGCATTCTTTCCCATACGAGTCAAGAACATCTTCATTTGGGCGTGCGTGGTGTTCTGGGCCTCATCCAAAATCACAAAGGCATTGTCCAAGGTTCGACCGCGCATAAACGCCATCGGTGCGATTTGGATGGTGCCGTCTTCTATGTACTTTTCCAATTTCTCGGCTGGAATCATATCCCGAAGAGCATCGTACAACGGTTGCATGTAGGGGTCAAGCTTTTCCTTGAGGTCACCTGGCAAAAAACCAAGGTTTTCCCCAGCCTCCACAGCGGGACGTGTAAGGATAATGCGTCTCACCTGTTTTTCCTTCAAGGCTTTTACGGCCAGAGCAACACCTGTATAGGTTTTTCCGGTACCAGCGGGACCGATGGCAAAGACCATATCATCTACTTTGCAGGCATCCACCATACGTCTTTGATTGGCTGTCTGGGCCTTGATCAACCTACCACTGACGCCGTGCACCAAAACATCGCCACTACTGGAAGATGAAGTGTACTCCTCCTTACTTGTACTGGTCAGTACCCGCTCGATCATATTCTCATCGAGCTTATTGTATTTGGCAAACTGCCCTGTGAGTTCATCAAAGCGTTTATCGAACTCTTCCAACAGTTCTTCATCGCCAAATACTTTGATCTTGTTCCCCCTTGCTACAATCTTGAGTTTAGGGAAGTATTTCTTAAGCAACTCAATGTTAGCATTTTGTTGCCCAAAAAATTCCTGGGGGCTGATTTCCGTAAGTTCAATTATTAGTTCGTTCAAAAATAGTGAGGTGTTACAGTTGTTTTTGAAGAATTTTATTCTTTCTTTTTTGACTAATTTTACAAACAAACTTAACTAAAAATCAATTTGAACGCGGAAAAACATATCAACAGTATTGTATGCCAATCATAACCTTAACTACAGATTTTGGATACAAGGACCACTTTGTGGGTGCTGTTAAAGGGGCCATTCTGAACAACCTCCCCGATATTAGCGTTGTTGATATTTCCCATGCCATCAGTCCGTTCAATATTCAGGAATGTGCCTATATCCTAAGGAATGCCTACCGTTCGTTTCCAAAGGGAACGGTCCATATTGTAGGGGTGGATTCTGAAATTTCACCCGAAAACGAGCACATCGTAGTGCAAGTAGATGGGCACTATTTTGTGAGTGCCAACAGCGGTGTCATTTCCTTGATAACTTCCGAGGTACAACCTGAAAAAGTGGTAGAGATCAATCTACCCAATGCTGAGGCCGGTGCCTTTCCTGTGCTCAATATATTTGTTCAGGTAGCGTGCCATATTGCACGAGGCGGCAAATTGGAAGTCATAGGCAGACCATTGCAAAGTTTGAAGGAGCTGCGCGATTTTGAACCACGGATAACCAACGAAGGCAAAACCATTACGGGCAATGTAATTTATATAGACAACTACGGTAACGTGGTCACCAATATCCAAAAAAGTTTGTTCGAAGCCTATCGGAGCGGCCGCGATTTTGAGATCAATGCACGGACCACCAAAATACGGCAAGTGCACCAAAGCTATAACGGCTTCATCAATTATGATCTGGAACGGAACCAGCGAAAAGGGCCCGGAGATGCCTTGGCCCTGTTCAATTCCGCAGGCTATATAGAACTTGCCATTTATAAAAGTGACCTGAATTCGGTCGGAGGCGCGTCCACCCTTCTAGGACTGAATTATAGGGACACGGTAACCATAAATTTCCTGTAAATGTTGATACGCATTGTAAAACTGACTTTTAAACCCGAAAATATTGCTAGTTTTGAGCGAATCTTTGAAGAAAGTAAAAATGGCATTCTGGCTTTTGAAGGATGTAATATGGTAGAATTGTATCAGGACATTACGAATTCCAATATATTTTTCACCTATAGTTTTTGGGATACCGAATCGCACCTGAACAACTACAGGAATTCCGATTTCTTCAAAGGGGTTTGGGGCAACACCAAAAAACTGTTTGCCGACAAGCCCGAAGCATGGAGTGTTCATAAAATTCAATCAACAAACCCATCTTAATGTTCGCAATTTTTAAGAGAGAGGTACGGTCCTTTTTTACATCGCCCATCGGTTACTTGATCGTAGGTTCGTTTTTACTGCTCAACGGGCTTTTTCTTTGGGTCTTCAAGGGCGAATACAACATTTTTGATTACAGCTTTGCCGATTTGAGCAACTTCTTTTTGTTGGCCCCTTGGATTTTTATCTTTTTGGTGCCCGCCATCACCATGAAGAGTTTTTCCGAAGAACGAAAAATGGGAACGCTCGAATTATTGCTGATCAAACCCATCTCCGTTTGGAAATTGGTACTCGGGAAATTTTGGGGAGCCTTCTTGCTATGCGTTATCGCTGTAATTCCCACAATCGTCTATGTTTTTGCCATCTCGGGATTGGGCATGGTAGAGGGTAATTATGACCTAGGCGTGGTAATAGGTTCCTACTTTGGACTATTGTTTTTGATGGCCTGTTATACGTCCATCGGGATATTTGCGTCTACCCTTTCCAACAATCAAATCATAGCATTTTTAGTGGGTGTTTTGGTCTGCTTTCTGATTTTCAATGGGTTTGATGCCGCGTCTTCGTTGTTTTCGAACGGGGAAACGCAACAAACCATACAATCGCTCGGAGCAAAATCACATTTTGATAGCATTGCAAGAGGTGTGATAGACACTAGGGATTTAACCTACTTTATCTCGTTGACACTCTTATTTCTATACCTCACTTTTCAACGTTTAAAACAATTGCCAAGATAATGGGAAAGTTTTTTGTGTCCATTTTAAAAGTGATTGTGGCTGTTTTGGCCATCAACCTGTTGGCCAGTTTTGTGTATACTCGGTTTGACCTTACCGAGGATAAAAGATATACCCTTTCGGAACCTGCCGTAGCGGTAGCACAAAAATTTGAAACTCCAATTATTGTTGATGTACTCTTGGATGGGAACATTCCTGCCGAGTTCGCCAAATTGAAAACAGAGACCATTCAACTGTTAGAATCATTCGGGGCTAAAAACAGTAACATCAAATATAATTTGGTGGACCCTATGGAGGATAGTGAAAATCCACAGGAAACGGTCGCCCAATTACAGAGCTTAGGCTTGCAACCTGCCAATGTTACCGTTGAGGAAAACGGAAAAGTATCTAACGAGCTGGTCTTTCCTTGGGCCATGGTCAATTACAACGACCAGACGGTAAAAGTGCCGCTGCTCAAAAATAAATTGGGCTCCACTGCCGAAGAACGAATCAATAACTCGGTACAGCAATTGGAATACGCCTTTGCCGATGCTTTTACCAAGTTAAGCATTGAAGAAAAAAAGAGCATCGCCGTTATCAAGGGAAATGGCGAACTCGACGATATTTATATCGCTGATTACCTTACCACCATTCGGGATTATTACAACATTGGCGCAATAACCTTGGATTCCGTGGCTACCAATCCGCAAAATGTTTTAGATCAATTAAAAAACTTTGACTTGGCTCTGATTGCCAAACCCACAGAGGCGTTTACGGATCAGGAAAAATATGTAATGGATCAATATATGGTTCAAGGGGGTAAAACCATTTGGATGATAGATCAAGTGAATATGGAAATGGATAGCATTTATGCCGGTGGCGGAGAGGCCATCGCCATTCCCAGAGACCTTGATTTGAAAGATTTATTTTTTAAATATGGGGTGCGCATCAATCCAGTTTTGGTCAATGACCTCTATTTTACCCAAATTGTTTTGGCCACGGGAGAAGGGAATGATTCACAGTATAATCCCCTACCCTGGTTTTATTATCCGATGGTGTTTTCGCAAAACAATCATCCCATCAACACCAACATTGAAGCAGTACGGCTCCAGTTTACCAGTCCAATGGACGTGTTGGAAAACGATTATAACAAAACTATCCTATTGCAAAGTTCACCGCTTTCCAAGACCGATGGAATTCCGCGAGTGGTCAGTTTGGATATGATCAACCAACAACCTGACCAAGCCACATATAACAATGGTAATTTGCCATTAGCCGTCCTGATTGAGGGGAATTTCACATCCATGTACAAGAACAGGGTAAAGCCATTAAAGCTTCAAAATACTTTGGAGGAAGGTCCAGAAAACAAGATGATTGTTATCTCGGACGGGGATGTCATCAAAAACCAATTGCGCAATGGCAGACCTTTGGAGTTGGGGTACGACAAATGGACCAGTAACTTCTACGGCAACAAGGAATTTCTAGTGAACAGCACAAATTACCTTTTGGACAATACGGGGCTTATTAACATTCGAAACAAGAAAGTGACCATCCCATTGCTGGATGTCAAAAAAATTGCAGAACAGAAAACCAAGTGGCAGCTTGTAAACATTGGATTTCCAGTCGTTTTAACGCTGTTGTTCGGGCTGTTCTTCGGCTATTACAGAAAACGTAAGTTTACGGCTTAGGTGTTGATAAATTTGTTTCTCTGCTAAATCCATTTGGGATATATTTGTTTTTATTGATTTTATAGGCCCTATTACAGGGAGAAATTGCCAAAAAGGCAACTATACTAAAGTATTTCTTTGATGAAGTTTATTGTATCCAGTACATATTTATTGAAACAGCTTCAGGTTTTGGGGGGAGTTATCAACAACAGCAACACCTTGCCTATCCTGGATAATTTTTTATTCGATCTTAAAGAAACTAAGCTAACGGTTTCCGCATCCGATTTGGAAACTACGATGAGTACGGTTTTGGAAGTGGATTCCGATTCTGAAGGAACCATTGCTGTCCCCGCCCGTTTGCTTTTGGACACCCTTAAAACATTCCCTGAGCAACCGTTGACCTTCGTTGTTGAGGACAACAATACGGTGGAAATCAGTTCCAACCACGGTAAATATGCCTTGGCATATGCCGATGGTGCTGAATTCCCAAAAGCGGTGGAAGTCTCCAACCCGAGCTCCACTACCCTATTGGGTGATATTTTGGCAACGGCCATCAACAAAACCATTTTTGCGGCAGGTAATGATGACCTTCGCCCCGTAATGAGCGGTGTGTTTTTCCAGTTCTCTCCAGAGAATTTGACTTTTGTGGCTACGGATGCCCATAAATTGGTAAAATATCAACGTCAAGATGTAACCGCTTCCGAAGTGGCGGAATTCATCATGCCAAAAAAACCATTGACATTATTAAAAGGTATTTTGGCAGGTTCTGAATCCGAAGTGACCATTGAATATAACGATAGCAACGCCAAGTTCTATTTTGATAATACCGAATTGGTTTGCCGTTTGATTGATGGAAAATACCCGAACTACGAAGCCGTAATTCCAAAAGAGAACCCGAACAAATTGACGATTGCCAGAAACCAGTTCCAAAGTTCTGTGCGTAGGGTTTCTATTTTCTCCAATAAGACCACACACCAAATACGTCTAAAAGTTGCTGGTGCCGAACTTAATATTTCCGCGGAAGATGTAGATTACAGCAACAAAGCTGAGGAAAGATTGTCTTGTTCCTACCAAGGTGACGACATGCAGATTGGTTTCAACTCCAGATTCCTTTTGGAAATGTTGAACAATTTGTCATCCGACGAAGTTTCCTTGGAAATGAGCTTACCTAACAGAGCTGGTATCCTTACCCCAATTGATGGCTTGGATGAAGGCGAACATGTGACTATGCTGGTAATGCCGGTAATGCTGAATAATTAAACTAACTATTTCAATTATAAAGAAAAGCTGGAACAAAATGTTCCAGCTTTTTTATTTTTATGATATAAATCTAATCGTCATAAAATAAGACGGAGACTCTCCATTCGACGCCTTCACTGCATTAACGATAGGTAGAATAAAACCTAGGATTCCTGCGCCTATCAAGCCCAATATACCCAAACCTAAAAGTAAAATGGCAGGAATACTGATGATGATGTAAAGTATAAGGCTGATTTGAAAATTGATAATGGCTTTGCCATGTTCATTCATCCCTTCCACCTTGTCTTTGGATGACAACCATATGATCAAAGGAACAATAAGGCTCCCGAATCCGGTTACATACGATAAAAGTTGTGTGAGATGCGTTACGGCCAACAAAGTGTTGTCCGTTCTAACTGCTTTTTGATTTATAACTTCCATTTTTGATTGATTTTGATGATTCATCTTATTAGTATACAAAATGCTGAAAATGTTACAAACGTCAGCTAATTTGTACTTTTGTGCCCATGTCGTACACAGATAACATTGTAGCCTTGGCAACTCCTTCTGGAACAGGTGCCATTGCGGTAATCAGAGTCTCTGGACCTGATGCCATAAGCTTGGTGGATACGTTGTTCAAATCCATTAAAGGCAAAACATTGACCAAACAGAAAAGCCATACCATCCATTTGGGGAATATTGTTGATGGCGATAAGATTCTGGATGAAGCCTTGGTTTCCATTTTTAAAGTTCCACATTCCTACACAGGTGAAAATGTGGTGGAGATTTCCTGCCACGGCTCTCCTTTTATCCAACAACAGATCATTCAACTCTTGTTACGGAAAGGATGTCGTTCCGCTTCTGCTGGAGAGTTTACTTTACGAGCTTTTCTTAACGGTAAAATGGATTTGAGTCAGGCCGAGGCTGTGGCCGACCTCATAGCCAGTGACAGTGAAGCAGCCCATGATATTGCCATGCAGCAAATGCGCGGTGGATTCAGTAATGAGATTCAAGAATTGCGACAAGAACTTCTCAATTTTGCATCATTAATTGAGTTGGAGCTGGACTTTTCCCAAGAAGATGTAGAATTTGCTGATAGAACCCAGTTTAATGAATTACTTACTCGCATCAGTACGGTACTTAAAAAATTGATTGATTCCTTTGCGCTCGGAAACGTCATCAAAAATGGAATACCCGTCGCCATTGTGGGCCAGCCGAATGTAGGGAAATCGACCTTGCTTAATGTACTGCTCAATGAAGAAAGAGCCATCGTGAGCGAGATTGCTGGTACTACTCGTGATACTGTAGAAGATCAAATCAGTATAAAAGGCATAGGTTTTAGGTTCATAGATACGGCAGGCATCAGAGAAACCGTGGATGTGGTGGAAAAAATCGGTATTGAACGTACTTTTGATAAAATTGAAAAGGCACGTCTCATTATTTACCTCTTTGATGGAATGGAGTTTGACAAAGCGGAGCTCGAACTCATTCAAAAAAAATATCCTAACAAACAATTGTTGCCCATCTGTAACAAAATGGATTTGCTGAGTCCTGACCAGAAAGAAAAAATAACATCAGAAATACCCAATGTCCTTTTCCTTTCGGCAAAGTTTAAAGAAGGAATTCCTGAATTGGAAGCAAAGCTTCTTTCTTTGGTGGATTCAGGAGCATTGAGCGGCGATACCACCATCGTCACAAATAGTAGGCATTATGATGCTTTGCTTAAAGCTTTGGAAGAAATTCAAAAGGTAAAAGAAGGTTTGGATATGGAATTGTCCAGCGATTTAATGGCGATCGATATCCGACAGGCACTGTATCATTTGGGAGAAATCACAGGAAGCGTGACCACGGATGATTTATTGGGGAATATTTTCTCTAATTTCTGTATCGGCAAATAGTCGGTAATTTTATTTAATTCGTTTTGTGCTTAAATGATTGATTATCAGCTTATTGTTAACAACTTTAAATATCTTGTTTTCCGTTAATATAGCCATTTTCCTACTTTTATTGTGTCTCATTTGTGTCTCGTTGTTTTTTCAAAATCAAGAGACACAAAAATTTGTTTCCCATGATAAAAGCACACCTAAGAAAGAAAAAGTTAGCATCAGGAAAACTGAGCTTGTACATTGAATACTACAAAGGAAACCGAACACTACCTAATGGTAAAACCAAATACCTTAGGGAATACGAGTACCTAGAATTATATTTGGTTCAGCATCCCAAATCAGCTAGCGAAAATAAAAAGAACAAGGAACAACTTGCATTAGCAGAGCAAATACTGGTCATTAGAAAAGCTGAAATCTATCAGGGAAAATTCAAGATAGAAAACAACTCAAAAGGCAAGACTTCGTTTCTTTCCTATTACGATAAAAAGAAAGAAGAACGCTATGAGACCAAGGGCAATTACGATAACTGGGATGCCGCTCAAAACCATTTGGAAAAGTACTGTCCAGAGCACACCATATTCAATGACATCGATGTGGACTTCATAAAAGGTTATAAAAAGTATCTGGATACGGTAGCGGTTACCAAAAGTGAAAAAAAACTATCCCAGAATACCAAGCATACCTATTTCAATAAATTCAAGGCATGTCTTAGGGCGGCATTCGATGAAGGGTATCTAAAGGAGAACTTGGTAAAAAAGGTCAAAGGGTTTACCATGGCCGAATCCACCCGAGAATATCTCACTTCCCATGAACTTCAGAATCTGGCCAAGACGGAATGCAGGTTTCCAAAGCTCAAACCAGCTTTCCTCTTCTCAGTCCTTACGGGGATGAGATGGTCGGATATCAACAAGCTCAAATGGAAAGAGGTCCGTGATGAGGGAAACGACCACCTTGGAAATCCTATGTATCGGGTCGTCTTCAAACAAAAGAAGACCGCTGGAGCTGAATACCTTTATATATCGAGACAGGCAAGAGACCTATTGGGTGAGCGCCAGAAATCCGAAGACAGGGTCTTCAAAGGACTCAGCTACAGTGCCCACATGAACATACAATTATTAAAATGGTGCATGCATGCTGGAATCACCAAACATATTACCTTCCACTCCGCCAGACATACCAATGCAGTCCTTCTATTGGAAAATGGAGCGGACATTTACACGGTATCCAAGCGATTGGGCCATAGGGAGATCAGGACCACTCAAATCTATGCCAAGATCATCGATGAAAAGATGAAGCAAGCTGCAGAAATGTTACCGAATTTGAATCTTGAAAAAATGGAGTAGCCTTCATTTATAGATCCAAGTTCTGTCTTTACCGCCATTGGCCAAACCTAAGATTAGAGGTTAACCCATAATAAGATTGTTGATAACTCCATTTTGCTGGACCATGAAGTAATTTTATTTGTTGACCATTGAAATCATTTGTGTTTAAATGACAACAAAACAACACAAACCTCTGTATATCTGTATTTTGTGAATATTTCACTACTTACCCTCACGGTTTCAACTGTACTTTATTCATACTTTTATCCATAGAATTCCACAATAGGAAACAAAGCGCTTTGTTCATTGATAATCCTTAAATCCGATAAAAATGAACAACATTGAATTAAACGAGAAACTCAACAATATCGAACGTCTTTTGTTGGGGTCAAAAAAGGTGCTCACTTTTGACGAGGCCTGTGATTATACCGGGATATCCAGAAGCTATCTGTACAAACTGACCGCAGCGGGTAAAATACCCCATAGCAAGCCCAACGGAAAGTTGATTTATTTCGATATCGACCGTCTCAACAAATGGTTGTTGAGAAATGATCGTAAATCCACCTGCGAGACCAATGACCAGGCCATTGAATATATCCTGCGAAAAGGATAGGCATTGACCTTTTAAATGTAACCCATCACGCTATATCCCCTATAGCAAAAAAATATCCCACATGGAAAACACTCCCTATATCAGGGTCGGGACCACTTTTTACAAGTTGGTCCAGGTCCCTACTATATCCGGACACTTCAATGAAGTGCTGGTACCTTGGAACGAACATATCATCAAACAGGACCATGGCAAAGATTACTTGGGCAAGGTTCCCAAATACGATGGGTTTGCCTGCATTCCCAGCCATATTGATTTTAAAAAGGAACATCACGGCTTTTACAATACCTACTCTCCTTTGGATCATGAACTCAAGACTGGAGACTTTCCACATACCATGGCATTTTTGAAACATCTATTTGGCAAGCAATTGGAACTGGGACTGGACTATCTGCAGTTATTATACCAAAAACCGGTGCAGATACTTCCCATATTATGCTTGGTGTCCAAAGAAAGAAACACTGGAAAGAGCACCTTTCTCAAATGGCTCAAGGAAATCTTCGGGAACAACCTGACCTATCTGACCAATGACAGCTTTGGAAGCCAGTTCAATGCGGATTGGGCCAACAAATTATTGATATGTGTGGACGAAGTGCTGTTCAACAAGGAGGAGCTAACTGAGCGTATAAAATACTTAAGCACCACCAATAGAAACAAATTGGAGGCCAAGGGAAAGGACAAACGGGAAGTGGAGTTCTTCGGGAAGTTCATCCTCTGTAGCAACAACGAGGACAGTTTTATCAAGGTCGATGCCCATGAGACACGGTTCTGGGTCCGCAAAATACCCAAACTTAAAAAAGAGGATACTGCATATCTGGAACGATTGACAAAAGAAATTCCTAACTTTCTGTATTACTTGACCGAGAGAGAGCTGTATTCCCGACAACGATCAAGGATGTGGTTCACCCCAAAGGAGCTGCATACCCCAGCATTGAAAAAACTGGTGTACAACAATAGAAACCGGGTGGAAAAGGAACTGGCCAGCCTATTGATCAGTGCCATGGAAAAGTTTGATGTGGAATCGGTGGACCTTTGCCCCATAGATGCGCTACACCTTCTCAACCGGACAAGGGTCAAGACCGATTTGACCCAATTGAGGCGGCTGTTGAAAAAAGATTGGAAACTGGAGAACCAGCCCAACTCCAACAAATACCAAAGAATAACCATATGGAACAACGGTGATATCAATACCGAGGACGCCAAGGGGAGGTACTTTACCGTAAAAAAGGATTTTTTGTCCCAAAATTTTGATGATTTGATGACAGATTGAGAAATCTCCAGTGTTTATAAGGGTTAAGCCTGTCATCACTTTGTCATCATTCTGTCATCAAAATAGAAAATGATGACAGGGCCCATGAAGAAAAAAACAAAAATGATGAAACGATGACAAAATGATGACCGGGGAACCACTAGAATTTATGGGGCCTCCCAGAGAATTGTCATCAAATCATCAAAAATCATCTCAAAACAGAGCCATGAAAGAAAAAAGAATGAACTGTGAAACGGCGCGCGAGCTTTGCATCATTTCGGCATTGGCAAGCATGGGACATTTCCCAACGAGGGAATCCAAAAAGGAGGCATGGTTCCTCAGCCCTTTTCGAAAGGAGACCCAAGCATCCTTCAAGGTCTCCAAGGATTTGAACAGATGGTACGACCATGGTGAGGGCATCGGCGGAAACCTGATCGACCTTATGATGAAGATCACCGATTCCTCCGTTTCCGAGGTACTGGAGATATTGGATGGAAACACCTATTCCATAACACAAACTGCTGCCCCGGCCAAAGTACCGGCCAAAACCAAGAGAGGAATCATTGTGGGAGAGGTAATGGACATATCCCATCCTGCATTGGAGCAGTATCTGGAGGAAAGGTGTATCCCAATGACCATTGCACGCTCCCATACAAAGGAGGTCCATTTTGAAATGGGAAACCGGGACTATTTTGCGATCGGACTCAAGAACACCAAGGGAGGATGGGAACTCCGGAACGGCTTCCAAAAACTGTGCTCCTCGCCCAAGGCCATAACACATATAAGAAATGGTAAGGAAAATTTGGCCATTGTCGAAGGCATGTTCGATTTTCTATCGCTAATGGTCATGGGTCCGACCTGGTTAAAGGATTCGGACATATTGGTTTTGAATTCCCTTGCTTTTGCCAACCAACTGGGAAAAACCATTGGTGGCTATGGGAAAGGTAGATTGCTCTTGGACAATGACTGTGCCGGGGACCGTATGACCAACACCTTATTGGAGGAACATGGGAACCTGGAAGACGGAAGGGAACTGTTCCGTGGGTTCAAGGACCTTAATGAAAAGCTCCAAGATGGCAATTAGATCCAAGTGGATTTTTGAAGTGCCCGTGAATATACCCGTTAAAAATCTTGCCATTGGCAATCTATGGCATCGCTTAAAAAATCCATCTATTTTCAATCCTTTTCCAATAAAACCCTAGGAATCCTGATTTATACATAGACCGATAAACATTTGCCCACATTTAATACGAGAAGTTTTGAGGCTCAAGACAAATGTCTTATTGTTGAAGACAAATGTCTTATTAGGGTTGTGCAAGAACATCAAAAAAAAACTGAGCAATTAACTGCCTTAAATAAAGCAATCCAAGCTTATATCAAAAATTTGGATAAGTCCTCTGAGGTTAATCCCAGAACGGAAAACATAACCTTTTCAGATTTTTTTGACAATAAAATGCTTGTTATCAAAACCATAAGAAAGGGGCTGACTTATAAATTATTCAGTAAAATAAAGGATGTGACTCCATTTTCCGAAGATGATTGGGCCGTATACTTGAACTTGTCAAAGAAAACTTTACAAAGACATCAAAATGATGCTGATTATCTATTTAAACCGATTCATACGGAAAAGATTATAGAGTTGGCAGAAGCAACCCATTTTGGCAAAGAAGTCTTTGATACAACTGAACAGTTTTATTTATGGCTTAATACCCCTTCATTTGCCTTAGGTAACTTGAAACCGGCCGAATTATTAAAAGATTCATATGGCAAGGAATTGGTAATGGCCGAATTGAACAGAATTGATCAAGGAATTTTCACTTGATGGGAGTATATGGACTATCAAAGAAAAAATACTCGAATGAGTTAAATGGTAAAGGCGCGGCCAAATCCGGGAATAGATGGAATTCAAAAGGAAGGGAAATCATTCATTCGGCCGAAAGCAGGGCTTTAGCAATGGCAGAGGTTGCTGTACATTTGACTTTGGCCACATTGCCAAGTGACTTTGTAATGATCGAGATCGACATTCCAGATGATATCCAAATAAAAGTATTGGAGCAAAAAGACATTCCTGAAAATTGGAACACTCATCCACCAAGAGTCAGTACTCAGAGAATCGGAGATGATTTTTTAGACACTGCGGATTCCTGTGTTTTAAAAGTTCCTTCAGCTGTTGTTCAATATGACCATAATTATTTAATCAACCCCAACCATAAAGATTTTTTTAAAATATCAATATCCCAAGTTCAAGAATTTTTGTTTGACAAAAGAATATTTGAATAATGGCCATCCCGTAAAGTGTATTGGACAATTTTTAAGGGTTTGGGCTTTATTAAAATGATGTTATATTTCCTCCTGGGTATGGACATTTTTCGGTCGCCTCCTTTATCCCTATATATGGATTTGATCAGAGCATGGTTTTCAAAGAAGGTCAGGGTCGCACAATAAATCAAAAAATTACCACTGTCGTAGCTTTCGTTTATATTTATCGATCGCTTCAGGATCCAGGTCCATGATCAAATGTTTCCTGCCTATTCTGTTTCTGCTCTCGACCACATGGTCCAGCACATACACAAAGTCACTTTTCAATTCCTCCATTTGCTCCTCCAAGTGTTCATACCTGATCTTGGGAACGGTAATCTCTGTATCCAACAGCTCTGGCTTGGAAGGTGTTTTCTTCTCGGTCAATTGCTGCTCAAAAAAATCGAAGTCCCCTTCCCATTCCCCGTCGGATTCAAGTTCTTGATTGAAGAGTGCCTGCATCATTCCCACAGTGGGCAGGGTCTGTTCCTTTTCAATGCTCCGCATGATGGCCACCATGGCATTGAACCTCCGTCTGATAAGATATTTTAGACTGGCGACGGTCTCCCCCAATTCCTGGTCCGGGGAGATGCCGTGCCGTTCAAAGAAATCCAACATGGCCAATAAGGTCATGGACCTGGACCTGCCGAACTTCTTGGAATACCTCCTGAACTTCAAGGCCACTGATTCCTTTATGGCCATGTTATTGAACTTCTCTTTTTGGTATCCTTGATCCATTTTTTCGTTAAAAATTCCTTGGTTTTACTGGGCCCGAGCCCTTTTTTCGTCAAAAACAACAAAACCCCTATTTTCATGGATATCCCTGTATTCCTTATAAACAGGGCCTTTCCGAAGGAAAATGGATAAATAGCGCTGCGTGGGCACGCTATCCTCTTGCTCCTCCTTTTCGTCCCGCAGGGACAAAAACGTATCGCACTGCCACTGAAAAAAGATGGGCCTCTTTTATGCTTCGATCAATGGTACGGACTTTGGGAAAGTCAAATCAGATCATTATGCCGTACCCAAATTGGTTCCCTATAAAGTTATGCTTTGTTGAACAAAAAACCCAATCATAATGATTGGGCCTGATTGGTTCCATTTATCAAAATCCCCCTTTGCTTGGATTGTTTGTTGTTTGATATCACATCAATCCATTATCGGCAAAACTGTAATAGCTGCCATCGGGAGCAAGTATCAAATGGTCCAATACCTGGATATCGAACAATTGCGCCGCCCGTTGGATCTTTTGGGTCAGCTTTCTGTCCATTTCACTGGCCTTCAACTGTCCCGATGGGTGGTTATGGGCCAGGATGATCCCCACTGAAAGTGTCTTGAGCACGATGGCAAAAAGGATGCGCATGTCCACCAGGGTCCCCGTGATGCCCCCATGGGACAGCGGATAGATTCCCTTGACCTTGTTGGAGCGGTTCAACAGTACGATTTTGAAGGTCTCGTGCAATCCAATGGTATCGGCATCCCAATTCTTATATAGGAGTTGGGACACTTCCTTGGAATTTGTGATCGAGAGCGATCTGAGGGTCACGAGCTTCTCCCGGTAACTGATCTGTATTTCATTGACTTTGTGTTCCATGTACAATACCTTGATAGTTGAAAGAAAAAGGCGCCCCGAACCATGGAGCGCCTCCGGTTTCTATTCCTCATTGTTGCCTCCCAACAATAAGATCTCACTAACCACAACCTCGGTCACATAGCGTTTGTTCCCCTCCTTGTCCTCGTAGGACCTATGGGTAAGTTTTCCCTCAACAGCAATTTCCTTGCCCTTGGCCACGAATCCCTCGATGATGTCCACGAGCTTTCCCCAGGCGATCAGGGTGTGCCATTCGGTATTGGTCACCCGCTCCCCTTGATTGTTCTTGTAGTGTTCGTTGGTGGCCAGGTTTACCCGTGCCATGCGCTTTCCTTTCTCAAAATCAGTGATTACCGGGTCCTGTCCGACGTTACCGATCAGCTGTACTTTGTTTCTTAAATTTCCCATTCTAAAAAGGTTTAAAGGATTAATGATTGCCCCTTGGTTCCTTTGGATGTTGACCAAATTTTAAGGGGGCGTTCGTTTGGTTTCCTTCGTGCACAGCACAATGAAAGAAGCGGGTTCTGTCAAGGCTTTGGACAGGAAATCGGGAGGGTACATGAGGTAGCAAAACCCTTGGGTTTTCAAGGAAATGGATACCCTATTTACTGGCAAAACTGGGCTTGGCCTTGAGAGGTTCCACAAGGACCCTTGGGAATTCCATCTGACCCAGTGGCAAATGAGCGAACGGGAAGTTGAGCGAGTGAAGTCATTGGTGTCCTGATTGGAAGTCCCTGGGTACTGCCCTGTTTTTCGATGTCCCGGAAAACAACCAAGGGCTTCTTTTATTATGACCCCCTTAAAATTCAGGCTACAACCTACATAAAGTAATAGAAACTCATATAACAAAACCATTTACAACTCCAATGGTATAAGGAATTGGTGGACAACTGTTCAGGGCTTCTTGGGAGAGGCCTGGGTCATTTCATATTCAAAACATAAAAAGTTTGGGTTGCTTAACAAATATCGAATCGTGGATGTCAATGTTCTACTATTTGCATTACGCGAATCATAAAATGCAAATTGTATCTCAATTTTGAGGATGGTTTCGTGTACGTGATAATATTTGTTCTGACCTCCTCCCAAAATTAGGTGCCGGCTATTATTAGAGGGTCCGGGCTGTTGACCACCTTCAATACTATGCATCAAAAATTCGTTCATAACGATCATCCAATAAATCAATATAGGCCACTTTCATTTTAGGGGACAAAAAGGATTTGTCAATCCAACGCAGGGCATCCTTTTTCTTTCGTAAAAATCGTTTGAATACCACTTCCGTTTGTTTTTCCGTAAGCCCCATCTTCTTGGCAAGGTTTTCAAAATGGATCCTCTTTAACTTATTTTTCTTTCCTTCCATGGTCAATGCAAGTTCCTCGCTATCATCAGGATTGACAATGGTGACATTGAGCAGGTCATATGCTGGGGAAAGAATCCAACCGGATGGGGAATCCAGCATGGAAAAATTCTTCAAGTGCATATCATTGTTGCCCGTTAAAAAACAGAACAAGGTCATCTCAAACAGGAAAATCATATCCAACAAAGTATTGGCCGAATGCTGGTACAGTGCCTTTCCAACCTTTTCCATGGAGCTTTTATATTTGTCATAGGCCTCCGTAATCTGGAACATATCAAGCATATGGATTTTTTGTCCCTCATCCGTTCTATCGATACGTTTTGTGATATAGGACAACTCGCCGGATTTTAATCGTATCAAACTGGAGGGAACGGTCTGAATACCGAATGATTCCGCGATGCGCATGGTCAAATGTTCGTTCGCTGGCATTTCCGGATATTCTCTTGATGGTGGTTTAAAGATATATTGGCCTCCAAGTGCCCCCACCACTGTCAACCGAAAGTCTCCGGTATTACCTGCATCATTAAACAGTGACATCGACAATTTAGGTTGCACACCTGGTACGGAAACACTTCGCTCTACCACATTTTTGGCCAGTTCGGACATTTGATCCAAACTATACTCCAATTTTGGCGCTTCCTTTTTACCAAAGAAAGCAATAGCGCACCTTTCATGAAAATCAAGGTCACCCTCCAACGCTTCATAACAGTATAGACACTTACCCTTCATTGTTGTTCATTAAGGGTTCCACGCTCACTGCTCCGATACAATTCTGACAGCAGGCCAACAATAGTCCCATCCTATCATTCTTGTTCAATTTCCAGTTTTTTGATGCAATGTTCAATAGCCAACCTTCCGGAATCAATCCCTCAAAAAACGGAAACAATCTATTGTCCCTGTAGGGTTCCATTCGGACAGGCATCGAGAACGTTATGAACTGGTCAGGATATTGTTCCACGTAATCCCCATCGTATTGAAATACATAGTCCCCATCATCGGTTTCCATGAGCTCTCCGGCCTTGATACCATCATATAGTATATTGGCATTCCTCATTGGACTTTTGTATTTTCATTATCAATGGCATGTAAAGGAACTGCAGCAAGGGTATGTCCAAACATTCTCAAGACCAGATTGACCTTGTCCATATTTAGATTTGTTTTCCCCTGTTCTATTTTTCGCACTACGGTAAGGGCAACACCTGCACGTTCAGCAAATTCTTCTTGCGTCAGGTTTACCTCGTTCCTACGGGTCTTGACAAACTCGGATAGCTTATACATTATATGCATTTAGATATAAAACGCATCAAATATATTAAATTATATGTAAAAACATATAATATTATTAAGAATACACAATTTTATATGTTTTCACATATAAAACAATCGTTATCCATTGGGTTCATAGTACGCTCAAATTCAAACGCTATCGAAATGAATATCACAGTAAATGATTTTCACATTGATTAATCTAAATATTATAAAAATGTTTGGTTTTCTTAACTTTTTTACACCTCTATTACACTTCAAAATGCTGGGAGACCCTATAAAATAAGGAAAAGTAACTTCTGCACGATAATATTAACTTTAAAGTTCAGATTAATGATAAGTCACAAGATTGGAATTTGTTCAGAATGTGAAAGTAAGTTTTACACTCATAATTCGAAAATGATTGGACTATGTCCAGAATGCGCACACCGATTATATGGATATGGGAATTGCTCACATGAATTCGAGAATGGGAGGTATATTAAATGTTATTGGAACGGTAATGAATCAGAATTTTTAAAAAACTGAGACAAAAACCATTGAGAAAATAAACAAAAGTTCAAATAAACGATGATGTATACATGTAGTAAAACAAGACAAAACTTCAGTATAGGCACCCAATTTGGTGGGATATACGGAATTATGTTCAGCATATAAGCAAGTTGGCAGTAATGCAAAACCAGACCGAAAATGACGATTTATAAATAATACGAGAAGAAATTAATTACAAATGAATTGGATAATATTAATAATTGCCGGACTCTTTGAAGTCGCCTTTGCTGCTTGCTTGGGAAAAGCGAAAGAGGCTACTGGAACTGAATCGACATATTGGTATGTTGGATTTGTGATTTGTTTAGCTATTAGTATGTTTCTACTTATAAAAGCGACTCAAGAGTTGCCGATTGGCACAGCTTATGCAGTTTGGACAGGAATCGGAGCAGTTGGGACAGTTCTAATTGGGATTCTTGTTTTTAAAGAACCAGCAACCTTTTGGCGACTATTTTTCATTACGACCTTAATTGCTTCAATTATAGGACTGAAAGTAGTTTCACATTAAAGAAATCGGACTAAAAAAAGAAAAGCACATACTGCCAACAATGTATATAAAAAATAGGCTAAATAGTAGTAATATCAAGGTATTTGGCACTTATTAAACTTTGTGTTTAACCGAAAGTTTTGTGCTTCATAATCGCCTACTTTTCATATACTAACCGTTGGCAACAAGCTGAAAAAAGAAAATTTTTACCAAATTGGTAACTTTTTTATTAGGTTTGCGTCAAATAAGTATCATGTGAGAGTAATAGCTAAACGAACTTTACGAGACTTTTGGGAGAAGCACACTGACTGTGAAGAACAATTAAAGTCTTGGTTTAGAGAAACTGAAAAATCCGAATGGAAAAATATTAATGAATTAAAAAACGATTACCCCAGTGCAAGTATCTTAAAAGACAATCGAATTGTTTACAATATTAAAGGCAACAACTACCGATTGATTGTAAAATTCAACTTTGAATATCAAATATGCTGGATAAGATTCATCGGAACTCACGCAGAATATGACAAAATTGACGCAAATAATATCTGATTATGAAAATAAAACCAATTAGAAACGAAAAAGACTATCAAAAGGCACTCGACAGACTTGAGGACATTTTTGATGCAAAAAAAGGAACTGACGAGGGAGATGAATTGGAAATCCTTTCAATCTTAATTGACAGATATGAAAATGAAAACTTTCCAATTGGAATGCCTGATCCAATTGAGGCTATCAAATTCCGAATGGAGCAAATGGGAATGAAACAAAAGGATTTAGCCGAAGTTGTTGGATTTAAAAGTAGAGTCAGCGAAATTTTAAGCAAAAAACGAAAACTGACCCTCGGAATGATAAGAAAACTGAATTCAACACTTCACATCCCGACTGAAGTGTTAGTTCAAGATTATTAATAAAAAAGCCAGTTGCCAACAAAGATGGCCATAAGTAATTGCTTGTTCTCGCTTACTTCTGAAACTCCTCGAGAATCTCCAGTTTGGTGTGTACTTGCAAAGTTAACCGCTAAACCACGCAACTACTCATACGAGCCGAAAATGTTGTACAAAATTATGGGAAACAGATTTTGACAATGATTTCATATAAAAGAGACATATTTTATATTATTGGAATTTTCATAATTCTATTGTTTAGCTTTTCATGTGAAACAAATAATTTATCAAACAAAAACTATTAGAAAAAATGGACTTTTCACACCTAGTCCTCCCTTAAATTACTGTTAACCTTCCCTTCTCCCTATTTGGTTTTTTTTACATTTAACAGGCTACAGGTCAAGTGGCATTCCCCCCGACAATATCGGACAAAATCCGGCAAAGTAGATTTTATCTACATCCAAACACTAAAAAACCATTGATGAAACAACAACTATTTTCGGTTCTAATCCTATTGATTTCTGTAGGTTGCCATGGTCAAAATGATGAAAAGTTTAATCTAGATTTTGAAAATCATAAAGAAGGAAACGCACTCGCAGATGACTGGTTTCAATGGGGAAACCATAAATTATCCATTGATACCCTAGCCTACTCGGGAACCAAGTCCGGAAGGGTTTCATCTCTTGAAAGTGGCAACTTTGGAAGTATTGCTTACAAAATACCCGCTAAATATGAGGGCAAAAGCATAAAACTTGAAGGTTATATGAAAACCAAGGACGTCCAAAATGGTTTTGCCGGATTATTGATGAGAATTGATGGCAGAGGTTCTTCCTTGGCCTTTGACAATATGCAAAACCAAAATATAACGGGAACAAATGACTGGAAAAAATATACGATAACCCTTAACTATCCTGAAGGCGCTGAAATGATTTATGTTGCCGGCATACTTGTAGGTTCAGGTGAGGCATGGTACGATGACTTTACAGTGACAATCGATGGTAAAAATGTGCAAACCCTGAAAAAAGTCAAACGAAAGCCGGCCAAGGCACAATTGGACAAGGAATTTGATTCAGGATCATTGATAGAACTATCTGATGTGTCTCCCAAAGAAATTGAAAACCTAGAGTTATTGGGCAGGGTTTGGGGGTTTCTCAAATACCATCATCCAGAAATAGCCAAAGGAAATTATAATTGGGATTATGAGCTCTTTAGGTTTTTGCCAAAATACATTCAAACCAAAAGTGATGTAGAGAGAGACAAACTTTTGATCAATTGGATTACTACTTTAGGCGATTTAAAAAAATGTTCCAAATGCAAACCTACAAGTGAAGATGCGGTAATTCGTCCCGATCATAAATGGATTGAGGACCAAGATCATCAACTTAAAGAAAAGTTACTGGATGTCTACAACAACCGTTCTCAAGGAAAACATTATTACATAGGCATGGCACCGAGCGTTGGCAACCCGAATTTTAAAAATGAAGAAGCATATTATCTTATGCCTTTTCCTGATGATGGGTACAGACTC
Organism: Flagellimonas oceanensis; assembly: GCF_003992595.1. GTDB lineage: Bacteria > Bacteroidota > Bacteroidia > Flavobacteriales > Flavobacteriaceae > Flagellimonas > Flagellimonas oceanensis. The sequence goes on from NZ_RZNA01000049.1 coordinate 142,006, forward strand.
CTTTCACTATATAGATTTTGGAACATGATTCATTATTTTTTTCCGTATAAACATTTAACGGACAAAGATTGGAACGCTGTACTAGGTGAATATATCCCACTTTTCCTGAATGCCAAAGACGAACTGCAATATGAATTCGCAACAATACAACTTATCGGGGATGTTCAGGATACGCACGCCAATATCTGGGAAGGTGCTGGCAAGATAAATAAATGGAAAGGATTGAATTATCCTCCGGTCCATGTTCGTTTCATTGAAAATCAATTGGTCGTAACCGACTTCTTTAATGAAGAACATAGAGGTAAGGTCGGCTTGGAAATTGGAGACATCATCACTAAGATCAATGACATACCCGTAAATCAAATTGTAAAGGAGAGAGCCAAATATTATCCAGCTTCAAACCACCCTACAATGCTAAGGGACATTTCCGCAGATCTTTTACGCTCAAATTATGATGAAATTGAAATCCATGTTGAATCGGACAACACGACTGCAAAGACCCAGTTGCTAAAACTGTATCCAAAAGATAGTCTTGATACTTATCGATGGTATAGAAGAGATCATAGAAAGTCTTTCAAAATGTTGGACAACAATATAGGTTATGTGACCCTACAAACCATAAAGAATGAGGACATACCTATAATTAAAGAGCAATTCAAAGACACTAAAGGTATAATCATGGACATCAGGAATTATCCCTCCACATTTGTTCCGTTCGCCTTGGGCACCTATTTTGTATCTTCCCTTACCCCATTTGTAAAGTTTACCAATGGCAATGTCGATAATCCAGGTGAATTCACGTTTGGGAAAGAACTGAAAATACCCAGCAAAGGAGATACATACAAAGGAAAATTAGTGGTTTTGGTCAATGAACTTACACAAAGCCAAGCCGAATATACTTCCATGGCATTTAGAGCGGGAGACAACACCATAATAATTGGAAGCACAACCGCAGGGGCTGATGGAAATGTATCAACGATATTTTTGCCTGGTGGTATGAGAACTATGATCTCGGGAATTGGAGTATATTATCCAAACGGAAAAGAGACACAGAGAGTTGGCATTGTTCCGGATATTGAAGTTAAACCAACTATTGAAGGAATTAGGAAAGGTAAGGACGAACTGATGGAAAAAGCAATTGAAATAATTACCAAAGATTAGCAACCATCAGAAAAGTTGATAAAGGTTCAAATAACCGATTATCACACTAATAAAAACAATACAAATGGCAAACTGTACTAATTGCAATAACCGCTTACCATTTTTTAAAGTTATATTATTATCTGAAACCCGAAATGGGATAAAATGTAAAAGCTGTGAAAAAACTTTGAAAGCCGAGAAGTCCTTTTTAGGTATTATAAATTTGATTGGCCTTTTGGGAATCCCGTTGATATTTTGGAACAAGGAAATTTTTGGTGATCAATCACTATCATTGATAATGGCAGTAGCTTCTTCCCTTCTTTTGTTTATTGCCGCCATGTTAATTCAAAATAGATTCATCAAACTAAGTGTAGCAGAAAGTCAAGATGATTAAAAGAACAAACAACAGATGAAGAGTAAGTATTTGCCCTTATTGATTATTACGACAAGTGCCATTTTAATAGCTATAAATTTTATTTTCATCTCTGAAGATATGGGTTCAGGATGGGTATTTTATCAAGTTTACTGATAATATTGGCAATATATGTAACTATTAAAGGGCGGGACAACGATTAAAAATGAATTGTCGGTCCTTTAATAATCAAACTGAAAAATAGAGTTCTAATTAACTCTTGAATGTTCCAACGTCCTGCCGAAGTGTGACAAATATGAAAGATCAAGAAGGGATTATCCTGATCATGAAAAAACCTGAATAGTGTCATATATATCCAAAGTAAGCATCGATTGTCCCCGTAAAAGGCCTTTCCCTTTTGATGTTCCTGTGGTCAGGTATGCCAGAGGCCTCGATTTTTCCAACCCCATTACCTTCATCATAGGTGATAACGGTACTGGTAAAAGTACCCTGTTGGAAACTCTTGCAATGAGACTACAGATTCCGAACATGGACGGTTCTTCCTATGGAAAAAGAGGGTTTGAAGCTGCGAGGGCTTTAGTGGAATTTCTTTCCATAGAATGGGCTATAGATAGACCTAGAGGATTCTTTTTAAGAGCCGAGGATTTTGGAAACCTATTGAACAGTATCCAGAATGAGGACAACAGACTTTCCACTTTTTTCGAGGACATAAAGGGGAAGGTTCCAGACTCCATTATAAAATCCATGCGCGATAATTCGAACTATCAAATTCATGCGATGCATGAAAGCTATGGCCAGGATCTTCAAGGCTTCTCACATGGGGAGGCCTACTTCAAGATAATGAACGATAAGATAAACAAACCCGGCATATATCTATTGGACGAACCTGAGGCTGCACTTTCCCCCTCTAAGCAGCTTTCGTTGCTCTACTTTATCAAAGAACATTTGAAGAACAACATGTCCCAGTTCATCGTAGCCACTCATTCCCCCATCCTGATGGCGTACCCCGGAGCGGCAATCTACCAAATTTCGGACGACACCATGAAAAAGGTGGAATTCAAGGAAACAGAACACTATTCACTAACAAGGTCTTTTTTAAATAATCCCGAAGCCTACCTTAGACATCTAGAATGAATTGCTAAAGTTCAAATACAGTATTGCAATTACTCTAATCTAGTTTTCCCATTAATTTGGTGTAATCCAAATTCATTTTGATTGTATCCAAGTAATGGTTTTTTATGGTTCAACTTTACCATGGATAAGATTTTTGATTCGCCTTTTATTATCTATTAAACAGATAATAGATTTGATTATCTTAACTTTTTTGTGTCCCATTTGCGCCTCAAAACTCTGGGAACCCCTATAAAATAAGGAAAAGTAACTTCTGTATCGGGAAGTACCGAAATTAATTTAAAATCAACACCTATTGATATTCATGTATTGACCAATGTCATTTGCACCGGCTAAGCAAAAAGATAAATGAGTTTGAAATTATCACTCTTCAGCCTACAAAGAGCCCTATACTATTGAACTATCAACTCAAATATGAGTATCTTTCTGGAAAATATTCAACCCCCACTTTTTATGGGAGACCAAAATGGAAAGTAACACTTATGGAAAACATCAGATTTAGCAAAAAAGGGATGCTTTGGTCCCTTTGTTTTATTATGGCCAGTGTACAATTGATGGCACAGCAAACCGTTCAAGAGGGCAATCAGTCCAAGTTTAGTTCCTTTATGTATCGGCAAGGTTCCGAGTACCGTTCCGCTTCCGGGAAACCAGGTCCAAAGTATTGGCAAAATGCTGCCGATTACAAAATTAACGCCACCTTGAACGAAGACACGGATGTATTACAGGGATCCATCGTAATCAACTACACCAACAACAGTCCTGAGGCTTTGGATTTTGTTTGGATGTCCTTGGAACAAAATAGGTTCACAGAAACCTCGAGAGGCACTCTGACCACGCCGATTGGAGGTAATCGATATGCCGGTGACACCGATGGCGGATATACCATTTCCAACCTTAAGGCCAAAACAGGCAGAAGAGGCAGTGTTTCTTCGGAACACTTGATTACAGATACCAGGATGCAGGTATTCCTTAACCAGCCAATTCCAGCCAACGGAGGAACAGCTGAAATTTCCATGGATTTTTCTTTTAAGATACCTGAGAGTGGTATGGATAGAATGGGACAACAGGAAACTCAAGAGGGTACCATCTATTCTTTGGCCCAATGGTATCCTAAAATGTTAGTGTTCGATGATGTAAAGGGATGGAATATTGAGCCCTATTTGGGTGCCGGAGAGTTTTATCTGGAATATGGCGATTTTGATTACAGCATTACAGTTCCCTATGATCACATTGTAGTTGGTTCAGGAGAACTGGTGAATAAAAAAGAGGTATTGACATCCCAACAGTTAAATCGTTGGGACAGTGCTTCCAAAAGTGATGAAACCGTATTCATCATTACCCCTGAGGAAGTGAACAATCCATCGGTTACCCGTCCCGTTCAAGAAGGAAATGTCACTTGGCAATTCAAAATGAACAATACCCGGGATGTGGCCTTTGCCACTTCAAAAGCCTTTATCTGGGACGCAGCAAAGATTGATTTGCCCAGCGGCAAAAAGGCAATGGCGCAATCTGCTTATCCATCTGAGTCCAGTGGAAACAGTGCTTGGGGTAGATCTACGGAATATTCCAAGGGAGCCATTGAACATTATTCCCAAAAGTGGTACGAGTATCCATATCCTGTTGCCACCAATGTTGCTTCCAATGTTGGGGGCATGGAATATCCAGGACTTAATTTTTGCAGATTTCAAAGTACAGGACGTGGCCTATGGGGTGTCACAAACCACGAGTTTGGTCATAACTGGTTCCCTATGATCGTCGGTTCCAATGAACGCTTGTATCCTTGGATGGACGAAGGTTTCAATAGTTTTATCAATCAATACGCCACTGAGACCTTTAATAACGGTGAGTATGCATCCGGACCAACCAGTACACGAAATTCATTGAGTTATTATACCAGTCCCACCCGACAAGGCATCAACACCTATCCTGATGTTGCACTCAATCGCCGGAATCTAGGTATGGCCGCATACAGAAAACCTGCCTTGGGCTTGACTATCTTACGTGAATATGTCCTTGGAGAGGAGCGTTTTGACAATGCTTTTAGTTCATATATAAAATCATGGGCCTACAAACATCCTACCCCTGCTGATTTTTTCAACCATATCGAAAATGTGGCTGGCGAGAACTTGGATTGGTTCTGGAAAGGATGGTTCTACGGTAATGGAAATATTGATTTGGCCATCAACACTGTAGTGTCCAATGAAGGAGGATATATTGTAGCCTTAGAGAATAGACAAGCCATACCCATGCCAGTGAAACTATTGGCCAGCTATAAAGATGGTAGCAAGGAACACATTGAACTGCCAGTGGAAATTTGGATGAAGGGAGATAGCTGGAACCATTTCTTGAAAACTGATAAGTCCCTGGAATCCCTGATTATAGACCCTGAACGTATTTTACCTGATATCAATAGTTCAAATGATGCTTGGCCCGTGGATATCAAGGTCATTGAAGATTAAAAAATCAATCATTATAGCAATGAAAAACCTGTACTTGTGTACAGGTTTTTTTAGATTTTCAATCAAAGAATCCGTCGAAGAAACAATCTGGCCTTAGAAAATAGATTTCATATCATTTTATTTTATTATTTAATTTACAGGTGGTTATATTCAAATTCCAGTCCTATCGAGTCTATAAAATTCCTCCAATTGTGTATTACAACTAAAGTTAACTTTTAAATCCTTTACAATCCCTGTACTAATTCCATAAACCCAACCATGTAGGTAAAGTTCATGTCCATCTTTCCAGGCATCTTGAACGATTGATGTCTTGGCCAGATCATATACTTGCTCTTTTGTGTTCAATTCCACAAAACGGTCAAATCGTTTCTTTTCATCCACTATTTGATCCAGTTCCATATAATGGTGTCTATACACATCTCTAATATGCCGTATCCAATTATCCACCAATCCATAGGATTGATTTCCCATAGCTGCCTTGATTCCTCCACATCCATAATGCCCGCAGACAATAATATGCTTGATTTTCAATGCGTTGACAGCATAATCCAATACGCTGAGCATATTCAAATCGGAATGCACTACCATATTGGCAATATTACGATGCACAAAAACCTCGCCTGGGTTGGCCCCTATAATTTCATTGGCGGGTACCCGACTATCTGAGCACCCTATCCATAGCAGGGGAGGATGCTGTCCATTTTCCAATTTCTTGAAAAAATACGGGTCGCTTTCCAATTTGGACTGTACCCATTTTTTGTTGTTTTCTATTAAGCTTTTATAAAAGTCTGTTTTCATGGGGAGTTCGTTGATAATTTCAATGTTCTAAATGAAACACTTGATGCCCGAAATATTTTCTAAAACTTTCAGGATTGTCCAAGGTTTCCTTTTCCGCAATGAGTTTAACGTTAATATTGTTGTTTCTGGCCTTGATTGAGAATTCATCAAGATATTCCAGGATATCATAGTCCAATACCTTGGTCTTTCTAAAATCCAGTTCCAAAAAGGAGTTTCTTTCCAGGGCATCCAACTCCTTCATTATGGGTCCTTTGTTGATAAATGTTACTTCCTCGGCAAAATTGATATGAAAAAGATTTTTCTTTCCCTTGTATTCTTTAATCAACATATGGTGAGAATTGTAATAAGACTTTAAAAGAACCACTATCAAACCCACTGTCAACCCTATCACGATTCCTTTCAATAGGTCTGTAGCGACAATCCCTACAACGGTTACTATAAAGGGAATAAATTGGGCTTTACCCAATTTATACATCTGAACAAAGGATTTTGGCTTGGCGAGTTTGTATCCAATTACCAATAGAACACTGGCCAAAACTGCTTGTGGAATAAGATTGAGTAGTCCTGGGATCGCTACAATACTCAGCAAGATCAAAAAACCGTGCAATATCGCCGATAATTTGGTCACGGCACCACTCATAACATTGGCGGAGCTACGCACGACAACCTGGGTAATCGGTATTCCTCCAATCAGACCAGACACACTGTTTCCTATCCCTTGGACAATAAGTTCCCTGTTCGTCGGAGTCTGTCGTTTTTGAGGGTCAAGTTTATCAGTTGCCTCCACACTCAATAATGTTTCCAAGCTGGCAACAATGGCTATGGTAAAAGCGGTAATATAAACTGAACCATTGGCAAGGGATGAAAAGTCCGGTAAGGTAAACTGACCCAAAAAGGATGGCACATCCTCAGGAACCGGAACATTTACCAATTGACTCGTCTCCAAGGCAAAAAAGCCGTTTGACCCCATGGTAACATAGATAAGAATTCCAACTATTACCGCGATCAAAGGTGCTGGCACAAGTTTGAAAATTTTATTTCGTTTGGTCAAAAAGCCGTCCCAGACCATTAGTATACCCAAAGAAATACAGGTTATCAGTATAGCTCCTGGAGTAATATGATCATGCAATCCACTCAAATCAATACGATCTGTGTTTACATTACCGGTAAATCCAAATGCAAGGGGTATTTGTTGTATAAAAATCATGATTCCTATGGCGCTGAGCATCCCCTTAATGACAGCTGAGGGAAAATAGTAACCGATAACACCTGCTCGGAATATTCCCAATAAAATTTGGATGATTCCAGCTAAAATCACGGAGGTAAGAAAAAGTTCATAGCTCCCCAGCTCTGTAATGGCATTTAGAACTATCACAACAAGGCCTGCTGCAGGGCCGCTTACCCCAATTGAGGAACCTGATAGATAGCCCACCAATATTCCCCCTATCAATCCAGCGATAAGACCGGCAAAGGGAGGGGCTCCACTAGCAAGGGCCACCCCAAGGCATAAAGGAAGCGCAACAAAGAAAACGACTAAGCTCGCTGGAAAATCTCTTTTCCAATGACTGAATAATTTCATGAATATGTAATTAGTAATATTTTGAATTGGGCCAGCCCGAAAAATACATGGATGGCAAAGCGCAAAAGATTTGTTCAAATAGATGCCAAGGACAAACCTTGATATCAATTTTTGTTAAGGTTAAGAGGTATATCTGTATGTTATACCAGATGTTCCGGAGGAGGAGTGGGCTGGGAAATTCCAATCAATTGGATGATGGAAATTAGGTAGGTATGTGAAGAGGCCAACTCTTCGAATATGACCTCCGTTATAAATAAAGAATGTTCTTCAATAATTCCTAACTCAACGATATCTTCATCAAAGGATGATTCGGAATCATTTTGATTGTCATAACCCTCCAATTCAAAAACAATGGCTGAATCATCCAAATAATTTATTATCAGTTCATGAACTAGACCTGACATAAAAACAAGGACTAAAAAGCTTGATATAGTATGCTTTATCTTGATTATCAATTATTAAACATATTTACGTATTTGATCAATTATTGACAACAAAATTATGCTTATTAAAAAAATACTATATTAAAATAGTGTTAAATGGATATGTGATTAAATATTTGATAATAATAAAACTACCCATTGAAAGTTCCCTAAAATTTAACATCCATAGCATTTGGATTCTGATGATTTCATTTTTAGGAACCCTATAATTATTTCTCGAGGGTAAACCAATAGCTAATACCTAGGGACCAATAAAATACGTTCTTCAGGTCTTCTTCATATACAGCATCATCTGTTGTCAAGGTAGCACTGGTCTGTGGAAATGCCCAACTGGGCGTAAAGGATAGTATAAACTGATCAAAATGATACTGCATTGGCAAACTCAATTCCATATTGAGGACATTGAATTCCGATGCTTCCGAAATTTGAACTGTGGTCACTTCGGTTCCTGGGTCCGTGGAGCCACCTTGTCCACTACCCTGACCCCCATTGCCCGTTTTTCTATTGCCCAATCTACTGGTGGTATAATATTCCTCATAAAAATATTGAGAGCCCGCAAAGACAGAAAATCTGGGGGCAACTAGCAGATGCCGATCCATTGCATAAAATGTTCTGTCCAAAATGGTCCCAAGAAATATATCGGGGGAACTGTTCTTGTTAAAATAAGAACTGGCATACAAGGATATTTCGGCAAGCTTAAAATCATAGCTGACCAAGCCTGTAAGGTCTGCCACCACTTCCGATTGCACATTGTAACTGGCATCATTATAGAAATAGGCCGTTCCGGAAACTCCACCGCTCCAACGCTCGGAATTGAACAAATACCCCCCGGTAAGATAAAAAAGGTCCACTCGCTGTTCCTCTGAACTGGTCAGATATGAGACCGTGGCATCGAAAAATAAACCGGATTTTTCATAATAGCCTACGGATGGTAAGAGGTATGGGGCCGCAATAGAGTCTCTCCTTCCCATGAAAATGGCATCGTTCATATAGCTCAGGTCCATTAAGAAATAAGAATCCCCATTATTGGATTGTCCTTTTTCTGTCTTTTGGGAGAAAACATCCATAACGACCAACATCAAAATCGAACCTATGAGAAAACAACGTTTCATGATGTACTATTTACAAAAGAACTAGGGGCTTTGCCTCTGAAATTTAAAGCAAAGCCCTGTATTCAAATCCATTAGTTTATGGCTCCCTTTTTCTTAAGAGCACCTTTATCCATGGATTTTTTTGACTTCATGTTCTTCATGGCCTTCATGTTTTTTTGCAACATCATTTTACGATGTTTGTACATGTTAGTGAATTTCTCACCGGCCAGGTTCAAACATTCCCCATCCTGAAGCCTTAACTGCTGACGATCTTGATTCATGTAGGTTCCATCAGGGTTGATGGCCATTCCATTGGCAAGTTCAAGTCGTTGCTGCAATCTGTTTTGTGATTGTGTCCTGATTTGATAGACATCACCATCAATAAGCATCAATTGATACCTGTTTTGGTTACGTTGTTGAATCTGCACATCGGTAAGCCCGTTGTCAGATTGCATCATTTTGTAACGGTACTGATACTCATTACGGTACTTGACCCCATCATTATCCAAACATTCGCCATCTTTTAACCTGAGCCTGTCACGATCTCGGGTAAAAAAAGTTCCATTTGGATTCACTACCGTTCCATCGTTCAGCGTAATGGGATCTTGCAAACGAATTTGGTCTCGATCGCGAATTTGAAGTACATCGCCATCGACCAGCATTAAACGGTCTCGGTCTTGGTCGGGATCTTGGACTCTGTCCCTATCCCTGTCCTGTGCCATCAGTGTCACTGTTCCAAGAACAACGAACACCAATGTTAACATTTTTTTCATGGTACTCGTTTTAAAAATTACAGAGAACAAGGTAGAGCCAAGGTTCAGTCAATCCTATGACTTGGGTCATCAACCAAATGAAAGACAGAAATATAGAATCAATCTAAATGCTATCCACGCACTACATAATTGATTGTGTCCACACCCGTGTTACCCGTTGTGGAATTATAGGCATAGATTGTAATTTGATAATAACCTGCTTCGGAAATGTCCAGAGTACCTGTGAATGTGTTTTGGGATGGATTGACCAATGAGATTTCCCCGAAGGCCTCTCCATCCTTATGAACAATGGCCTTTACTTCCATAAGATTGGAATCCCAGATACCATCTTTCTGAATCGGGCAACCGCACATCATCACAATATTGGCCTCAATGGACAAGCCTGATTCGGTTAAGGATTCCAAAGCAATATATTGATGGGTGTTGGGTTTTAATATATCAACCACAAAACCGGGAATCTCCACCACTACCCCATCTCCCAGTATATCTTTCCCCGGGATCAACCAAAGTTCGATACTGGCCTGAATCTGGGCATTTTTCTTATTTATCGGGGAAAGTACCTCCACACGGACAAAAGTAGGCTTAGCGATGTCCACAATGGCCAAAAAACCAGCGGTTTTATCATCGGAAAGTTGGGTGTAGCGCTCGTGGGCGCTTTTCATGATCAAATCCGTATTTCCGGTTGAGCCAGTGGTATTTCCTTCGGCCAAAATTTCACCATTGACGGTATTGCGGACAATGACATGCGCTCCGCCGATGGAACTTCCCACAAACTTGGCATCTTTTGCCTTTGCCCGAACCATGAGTTTGGTCTCGGTGGCAAATGCGTTCATACAAATGGATAATAAAGCTAGGAGGAGGATTGATTTTTTCATTGAGTCTATTTTTCAACCTTAAAGTTACTGCTTTTAGGATGTTTACTAAATGAGAGAGGCGTTTAATTTACGGGGTTTCTCTTTCCATGATCATTTTCCTGCCTTTCATATCGATTATATGTCTTAGGAGCTTTCTCGAGTTTTTACTTATATAATAGGTGTTGAGTACCTGGTTGTCACTAATATCATCGGTCACTTCCACTTTCCATACATCCACAGTATTTCCCTTAAACTTCATCTTATGGGACGTCACTTGGTTTATGGATACGGACAATTCCCCAATTTTAGCATTTGGATTGTAATCAAAGATGGAAATAGCAGCGCTAAAATCATCTTCAAAAGGAAGCCATCGAATCAATTGAGGGTAGCTACTGCTATCAAAAATCGATGCTGGCAAACTTTCATTGATAATTGTTTTTTCCTCACTCTTCTTATCAAAATAATAACCTGTCAACCGATCTCCATATTTCAGTACCATATCCCTATTTTGATTGTAGGAAGAATGATAAATCGGAGCAAAATCCTTTCTTTGAACAATAGTCGTATCCACCCAAGGAGTCGTGGCGTTTGGGATGTTCACATTGACCACAAAGCTAATTTCATCATCTTTCACCATGATTTGGGTATCAACTTTCCCCACTGAACGCTTTATGGAATCCTGGACCATATACCAATCCAAGGTATACGCTTCATCTGTTATGGCATTTTTTTCTAAGGGGTCACTTTCCGGGGTAAGGATTTCTTGTCCATAGGTAGTTGTGGCTAAGACACCGAGGATTGTTGCGATATTTTTTTTCATGAAAATAAATTGAGATTGTTAAGCACTTTCTCCATATCGAGAAACATTCGGAATAACAGTCGTATGGTTTATACGATTGTTACATTTTTCTAATGGAAAGTACCTTAACCTTTGAATTTTTGGAAGGTGTAATTGGTGTTAATGGAAGGGTTTGAATACACCTATTTTATGGCTTAAGCTTTTTCAATTCAATATCTGCGGCCTCAATCAGACTCTTGAAGTAATCGATTTCCTCCTTGGGAGAAGATTGTGTCAAATGATATTGTGAGCTTTCAATAAGTCTTTGACAATAGGAAATCTGTTCTTGCACGGGGCATTCACAAATCGTTTGACCATACAACTGGTCCAATTGATGCAAAGAGGGCTTGGGGGAATTTTTAAAAAACTTGAACATAAACTGAATTTCACAAAAAAAGGCCACAAAAATCAAGCCAGACCCTGCTCTATTCTCCTTCAATCCGAAGCATAAATCCTCGACGGCTTACGTTGACGATACTTAATTTCGGGTCTTGGGACAGGTGTTTCCGTAGATGGGAGATGAAAACATTAAGGCTCTTTTTGTTGAAATAATCGTTCTTGTCCCAAACAGTGGTCAGGATTTCCTTGTGGGTGCACAGATGGTTTTTGTTTTTGGCCAATAGCGCCAACAAATCAAACTCCTTACCTGTCAATTTTATCGGTTTTCCTTGATAGCTGAGTTCAAAATTATCCATGTTCAACACATAATCCCCGATTTCATATTGTGAGACCTGAACCTCTTGTTCCGTATCACTGACCAATCTGGCCAGTAAGGCATTGATGCGAACCACAAGTTCTTCCTCATCTATTGGTTTTTTCAGATAGTCGACCGCACCCAAAGAGAAACCTTTCAAAACATCTATTTTAAGGGAGCGTGCCGTTAAAAAGATGAAGGGCAGCTCCGGATTGATACTTTTGATCTTCTGCGACAGTTCAAACCCGTCCATATCTGGTAGCATTACATCCAAAATAGCCAGGTCAAATACATTGGTCTTTGTTTTCAACATAGCTTCGGATGCATCCTTGGCCCAGGTAACAGCAAAATCCTTCATCCCAAGGTATTCGGAGAGCAAATACCCAAGTGAATTATCATCCTCTACCAAAAGTAACTTGTATGTTTTATCCATGTTTTGTCAGTTTTAGGGATATGGTAAATGTGGTTCCTTCTCCCAATTTGCTTTCCACCGAAATTTTTCCACGGTGCATTTTAATGATTTTCTGCACATAGTAGAGCCCGAGTCCATAGCCCTTCACTTTGTGTACATCCCCGTTCTTGATTCTAAAATATTTTCTGAATATTTTGTTGATGTCCTCCTTTGCAATTCCCTGGCCATTGTCAGAAATAGTGATGAGCAACTTTCCCTTTTGGGTATATGCAGTTAGTTGGATCTTAGGGTCATCGGAATACTTTCTGGCATTCTCCAAAAGATTACCTACCACATTCTCAAGATGGAACTGTTCCGCTCGAATGGTATATGGCCCCTCCCCCAATGTGTACTCAAACTCCATATCCTCATGTTCTGCAAGTAGCGCAAACCCTTCACAGATGCGTACTAAATCTGGCCTGAAATCAATCTCCTTGAACTGTAGCAGTTTTTTTCCTGACTCCATACTAGCCAGTTCCAAGACCTTATCGATATGCTTTTTCAATCTGTCGGACTCCGTTCGGATCATATCCACCACAGCCTTTTTACTATCTGGAACATCGGCCTCCAAAATTTTACTGGCCAACCCAATGGAGAACACAGGGGTTTTGAGCTCATGGGTCAGGTTATTGATAAAATCATTGGTGGTGGTATTGATACTCCGTTGCAAATAAAAGGAACGCAACACCCAAACAACAACGATGACAATCATCAAAAGAAACAATAGCCCTGGAACGATCAACCCTCGTATCTGGCTAAGAAAATATTTGTTGAGGTCCTCAAAACCTATTTCGAGAATTACATCCTTATCCAATAGTTCGGGCAAATATCCTTTGATTTGAATGGGGTATGTCAAATTATCATCCGCCTTGAGATGCGGTTTGATGGAGCTTAAATAGGTAACGGAATCCCTAGAATACAAAGTATAGGAAAAAGGGGCGTCGATACCGGATACGCTCAATTGATAAGAAATATAGTCGTTCAAATAATACTGGGAGGCTCTTACCAGACTGTCCAGCCCTATGTTTACTTCCGAAGTATCCTTTTGGATGGCATTTCCAAGAGTGTAGGTCAGCGTATTCACTTCGGATAATTCGCTGTTGATATTCTCACGGGCCCTGTCCATTTTATCGGAGAATTGTGCTTTGGCGAGCCCCAAACCAACCCTCAAATATTGGTACTGCACCACCAAAAGGCCCACAACGGCAACAACAAAAATCAGGACATACAGGTTTCTCTTGGTCAGCATACCGCTAAATAAACAAAAATATACCAGCTATTTACCCAATGGTTAACCCTATTAATCTTTCATTAACCTTTTTGATCTTTCGTTAACCCCTACAAGCCAATTGAAGGTTTAACTTAGTACTTGAGTTTAGTTAAAAACATATACAAGTAGTGAATCCAATGAACCGGCTTTGATGAAGTCGGTTTTTTGTTTTTATAAATTCAGTATGCTGAATTTATCCTCACTGCAATTGATTACGTCTGCATATCCATTATATTAGCACTCCAAATTTTAATCATGTTCAGTTTTTTTCAAAAGAAAGAATACTTGGTGGACCATTTGCATGGGTTGGTGGACATCCACAACCACATTCTTCCCGGTATAGATGATGGCGCTAAAACGGTCGATGATTCTTTGGAACTACTCAAAGGTTTTTCGGAGTTTGGAATGACCAACTTCATCTGCACTCCCCATATCATGCACAACCATTATAACAATACTCCAAACACTATCAATAAAGCTTATGACAAGCTTTCAAGGGAGTTGGACAAAAATGGTATGCAGGACACCAAAATACAATGTGCCGCCGAACACATGATCGATGACAATTTTGAGAACATTTTGGAGAACGAAAAAATAATGCCCTTGCAAAATGATTATCTTTTGGTTGAAATGTCTTTCCTACAACCTTCCTTGAATTTTGATGTTTCTATCGAAAAAATTGCACAACATAGATATTTTCCGATATTGGCCCATCCTGAGCGATACATGTACTACCATGGAAAATATGGGAAATACCCGTCCATGAAAACCAAAGGGATTTTATTCCAACTCAACTTACTATCACTGACACCTGATTCATATGGCCCCGAAGTAGTGAAAATGGCGGACAAATTATTGGAAGACGGTTTGATAGATTTTGTTGGGACAGATGTTCATAACAAAAGGCAACTTGGTTTGCTGAAGGAAATCAAGGTTTCAAAAAAGTTATTGACCAGATTATACCCAGTCATCGAAAGAACCATTCAGTCTTTTTATTAAGCTACCTAAGCAAATTTCCACCATTTTTTGACGGATTTCCCATATCCGTAACCATATTTACCTCCATAGCCCAAATTGGTTTGCTTCACATTGTTCACCACAAATGAAAGTCCTTTTAGCTTTCCTTCCTTTTTGAGTTTCATCGGAAAGTCCAAAACTTTTCTTTCAGTAACCCCTGCCCTGACTACATAAAGAATTTGGCTTGCATATTCACTTATGAGAACGGTATCTGTCACCACCATCAATGGAGCTGTATCCACAACGACATAATCATAAAGTTCAGATACGGTCTTGAACAGTTCCTCCATCCTTTCGTTCATCAACAGCTCTGTTGGGTTAGGTGGTATTTTTCCAGAAAAGATAATATCAATAGCATTTTCATTTACTTGTGCAGGAACGGCAATATCCTGAACATTCAGGTTAGGATTTACTAAATATTCTGTCAATCCATCCTTGGTACTTCTACGAGGTTTCATTTTTCCGTCCTGTATCATATCATCGGTCGCAAAAAAATCGTACAACTTAGGGTTTCTGATGTCAGCACCAATAAGTAGTACTTTTTTACCTGTATTGGCATAAATAGCAGCAAGGTTAGAAGAAATAAAAGTTTTTCCTTCCCCAGGTACACTAGATGTGACAAAGATAATATTATCGCGAGGAGATTGATGTGACCTTTGAATATAGTTCAGGTTGGTTCTTAAAATCCTAAGGGATTCAGCCAAAACAGACCTATCTTCCTTTTTTACTAATCTGTGATCTTTTTTACCCAATCTAGGGACTTCTACAATAACGGGGATGTCTCCAGCAATTTTTTCCAAATCCAATTTATTATGGATTTTGTTGTCAAGTAAGTCCTTGGCATATATTACTGAAAAAGGCAATAACAGACCCACAATAATTGACAGCAAAAACACCATTTTAGGTTGGGGAGAAATAGGTCGGTTAGACCCATATGCACTATCAACAATTTTTGCTTTTGGAGCTGCAGAAGCATATGCTATTTGAGATTCTTCTCTTTTTTGTAATAAATAAAGGTAAAGAGACTCTGTCGTTTGTTGTTTTCGTGAAATATCCCTTAAAGCTCTTTCATTACTTGGGGCTGCATAAATTCTTGAATTAATTTGGGATAATTGTTTACTTAAACTGTTTACCTGCAAATTCAAATTATTAGTCACATTATTTAAACTGGATTGCATACCTTTTTTTAACGACTCCAATTGCTGATTAAGGTTAACGATAACCGGGTTTTTTTCATTGGAACTCTCAAGCAACCTATCCCTTCTATAGACTAATTCATTATACCTTTGCGCTGCACTAGAAATACCCTGGTCATTTAAACCAACATTAGTAGGTATTACATCATAACCACTTTGGTTACTGATTAAATCTTTCATGGAATTGGCAATGTTCAGCTGAATGTTTGCTTCCTGCAATTGTTTCTCGCCCGCTGCACTTTGATTAAAGTTCACATTGGATTGAGAACCAAGGTCGGCAATCCCTCTACTTTCTTTGAAGGTTTCCGCTGATTCATCCACAGATGAAAGATTTGAATAAATCTCTGAAATCCTATCATTTATAAATTTGGTAGTTCGATCAGCTATGGCCTTTTTGTCCGCAACGGCATTTGCGTTATTCGTTAGTATTAATTCATTTATAACATCAACAGCTCTGTCTTGATTGGGGTCATTTAACGTTATATTTATAATATTCGACATTTTATCAGCTGCTGCCACCTGTGTTTCATTCCTATATCTAGCCGCAACCGAATAGATGGGTTCTATGACAACCTTTAATCTTTCCCCTTTAAACGAACTGATAAACCTAGCGTTAGGAACTAGAACCATGTCTCCAATTTCAGTATTCACTTTCGAACCAAAATCTTTTTTCTTAAAGGGAGTTTCTTCATCTTCCCCAAATTGAAATGATGTGTTAGAATTTATATCTATGAAAAACGAATATTTCAATTTATTCGATACTGAATCCTCCGAGATAAAATTAATTGAAAAAGGAAAATTACCCCCATATAACTCAGAATCCCGAATTTGTCCCAATACAAAATACCTAACATTCAATTTTAGTTTCTTAACAACTTGAGTGAAATTACCACGTGATTTCAATAATTCCACTTCATCCTCTATCTTGGTCTTTCCACC
Organism: Flagellimonas oceanensis; assembly: GCF_003992595.1. Taxonomy (GTDB): domain Bacteria; phylum Bacteroidota; class Bacteroidia; order Flavobacteriales; family Flavobacteriaceae; genus Flagellimonas; species Flagellimonas oceanensis. Next base: position 159,052 of record NZ_RZNA01000049.1, read on the forward strand.
TGAAAAAAAATCTAAATCTTGTAGAGCACTTAATTCAGAGGAAGCATTCTTATCTTCAAGAATTTGAATTTTTGCTGCCGCGCTATATTGCGGCACTGTATAACGCAAGTATACAAATGCCAATATACCAAAACCTAAAACACTCAAAAGAAACCATTTCCAATGCTTCAAGTATGATTGTAAACTACTTTTAAGGTCAAGTTCTTCGTTTATCATTGTAATTTCAAGTGAAAATTCTCAATTTATTTAGTTTAGTTCTTAATTCCGAGTCAACAAAACAACTGTTGAAGTAATTAAAACGGATATAATAGAAACAGCTATGGATGCTCTTTGATCGAAGCTTGATTGTGTTTTTCCAGACTTGTTAGGCTCTACATAAATAACATCGTTTTGGGTCAAATAATATACTGGAGACTTTAATGCATCCTTACTATTTAAGTTTATGCGATTATATACCTTAGTTCCATCGAAATCTCGTATTACCATTATATTATCCCTTTTCCCCTTTATGTTTATATCTCCAGCATAACCCAAAGCTTCCATTATGGTAATTTGTTCTCCATTTATAGGATAAGTTCCCGGCCTATTTACCGCTCCCAATACTGTAACGGTAAAGTTTCTTATCCTAATATTAATAATCGGGTCCTTAAGATAATCTTTCAATTTTTCCCTTAATAACTGTCTTGTTTCAGCAGGGGAAAGACCTTCAATTTTGACTTTGCCAATAACGGGAAAGTCAATTTCCCCATTTTTATCCACCAAATAATTTACCTGCTCCGGTCGCATTCCAATGCCCTCCTCTGCCCCTCTGAACAAATTGAAAGGGGCGCTTGCCTCTGGGTCTAATGTTGATACATGAATACTTACCAAGTCATCAACCTTAAATTTAGGGGTAAAGGTATTATCGTCGACCAATGTTTCGAACTGGGTGGCATCTTGAAAATAAACTACATCTTTGGATGGTGTGCATGAGATAATTAGGCATGTAAGAGCGGTGTAGCACGCCAACTTAATTTTTTGGTACATGGGAATATTCATTTTAGTTGTTGAGTTGAGGAAATCCTACTTGAGATGATTCTTTAATCTCCGTTGGTGGATTATTTTTGTCCAATTTACAAAAATCCGAATTGTTGGAAATATATTCGGGAACAATGCTTTTCATTAATTGAACCACATTATCCCTAAAGAAAAGGTTGGAGATACACAATTCATCTATCATGGTTCGAACTTTAGCATAATTTATCTCTCTAACCTTACTAATCATAATTTTGTCATGATAAGTGGGAAGAGTATTCTCTCCATTTGCCAAAAGCTCCTCAAACAATTTCTCACCTGGTCTTAGGCCGGTAATTTTAATATCAATGTCGTCGGGATAAGTTAGTCCGGAAAGACGAATCATGTTTTTGGCCAAATCCATAATTTTAACGGACTCTCCCATATCGAAAATAAAGATTTCCCCTCCTTTGCCCATAGCTCCGGCTTCCAGAACCAATTGGGAAGCTTCCGGGATAGTCATGAAATACCTTGTGATATCCTTATGGGTAACGGTAAGGGGGCCGCCTTTTTCTATTTGCTTTCTAAACAAAGGAATAACCGAACCGTTTGATCCCAGCACATTGCCAAATCTAGTGGTGATAAACTTGGTTCCCCCGTCTTGTTGTCTACAGCTAATGTACATTTCCGCAATACGCTTAGTGGCTCCCATTATGTTTGTAGGGTTCACTGCTTTATCAGTAGAAACGAACACAAACTTCTCCACATTATATTCAGATGCAAGATCAACAATGGTTTTGGTTCCTGCCACATTTATTTTAACTGCTTCATATGGATTTTGTTCCATAAGAGGAACATGCTTATAGGCAGCAGCATGGAAAATTCTGTCTGGTTGATATTGTTCGAAAAGGACTCGCATTTTATTCTTATCCCTGATGTCACTGACAATTGGGACAAAATTGAAGAACCCAGCCTGTTTCAATTCTTGTTGAAGGTCGTAGAGTGGAGACTCAGCTTGGTCTATTACAATTAACGTCCTGTAATTGTACTTACAGATTTGCCTGACCAACTCACTTCCAATGGATCCGGCTCCTCCTGTGACCATAATGACCTTATCATCAAAATCTTTCACAACCTTCGTGTTCCTAATCTCAATTGGTGGCCTGTCCAATAAATCTTCTATCTGGACCCTTTTGATTTGCGATACCTTTAGTTCCCCATTGATCCAGTCTTCCACGGGAGGCACAATCTTAACTTTTACAGGCAAATCAACAATCTCATTCACCAATGTCCTCAACTGTTTTGGACTGATGGTCTGAATGGAAAAAATCACTTCTGAAATATTGTTGAACTTAACAAAGTCTTCAGTTAAAATGGACTTGTTATAAACTTTTACACCGTTGATTTGCTTACCCACTTTCTGTAGATTGTTATCAACAAACCCAATCACTTTTACATCCATTTTGGAATGATTGGTAAGTGTATTATATGTGATTATTCCTGATTCCCCTGCGCCATAAATTATCAAGTTCTTTGATGGAGCTTGACCATTTTTCATAATGCTCTCATAGGCAATTTTAAACACATATCTTGATGCTGCCAAGGTAATGAAAGTCAACAAACTGTTTATGATGATAATGGACAAAGGGATTGTAAAACCATTTACCAAGTCCATATACCTATTAGTCAGAACAACTGCTATTGCTCCAATACTTGCTAAGCATACTGCATTAAAAATAGCGTAAACATCCTTTATTCCCGTGTGCCTCACCACACCTTTGTAACTTCCAGAAATCAAAAATGAAACTAAGAACAACAATACAACAACAGGAAGTTGAGTCCATAAACGATTAACATCGAAATTGAAACTTAGATTGAACCTGATAAAATAAGCCAATACAAATGAAAAGGAAACAACACAAAGGTCTATTGCCAACACTGTCCATTTTGAGGCATAACGCTTTCCTCTCCTAAAAAAGAATTCCTTGATCATTTCAATTCGTTTTTAATGATTCCACAAATTCTTTCCAAATCTTCAAGTTCTAGGCTTGATCCACTTGGCAAGCACAAACCTCTATCAAAAAGGTCTTCGCTTACTCCATTTACAAAAGAAGTACTCTTTTCAAAAACCAGTTGTAAATGCATTGGCTTCCATAATGGCCTTGATTCTATATTCTCTACCTCAAGGGCCAACCTTAATTTTTCTCTTATATCAAATGAAGGGGTCAGTATGCAAGTTAACCACCTGTTTGAATAACTTCCTTCAGGTTCATGTAAAAACTCAATTTCAGGAAGTTCTGACAAATGCTCATTGTAAAAATCGAAATTATGTCGTCTGGCTTCCACCCTATCTTTGAGCACTTCCATCTGTCCGCGACCAATACCCGCCAAAATGTTGCTCATTCTATAATTATACCCAATTTTTGAGTGTTGGTAATGAGGGGCATTATCTCTTGCTTGAGTAGCTAAAAAAATGGCTTTTTCTTTGCACTCTTGGCTACTACTTAATAATGCACCTCCTCCGGAGGTAGTTATTATTTTATTACCATTGAAAGATAAAATACCAAAATCTCCAAAGCTGCCACAGTTAAAACCTCTGTAAGAACTGCCTAAAGCTTCGGCACTATCTTCAACTACAGGAATCCCATATTTTTTGGCAATAGCATGAACTTCATCCACCTTGTATGGCATGCCATACAAATGAACTGCAACAATGGCCTTTGGCCTTACTCCTTTGGACAATCTATCATTAATAGCTTCTTCCAAAAGCTCAGGTGAGATGTTCCACGTTTCCTTCTCGCTATCTACAAATATTGGAGTTGCGCCCAAATATGTGATTGGGTTTGCCGAAGCGGCAAATGTAAAACTCTGACAAATGACTTCATCTTCTGGACCAACACCTAAAAGCTCAAGCCCCAAGTGAATAGCCGCGGTTCCCGAACTAAGGCAAGCTGAATAAGTAGCTTTGCCGATAAAATCTTCAATGGACTTTTCAAAATGGTGGACATTGGGTCCTAATGGGGCTATCCAGTTGGTGTCGAAGGCCTCCTTAACATAGGTTTCTTCGTTTCCTCCCATATGAGGAGGCGACAGCCATATTTTCTTTAATACTGTGGTTTCCATTTTCAGTTTTGGGTTGATATAAGTAGGATAAGAATTTTAATTCTCGAGAGTAAATGTAATATGAAATTTGAGCCATTTGATGTTTTTACGGCACTATTCGCTAAAGACAAAAAAAAATCGATTAAGTGTTCTCAACCAACAATAACAAAATAATGATTCAAGAAACTGTTTTAAATGTAGATGGCTATAGATAAACGACCAACTTGTCTATTTGTTTTTTAATTCCTGAAACTCTCTGTAAAAATGTTCTGAGTATAATTCTGCCCCTTTGACCGACATATGTGTGTAATCCTGCCATAAATCATAATCGATTCCCTTAAAAAAATCAACATCATCAATATAGTTTACTCCTTTGGAATTAAAATACGATTTGACCGTTTCCCTGACCTCATCATCTATTTGGAAAAGTGAAGGGGATGTAAAAAAAATGATTTCGGATTTATTCTGTCTACCCATTTCGATAATTCTATCTATACACTTTTCCACCAAAGGATTTACCACATAGGGCTTATTTAGAGTTCTTAGTAGAGTATCCTTCCTGTTTTTCACCATGTTTTTAAAAATGGCTTTCTGCTCTTCATCCGGTGCCAAGGGAGCAAACCCATCGGTTTTAACATTTTTGTTCTGAAAAACATAATTCTTTAATATAGGGAAGACTTTTCCATTGTAAGAATAACATTTGAAAACATCGGATATCCAAACATCTTCTGGAAACACATCCATCAAAAATGATCTTAGTTGGGAATTATCAGAAGTCTTGTTCAAAAGGGTCAAAACATCCACGCCGTCATACTGTGAATCAAACAATTTAACATGATCGATATGGACAAAAACAGTTTGTTTTTTTTTCTTGAGTGTTTGGACAAGACCTGTTGCATAGGCTATTCGTTTGCCATCCACTCCCATATTAAAACAAGATTCACCAAAAACCTTTGGGTCAAGATGATGAACAGCCCTGGAACTACCAAAAATCAGAATATCGGTCGAATCCTTGATTTTATTGAAATAATTTACCTTGCCCGCACTGTCACCGATAAAAATTTGCTTTTCAAAATGTTTGATGACGCCATAAACGATCCTGTCGCTAACAATGATTGCCAAAAAAATACCCAGAATAAGAAATAGTGACTTTTTCATTGCTTAAAATTGAAAGTAAATAAAGTTGCTGGCACTGGAATAAAATAACAGGATATTGATAGTAATAAAAGTGATGCTGCAAATAAGGGTGCCGGTCTTAAGCGAGGACCCAACATCCTCTAAATTAATCTTGGACCTAAAAAGATAAATATCAAATAGAATCATCAAAAATAAACCATACAGCACCGTCGCCAATATGTTCATACTACCAATATAGGGTATTCCATACCCCGCACTAAACAGTTTTTGAATCATAATACTAGAGTCCTCAAAACTCAATGACCTAAAGAAAATCCAAACAAAAGATACCGCAAGGAAGATGATTACGTTATTTAAGAACTTATATCTTCTAGGAATTAGGTCAAACCTTTTTTCCACCGCCAATAAAATTCCATGAATAGATCCCCAAATAACAAAGTTCCAACTGCTTCCGTGCCATAAACCACCTAGAAGCATGGTAATAAACAAATTCCTGTACTGCAATAACACCCCCTTGCGGTTCCCTCCCAGTGGTATGTAGAGATAATCCCTTAACCAAGAAGAGAGCGAAATATGCCATCTTCTCCAAAATTCTGTAATGGAGCTTGAAAAATAGGGCAAATTGAAATTTTGCTTGAAATCGAACCCCAAAAGTTTGGCGGTACCGATGGCAATGTCTGAATAGCCACTAAAATCAAAATATATTTGAAATGAGTATAGAATAACCGCCATCAGAATACTGGAGGAGTTGTGAACATCCGGGGAATTATAAATGGTATCTATAAGTGCACCAATGGAATCGGCCACCACTACTTTTCTGAAAAAGCCTATAGAAATTTGAAAAATACCATCCTGTAATCGTTTATGGGTCCAATACCTTTTTTCCTCTATCTGATGTATCAAGTTAGAGGCCCTTTCAATAGGTCCAGCAACCAATTGCGGAAATAGACTCACAAAGGTAGCAAAGCTTATAAAATCACGTGTTGGCTTTAGTTCCTTTCTATATATATCTATGGAATATGACATTGTTTGAAAGGTATAAAAGGAGATACCAACCGGTAAAATTATATTTAGAGTACTTATGGGCATATCATACCCGAAAATTTTCCACAGCTCTACCCAAGATTCGATAAAGAAATTAAAGTACTTGAATATTCCGAGCAAGCCTAAGTTTGTACAAATACTCAAAACCAGATAGGTCTTTGCTTTGGCTTTAGCATTGTAAATTTTTAATCCCAAGAAATAATCAACTATTGTAGAAAACAGTATCAACGACAAAAAACGCCAATCCCACCAGCCGTAAAAAACATAACTGGCAATGAGCAACAGTATATTTTGAATCCTAACATATTTAGATGGTATAGACCAATAGAGGACAAATACTAGTATAAAAAATACAATGAAGGCCAGTGAATTAAAAAGCATAGTCGATGCCTAATTTAAATTGAGACCCCAAAGATAATCAGTCGCACCGCTTACAAAAGAATTAAAGATGATTGTCCTAAAAAAAAGATGAAAAGCAAACACCCTGCAAATGCAAGGTGTTGGTGTTAATAGTTTTGATATTTAAGTCAATGCTAGTAATCTATTAGATTAATAAATTCCTCAATATTAGTATACCCATCACCTTCCATATCAGCATTACTATCATCAACATTTGGGTTAAAGCCCCTGGAAACCTCCCATATGTCAGGCATTCCATCTCTATCACTATCTAAATACGAATCTCCTCCAATAAATGAGGGAACATTAAATTGATTACTTGATAGTTTTTCTTCATAAATTCCAGATTGCACATTATCCAACCATTTAGAATCCAACTCATCCAAGTTAGATACCACTTCTCCTCCTGCGGTTAGTCTTTTATTACATCCAACATCAGACTTCACGCTATTGAAAGCATCTTCTGGACTTTGAATATTAATTGGATACCCCAACATAGGGTGTCTTTCAGATGTAAAGTAATCTTGAAACAATTGGTCACCTGAACTTATATTGCCATTATCTAAGAAAAATTTCCAACTCAACGAGTTATTAGAATTTAATTCTGCAACAGAATTGGTTAATGGCTCCATCGAACTTGTAGCTATAATCAAATTATCTTGTGTGTATATAGATGGAGCAGAACCTGAGTAAGCATACATATTCAATCTAGTGTCTTTGATAGGAGTCCTGCCATAGTCATTGTAATTACCGATATGATTTAAGTTAAAACTTCCATTGCCTCTTATCAATCTATTAGAAATACTCCAACTTACATTATTTATTACTTCAAAATTTGCATTATCACCAGAAATATTAGGAAATCTATGCTTTAAATTATAGTACAAGTTATGGTGTATCGAAATATCGCCAACGGTAGAAACACCAGCTAATCCTCCCACAATACTCCCTGTTGAAGCGCTCTCAGCAATGATACAACGTTGAATTGTTAAATTATCGACTAAATCATTTGTTGTTGCATACCAACTGGCACTTTCATCTCCACCAAAAGAAAAGGAACAGTGGTCAAATACTTGATTTGTAATTCTTTCTTTAGCCACAAAACTGTCATCAGAAGCATTAACCCCCCCCCTGAACCTTATATATCTAACAATGGCATTATTTACATTAATAAAAGCAACCCTATGCCCATCAATTGTAATTCCACCTGCTGGTGCAGTTTGTCCTGCTATTGTAAAATCTCCTCTTGTAACAGTAAGACTTGAAGTCAAATTAATTATACCCGAAACATCGAATACTATAATTACCGGACCAGAAACCTGAAAAGCATTACGCAAACTACCTTCACCAGAGTTGTTCAGGTTAGTGACATGATAAACAACTCCTCCCCTTCCTCCAGTAGTGGTATAACAGCCTGCTCCTTCACAACTAGGGAAAGCTTTCAACTCACCTTCAACATCTTTTGCATTTATACTTTCATCCTCTTGTCCAGGGAAATCATTTTCTTCATTTTGCTCCCCGCTAGATTCCGTCTCTGTTTCTTCTTTTGATTGCTCCAACTCTTCTTGAATATTTTCATCTAGTGCTTGTGAAAAAATATCTTCATCTTTGGTACAGGAGAAATTTAATGAAATAGTTAGGGAAAAAAATATCAAACAACTTAAATTGAGGTATCTCATGATAATGGGGTGTATTTTTACATTTGACAAAATTAAAACATGTTTTAAAAAATCAGCTGAAAAACAGATTTATTCGATGAATTGCACTTTTTTTTCAAAACCATGTTATTTATCTGATTTTTAAAATCGTATTTCAACTAAGCTCTTAAGCTTTACATTACGCTATTCATCGTCTATTTGGATTGTTTCACCCAAAATTTTAACACAAAAAGATTATTTTATCGATGAGCTACACTTTCCATTAGTTTTAGTTTAACAAATTAATAGTGTATATAATTTCAACATGATTTATTTATCGTCGAATTATTTAGGGGGTTCCAAACAAATATTCCTTTTCAGATTGGACACCTTTTACCGATTTATATCGTAATTGAACAAAATATAGTCCTATCTAAAATCAAAACTGATTTGATTTGTTCATCTTTACAAGGAATTAGACATCTATGAAAATATTAGTTACCGGAGCTGCCGGTTTTATAGGATTCCACGTCTCCCATAATTTATTAAACCATGGACATGAAGTCATAGGTTTGGACAACATCAACGATTATTATGATAGGGGCTTAAAATATGCCAGGTTAAATATATTGGGAGTTACACAGTCTAAAGCTTCCATATCGAACGAGCTAACCAAAAGCTCTAAATTTCCCGGTTTCAAGTTTATCCGTACTGATCTATCCGATGGCGATACGATATATACTTTGTTCAAAGAAGAACAGTTTGATGTAGTCTGTAATCTTGCAGCGCAAGCAGGAGTTAGATATAGTCTTGAAAACCCATCTGCCTACATCGACAGCAATATTGTAGGTTTTTTGAATATCCTTGAAGGTTGCAGACAGAATAATGTAAAGCATTTAGTTTATGCTAGCAGCTCCAGCGTTTATGGACTCAATAAAAAAGTGCCCTTCGAAACAACAGATTCCGTTGACCATCCTATAAGTCTGTATGCCGCTTCCAAAAAGAGCAATGAATTAATGGCACACACTTATAGCCATTTATTTGGTTTTAAAACAACAGGTTTACGTTTCTTTACTGTTTATGGCCCTTGGGGAAGGCCCGATATGGCCATGTTCCTTTTCACAAAGGCCATATTGGAAAAGAAACCCATAAATGTTTTCAACCAAGGCAATATGGAAAGAGATTTTACGTATATAAATGATATCACTGAAGGCGTGGTACGTATAGTGGAGGACAATTTTACCGAAAAATATAATTCGGAAGAACTGTATCACCTTTACAATATCGGCAACAATAAATCTGTAAAACTCATGGATTTTATCGAGGCCATTGAAAATAAATTGGGAACGACAGCACAAAAAAATATGATGGACATGCAACCAGGCGATGTTGAAAGAACTTGGGCCAATGTTGTCCCCCTAATAAGTGATTATGATTATACTCCCAACACACCGATTCAAGAAGGCGTGGATTCCTTTATTGATTGGTACAGGAAATTTTATAATGTTTGATACCGAAGAATAATTAATTGTCATCAGTACTTTATCGGATATTCTTGAAAGTTGTATAATTTTTAACTTTTATTGAAATTCTTTTCCAACCTTTATACCCCAAAACCTAACTATGAAATTAAACGACCTATCCTTCAATCCTAAATTCCACGTATTGGTAACAGGTGGAGCTGGATTTATCGGTTCCAATCTATGCGATTGGTTGGTTAAAAATGGTAACACCGTAACTTGTCTAGATAATCTCGCAACAGGTAAAAAATCGAATATCGAACATCTTTTGAACTCAGATAACTTTACCTTCGTCGAGGGAGATATCAGAGATTTGAAAACATGTCATAAAGCGGTAGAGAATGCGGATTTTGTGTTACACCAAGCTGCTTTGGGCTCTGTGCCAAGATCATTGAACGACCCCATTACCAGTAACGAAGTTAATATTAGCGGCTTTTTAAACATGTTGGTGGCATCACGAGATGCCGGGGTAAAACGCTTTGTGTATGCAGCAAGCTCATCAACCTATGGTGACTCAAAAAAACTTCCAAAAGTAGAGGATGAAATCGGGAAGCCATTATCTCCTTATGCAATAACAAAATATGTCAACGAGCTTTATGCCGAAATATTTTCAAAAGCATATAATCTGGAAACCATTGGCCTGAGGTATTTTAATGTTTTTGGACGTAGGCAGGACCCTAATGGAGCATATGCCGCGGTAATACCAAAATTTGTAATGCAATTAATCAACCATGAATCACCAGTAATCAACGGAGACGGCACATATTCCAGGGACTTTACCTACATAGACAACGTGGTACAAATGAACATTCTCGCTATTAAAAGCAACAATAAAAAAGCCGTAAACAAAGTTTATAATGTGGCATTTGGAGAACGGACAACTTTAAACGAGTTAGTTGCATCATTAAAAAAACACTTAAGCGAATACGATTCCAAAATAGCGGATATCGGTATCAACTATGGCCCGGTCAGGTCAGGGGATGTTCCCCACTCACTGGCTTCCATAGAGCGAGCAAAAAACTTATTGGACTATCAACCCCAATTCAGTATAGACCAAGGGCTAAAAAATGCCATAGCATGGTATTACCATAATCTAAAATAAAATCTGATAAACAAAAAAACAATCTAATGAAATTAACCGTAATTGGAACAGGGTATGTCGGTTTGGTTAGTGGAACCTGCTTTGCCGAAATGGGTAATACCGTAACCTGTATTGATGTTGATGCAAACAAAATAGACAACCTTGAAAAAGGTATCATTCCTATCTATGAACCCGGACTGGAAGCAATGGTTCGGCGAAACATAGAGAACAAAACACTTTTGTTCAGTACTGATATCAGCAAAAATCTGGAAAATTGTGATGTTGCATTTATAGCTGTAGGAACACCCATGGGGGAAGATGGCTCCGCTGACCTTAAATACGTACTTCAAGTTGCCGCTGACATTGGGAAATATATGACCACTCCTTTGGTCGTTGTAGATAAATCAACCGTGCCCGTTGGAACCGCCGATAAGGTAAGGGCAACTATTAGCGATGCGTTGAAAAAAAGAAATTCCGACATAGAATTTCACGTAGTTTCAAATCCTGAATTTCTTAAAGAAGGGGACGCTATCAACGATTTCATGAAGCCCGACCGTGTAGTTATCGGTTCGGATGACGAAAATGCGACAGCCATAATGCGTTCACTATATTCTCCATTTTTCAGAAGCAGTATGGATCGCTTAATCACCATGGATGTACGATCAGCGGAAATGACAAAGTACGTAGCAAACGCCATGTTAGCCACAAAAATTTCTTTCATGAACGAAGTGGCAAATATATGTGAATTGGTCGATGCAGATGTAAACAAAGTAAGAATAGGTATAGGTTCCGACAGCCGAATAGGATATAGTTTTATTTACCCAGGCAGTGGGTACGGTGGTTCTTGTTTTCCAAAAGATGTCAAGGCACTCAAAAAAACAGCTGAAGAACATGGCTATTCTCCTAGGCTTATCAAGGCCGTTGAAGACGTCAATGACCAACAAAAATTTGTGATTGCCAAAAAAATAATTGCGAAGCATGGTGAGGACCTAAGTGGTAAAACATTTGCTGTTTGGGGACTAGCATTTAAACCCGGTACAGACGATATGCGCGAAGCCCCAGCAATTTACATAATAAAAGAATTGGTGAAAAGGGGAGCAATCGTGAATGCCTATGACCCGAAGGCTATTGACGAGGCACAACACTTCTACTTAAAGGATACTCCAAATGTAAATTACTTTCAAGCCAAGTATGCTACATTGGAGAATGCAGATGCCATGATCTTACTTACGGAATGGAAAGAGTTTCGTGCTCCAGATTTTGGTGAATTGAAAAAACAATTGAAAAATCCCGTGATTTTTGATGGTAGAAATCAATACAACGACGAAAAATTAAAATCGATGGGATTTGAATATCATCAAATTGGAAAAAAAACCAATAATCAAAGCCAAAATGAAATCCAATAAAAAAATTGCAATAGTAGGCCTTGGTTACGTTGGCCTACCCCTGGCCCGGTTGTTCGCTACTAAATATCCGGTGGTTGGCTTCGACATTAATCAGGGAAGAGTATTAGAACTTAATACAGGTACAGACAGCACATTGGAAGTTGAAGACCATATTCTACAAAATGTGCTTGTCGATAGCCCATACATGGAAAAGGGGCTGTATTGCTCATATAAAAACGAGGATATTGCCGATTGCAATTATTATGTGGTTACTGTGCCCACTCCGGTAGACAGTACCAATCGGCCTATATTGACCCCTCTTTACAAAGCCAGCGAGACAGTTGGCCAAGTCTTAAAAAAAGGAGATATAGTTATTTATGAGTCAACCGTATATCCAGGTGTAACCGAAGATGAGTGTGTACCCATATTAGAAAGGGTCAGCGGACTTACATTTAACAAAGACTTTTATGTAGGCTATTCTCCTGAACGGATAAACCCGGGGGACAAAGAACACACTGTGGATAAAATTCTGAAGGTTACTTCTGGATCAACACCGGAAATCGGTAAAAATATAGATGATTTATACGCCTCCGTGATTACTGCAGGCACTCATTTAGCGCCAACCATTAAAGTTGCTGAAGCTGCCAAGGTCATTGAGAACTCACAAAGGGATATCAATATTGCCTTTGTAAACGAACTGGCTAAGATTTTCAATCTTATGGGCATAGATACCCACGATGTGTTGAATGCTGCCGGAACTAAATGGAACTTTTTACCATTTAAACCCGGATTGGTCGGTGGACACTGCATTGGCGTGGACCCATTTTACCTTGCTCAAAAAGCTCAAGAGTATGGCTACCACCCTGAAATCATATTGGCAGGGAGGAGAATGAATGATGGAATGGGTAAATATATCGCAACCGAAGTTGTGAAATTAATGGTACAGCATGACATCAAAGTAAAGGGTGCTAACATCCTTGTTCTCGGTATCACGTTCAAAGAAAATTGTCCAGATGTAAGAAATACAAAAGCTGTGGACGTTGTTAGAAATTTAAACGAATATGGTGCTATTATTGATATATATGATCCCTGGGCGTTTCCAAAAGAAGTAGAACACGAATATGGTCTTATCTCTACAAAAGAATTACCTAATCAAAAATATGATGCAATCGTTTTGACTGTTGCCCACAAGGAATTCCTTGACTTAAAATTGGAAAATTTTAAAAAAGAAAATGGGGTCTTTTACGATGTAAAAAGTGTATATAATTCTAAACTGGTAAATGGGCGTTTGTAATATAAATAATCACACTCCTCTTGTTAGTATAATTGTGCCTGTTTATAATGTTTCACAATACCTGAACAGGTGCATTGAGAGTTTAAAAGCCCAAAGTCATCAAAACTTAGAAATCATACTTATCAATGATGGTTCAAAAGATAACAGTGGTAAAATATGTGATAATGCAGTACAACTGGACTCCAGAATAAAGGTAATCCATCAAGCAAATGGAGGGTCAAGTATTGCCAGAAATAATGGTATCCGCAATTCTACTGGAGAATATATTGCATTTGTTGACAGCGATGACTTGGTAGAAAAAAATTACATTAAAGACCTATTGGATTTTGCGTTGGAAAACAATTTAAAAATTGTTGAATGTAATTCCATTAGGACAACCCAATTGGACAAAGTGGATACCTGCTTTGATTTTTCTAAAAGAATTGAGGATAGGGAAGTTGCAATGGAACGTATTATTGGAGAACGGCTATTTGCGGTTTGGAGAAGAATTTATCATCGAAGTTTGATTGAAGACCGATTTTTTATTCCATATAAAATTCATCAGGATGTGTTCTATACCATAGACACTATAAATATGGTGGAAAGGATAGGGTATTTAGACTCTCCCCTATATATCTATAATATGGGAAATAACGACAGTATTATAAGAGGAAAATACACCCAAAATAAACTCAACGCAAGAGATGCTGCTATGTATGTAATCGAAAAAACAAGGCATAGTAATGAAACCATTAGAAAAAATTCAAAAAAGTATTTGGTCCAATTTTTAACCTTCCACTACAATAATCTTTTTTTGAACAAAGAATTGGACAAAGATGGCAACATTCGTAGAGAAATAAGGGAGACAATTCGCACGGAGGCCCCCAAAATATCAATGTATGGGACTCTGATTGAAGTTTTGCCATTTTGGTGTTACTCCTTGTTCCTTCATTTGAATATATTTCGAATAGAAGCACAGATAAAATTGATTAAACTCGTAAGGAATGTCCAGGGTTAAAAATGCCATTAAGAATATTAAGTTCAGTATGTTCTTCTACATACTGTTCTTATTTGTGCAATTTTTTTCACGCAAAATATTTTTAGATGGACTGGGAGATGAATTTATTGGCTTGACAGGAACGCTTCAAAGCTTTCTAAAGTTTTTAAATCTTGCTGAGCTTGGTATTGGAGCTGCAGTTGGATATACGCTGTACAAACCATTGTTTGATGATGATAGAAAATCTATAAACCAGCTCATCACATTATTTGGCTTTTTATACCAAAAGATTGGTTTTATCATTCTTGGAGCAGGTGTGGTCCTTTCTCTATTTTTTCCCTTGATCTTTGACGACCTTTCCGTTGGTTTGTGGATACCTTATTACGCATTTTATACTTTTTTGGCCGGATTGCTCTTGAACTTCTTCTTCAATTATCATCTTTTTTTATTGGAAGCCGACCAAAAAAACTACATAATAACTTCCTATGCCCAGTCTATAAACCTAATAAAAATAATACTTCAGGCAGTAACGGTTTTATATTTCAAAAACATCTTTTTATGGATTACACTCGAATTATTGTATCATATTTCATTTAGTTTTTTCTTAAGAAAAAGGGTGTTCAAGGAATATCCATGGTTAGAAAGCAGCACCCATTCTGGAAAATCATTATTGAAAGTATACCCTGAACTCATCAAAAAAGTAAAGCAAATCTCTATACATAAGCTTGGAGGCTTTGTGACTAATGGTACTGATCAAATTTTAATCTTCTCATTCATAAGCGTTGAAATGGTGGCTTTTTATGGCAATTATCAACTGATTTTCAGCAGGCTACTGCAATTAGTAAATACCACCTTTGCCGGTACAGCAGCTGGAATCGGTAACCTTGTTGCAGAAAACGACAAGACCAACATAAAAAAGGTGTTTTGGGAAATGATGTCACTACGCTTTTTTATTGCGGGCACCCTATTCATGATTCTTTTTTATCTAGTTGAACCATTTATTGTCTTTTGGCTAGGAGAAAAGTATGTGTTAAAGCCAATGGTCCTAACAATTTTTTTGACCAACATGTTCATATCACAAATACGTGTTCCCGTCGATCATTTTAAAGACGCCTATGGGCTTTTTCAGGATATAGGAGCACCCATAGTTCAAAGCATTATTAACTTGACCTCTTCCATAATTTTGTTACACTATTTTGAATTAGCGGGGGTATTAATGGGTACTTTAATAGCTTTTTCCTTAGTAATTATGATTTGGCGTCCATATTATTTGTACAAACATGGTTTCAAAGAAAGTGTTTGGAATTATTGGATAGGGTTTTTCAGATTAACCATATCATTTATTATTTCATTATTTATTTCCAGATATTTAATATCCAATTACATTATATTACAATCCTCAACTCTTTTTGAATTAATGATTTATGGAATTAAATCATTTTTTACTGTTTTCCTAATCTATTTTCCCTGTATTTATCTATTAAACAAAGGGTTCAGAAATGTGATGGTAAGATTAAAAAAACTATTTAAATGAAAATTCATTTTATTATTTCTTCACTTAGAGGTGGTGGTGCGGAAAGAGTCTCTGCACTTCTAGCAAATGATTTTATCAAAAAAAATATATCCGTTACGTTTATCACGTTTAATCAAGGGGACCAATATGAATTAAACAATAAAATCAAAAGAGTAAAGCTTCATCATGGAAATATTCCCAATCATACAGTCAGAAGCTTATTTAATCTTTTAAGCTTCTATCGAAAAAAGGAAAATAGACCGGATTTAATCCTTTCATTCATAACTCTTACCAACTTGATATCCATCTTAACCGCCAAATTATATCGGATAAAAATAATAGGTTGTGAGCACAATAGTCATTTAAGGAATACCTTTCAAACTGACAAATTCACAAAAAAATATATTTATAGGTCTGCTGACGCTATTACTGTATTAACCAATTTTGATGTCCCTTATTATCGGAAATATAATGCAAATGTTGTGGTTATGCCAAATCCTGCAACCTTTAAAGGTTTACAAAAAAACACTCATGCTAGGGACAAAGTCATTTTAGCAGTAGGCTCTTTAAACAGGTATAAGACCAAAGGGTTTGATCAAATGATGTATATAGTAAAACCTATATTTCAAAAATTTCCAGAATGGAAACTTAAAATACTTGGCAAGGGAGATGAAGAAATGAAAACTTTAAAAACAATTGCAAATGAATTAAATATTTCCAATCATGTTGAGTTTATGGGATTTAGGAAGGATGTCAATAAAATCATGCAAAGTTCAGATATATTTATTCTCCCATCAAGGTACGAAGGATTACCAATGGTACTTGTAGAAGCAATGTCTCAGGGAATGGCTTGTATTGCTTTTGATTGTGTTACCGGCCCTGGAGATATTATACATGATCAAGTAGATGGCATTTTAGTTGAAGACCAAAATCAAGAGAAAATGACTTCGGAAATTCAAATGCTTATCTCTGACCCTGATCTAAGGAAAAAATTGGCTAATAATGCTATCAAAAATGTTGAACGCTTTCATATAGATAAAATAACTGAGCGATGGTTTGAATTATTTCATGAGATTATTCAGCGAGCATGAAAAGATTAGGAAAATTAATATTTGTTTACGCTTTCATATTTAATACATCTGGTGTTCAACGGTTCATTGGTTTAAATTATTCGCTTGTACTAGCCCAGTTAATAGCATACCTGAATTTATTTTTACTGCTTTTTGCAGCACTACAATTTATTAAAGAGAAAGGTGATTCATCTATTACAGTTAATTCTTGGCTGGTTTATAATTTCATATATTATGTGTTAGGGCTTTTGGCTTCCATAAGGTATAATTATTTTGAGTATATACCGATGACCGTAGTTCAATTAGTATATCTTTTTTCTTTTCTAATATTTTTCAAAAAGAAAAGTAATCGAGATGGTTTTCTAAATACCATGATACTTGCTTTTTTCCTTTACAATGTTTTAACAATTTTTCTTTTCCATATTGGCTATGATGCCGGGTCTAATACATTTTTGCCTTTTGGCGTAAATAGGGCTGAAGGAATGATCGGGGATGCAAACAATAGTGCTTTAATATCTATTATTGGGTATATCTTCTTATACACACACTATTATCCAAAAATTAAAATTTTGAGATATTCAGCATTGATACTAACGATCTATTCATTATTCATTACCTTTTCAACAACAGGACTATTCATTTTTGTAGTGGTAATTGCCATTCTTAATAATAAGTTCTTTACAAAAGAACGACTTTTATTTAGTGTAATTCTTATACCTCTTATCTATATATGCCTCATTAATATAACTTTTTTAGTTGAACCACTGAACCTTAAAGAGTTACAAATGATGAAAGTTAAGAATATAGAAAACCTATTGTCTTTTAATTTTAATCAAGTAGATAGCTCTGGTAGAGATGATTTAGTGTTACAAACAATGGGATATATTTACGACAATCCGTTTACGGGTTACGGTATTGGATTTGGTTCAGAAACAAGAAGCCATAACACATTCATTAATATATGGGCAGATTCAGGAATTTTGGCATTATTGACTTTTGTAGGTGTCACCCTCCTCCATTTTTTCAGGGCTTTTAAACTAAAAATTTACGAAAAACCATTAGTATTCTCCATTTTGATGACTCTTTTAATTTTCATGTTTAGTCTTCAAACGGTTATCAATCAACCATACATTATCGTACTCTATATTTATTTAGGATACTTTATTGATGAAAAAATACGTTATTCCAATCCCTCTATACATAATCAAGAATTATGAAGCAATTGATTTCAAAAATCAGTAATAGAAACTTATTTAAGTTACTAATATTGTCAGCTTTTCTTCTTTTGGGTTTATTTTTTTTGTACATAAAAACTCGTATAAAACCTGTAGAAGGATGGGATGTGAGGATTAGCATATTGAAAGAGCAAAAAACAAAAGACCAACATATCAAAGACTATTTTTTAGCAAGCAGGAATCAACATTCTAATTTTGAACGTTACAACCATTTGTTTAACTATTTCGTTGATGGTTATTTGTCATACAAAACAACTAGTGGAGCTCTAACTTATTACACTGGGGAAATAAGTACTCGAGGAAGAAAAATAAATGCTCTTGAAGGATTTGCACGATTTTTTCCTTTGGCTTCTGTATGGTTTTCAACAGGTAAAGATTACTTAACCGTGGATAATAAGAATATCAATTTAAAAGAAATTATAAGAGAAGCTATTTTATCGGGAACAGACCCAAACAATCCAGATTATTGGGGAACCATACAGAACAAAGATCAACGGATTGTAGAAGCAGCGGATATTGCTTTAGGGCTTTGGCTAAGTAAAGATCAGATATGGGTAACATATTCCGACAATGAAAAGTATCAGGTGATTGACTGGTTAAGTCAAGCTTTGGATAGAGAAATTGTCGACAACAACTGGAATCTTTTTCCCATTACAATTTATAAAGTAATGGAAAGTCTAGGTTTTAAAGATTATACTATTTCTGACAAGATTAATGCATTGTACCATAGATACAAAAAGAAACATTATTTAGGCTCAGGCTGGTTTGACGACCCCCCAAAAGGGATAGATTATTACAATGCATGGTCTATACATTACAGTCTTTTTTGGATCGATCAAATAGACCCTGAATATGATCATACTTTTATTAAAAACTCACACGCCGAATTTCTGTCATTTTACAAATACTTTTTTGGGGAAAAAGGTTTCCCTATTATGGGCAGGAGTGTTTGTTATCGATTAGCAGCTCCAGGCCCAATGCTTTCAGGAGCACTTCTTGTGCCCGAGGAAATTTCGCCAGGTCTTGCTTTTAGATCATTTGATTTAACTTGGAGGCATTTTATTGCTAACGGAGCACTGGAAAATGGTAAAGTTACACAGGGTATTTACCGAGATGATCTTAGCCTATTGGATTCTTATTCAGGTGCTGGAAGTTGCCTGTGGTCATTACGATCATTTATAATCGCAATTTACGTTAACCAACATGTCCCATTGTGGAATGCAGATGAGGAAAAATTGCCCGTAGAGGTTGCTGATTACTCGTTAGAGAACCCGACTATTGGTTGGCTGATACAAGGAAATCAAGGAACAGGCAACATAACACTGAAAATATTAGCAAATAAAAGTCATAATCGTATCTCCTTAAAACAATATTCTTTAAAGAATCAGTTAAAAGAAATCTTTTTTCAAAGACCTTTTAGACCAAAAAACCAAGATATGCTCTACAAAAATCACACATACTCAACTCAAGATCTGCCTTATCATTCTACTGATAAAAAATAGCATTACTACTTAAATTTAATGCTAAACCACTAATCATATAAGCCATGATCACATCCAAGAAAGAATACCTTCAATATTTAGAATTAGACCGGAAGGCTCTTGGTTTAAATCAACCAAATTTTAAAAGCAAATTAATAGGTCTTATTGTTCCCAACCATATCTATAAATTCCAAAGATTGTTGCGAAAAAAAGAGTATTTTCTAAATTGTAAAAAAGGTGTTTTCAATAAGCTTCGGCTCCAAGTGATTAAACTACGTTACAGAAGGATTGCATTGAAATTGGGGTTTTCCATCCCGGAAAATGTATTCGGTCCTGGCCTTGCCATTGTACATTACGGAACCATAGTGGTCAATAGAAATGCAAAAATCGGGAATAATTGTAGAATTCATGCCTGTACCAATATCGGTGCATCAGGAGGTGGGCAAAAAGCACCTGTAATAGGAGACAATGTCTATATAGGTCCGGGAGCTAAAATATATGGGGATATCACAATTGCCAATAATATAGCGATTGGTGCAAATGCCACCGTTTTTAAAGACTTTAAAGAACCAGGGATGATGATAGCAGGAAACCCGGCCAAAGAAATCAAAAGAATTGATATTTCAAGAATCATTAAACATATCCCTGAAAAAAGCTAAACCTATGTCCCACTCTCCAATAAAAATTGTTTTTGTAATACCTTCTTTAGTCGCCGGTGGGGCAGAAAAGGTTATTTCTTTCATTTCCCAGCATTTGAATGAAAAAGAATTCGAAACTACCCTATTGGTACTCTCTGGGCAATCGGAACAATCTTATACAATTAAAAAAATCGATGTAATATACTTGGGGCAGGACCGCGTATTATATTCTATTCCAAAGATTGTCCAAGTTTTGAGAAAGTTAAGTCCCAATATTGTGATGAGTTCAATATCACACTTAAATACTGCCATGGCAATTATATCCCCACTGTTCCGAAAAACAAAATTTGTAGGTAGGGAAGCCACTATTTTAAGCGCAAGAAAGAAAACAAAAAAAAGGTTTTACCCAAAAAGCTTAACCAAATACGCCTATAAAAGGCTTAATACCATTGTCTGCCAATCAAAAGATATGGCACAGGATATGGTCAATAATTTTTCCGTACCTAAACATAAAATTCAAGTCATAAACAACCCGATTTCCAACTACGGGGACATTAAACCCGAAACAAATAATCCATTTCTTAAATTCATTACCGTAGGCAGACTGGTCGAAATCAAAGGACACCTTAGAATCCTTAACATATTATCAAAACTGGATGAAGAGTTTGAATATACAATCATAGGTAATGGAAATCTTAGGGATGAGATTTTTTCAAGGGCAGAGTCTTTGGGCCTAAAGGACAAGATCACACACATTCCTTACACAAACGAAGTGAACAAATATCTTATGGAAAATGATTATTTCTTACAAGGTTCATATGTAGAAGGGTTTCCCAACGCACTATTGGAAAGCTGTGTGGTAGGAACGCCGGTAATTGCCTTTGATGTACCGGGAGGCACCAAGGAAATCGTCGAAAACGGTATAAACGGATGGTTGGTTAACACCGAGGAGGAATACATAGCAAAACTTGAAAAAAAAATAGATTGGGATCCCGAGGGTATACGAGAATCCGTTTTAAGAAAATTTAGTACGGATAAAATTATAAATGAGTATGAAGTTCTATTCAAAAGACTAGTTCAATCTTAGCTATACGATGACTAAAAAAAACCTCAGTATTTTAGACATAAGCCTAACAAGCGGTGGTGCAGAAAAAGTTATAAGCCTTTTGCTGAAAGAATTGATCAAGGATTACAATGTAACCTTATTTCTTTTTTACAACGAAATTCATTTTGATATTCCAAAGGAAGTAAACACAGTAATCTTCAACAAAAAAGGCCCTAAACAACCTGTACATTTAAAATTTTTCCATGCTATAAGTTTCTTGTTCAAATACAACAAGATGCTAAGGAAAGAGAAGATACAATATGCCATTTCCTTTTTGGCCTTTCCAAACCTCGTCAATGGTATTTTGTCGATATTCAACCCTTCCATCAAAATGTTTGTGAGTGAAAGGGGGTTTCCCTCGGATAACACAACAAGTAAATTATCACTATACATTTCCAAGGTGTTTTACCCAATGCTATATAACAGATGCTACAAACTGTTTTCAAATTCCGAATATATAAATCAGGATTTAAAAAAGAACTTCGGAATAAAAATTCCTATGGAAGTTATTTATAACCCCATAGATCTTCCGGAAAATACAATTGACCCAAAAAAATATCAAGAGCACACAAATACCTTAAAGGTTATAAATGTTGGAAGTATAAACACCCGGAAAAACCAGGAAATGATAATTAAAGCCTTGTCTAGTTTGAGCAGCAATGGTTTTAATCTGACCATATTAGGAGATGGACCTCTAAAAGAAAACTTGAAAGAACTTTCAGAAAAATATAATATCGAGGATAAAGTTGAGTTAAAAGGAAAGGTTAAAAATGTAAATGAACACTTGGTCAAAAGTGATTGTTTTGTATTGTCCTCCTATACCGAGGGATTCCCTAATGCACTTTTGGAAGCAATTGCTGCTGGCTTACCAAGTATTTCCACCAACTGCTTGTCGGGCCCTCTTGAGCTATTGAACAACAATGAAGATGTTGATATCATGCAAGGCTCCTTTTACAAAGCAAAATATGGGATTCTTGTTAACAATAATGATGTGGAAGGATTAACCAAGGCTTTGAATTATCTAAAAGAAAATCCAACAGAATTAGAAAAATACAGTCAATTAAGCCTCATCAGGGCTAAAGAATATGAATTAGGTAGTATTTATGCCAAATTCAATCAATTTATAATCAACTAACCAAAGGTATATGTGCGGAATAAATGGAATAATAACCGAACAGATAACTGCCGAAAATGATATGAAAACCATCTTGGCCAAAATGAACAATCTTATTATTCATAGAGGCCCGGATGAAGATGGTTTTTTTACCGAAGCCAATGATTCATTTTCTTTGGGAATGGCAATGAGACGTCTATCCATTATTGACCTGGCATCTGGTAAGCAACCCATTTTTTCGGATGACAAACAGATTGTAATCGTATTTAATGGTGAAATTTATAACTACCGTGAGTTAAAATCTGAACTCATAGAAAAAGGGGCAACCTTTAAAACAACCAGTGACACGGAAGTAATCTTGAAACTTTATGAATTGGAGGGCACAGCATCTTTTAAGAAGCTCGATGGTATGTTTGCATTTAGCATCTATGATAAAAACACTAACAAACTATATATAGCACGAGACTTCTTTGGAGAAAAACCCTTGTATTATACTGCGATGCAGAATCGTTTTATATGGGCGTCCGAATTAAAATCCATTGTTAACTTATTAGATTCCAAACCCGAAATATCAGCGAAAGGATTAAATCTTTTCCTTAGACTTACATATGTGCCCGCACCTCATACCATTTATAATGGTGTTTATAAATTGGAGGCCAATCATTTTATGGAGTATGACTTTAATACTCATCGCTATACCATAAAACCTATTAACAACGAACCAGAACCAAATCCTCAGAACATTTCATTTGATGATGCCAAGAAGAAAGTTAGGCAAATGGTTTATGATAGTGTTGATAGTAGATCCGTTTCAGATGTTCCTTTAGGAACTTTTTTATCAGGTGGTGTGGATTCTTCCATAGTTTCTCTATGTCTATCGCAAGCTACTGGTAAAAAAATAGAAACTTTTTCCATCGGTTTCAAAAAAACCCGTTTTGATGAGACAGATAAATCACAACTGGTAGCAAAACTTATTAATAGTAACCACCATGAATTTATAATAGATGAGGATGATCTAAAAGACAACATTCACGAGATATTGATAAATTTTGACGAACCATTTTCCGATACAGCTTCTCTCCCAACCTATTTGGTTTCTAAAAAAACAAGGGATTATGTAACTGTGGCACTAACTGGAGATGGAGGAGATGAAGTATTTGGCGGTTATAACAAATATTACATTGGAAAAATGAATAGCAGGTATACTAAATTGATTCCAAAAGGTATACATGAGCCAATTCGTAAAATGGCCAATTCGTTGTTGACCACAAAAGAGGACATTCGCGGAAAAAGATTCAAAATAAGAAAGCTACTGAATAGTATCGACTATGAAGGTGAATTTTATTGGGACATTATATCCTTGGCCAATACCCAAAATTTGTTGGAAGAAATCATGTTACCCAATCTTTTCGATTCCAATCTGTTTTCCGAATACAAAGAGAAACTCAACATAGACAAAGCAACGAGTCTTACCGACTATAGACAAATTGATAAGATTGTGAGTTTGGAAGGCGGTATGCTCCCGAAAGTTGACCGTACGAGTATGCTAAACTCACTTGAATGCAGAGCGCCTTTTTTAAATAGGGAATTATGGGAATTTGCCAACACACTTCCTGAAAACTATTTAATGAAAGGGTGGAATAAAAAGTATATTCTCAAAGAGGCCTTTAAGGATCAGTTCCCAGATAAGTTTTTAGAAAAGAGTAAAAGTGGATTCGGATCTCCGGTCGGAGACTGGCTTAGGCAAAGTCTTCGTAAAGAATTGGAAAGTTATATCGAAAAAGACAGATTAAAACTTCAAGCAATTTTTAAACTTGAGGAAATCACAAAATTGGTCCAAGATCATTTATCGGGGAAAAAGGACAATACGTTTCGGGTTTGGGCCTTTTACTGCTTTCAAAAATGGTATTGGAACACTTACATGAACATTTAAAACAAAAAAACATTCTGCATGACCAAACGTATTTTAATTATTTGTTCATACGATCTTTCTCTTACTCATTTTAGAGGTGACTTTATAAAAGATCTGATCAAAGCAGGGTATACTGTATTTACAGCCGCGCCTGAAATGACGGTAGAAGTAACCGAAAAATTAAACGAAATCGGGGCTATTCCTTTGGAGTACCAACTTCAAAGAACCGGAATGAACCCTTTCAAGGACTTGAGTTCCATTTTGGAACTAAAAAAGCTAATACAGGAGCATAACATTGACTTGGTCTTCCCTTATACCATTAAACCGGTAATATACGGTTCTATGGCCGCCAATATGGCTAAAATTCCTACGATTTCATTGATTACAGGTTTAGGTTTCACTTTTAGTGGTATGTCTCAAAGGGCAAGATTATTGCAAAAGGTTACTGAAACATTGTACAAGCTTTCTATTAGAAAGAACAAATTGATTGTTTTTCAAAATACGGATGATTATAAACTCTTTTGGGATAGGAATATAATTTCCAAAGATCAAAAAGTGGATTTTGTAGGGGGATCTGGTGTTAACCTGGATTCGTACCCAACAAGGGTAAACAACAATACCTCTAAAAAAATTATTTTTGTGATGGTTGCTCGGTTAATAAGGGAAAAAGGTATCCATCTATTTGTCGAGGCAGCACAAGTTCTTAAGGAATCCTACCATAACGCAGAATTCCATGTTATTGGCGCTCCCGATGTATCACCTTCAGCCATTTCCATGGACAGGTTGAACAAATTGCACGAAAAACAAATCATAGTGTATCATGGTAGACAAAACAATGTAGCTGAATTTTTATATAATTCAGATGTTTTTGTTTTACCCACATTTTACCGAGAAGGAATTCCTAGATCTATTTTAGAAGCGTTGTCTGTCGGTTTGCCAGTAATCACAACGGATTCTCCAGGGTGTAAGGAGACTGTTGTAAATGAAGAAAACGGTAGATTGATTACACCGAATGATTTTGATTCTTTACTAGTGGCTATGCGAAATTTACTCGAAAACACTTCACAAATTCGTGAAATGGGCATTAAAAGCCGAGAATTAGCTGAAAAGAAATTTGACGTTAAAATCATCAATAAGAAATTGATTGGTCTTATTGATAGCGTTTTGGATTAAACTAACACAAAAGAATGAGAATAATAATTCCTAATCCAAAATAGACTTAAATCGGTTCAATTTGATTAGACCATCTTTTGTTTTAACGAGAATTTTGTTATCATATTCCAAATAAACCGAACTGGGTTTCAGTTGTTTCACTTTTTCCAATAATGGCTGATGGACAACTTCTTCTGCACCAAATATTTTATATTTTTTATTGCCAAATTGTGCGTAACATCCTTGTGACTCAATACCAAAACTTCTAATCTTTTTTAATATTAGTTCAGTATTCATCGTGATAAAGTCGATAGACTGCTTTTCAATTGTTCTATTGAAATATGTTTTACCCTCAGGTTGGGGAATACCCGAATAAACAAAATCCTTTTCAGTCAATAATTGCCAGCCTTCCCTAAACACCTCGCCTTCAAGTTCCATAGACAAATGATAAATTAATCCGAGGTCAAGATCAGGAGTTAGAGATACTTTTTTTTGATGAATGATATTTCCGGTATCAATACCGTCATCAATAAAATGCATAGTTGCGCCATAAAACTCATAATTAAGATAAAAAACTCCATTTAAAGGAGTTTTTCCCTGTAAATGAGGTAGGTACGTCGGATGTATATTGATTAAAACTTGATTTTTCTTAAATCGATTTACAGGAAAAATGATAGGACATCCATTAGAAATTAAAATATCAAATTCTGAATTGATCAAATTGATAAGTACTTCTTCTTTATCGGAAACACTAAATGCTTCATAATAAATTTTATTATCAAGCAACTCCTTCTCCAAATAGCTTCCCTTTAAGGCAAAAACCTTTTCAAAATTTAAACCTAAAGAAATTGCAGATTTGTAAACATGTGTTCTAGATCCAATAAAAACGTATTTTTTCATCAAATAATGGTTTGTATAAAAAAACAATCTTACAACCGATTTTCCAACATTTCATCCTATTAAATTTTAAAGTTAAAAGCAATCCTTTTTTTTTGTGTAAAACACTAAGTAATGAAAAAGGAAATCATTGGCTACGGCTCATTTTTTCATAAAATTGATGAAACACAGATTAAAGAGTCCAGTACCATTACTTTTTTTCAAGACCATAAGCTATTCTACACTGGCAGACATGCCATAAAGTTTATTATTGAAACTATCAATGAAACAAAAGATGTCGAAACCATTTGGTTGCCCAAATACTATTGTCAACATGTTACCGCTTGGATAAAACATAATTACAATAATGTTGGGTTTTATGATATTGACCCTTTTCAAATAAATCACATCGTTCAACTAGACCCAAGTCTTTTTCAAAACCCCAATGATATTGTACTGTTAAATAATTTCTGGGGGATTTTTAATTATGACTTACCTAATAACCCAACAAGAGCAATTATATTGGAAGATCATTCTCATGGCTGGTTGAGCAATAGTTGTATAAATAGTTCTGCCGATATATGTATTACCTCTCTAAGAAAAACCTTGCCTGTTCCTTTAGGAGCAATGGCTTGGGTTCCGAAAGGGAGCAGTTTAAAAATAAACTGGGGAGATAATAGCACAAATGTTTCGGAAAAAACTACTCAAACATTTATAATTAATGCTTGGAATTCTATAGATAAAGCAATGGAGCTAAAGTCCAATTGTAGTATTGAAGAAAATAAACAAGAATATCTCGAGTTATATTCTTTGGCAGAAAATTATCTCCATAACCAATATGAGATAATTCCCGTAACAATTGAACATAGAGATTATATCAACGCCTATCTTACAAAAGACTATCAATCATACAAAACTGAAAATCTTAATTATTTACACTCAAGAATAAGTACTTTTAAAGACCTGGACATTCTTTGGCAAGATGGCAATACAACGTTTGGCCTTAATGTTCCATTTGAACGAAGAACCGATTTTGACAGACTTAAATCACATTTGATTGAACATAAAATATACCCTTCGGAATTATGGCCCGGTAACTCGGTTGACACTAAGTTCAAATACTTAATGAATATCCATGTTGATTTTAGATACAACAAAACTGATTTGGATTATTTGATGGAAACTCTTTCACATTTTTTTAGGTTTAAAAATGAATTGGTATAAAAATTATTTTAAACGTGCTATTGATTTCATAGCATCCCTATTTGGTTTATTGATCTTATCCCCTATCGTTCTAATAGTGGCAATACTCTTGGGAATCGATTTTAAGGGGAGTCCATTTTTTAAGCAAAATAGGCCAGGTAAAAACGAAAGAATATTTGGAATCGTCAAGTTCAAGACCATGAACGATAAAAAAGATGAGCAAGGGAACTTGCTACCAGACAACGAACGGATTACACCTTTAGGTAAATTTATACGCAAAACATCTCTTGATGAAATTCCACAGTTGATCAATGTCTTAAAAGGCGATATGAGCTTGGTTGGCCCCAGGCCTTTAAGAACTTTCTATCTTCCTTATTACAACCAAACAGAAAAGATGAGGCATCACGTAAGACCCGGAATTACTGGTCTTGCTCAAGTTTCGGGGCGAAATTTTTTAACTTGGGAAGAAAAATTCGCCTACGATATAACCTATGTCCAGAATCTAAGTTTTCTTTTGGATATGAAAATTTTATTTAAAACCTTCAGAAAAGCTTTTTTTGATAAAGATGTTGCAGATGACCCCAATGCTCATGTTGAGAATTTTGACATCTACCGAACAAAGCAACGCCAACAGAAAAATGAAGAAGAAAACATTGATGCTGAAGAATATATTAAAACCAACACAATCAACCAATAAGTTATATGAAGGCCAAACAACTAAGCGTATTCAAGATAAATACAGAAAGTGAAGTTCACACCTTCAAAAACTTCATTGACAAAATTAACACGGATAATCCATTTTACAAACCTGAACTTTTTAAGGAAGCAGGTCATATGGATGGTGAAATACACTACTTCATATATTTTGAAGAAGAAGTTCCATTAGTACTCATGTGTTTTTATTTAAGGCCTATTTTTATTAATGGTAACCTTTCCGAATATAAAGATGTTAGCAGCCCTTATGGTTATAGTGGACCTTTGTTTAAAAAAAATCTCAATCTGGATACAATCGAGAATTTCTGGGAATTAGTGGACAACTGGTACAAGGGTAATAAAGTAGTAACCGAATTCATTAGGTTCTCTCTCGATGGTAACCATTTAGGATATACCGGAGCAGCTATTTCAACGCTTGATAATGTGATGGGAAGGATTTTAACTGAAGAAGAGCAATGGCAAAGCTTTAAACCTAAAGTCAGGAATAATTACAGAAAAGCGCAAAAAGAGGAATTGAAATTTGAAATGTTCTATGGAAATATTCCAGATGAAATCATGGACGATTTCTATAACATTTACATTAGTACTATGAGAAGAAATAAAGCAACCGACTATTATTTCTTTCCTAAATGTTACTTTTCACAATACCTCGAAAACAATCCAGAAAACGCGACTATTGCAATGGTGTTCAAAAACAATATTCCTATTTCTACAGAGTTTATTTTATTATCAAAGGATACTGTATTCTCTTATTTGGGTGGAACTAATTCGGAATATTTTCATACCAGACCCAACGACTTTTTGAAAATAGAAGTAATGGATTGGGGAAGAAAGAATGGCAAGAAATTTTATGTCTTGGGAGGTGGAAGACAAAATGGCGACCCTTTGTATAAGTACAAGAAAAACTTCTTTCCAAAAGAAAACGACATTATATATTATACCGGAAGAAAAGTTTTGCTTCCAGAAGTATACAGAGAAATTGTAGAGAGTATCTCCAAAAACAGTGAAAACCTAGAAAAAATTGAAGAAGGTTACTTTCCTATTTATAGATCTTAGAACTTTAAAAATGAAAGTAAATTTGGAACGGCTACGTCTAAAACAGCATAATATTCGTAACTATATCATAGTAGCAAAATTTTTATTATCCATTTTAATTGACCAAGTCAATGATATGGAAAATACTGTACCCTATAATTTTAACATTAGTTAAATTAGTTTGCACGGAGCAGATAACCATTACAACACAAAATAAACCAGAACTTACAACTTTTCCCCAATAATGAACATCTTAATTACATCTGCAGGAAGACGGGTTTCATTA
The DNA here is from genome assembly GCF_003992595.1 of Flagellimonas oceanensis. Taxonomy (GTDB): domain Bacteria; phylum Bacteroidota; class Bacteroidia; order Flavobacteriales; family Flavobacteriaceae; genus Flagellimonas; species Flagellimonas oceanensis. The sequence continues at coordinate 188,954 of NZ_RZNA01000049.1, forward strand.
CTCCAAGCATTTCAAAAAGAGTTAAAAAAAATTACACCGGATGGTAAAGTTTATGCCGCTGACGCCAACCCTATCCTATCTGCCGCATGTAGAGTTTCCGATGACTTTTTTATGGTGCCTAGACTTGATGACGAATCCTATGTTTCCACATTGATAGAAAACTGTAAACAAAGAAACATAGGTCTTGTAGTGCCTACAATAGACCACGAACTAATGTTACTTGCGGAAAATAAAGAGAGGTTCTTGGAAAATGGGATAACGGTATTGGTATCAAAGCCAGATTTCGTTAAAAAATGTAGGAACAAGAAAGTAACCCACGAGTATTTTGAATCAATGGGGGTTTCAGTGGCAAAGGAATTCAAGAAGGATGATTATCAGTTGCCCCTATTCATTAAACCGATAGATGGTAGTAGAAGTGTGGACACATTTATTATTAAATCCAAAGAAGAACTTACGAATTACCATTTCGAAAACGACAAGTTGCTCTTTCTTGAATATTTGGACCACCAAGATCATGATGAATACACATGTGACCTTTATTATAATAAACAACACGAACTAAAATGCATTGTTCCTCGTAAGAGAATCGAAGTACGGGATGGGGAAGTGAATAAAGGTGTTACTTGCAGGAATGAGCTGGTAGACCATTTAAAAGAAAAGTTATCCTTTATGGATGGTGCAGTAGGTTGTATTACCGCCCAATTTTTCATGCACAAGGAGTCAAATCAAATTTATGGTATAGAGCTCAATGCTAGATTCGGAGGTGGGTACCCGCTCTCCTATTTGGCCGGTGCCAATTTCCCTAAATGGATTTTCGAAGAATATTACCAAAAAAAAGAATTAGCAGATCAGTTTGATGTTTGGGAGGATAACCTACTCATGCTGAGATATGACAATGAAGTTTTAGTACATGGATATAAAGGTTGACAAAAATACGGTTGTTGTATTTGACTTGGATGACACCCTTTACAATGAAATCGAGTATTTAAAATCTGCCTATAAATATATAGCCAAACAATTAGATGCAAATAATTGGAAAAGGCTTTATATTCAAATGTTCTCAGATTATCGTTCTGGTAAAAATGTATTCGAACTTGTAAGCATAGAATATAAAACCAAAACAGCAGATTTACTGAAAATCTACCGTAACCATGTCCCGGACATATCTCCCTTCCCCGGGGTAACCGAGCTATTTGAAAAAATTAAAATAAAGGGCGGTAAAATCGCAATAGTTACAGATGGAAGATCTATTACGCAACGAAATAAAATTAAGTCACTGGGATTACAGAACCTTATCGACTTTATTGTAATCTCTGAAGAAATTAAATCAGAAAAACCCAATCTTAAAAACTTTACGGCCGTTGAAAATGAGTTTATGCTCTCATCATATTATTATATCGGCGACAACATAATTAAAGATTTTTACGCTCCCAAAAAATTGGGTTGGGAATGTATTTTGTTGGTTGACAATGGGCTGAACATCCATTTCGACCCCAACGTTTCTTCAATTGTCCGCGAGCAAGAGTTAAGTTTAATCTTTAATATGGAATCACTAAATATTATTGTGTAAACTAGTTGTAAAAAGTCTTTTCACACGGATATACATCGATTAAATCTACCCATACAACTTTTTTAAAAAAATAAATTTCATGAATTTATTTTTTTAATGTTTTTTCGGACAAAAATTATTCCTTCATGGATTATAAAGATTTAAGAGTACTTCATATTACCAAAAAGGAATTAAAGTCATATTTGCTTTGCCCCAGTTCCGAACGCTCCTTTGACCTTCCCTTATCAGATAATAAAGCTATGTGGCTTTTGGAAAAACCAAACATGTCCGATGATGACTATTGTGCCATTATTGCTATCGGAAATAAAGATTTATTGAGCTTTTGCTACCTTGTTCCAGAATCAATTCCATCCATAGACGGCAAAACGTACTGGATGCCTCAATGGTGGGTCTCAAAATCCGTTCAAAACCCTGTCATTTCAACGTTTGTGTTTAGGGAAGCCTTAAATGCCATAGATAAAAAAGTAATCACCAAAGCATATGAAGAAAATGCAGCTGCTTTTTATAAAAAGCAGCCCTTTTCTATTATTGGAACAACAGTCAGGCATAGTATTTTTATTGCCTTTGATAGCAATATGGCCACACAAAAAATTTCCTTTCTAAAACATTTTAAATTCTTTTCAAAGTTCTTGGAAAAAAGTTCATTTCGAATCAATACTATCCTTAACCGTTCCAAAATCAAGCGCCTATCCAAAGATTTAAAAATAAAATATATACATAAAATAGATGTGGACGGATGGAGTTTTGTGAAACCATTTTTACAAAATGATTTTATCCCCAAAACTCAGGAATATTTAAATTGGCAAATAGACTCCAGACAATACCTATTGACCCCCTTAGAGACAAAAAGAAAAAATAAAGCCGTGATCAAAGGGTTTGGAAAAAATATTGGCATAGTCAATTACCAAATCTTTCATCATGATAAAATGATTGGGTTTGTTTCCCTGCACTACTATAAAACCATTGCATATCTCAAATATAGCATCGCTGAACAGGAGTATATGGCCCAATTATCCTCCACAATCTATGAACACATGTCCGAATTGGGACTTACATATTTATTTACGGACAATCAAATATTATCAGAAAGTTTTAATGATAACCTCTTTGTCTTTTTTCACCATAAACAAACGAAAAAGGCAATGGCACATAACTCCATACACAAACAACTCAAAACAAACCAGTTAATGGAGCAAGACGGACATTTTAATTAAACAACCTCTAAACTAATCATGAAATTTATTCATACACTTCAAGATTCCATCTTGAAACACTCTAACCTGAACGCATTTTTCATAAATGAAAAATATTACACTTATGGAGAATTAAGCCAAAAAATAAACATAATCAGGGGTTTGATCCAAATGGAAATTCCTGCTTCTGAAAAGTATGTTGGTTTGATTACAAATGATGATTTGGAGACCTATGCCGGTATAATTGCATTATGGTTTGAGGGAAAAGCTTATGTGCCAATCAACCCTATTTATCCCAAAACAAGAAATAAAGAAATTCTGGAACAAACTAATAGCACGTTTGTTTTGGACTCATCATCGTTACCCTATTTTGAAACAGGATTTGAAACCTTAGATACTCGAAATGTCCAAAACGTTTTAGAAAAACTTCATTTAGAACCCAAGTCCCCAAATAAGGATGACTCTGCCTATGTAATATTTACATCGGGTAGTACAGGAATTCCAAAAGGTGCGCCAATCAGTTACAAAAATCTAAACGGTTTTGCCACAGCAATAGATAACAACCTTGATTTTTCCATAACCTCATCAGATAGATTTCTTCAAATGTTCGAATTAACATTTGATATGTCCGTGGTGTCCTTACTTGCTCCTTTACTTAAAGGCGCATGTGTATATACGGTATCAAAAGAAAGCATGAAGTATTTTCAAATCATTAAATTACTTTCGGAACATCAATTAACCGTGTTGATAATGGTTCCCTCCATTATTCATTTTCTTCGCCCTTATTTTAAAGAAATAAACAGTGCCAGTGTAAGGTATTCATGCTTTGCAGGAGGTAAACTCTATGGGGATATCGGTAAAGAATGGAATGCTTGTATCCCAAATGCCCAAATAATAAATTATTACGGGCCTACGGAAACGACTATATACTGTGGGGGGTATTTATTTGACAAAAATGGAGGTAACAAGCAAGAAAACGGAGTGGTCTCTATTGGTAAACCTTTTGACAATACTTACTATTTAGTGATTGATGAGGACGAAAATGAGCTGGCTCAAGGCCAAACAGGTGAACTTTGTATTGCTGGTGAGCAACTATTCAATGGCTATATCCAAAACGAAGAAAGAAACAAGCAAGTTTTTTTTGAAAAAGAATATAATGGGAAACCAATGGTTTTCTATAAATCTGGAGACCTTTGCTATAAAGATCAAGATGGTGATTATTTATATGTTGGCAGATCTGATTTTCAAGTGAAAATAAGAGGGTTTCGGGTAGAGTTGGGTGAAATTGAATACCATGTCAAAAAGGTTTTGGATAAAGTTGATATTGTTGTGATAGATATCCCTGACAAAACTGGAGACATAGAACTTGGTTTAGCAGTTTGCAGTAAAAAAATGGATTTGGAACCTGTACTTTCTTATTTAAAAGAAGCATTGCCCGCTTACATGATTCCTACACAATTTTTATTTGTAGACCAATTACCGCATAGTGTAAATGATAAAATTGACATGAAAGCACTTAGGTCCTTATTCTAAATTTAAATAAACAACTACATATCATGGAAAAAGAAACAATAATGGCAGATTTAAGAGGTATTTTCATTGAAACATTAGGACATGAATCCTTTGAATTAAATGATGATACAAGTGCAAAAGATGTAGATGGATGGGATTCAGTAACCCATATGATGCTAATAAATGAGATAGAAGAAAAGTATGACATCAAATTCTCTTTAGTAGAACTCATGGGTCTAGAAAATATTTCAGACCTGATTAAGATTATACTCGAAAAAAAGAACTAAACAGATAAGCCACTTAAAACCAATAAGGTTAAGGTTTATCTTGTTTGTCAAGGGAAGAAATCCTATGATATTTTAATATGTCATAGGAAATTACTCGTGCAAGCACTTCCCTCCCTTGATTATTCCAATGTTTGATTGGATCATACTTCAATACAGTATTTTCTTCTGATTTTTGTAAAGGAACTCCAAAATCCACATAGCGATATCCATGGGCTTTACAATAACTAAAGAATGATTCACTGGTTATGCTCTTGTCTATCAAGAAAACGGTTTTTCCTTTATCTATGGGGTAGCATTCCAATAGTTTATCCAAATTAGATATATACTTTTTGTCGACAACACCGGAATCAACGGATTTTGTTTGTTCTGGCTTTTGTCCCTTAATAAATGACTTTAAATTACCTGGCAGTTCGGCAATCGGTGCAATTAATCCTATTCCCTTCAAGTACGAGAGCAATTTTACTTCCCTCTTAATTTTAAACGCTATACTATTCTCTAAATTAGCACGGGTATTGACTTCATACCTATCCCTAGCTAAATCCTCATCAAACTTCAAATAAAGATAGATTGCATCAATTAACTCCATTTCTTTTTCAAGCTGATCAATTAAATATAATTGATCTGCCAAGTCGTTTCCAGAAAACCCATATTCATAAACTTGAACTTTTTCCTCCAGATTTCTTTCTATCTTTTTGCCTATTGAATTATAATAATCTTGATGAAGGCCCTCGATGAAAGAATCCCCAACTAAGGCTACTTCAAAATCTTGACTAGTTGGTAAAAACTCCCTAAATGAATTGAAACCAGTGTTATTTATATTATACTCTGTAAAATTCATTCGTCGGTTACCTATAACGAATGAGCCGGATTGACCAGGCTCATAATTCACAACTTCATTTTTATTCAGAGTGACAATCGGATATTCAAAATATAAATGAAAAATCCTGATCAAAACCTCAAGAACCAAGGCCATCATCAAGCCATATACAAGAACCTTAACCAACAATTTTCTCATGACTTAAAATTGAAAATATATGAAAGAACGATTATTCATAGAATCGTCATAAAATAATAACAATAAGAATACTACCAAAGTGTATGCAGCAAATCGCACACTTTTCCATTTGAAATTAAAAGGTCTTCTTTCATCCTTTCGGATCCTATATTCATAACATATAAAAAACAATAAAAGAAAGAAGTAATCAATCATTCTATAACCAAGGGGATGTTCGTATGCTCCCCCACTAAACTCAAAAAACATTTTTTGAAGATATAACAGGGAATCTGAAAGTGTTTCACTTCGAAAAAACACCCAGCCAATAATGACCAATAAAAATGTGATAACGATTTTTACCGAATCATTTAAAAAGTTTTTGGGAGAGGCGAACAAATTTATATTTTCTAAATGATTACGATTAACGTTTAGGTAGAATAGGGGAAGAAACAAAAGTGCATGGTACAGCCCCCAAACCACAAATGTCCAGTTTGCACCATGCCATAATCCGCTTACCAAGAAAATAGCAAAAATATTACGTACCGCCTTTGATCTTTTTACACGTGAACCGCCCAACGGAATGTACAGATAATCCCTGAACCAAGTTGAGAGTGAAATATGCCAACGTCTCCAAAACTCTGCAATACTCCTTGAAAAATAAGGGAACTTAAAATTGGACATTAGTTCAATCCCTAACATTTTGGATGTGCCAATTGCTATATCGGAGTAACCGGAAAAGTCTCCATATATCTGAAAGGCAAAGAACACAGTTCCCAATACCAATGTGGATGAAGGGTAAACCTCATAATTAGTAAATATGTCATCGACCATGATTGCCAAAGAATCAGCTATGGCCACCTTTTTGAACAGCCCCCATAGAACTAACTTCATCCCTTGAACCACTTGTTGGTATTTAAACTTTTTGATGGCCTCTAACTGCGGTAATAAATTAGATGCCCTCTCAATAGGCCCCGCTACCAGTTGAGGAAAGAAGGCGACATAGGTGCCAAATGCCAAAAGATCATTGGTCGGTTTTAATTTTCCTTTGTGAATGTCTAAAGTGTATGATAGCGTCTGGAACGTATAGAAAGAAATACCAACCGGTAATATAATGTTCAAAGTCCATACATTGACTATGTCAGCACCAAAAAACGAAAAGGAACCCACAAAAGATTCAACGAAGAAATCGAAATACTTGAAAAACCCCAACAAGCCTATATTGAACAGGATACTTACCCACAATAAATTCTTTCTTTTCCTGTCATCATCAGTATTATGAATAGCTTTACCTACATAGAAATCCACCAGAGTGGACAAAATTATCAATGACAGAAAACGATAATCCCACCAACCATAGAAAATGTAACTGGCAATAAAAAGTATGGTATTCTGAACTTTGGATTTATCCCTTCCAAAAAGCCAATAAAGAAAAATAACAATAGGAAAAAATATAAAAAATTCTAAAGAGTTAAATAACATTACCTTATTATTTGTTCCTATTGCGTGATTTTACATCATCTAAACATTCATACTTTCCTCCATACATTTAAGCTTTGCACTTCCTTGCCTGATTTACAAAATTAAAAAGTCGATATCCTAAAGTTGAAATTTACCAGAATTTCTGCTTTGATTCGTTGCAATAACTTATTAACCAATGGCAATACAAACAACACATATTGATTTTTTTTTAAGCCAAAGCATATTCAAGTGGCCAAAGCTTTTACCAACTTAAAAATAAAACAATACTCCAAAAAAGGTTATGAATATCGGTGTGTTAGGTATTTAATCGACCATTTGCGCAAAAAATCGACTTCTTAATACTGCCCAATGACAAACTCCGACCTTCTGTTCTTGGAATGCTCTTCCTCAGTACAACGCACCCCATCGGAACATTCATTTACCAATCTAGTCTCCCCAAAGGCCTCATGAGTGATTCTATTTTCCGAAATTCCTTTTGAAATCACATAATCCACAGTTCGTTCCGCTCTTCGCTCAGATAGCCATTGATTATACTTTTCAGTTCCCCTTGAATCGGTATGTGCCGTTACCTTAATGGTCAAACTGGTTTCATCTTCCATAATAGCGACCAATTGATCTAATAATTCTTTATCTGAGGCTGTCAAATAAGATGAATCAAACTGAAATAGCACATTCCCTAACTCATTGATTCTATTTTGAAGCTTAGCTCTTCTGGCCTCTTCCGCTTCCCGTTTGGCCTTCTCCGCAGCTGCCAATTCAGCCGCTTCTTTCTCTTTTTGTAATCGTTCAGCAAGGAGTCTTGCCTCCTCTTCCGCCTTGGCTATGGAATCTTGAACTCTTTGCTGTTCCTTTTCCATTTCTTTCAACAAAGCCAATTTCTCCATCCCTTTCCTGGAAAGCCCTTTTTCCACTTCAAATCGATACGCCACACCCACGGCATGCTGAATATGGTTTGTAGCATTTTCTGTATCCATGGCCCACTTCCCTGTGGAATTAAAATCCATTCCCCAATGGTCGGAAAACCATGTTCTGAAACCTAAAACGGCATTGTAGGTGCCCCTGCCCTGGTTGTTGGCATCCGTATATCCTGCTCCGATTCCAATGTAAGGGTCAAAAAACCCGGTCTCTCCCAAAATCATATTGAGGTCATAACTGACCCTAAAGTCAAGTCCCAAATATGGAATATCTTCGGAGTTGACCGCATTATCAACGATTTTCCCCTCTTTATAACGGTTATAAGAACCTATGGCTTCAAGTCCGATACCATTCTTGAAATATCTTCCGATACTTACCCTAGATGGGTAGGGAACCATGTTCCAACCATCCTTAAAATCAAACAGTTCTCCGAATTCATCGCCGGAATCATCCACAGCATTGGCACCAACGGTCACCAACCAGAAACTTTCGACAATACTATCCTTTTCGGTCATTTCAAGATTTTGATCTTGGGCAAAGGTCAAAGCATAGGAGAAAATTACCATGACAAGCATGGTTAAAGGTTTTGAAATGTTCATTTTATTCGATTTGAGGTTATCGGATTCAAAGCTAGGTCAAGCTTTTAGAAATTGGAATTTTGAACTTCGAAGTGCGTTTATTTTCGATGAGCAGTAATATTTTTTTTGAAAACCTTAGTTATCAATCCTTTGAAAAGTCAAGTCTTTATCGACCAACGGCATTTTATAGAGGTAGAACGGAAAATACATGGGCTGAACCGCTATTTCTCCGTCTTTTTCCTTCTCCAGAACTTCCACGGCAATTGTCATCCCTTGATCGGTCTCCGTTAATTTGGACAACACCAGTTTTTTTTCTCCTTTTTGTTCGCCCAGACACACCAATACCAACATATCCTTGGAGAAATCCACCATGGGAACGGGTAATCCCGGTTTACGGGTCTTATTGATTTCCCCATAAAATTTATTCAAGGATTTCGCATCACGAATGACGCGGGTTTCAAAAGCATCGATATTCGTAAAATCTTCATGAGCCAACAATACCATGTCTTCCATGGGTTCTCCTACAGAAGTATGTACTTCCCTTTGGGCCTTACAGGAAAGTAAACAGGTCAATGCTATGAAAAACAGATATCTAATGGCTAAAAGGTGTTTTTGAAACGGGATTTAAATGCCTTTTCGTAAAGGTCTTCGTACAATGGTAGAATGTGAACGATATCAAACTTGGATGCCACATTGAATGCGTTTTCCTTGAATTGATCCAAGGTATCATCATCCTTTAGTATCTCAATGGCCTTGTTGGCCATGGTCTCCACATCCCCAACATCGGCTAAATAACCGGATACCCCGTCAATGTTCACTTCTGGGATACCTCCCGTGTTACTGGATATAATGGCCACTTTATTGATCATGGCCTCCAATGCCGCCAATCCAAAACTTTCAGTCTCGGATGGCAATAGAAACATATCAGAGAAGCAAAGGATACGGTCAATTTCATTACTGTTCCCCAAGAACAGTACTTTATCCTTCAGCCCTAAAGCGTCACACATATCTTCCGCTTTCTCTTTCTCAGGGCCCTCCCCTACCATAATAAGTTTGGCAGGTACTTCTTTTTGAATTCGATTGAATATTTTAATGACATCGGGAATACGCTTTACCTTCCTGAAATTACTGATATGGGTAATGATGCGTTCATCCTCTTTTGCCATCATGGTACGTTGGCAATCGGTATAGTTGTTCTTGTATTTGGTGGTCTCTATAAAATTGGGAATCACCTCAATATCCTTTTCAATATCGAAAATCTTCAAGGTTTCCTTTTTCAGAGCTTCTGAAACGGAAGTGACCACATCGGATTTGTTGATACTGAAGGTAACCGCAGGCTTGTAAAATGGATGTTTACCTACTAAAGTTATGTCCGTACCGTGTAAGGTTGTGATCATCGGAATGAAAATACCGTATTCCTGCAGCATCTTTTTGGCCATATAGCCCGCGTAGGCATGGGGTATGGCATAATGTACGTGCAAGAGTTCGATATCATACAATTTGATGGTATCCACTAGCTTACTGGAAAGTGCCAGTTCGTAGGGTTGATAATGAAATAAAGGGTACTCAGGTACATGCACCTCATGAAAATGGATATTGTTGCCCAAAAGCTCCAAACGCACCGGTTGACGATAGGTAATGAAATGTACTTCGTGTCCCCGTTCTGCAAGGGCAATACCCAATTCCGTGGCCACAACACCACTACCGCCAAAGGTCGGGTAACATACAATCGCTATTTTCATAAGAACAAATCTACTGCAATATTTTATACCTAATTGATAATGGAATCATAAATGGCCTGCTGAATACGGGTTCGCAGACCAGATTTGATCAACAATGTATTGGTCGCGGACGGATAGGTTCGGTTGGACAGGAACACATACACGATTTCTTCATCTGGGTCAGCCCATGTGTAGGTGCCCGTAAATCCACTGTGTCCAAAACTCTTTCGGGAAACACAACCACAAGTGGGACCGCTTTCCTCCAATTGCGGCTTATCGAACCCTACGCCACGCCTCACGTTCTTATTGCAGAAATAACAGGTATTAAAACGTTTTACCGTGCGTGCATTGAAAAAACGCTCTCCCCCATAATAGCCGTCCTGCAAATACATCTGCATGATCTTTGCCACCTCGTTCGCCGTACTGAAAAGCCCAGCATGCCCTCCTACTCCACCTTGCATGGCCGCGCCCATATCGTGGACATAGCCCTGGACCGTCTGATATCTGTAATAGTCGTCCTCTTCCGAAGGAACTATCGTTTCCTTGGAAAATTTTTTGAGCGGGTTAAAGGTGGTCCGTTGCAATCCCATGGGTTGGTACAGGAATTCATCGATCAATTCATCTATCGGCTTCTGATAGGTCTTCTCTATATATTCCTTAAAAACGTAGTAGCCCACATCACTGTATCGATAACGGTTGGATTTTAGACTTTGTCGACCTATCCGATTGTATATGGAATCCTTGTAAGACCGCGTCAAATACAAATGCTCCGCCACTTTGTACGGAAAAGCTTCAGATGGGTTCTGCCTATAAAATTCTGAGGAAGGTTTTCGTTCCTTGTTCAGAGTGTCCAGATAAAAGGCAATCCAAGAAGGCAAACGCCCATAGTGGGACAGGGCCTTGAGTACGGACACATCCTTCAAATCGGTGTCGGCATACTCGGGAATCAAATCTTTAAAGGTATCGTTCAAGGCAATCTCCCCCTCTTCCTCCATCTTCATGATCATGGGCAAAGTGGACAAGATCTTGGTCAATGAAGCCAAGTCATAAATGGATTCCTCAGTGATACTGTCCTTGGATTGATAGGTGGGCTTCCCAAAATTCTTATTGTAAATGACCTTCCCCCGTCTGGCAATGAGTACCTGAGCTCCGGGAAACATCAAAGAATCCAATCCATCGTTGACCAAAGTATCCACCTCGGCCAACAATTCCGAGCTCATGCCCACACGCTCAGGAATACTATACCCCATACGCTGAATCGGCGCTACGTCCAATCCGGTCCCCACAGGAAACTCGCCATGGGCAGATACAGGTAGTTTTCCCGTTGCACCAATGGCACCAAAAATGACCTCGGCCACTTTTTCCTGCGCTATTTCACTGTTCTGATAACCCACCACAACCCCATCCATCGTATCAAAGTTGAGCACATCCAACATTGCATAGGGTCTGGCAAACAGCGCTAAAATCGTGTTGCTAGTTCGTAATCGTGATATCTCCTCTAACCAAAAAAGCTCATTTTCAGAGAATTTATAGCCTTTCCATGGGCTGGAATTATCTTTATGAAAACCAATGATCACCAAGTTGTAATTCGCCAATTCCTTTTTGTACTCGGCAATGTCCTTGGCCTTGATATGGGTCACTTTGAAATACTTATTGAGCGATTCATGGAAAACGCTGCCAGAATCATCCCCAAAATGCACATAGGCTATTTTTTTGTTGTCCAGTTTTTTGATGGGCATCAAGGAAAAATTGTTCTTGGCGACGGTAATGGCCCCTTCAATGGCCTGCTCATAGACCACATCATTTTCAACGCCATTCAAATCGGCCACAAGGTTTTCCAATTTCACCGGCTTGTAATCGTAAAGACCTGCCTTGTATTTGGCCATCAATATTTTTTTGACGGATTCCGACAATCGTTCCTCTGTGATTAGACCTTCATTGTAGGCCTGCACAAAGGTCTCCTTGGCCTTGAGCACATTTTCGGGCATCAAGAGCATGTCGTTTCCAGCCAGAAAGGCCTCCAATTCCACTTTTCCCTCAGGTGCAAACTCAGAGACGGCCTTCATATTCAACGCATCTGTAATGACCAGTCCTTCAAAACCCAATTGATTCTTCAATACACCGGTAATAATGCTTTTTGACAAAGTTGAGGGATGTCCTTCCCTAGGTTCCAGACTGGGAACATCCAAATGGGCCACCATGGTAGAGCTCAAGCCTGCCTCCATGGTTTTTTTGAAAGGATATAGTTCTATGGAGTCCAATCGTTCCAAAGAGGAATTAATAATGGGCAAAGACGTATGGGAATCCGTTGCGGTATCACCATGACCAGGAAAATGTTTACCACTGGAGAGCACCCCGGCCCTTTCCATTCCACGAACAAAGGCACGCCCCTTTTGAGCAACATTTTTTGGATCCTCTCCAAAAGATCGGTTCCCGATGATGGGGTTTTTAGGATTGTTGTTGACATCCAAATCCGGCGCGAAATTGATGTGCACTCCCAAACGTTTAGCGTGTTTGCCAATTTGATAGCCCACTTTTTCAACGATAGTACTATCCTGAATGGCACCCAAAGTCATGTTCCAAGGAAAAGCATAGGTGGAATCCAATCGCATCGCCATGCCCCATTCGGCGTCAGACCCAATGAGCAATGGAACTTTGGAAGCTTCTTGATATTCATTGGTCAATCGCGCCTGTTGTACAGGACCTCCCACCAAAAAAATAACGCCTCCAATACCTTCTTCCTTGATCAGGTCTTTAATCCTATCGGCAGCTGTTTTCCCTTGATTGGATGCCACACTTACCATAAACAATTGTCCGATTCGTTCCTCCAACGACAGGTTCGCATAACGGTTCTCGACCCAGGCCATCTGGGCCACGGAATCTTTGACGACCAATGGATTATCTTGCCCGAAGGATTGTAAACAAATGAACAGTAAAAGGGGGAGGAAAAGGTTTATCCGCATAAATATGGTGTCTATGACCTGAACTTAGTGCCAATAAAAATATTGCATTTCATCGAAGAACGTATGCAAATTAAGATAAATTAAGCGTTTTACTATACAAATCGAGCGTGCCAACTTTCACTTGCTGGAACCTCCCAATTTTCAAGATATTCCTGTTTTGTCGCCACCAGATTATTGAACACAATGGTGTTCGCGGAAACCGATTTGGCCTTGGCCATCTTTTTGAAATCCTTTAGGGGCTTGTAAGCGATATATTCCCCTTGTTTAAAGGAAACGTTCATTCTATCCAACAGCTCCACCTTATACTTTTGTTCCAAACTTTGTATGAAATGCACGGATGCATCAATGGAACAGCCAGATGCACTGGCATTGGTCTGGTCCAATCCAATCACAATGAACCGTTTGTATTTTATTTCGAACCCCGCATGTAAATCACTACCATGAGCGGTCCATTCCGTTAGGAATGCCGTTAGGCTCTCCTCCAATTCCTGTAATTCTTCCTCGGTAAAACTCCTATTGGCCTGATAAATCCAAATTCTGGAGTGATCAGGTAATTCATTAAAATCCGCTAGCATATTTTTTTATTCATTTTGGTCTCGACTGCTCTCGACCTGATATTCGTAAATTAAGACTATAACCCTTGGGAGTTCGCCAATACCTCGGCCACATCCAAAACGGTCACACTATCTTCTTTTTCATGGGCCTTGATTCCATCGGTCATCATCGTATTGCAATACGGACATCCCGTGGCAATGATGTTCGGGCTGGTCTCCAACGCATCCTTGGTACGCAGTACATTCACGTCCATGTCCCCTTTTTCGGGTTCCTTGAACATTTGCGCACCTCCCGCACCGCAACACAGGGCGGTCTTCTTGTGGCGTTTCATTTCCACCAACTCCGCATTGGATTTGGCGAGTACTTCCCTTGGGGCGTCAAAAACTGAATTGGCCCTTCCCAAATAGCAAGGGTCGTGAAAAGTGATTCGTTTGCCCTTGTACCCTTCCCCTGAGAGGGTCAACCGACCATTGTCAATAAGTTCTTTTAGATATTGGGTATGGTGAATCACGTCATAATTGCCTCCCAGACCGGGGTACTCGTTTTTAATGGTGTTGAATGAATGTGGATCACAGGTCACTATTCTTTTGATCTCATAACCGTTCAACAGTTCAATGTTCATCATCGCCTGCATCTGGAACAAAAATTCATTTCCTGCCCTTTTGGCCACGTCCCCGGTTGAGCTTTCCTCGGTACCCAAAACAGCGAAATCCACTTCGGCCTTGTTCAATAACTTCACAAAGGCCCTTGTTATTTTTTTGGCACGATCATCGTAACTCCCGGCAGAACCCACCCAGAACAATATTTCCGGCTGTTTTCCTTCCGCCATAAACTCCTGCATGGTCTTGACCTTCAGTTGTTCGCTCATCCTTCTTGATTTATTCGTTAACCCAGTTTAAACGGTCCATTTGATTGTATGGCCATGGTGCTCCGTTGTTCTCAATATTGGACATCATGTTGTTCAGTTCCATTGGTGCTGCGGATTGCTCCATGACCAGATACCTTCTCATCTCCACGATAATGGACAAGGGGTCAATGCTCACGGGACAGGCTTGCACACAGGCATTACATGTGGTACATGCCCATAATTCCTCAGGACTGATATAATCGCCCAATAACTGTTTACCGTCAGGAACAAACTCGCCCTTGTTGGCATCGATGTTCTTTCCTACTTCTTCCAATCGGTCACGGGTGTCCATCATGATCTTACGTGGCGATAATTTTTTTCCGGTCTGATTGGCGGGACATTCCGAAGTACAACGACCACATTCGGTACACGTATAGGCATTGAGCAACTGTACCCAGTTCAAATCCATCACATCGGAAGCACCGAATTTTTCCGGCTCTGCACCATCGTCCTCTGCTGGAGCGGCAAAAGGGTCGGCATCGGGATCCATCATCAATTTTACCTCCTTGGTCACCGAAGCTACATTATTGAATTGCCCCTGGGGCTTTGTTTTTCCATAATAGGTGTTCGGGAACGCCAAAAGGATATGAAGGTGTTTTGAATAATAGAGGTAGTTCAAAAAAGCCAGGATGCCCAAAATATGCAACCACCACGCTGTACGTTCCACCATCACCAAAGAAGATTCCGATAGTCCTTCCAACAAAGGCACAATAAACTGACTTACGGGAAATGCCCCTGCCTGCGCATAGTGCTCGGCCCCCAACTGTTGCAATTGGTAATCCGCAGCGTTCATGGTCAAGAACAAAAGCATCAATACAAACTCAATATAAAGAATCAAGTTCCCATCTGTTTTGGGCCAGCCCTTCATTTCGGGCTTAATGAACCGCTGTATCCTGATGATATTTCTTCTGATCCAGAATACGACTACGGCCACGATGACCAAAAGTGCAAGGATTTCAAAGGAGCCTATCAAGAAATCATACACGGCACCCAAAGGCGAAAACAATCGGTGTGTTCCTAAAATACCATCCAGCATGATTTCCAACACCTCAATATTGATAATGATGAAGCCCACATAAACGATTACGTGCATCAAACCGGCTATGGGCCTAACCACCATCTTTGTTTGCCCTAGGGCAATTTTTGCCATGTTTTTCCATCGTTGCCCTTTGTTATCGCTTACATCAACATCTTTACCAAGCTTGATGTTTCGAGACAGCTTTTTTACGTTACGGGCAAAAAAACCAATGCCCAGGATAAGGGCCACGGCAAATATGATGTTGGGTAAGTAGTCCATCTATTGATTTTCTTTTTGTTGAATGGAATCCCGCTCAGCGGGATCGTTCTCTGGAAGGGTGTAGTCCTTTTGTTTTTTGCCAAAGACGGAAACGTTGACGTACCGCTTTGGATTCAGTCTAAAGTCCTGCAACAGTAAATCCAGCTCTCTTGATGCCTCGGCCAAGTTATTATAGAGTGCATCATCCTTGTGCAACTTGCCCAAAGAACCTTCGCCCTCCTCGATTTTGGCGAGGATTCCGTTCAATTTAGTAACAGTGCTCTGGAATTCTGCCAAGGTTCCGCCCAAATCGGCATTGACCAAGGAGTCTGAAAGTTTGGAGAAATTGGAGGTAATGTGGTTCACATTTTTCAAAGAACTGTCCAATTGCACTTTGTTGTTCTCCAACAATGCATTCAAGTTATCGGCGCTTCCTTTGAATGATTTGACCAATTGGTTCAAAGAGACTATGGTTTCCTGAAGTTGTTTCTTTGTTGGGTCGTCCAATATCTGATTGACGTTCATCAATAGGGAATCCGCATTGGACACCGCACCTTCAACCTTCATTTGTAAAGGGGTTAGCTTCTGTTGCACCAATTCCGTGATTCCCGGTTTTATCTTGGACTGCAAGGTATCCCCGGACTTTGCCTGTGGGGCCTGATCAAAAACAGGAACGATCTGGACGGCTTTTCCACCGATGATGCCCGTATCAAATAGTTCAGCTATGCTGTTTTCGGAAAATTCAAAATCGTTGTTGACCGTAAGTGTGACCAACAGCTTCCCCGAGCCGTCCTTGAAACCGATATCGGTCACATTGCCCACATTGAATCCATTGATGGAGACCTGGGTACCGGGTTGAAGCCCACCGACATCATCGTATACAGCATAAAATGTCTTATTGTTCTCAAAAAGAGGAGAGGATTTCAAGTAGCTCAGCCCAAAAATAAAGGCCGCGATTCCCGCGACTACAATAATCCCAGTTTTAATTTCCCTGGATAGTTTCAAAAGATTCGGTTTATGGTTTGAACAAATTTAGGAATAATTATAACAAGAGTGCTTTTTGAAATGATTCTACTTCAATGCATCCGTGATTGGAACCCTTACCCCATTTTTATAGGCCACGATATACGATGTGGTATATCCCTTGGCATCGGCATCCTGTTTTAATTTCTTGGCAGCCTCGAAGGTACTTGCGTTACCGTACATATATCGGAACATATTTTTGTAGGGTTCCCTGGACAGTTCGCTCAAGCCATTGAAGTTACTTCTCTCCAAAGCAATGTTTTTTCCGCTGGCCATCAACTGTACTTTAAAGACCACGCCTGATTCCTGGACCTTATCGACAGGTTTTTCGTTGGTTTGTTTCGGGGGGTCCGCTTCAACCACTTCTTCTTTTGGAGCCTCCTCCTTTATATCCACATCGACCTTGGTATCTTCAATTTTTGGGTTATTTGTAACCGGAGATGCCGTGAACCCCATATCTTCTTTATAGGCAATGACGGCATTGGCTATGGCGGTTCCCATTTCATTCTGCCCTTTTTTGGAGTTCAGGTAGCTTCCCTCGTTTTTATTGGTCAAAAAGCCTGCTTCCACCAAAACACTGGGCATAAAGGTCTGGTGCAGGACAATGAACCCTGCTTGCTTTACTTTTCTGTCTTTACGCCTGAGGCCCTTGGTAAAATTATCTTGGAGCTTCTTGCCCAACTGAATGCTTTGATCCAAAAATTCCTCCTGCATGATGGTCAGCCCGATGACGGACTCCGGGGAGTTGATATCATACTCCGCATAGCGCTGTTCGTAATCATCCTCCAGATAGATCACGGAGTTTTCCTTTTTGGCCACTTCAAAGTTTTGACGGTTGGCATGAAGCCCCAACACATAGGTCTCAGTTCCGTAGGCATCCGAATTATGGGCATTACAGTGCACCGACACAAAAAGATCGGCATTGGCCTGATTGGCTATTTCGCCACGCTCGAACAGGTCTACAAAAGTATCATCGTCACGGGTGTACACCACTTTTATATCCGGATGCTTCTCGAGTTCCTTTCCCACGTTGAGCACAATGGCCAGCGCTATTTTCTTCTCCAGATAGCCGTTTCCGATGTTTCCAGGGTCATGTCCACCATGGCCCGCATCCAAAACAACGACAAATTTATCCTTGAGTTGAACCTCGGTATCATTTTTGTTGAAAGAGGTCAAAGGGAGGACCAGTAGTAGAAAAACTAAAAATGTCAACCGGCTTTTATTCATAAGAACTGAGTAATTATAGCGTTCCGAATTGGTTAAAAATATTGTAATCCCCAATTAGTAGAACAAAAAATATATGTAAGTTTGACCCCAAAAACTGGGCCGACTAGCACAAAAATAGGATTTATCACGTTGCAACCAAATAAACATCTTTCACTTTTCCTATTTGTTCTTCTTTGTGGCATCGCTACTTTAAGTGCTCAGGAAGATCCAATTACACCTTTGCCCATTAAGGCTATCAAGGACACGATCTATGCTCCTTTGCTCCCCCCGAACATTCTCAACGATTCCATCAGGACCGATTCCATCCAAACAGATACTGTGCCAAAAAAGCAACCTTTACTGTTGGACAACATTCAATACAAAGCGAAGGATTACGTAAAACTCAGCCAAAAAGACCATAAAATCTATCTGTACAACGAAGCCGAGATCTATTATCAGGATACCGAGCTCAAAGCAGGTGTGATCGTCATGGACTACGTTACCAATGAGGTCTATGCCGGACGGATGAAGGATTCCTTGGGCAATTATTCCCAATTGCCCTATTTCAAACAAGGGAGTCAAGAAGTTCGCCCCGATTCCATCCGCTTTAATTTCGATACCGAAAAGGCATTGATATGGAACTCCAGGACCGAACAGGAAGCGGGTCTGGGACAATTGGGAAGTGATGCCATGAAGGTTTATGCGGAGAAGACCAAGAAGGAGAACGACTCGGTCTATTTCCTGAATGAGGGAAAACTGACCACTTCCAAGGATACGGTGAACCCCGACTATTATATCAGGATAAGAAAGGCCAAGTTCGTCCCCAAAAAGAAGATCATTGCCGGCTACAGTAATATGTACATCATGGATGTGCCCACCCCCATAGCCCTACCATTTGCCTATTTCCCATTAACCACCGGGAGAGTGGCGGGAATATTGTTCCCCACCTTCGGAAACGATCCCAGAAGGGGGTATTTCATCCAAAACGGTGGGTACTACCTGCCCATTAGCGACTATGTGGACCTGAGTGTCACAGGGGATTACTATACCAACGGTAGTTATGGCCTGCAGGGAAGATCCATTTACTCCAAACGGTATAAGTTCAAGGGCAATATCAACATCAGTTACGAAAATCTGGTGACCAGCCAAAAAGGGTTTGATGATTACAGTCGGACGAGCAATTACAACATCCGGATTTCACACTCCCAGGATACGAAGGCCAGTCCAAATTCCAGGTTCTCGGCATCGGTCAACTTGGGGTCCAGTCAGTATTACACCAACTCACTGAACCAGGTCAACAGGAACAATTCGCAGACCAATACCTTTGCCTCCTCCATAAGTTATTCCAAGACCTTTCCTGCCTATCCATCGGTAAACACAAGTTTAACAGTAAGCCATACCCAGAACTCCAGGACACAGACCATCAATATGTCCTTGCCCACCTTTCAGGCCAGTATGGAACGTATTTACCCTTTTGTAAAGCGGGACGCGGTCAAAAAAGGGGTTTTCGAGAACATCAACTTCCAATACGATGTCAATGCACAGAACAGCATTACCACCACGGAGGAAAACTTCTTTAAAAGCGGGATGTTCGATGATGCAAGAATAGGTGCCCGTCACAGAATCCCGGTGGCCACCAACTTCAAGCTGGCCAAATACCTCAGTGTGAGCTTAAACGGAAACTACGAGGATGTATGGACCATGGAGACCATTCGCCGAAGCTATGATGAAGAAAGGGAAGAAGTGGTTACCGATACCATTGCCGGCTTCGACCGCTTCAACCGATATAGTTTTGGTACCAGTATAGGGACAACGGTCTATGGAACTTGGAATCGAGGCGAAGATAAAAAGATACAGGCGCTGCGACACGTGATGCGACCATCCATCAGTTATAGCTACACGCCTTCTTTTGAGCAGTTTTATGAGTCCTATGTGGATGGGGATGGCGAGGAAGTGGAATACACCCCTTATGAAACCAGTATTTATGGCAGGCCTTCGCTGAACAAGGGAAGCTCCCTTAGTTTCAGCCTTCAAAACTCATTGGAGGCCAAGGTCAGGGACAAGGATTCAACGGCCACCGAACCCAAAAAAGTCAAGATACTGAGCAACCTCTCCTTTTCTGCAAGCTATAACCTTGAGGCCGATTCCCTTAGATTGAGCCCCATAAGTATGAGCGGTGCCACGGAGATCATCAAGAACGTGCCCATCAACTTCGCCGCCTCCTTTGACCCCTACGCGATCGACAACAACGGAAGGAGAATCAACACATTGAACATCAAAAACGGTGGGGGCCTTGCCCGTTTGACCTCTGCCAGAATAAATACCGGTTTTTCCCTGAACAGTGAAATGTTCCAAAAGGGAGGTGCAAAGGAAATGGATGATGAGGAAAGGCAGTCAAATTTCAGTGACAACCCGTTTGCCATGGATGATGTAAGGGGGGAACGATCTAATTTTGACAGGGGAAACAACAGGAGGCGTAATGACGATGATACAGACGAAGACCAACCCATCTACAACAACAAACTCCCCTGGGATGCCCGCTTTACCTATGTGGCTTCGTACAACAACAATAACCGACAAAGTGAAATTACCAACCACTCATTGATGTTCTCGGGCAACGTACAGCTCACGCCCAAATGGGAGGTCGGTTTCAACTCGGGCTACGATTTAAAGAACAAGGGCTTTACCGATACCCGATTTGCCTTTAAACGGGAGCTTGGAAGCTTTCACCTCAGTTTTGACTGGACCCCTTTCGGCCGATATGAGCGCTGGTACTTTTTCATAGGGATAAGAAGCTCTATTTTGCAAGACCTCAAATGGGAAAACAGAAGTCAGCGCTAGTAGCTATTGCTTTTATTCGTTACCTTCATCCTTCAAAATTCGAAACATGAAGAAAATAATACATACCTCAAAGGCTCCGGCTCCGATCGGTCCGTACAACCAAGCGGTCCTTATCAAGGATACACTCTATATTTCCGGACAGATACCCATCGATCCGGCAACCGGGAAATTGGTGGAGGGAGACATAAAGGCCGAGACCAAACAGTCCATGGAAAACCTAAGGGCCATTCTGGAAGAGGCCGGGATGACTTTTGAGCATGTGATCAAGTCCTCTATTTTTATAAAGGACATGAACCAGTTTGCCCAAATCAATGAGGTTTATGGAACTTATTTTGATGCCGATACCGCTCCGGCAAGGGAAACCGTGGAGGTTGCGAACCTTCCGAAGTTTGTCCGTGTGGAAATATCGATGATAGCGGTTAAATAGTCTCCCTGTGAAATTCCACGAGACCTTCGATGGGCCTTCTGCGGATAACACCTAAAATCAAATCGTTTCGCTCCAAACAGGCGGTAAGTTCATCTCGTAGGAAATGTGCTATACTGCCCACAAAGCTCACAGGCACTTTAGTGGCCAATTCGTATTGCATGATGTAATTGTTGACGAACTGTTGTAGTCCTTTTTCAATCACGCCCTTACAGTACGGGTGCTCTTTGTTCTCGATGATAAATCTGGCAAAAGTGGCCAAATAGGTATTGGGGTTGGGCTGCTTGTAGAGATGTTCTTTGATCACATCTGCATCCAGATCGTATTCCTTGGCGAATTTCATTCCAAGGTCCTGTGGCATTTTATGGAAATAATAATCCCTGATGAGTTTTCTTCCGAAGAAATTACCACTGCCATCGTCCATTAGGATATATCCCAAAGAGGTTACTTTCTGAATCAATTGATGCCCATCGTAATAACTGCAGTTGGAACCTGTTCCCAGAATACAAACGATACCTTGTTTGCCAATCTTTGTGGTGGAGTAAATTGCCGCATAGGTATCTTCTCGAACCTCTGCCTTGGCATTTGGGAAGAAATCCTTGAAAATGGATTTCAGGAAATTCTTCATTCTATCGGTCCCGCATCCGGCCCCGTAGAAATACAACTGACGTACTTTGTCCTTGTTTTTGGAAAGTTCAAAATTGTTGGCCAACCGGTCCTCTATCACTTCTTTGGTCAGCACCTCTGGGCTAAGGCCCAAAGTTTGGGTTACAAACAACTGCTCCCCTTTTTCGTCCAGGGCAATCCAATCGGATTTCGTGGCACCACTATCCACAATTAAAACCATACGTCGAGATTATTATATTGAAATCCTGAAGAGCGGGGTCCGCCCTTCAGGATAAAAATTTATGAGATAAAAATTATAGGCTAGCTGCGTGCAGTGCCAAATCAACCAATTTGTTGGAATAACCTGTTTCGTTATCGTACCAAGATACCACTTTGAAGAACTTGGAACTCAATTCGATTCCGGCCTCTGCATCGAAGATACTTGTTCTGGCATCCCCAACGAAGTCTTGGGAAACCACATCTTCATCAGTATAGCCCAAAATACCGGCCAATTCTCCTTCAGAAGCTTCTTTCATCGCTTTCTTAATCTCGTCGTAGGAAGTCTCTTTTTCCAATCTTGCCGTAAGGTCCACCACAGAAACATCAGCAGTAGGAACCCTAAATGCCATTCCAGTTAGTTTACCATCAAGATCGGTAATTACCTTACCAACAGCTTTTGCTGCTCCTGTTGACGTTGGAATGATGTTCAACATCGCGGAACGACCCAATCTGAAATTTTTTCTGGATGGGGAATCCACGGTAAACTGTGTGGATGTGGAAGCGTGGATGGTGGTCATCAAAGCCTCCTCGATACCGAACTTGTCGTTAAGTACCTTGGCAATAGGTGCCAAACAGTTAGTTGTACAAGAAGCGTTTGAAATGATGGTGTCCGTAGCTTTCACGTCCTTGTGGTTAACACCCATTACAAACATTGGGGCATCTTTGGATGGCGCGGAGATCACCACTTTCTTGGCTCCTCCGTCGATGTGGCTCTGGGCCATATCCAAAGTAGTGAAGATACCGGTACACTCGGCAACGATTTCAGCGCCCACTTCGTCCCACTTCAAGTTTTTTGGATCACGCTCAGCAGTTACCCTGATCGTTTTTCCGTTTACTACAAGATTACCATCCTTTACCTCGATAGTCCCATCGAACTTACCGTGTACCGAATCGTACTCCAACAAATAAGCAAGATGGTCTACATCCAACAAATCATTGATGGCCACAACATCTACGTTGTCCCTGCTTACGGTTGCCCTAAATACCAACCTTCCAATTCTACCGAATCCGTTGATTCCTATTTTCAAATTTGACATGTTCTACTGTTTTATATTTACATTAAGTTGTCATTATATCCGAAACTCTAATGAGTTCTTCGTCGATTTCCGTATGTGCCTTTATGGCCTCGGCCAATGGGGTAAGTACCAATTTGGTATCCCTGATACCCACCATTTGATTTGATTTGCCTTCCAATATACTCTCTACGGCCTTCACTCCCATCCTACTTGCCAAAACACGGTCAAAACAGGTTGGGTTACCGCCACGCTGCATGTGTCCCAATACAGACACCCGCACATCGTAAATGGGCAAATGCTCCTCTACATATTCTTTCAGTTCAAAAACATTTTTACCGATCTTATCGCCTTCGGCAACAATCACGATACTGGAGGACTTTCCGGAAGCCTTACTTCGCTTCAGGGAATCCAACAACCGTTCCAGTCCAAGGTTCTGCTCTGGTATCAAGATTTCCTC
This sequence comes from Flagellimonas oceanensis, assembly GCF_003992595.1. Taxonomy (GTDB): domain Bacteria; phylum Bacteroidota; class Bacteroidia; order Flavobacteriales; family Flavobacteriaceae; genus Flagellimonas; species Flagellimonas oceanensis. Next base: position 212,756 of record NZ_RZNA01000049.1, read on the forward strand.
CGCACCGGCTCCTACGCCTGCATTCAATGCGATATGGCCAACATCCCTACCCATGACCTCAACAAAAAAGAGGCGGTTGTGGGAACTTGCCGTATCACGGATTTTATCGATGGCATCCACAACGGTATTGATCGCTGTATCGAAACCAATGGTAAAGGATGACCCTAAAATATCGTTATCAATGGTCCCTGGAATCCCTATGACCGGGAAATCAAATTCCTCGGTAAACAAAAGGGCCCCGGTAAAGCTTCCATTTCCCCCGATGACCACAAAGGCCTCGATACCTTCCTTGGTCAATTGGTCGTATGCTTTCTTCCTTCCTTCCTTGGTCCTGAATTCATCACAACGGGCGGACTTCAAAATGGTACCTCCCTTATTGATGATGTTGTTCACGCTACGGGCATCCAAGGTCTTGAAATCACCTTCCATCATACCTTGGTAACCTCGATAGATACCAACACATTCAATGTTCAAATATGCGCAAGTACGGACAACGGAACGAATCGCGGCATTCATTCCTGGAGAGTCTCCGCCAGAGGTAAAAACCCCTATTTTTTTAATTTCTGAAGCCATTCAAATTTTTAAGAGATCAAAGCTAGGAAACTTTATTCATATTTTGAATATCTTAATAATTTATTTGTTTTAAAGGGCTCCCTCAAACGTTTTCGTAATAAATTAATACAAAAACCCTTAAAAATATAAAATTTAGTGGATTGATTATGGGCGGTTTATCGGCTTTTCCGAAAAACGGATCAAGCTATCTTTTCCCATGACCTGTGCAGGTTGGTTTTCACTGGATGGCCCTTCCTTTTTTTCTTCCTTTTCTTTTTTGTTGAAGACCTTGTGCATCAACTCCTTGAAACTGTCAAAATCAACTTGATAGGATAGGCCCACTCCTTGGGTATATCCCTGTCTTTCAGCCAAAAATTGTTGTATTTGATTTTCCCTATTGAAAATCTTGGCGCTCAATGTTCCCTCATCGTTCAACAATACCTGTACCTCGACATCACCTGCCACCACGGTTTCGGATACACCACCTACCGGCACCCCTACCCTTCCATTGACCAAAATACGATCGGACAACTGGGTGGAAACCGTTACCCCTATTCTATCTTCCGTGGCTATGTCAGCATTGGGATCGTTATAGCCTTGCTCATAAGAGACCCCAAAATTAAGTTTGTCGTTATTGCCGGACAAAATTTGATTGAAGAGCCCTGAGGCTGTCTGTATAAGGTTTCCAGTAACGGCCTGCTGGTTGATACCGCCGGATTGCGGGTTGACGAAAGTGCCTTGGGCCAACAGGAAAAAGGCGTTCCTTTCCTTAATGGTAGGATCCTGTAGTCGATATTCCAACTCGGACTGTACCACGGAATTGGTTCCTGGAAATTCAATCCCAAAGTTGATGTTGGGACTTTCCAGTTCCCCATCCAGGCGAACGACAACTTCGGTGGGTATTCTTCCCCGATATCCAGCATTGTCCAATAGCGGTGCTGGATTGGCATTGAGTTCGTATACCGCTTCCAAATTCAATTGGGCGGCCAAGGGATCCTGCTCCCAAAGAATGGTGCCCCCGGGGCGCACTTTGAACTTCTTATCGATCACCCCTCCATATTTAAAGTTGTACTCTCCGGTAACCACAACAAAGTCCCCGTACATATTGAACTTTCCGTTCGTATTGATTTCTATCAATAAAATCCCCTCTCCTGTTCCCTTCAGGGAACTACCCGTGGTTTGGTCCACCACGATCTCCACTTCGGCTTCAGGGGTCACAGCAAGGTCAAAGGCCATTTCCAATCCTTGGTAATCCTCCAAAACACGCTCTTCCTCAAAGGAACCCGTCCCGTCCTTTTCTATAAAGTTGATAAAGGAGTAATCCCCAACGCTGGTCACATCGCTCAAAGGAATCTTGAGTGAAGAGCCTCTTGCCGTGGTGGCATCCACGGAGATGGTCAGGGCATCGGTCGGGCCATAGATACTTCCCGTACCATTGATAAATCCAGTACCGTAGTACAGGGATTCCTCATCGTATTCGGTATTGAGGATCATAAAACGGTCGTTTTGGGTATCCAAATCAAGGCCCAGGTACCAATCATCAAAACCTGTGTGGCTTATGGTACCGTCCAAGATTGCGGTAGTGCCCTCTTCCACATCCGACAGTTCTACATTTTCAAAATAGAAGGTTTGGTCGAAAAGCCGGACCTGGGAACGTGGCGCAAAGTCGTAGTCCACGTTCAGGTATGGGATTCCAAGACCCGCATCGTTCAGGGTCAACAAGCCGTTGATGGAGGGGTTGTTGACATCCCCTTTGACCACGGCGTCCCCACTGACCTTGCCCCTGATATTGGAAATGATCTCCTCCCCCAAGGGCCTAAAGGGCTCTAAGGCAAAATCCGTGAAATTGGCCGTTAAATCGAGTTCTTGCTTATCATTAATATTGGTAACCTTACCATTGATGCTCATACGTTCCTTGTCGTCATCGATAAGCCATGTGCTCACCCCGAATTCCGTAAGGTCGTTGTTTCCATAGATCCCGACTTCCAAATCGCCCATGCGCAGTTCATTGACACTGAAATTTTGGATGTTCAGACTGGACGTGGGGAGGTAGTTACCATCTTTCTGTAAAATATTGAGAAAACCGTCCACTTGCCCGTTCATTTTCAAGCTGTCAATGGCGGGCGTTATTTTCTCGAGGGACACCAATTTGAATTGAAGGTCGATATCCTTATAAGTGGAATCGGCGAACTCCCCCCTCAAGCGAATCTGCTCCTCATTGTTGTTGTCCATGACCACATCCTCTATCCGAATACTGTCCAGGGAACTGTTGAAGATCACCTTGTTCTTATTGTTCCCGTTTTTGTTGAGTACCCAGGTATTGCCCTTGAAACTCACATCGGATTTTTTGAGTCCAATCACGGAACGGTTATTTTGATTGAAAGTATGGTAAAAGTTCAGGTTATAGCTGTCATTGTACTCGCTCCCCCCCTTGAATTCCGTTCTAAAGAAGAGGGTATCCTTGATTGTGGTATTGATCAGACTGAAATCCTTGATATCGTAGTAGACGGTGGACATATCCTTTACCGATACGAAAGTGTTGAAGAGCGGGTTCTTGTTGTCTATTTTCAACTCAATATTGTCGAAGGTATTGCCAAAGGCCTCAATACTCGGCGATTTAAAGGTAAGTTTAAAGTCACTTTGGTCCGCCTGAATGGAACCCCTGATGTAGGTATTGGGGTCAAAAGCGATCTCGGGCACGAAAACATCCACGATCTTGTTGTAGATCTTGAAATTGAAATCCAGGTACTGCCTATCGGAAATCTCAAAGGGCTGGTAGTTGGTATAAATGCTACCAATGGAGTTCTGGACCAATTTGCCCAATTCGTTCACTTTGAAGCTTCCCCGCATATAGCCTGTGATGATATCGGGGGAATTGATTTCCACCGTTCGGATAGTGTCGCGTTCAAAGGAAGAGGTCACACTGAAATCCTCAAAGTAATAAGTGTCGTTTATATTTTGATAGGTTGTATTGGTAAACTGAAGCTGCCCAGCCATATCATCCAGGTTATTGCCCTCGATGTCCATATCCACATGACCTTTGAAAATGGAAATACTATCGTTGATGAGGTTCAGTTTCTTTAGGTCGGCATAGTCCACAGCGGCCACGAAATTAAACTTGTTCTGCCGTGCCCCAAAGTTGGCCAATCCCTGAAAATCGAACCTAAAGTTTTCATCGTTGCACAAAAGAACTCCGTCGAACAGTTGGTTCCTCAAAACACCCGAAACCTTTATCTTATTGTATTCGTAGTCGTTGAACTCGAATTTGTAAACATCCCCTGAGATTTCAGTGTTCAAGCTCTCTGCCACAAACCCTTTCCCTTCCACGTTCATGTCCATTGAGGCCAGTCCAAAGTCTTCATTTTCAATAAAGCTGCCCAGGTCAAAGTCGATCAAGGAAATAAAACCAATGTAAGAGGCTTCGTCTATGGTCTGTACGTTGGTCATCTGCAGATCCACGTAGCTATCGCCCACGGCAGTGTTCAGGTTAACGGTAACATCGATGGAGGTTTCGGTGATCTCAGCATCGCCACGAACGGTGAACTGCCCCAGCTTTTGGACCGATTCAGGAATATTACGCCCTAGAATCTTGGGCAAGATGCTTCTCAATTGATAATAACTCGATGTGAGGTTGTCGATATCGCCCCGTAGCACAAAGGGGGCATGTTCACTGAACATATTATCGAACCTGAAATCCCCTCGGATTCCCGTATTGTCAGTGAACAAAAACAGATCATCCACCTGGAGCTGATTGAGCACTCCACTGAAACCCCCTGTAAAGGTCACTGTCTTATCTTGACCAAACTCATCGTAAAACGCATTGATTTCATTGAGAGACACGGAGGATTCCGTGAAATTGGCATCGATGTTCACCAAATTGATGAAATCCGCCAAATCCTCCCGTTCATAATTGAACACCAGATTTCCTTTCAGTTCGGATTGTTCGGTATCGATGAGCAAATCATCAAACCGCATCTGCTGTTTGGTATATTTGAAATCCGTTGCCAGTTTTTTCAAGCGTATGCCGCGCTTGGCCAATGTGGAAAGGTCGTCGATTTTCAGGGAAACATCCGGCCCCAATATTTGGAAATCGTGTGAAGCGATCTCGATTTCAGAGAAATTCAATACTTCGGGCTTCTCTAAATTTTCATCAATCAGTCTGAACTTTCCATTATGTATTTCGATTTCATCTGAAGAAAGAAAAAATGGTGGAGTTCCCGGGGCGCGGGGTTTACCATCATCCAATTTGGCCACGAACACATCCAAGTTGGTATCCTTCTCCCCCTCGTAGGTTTTCAGGTTAAAGGTCAGTCCATCCAACTCCATGCCACCAAACTCCATTTTATTGTTGGCCATGTTACGTAGATTGAGAATCGACGTGGATAATTTATGGATATGGAAAAGGGTGTCCAGTCTGTAATCCTCCACATAAATGCCCTTGATGTTCGCATTCAGGTTGAAGAGGGACATACTGATTCGCTCAATCTGTATATTGGTCCCGAACTCCTCGTTCAAGGTATCCGTGGCATATCGGCCCAATCTGGTCTGCACGGCCGGAATGGAAAGTACCAGCGAACCCAATACCAAAATAAGGATGATGGCCAGCAGGATGCGCAACAGTATTTTACGAAGTTTTTTGATAGGGCTTTTATGTTTTACCTTTGACGACCAATTTTTGTTCCAAAACCTGTGGAAAATCCAAAAAAATACATTCTTGCGATCGAATCATCCTGCGATGATACCTCTGCTGCCGTTCTTTGCGGTACAAAAGTACTGAGCAATGTGGTAGCTACCCAAGAAATCCACAAGCAATATGGAGGTGTTGTGCCAGAGCTTGCCTCAAGGGCACACCAACAAAATATTGTTCCCGTGGTACACCAAGCCTTGGCAAAGGCAAATATCGACAAAAAACAACTATCCGCCATAGCCTTTACCAGGGGCCCTGGACTTATGGGCTCTCTGCTGGTGGGCACCTCATTTGCCAAGTCACTGGCATTGGGGCTGGACATACCTTTGATCGAGGTCAACCACATGGAGGCCCACATCCTGGCCCATTTTATCGAAGATGAAAACCAGACCGCACCCACATTTCCGTTTTTGGGAATGACCATTAGCGGTGGGCATACACAAATTGTGAAGGTAACCGATTACTTTACCATGGAGGTCTTGGGTGAAACTTTGGACGATGCCGTGGGCGAAGCCTTTGACAAAAGTGCCAAATTGATGGGGCTTCCCTATCCCGGCGGACCATTGATCGACAAATATGCGAAGCTCGGTAATCCCGAAGCGTTTCCATTCCCCAAACCAAAAGTGGATGGACTCAATTTTAGTTTTAGCGGACTCAAGACCAGTATTCTTTACTTTTTACAGCGAGAGACCCAAAAGAACCCCGATTTTGTCCCAGAGCACATGAACGATATCTGTGCTTCGGTGCAGCATACGATTCTGGAGATTTTGATGGACAAGTTACAATTGGCCGTAGAACAGACGGGCATCAAGCAAATAGCCATTGGTGGAGGGGTTGCGGCCAATTCCGGAATCCGCGCCAGGCTCAAGGAAGCTGAAGAAAAGTTGGGCTGGCAAACCTTTATTCCTAAATTTGAGTATTGCACGGACAACGCGGCCATGATCGGAATCGTGGGTTACCTTAAATTTGAAAAAGGCAAGTTCACGGACCAAAGCATAGCCGCCAAGGCTCGTTACGCCATCGGTGCCCATTAATATAAACTTTACGTATGCAGCTTTTCTACAATGCCAAATTGGATCACAGTGCCAAGCAATTTGTTTTTCCGCCGGATGAAAGCAAACACATTGCCCGGGTACTCCGAAAATCCGAAGGGGATATTGTGCGCATTACCAATGGCAAAGGTTATTTGTTCGAGGCCGAGATTTTGGAGCCTGACCAAAAAAGGTGCAAAGCACGTATCATTTCACAAACCAAATCCATACCCAGAAGGTACAAGCTTCACATGGTGGTCGCCCCCACCAAAATGAACGACCGTTATGAGTGGTTCTTGGAAAAGGCCACGGAAATAGGGGTGGATGAGATCACTCCCATCATTTGCGATCACTCCGAGCGAAAAACCATCAAACTGGAGCGCATGGAACGCGTATTACAGTCTGCCATGAAACAATCCTTGCAGACGTTTTTACCCAAACTCAACCCACCCATTTCCTGTCAGGAGTTTTTAGAATCCGATACTTCCATAGGCTTCAGGTTCATTGCCCATTGCCAAAATGGTGAGAAGATGGAGTTGAAGCGCAAAGTAATCGCTGATAATGATGTTACTATTTTAATCGGCCCGGAGGGAGATTTCTCCAAAAAGGAAATAGATACCTCGAAGGAAAAAGGATACATACCCGTTTCCTTGGGAAGGAATCGACTACGAACCGAGACAGCTGCCATTGTTGCCTGTACCACGGTGGCGATTATCAACAACTAAAAGGGACTACCCCCCATTGGTTACAAAGTAATGTCCTATTTTTGAGGGGTTGGTTAACCACTTTTGCATGAAACAACGCAATCACTTTCTTTGCTTACTACTGTTCTTCGCAGTAACGGTCACACAGGCCCAGCAGATTGCCATACTCAAATATGGTGGTGGTGGCGACTGGTATTCCAATCCTACGGCACTTCCGAACCTGATTCAATTTTGCAATGACAACATTGAGACCAAAATCGATCCAGAACCTGAAACCGTAGAAGCGGGAAGTGTATCTCTCTTTAAATATCCTTTTTTGCACATGACTGGGCATGGCAATGTCTTCTTCACTGATGAAGAGGTACAGAACCTGAGAACCTATCTGTTGTCTGGCGGTTTTCTCCATATTGATGACAACTACGGCATGGAACCCTACCTACGAAGGGAACTGGAAAAGATTTTCCCCGATAAACCATTGGAGGAACTAGGTGCCGACCATCCCATATTTTCACAAAAATTCAACTTTCCGGACGGACTGCCCAAAATCCATGAACACGATGGCAAACGCCCACAGGCCTTTGGCATATTTGAACAAGGCAGGCTGGTTTTACTGTATACCTTCGAATGCGACCTTGGGGACGGCTGGGAAGACCCTAGCGTACACAACGACCCACAAGAGGTCAGGACAAAGGCCTTGCAAATGGGGGCCAATATCGTGGAATATGCTTTTAAAAGTTAAGTTATGAATGCAAAAACAATTGCCAACGGAATATTAAGGGCCGTGGCCATTATCACAGGGGTCGTGGTATTGGGTTGGTTCTTCTATAAAATCCAATCCGTCCTGGCCTATTTGGCCATTGCAGCGGTATTGGCCTTGCTGGGCAGGCCCATAGTATTGTTTTTACGTAAAAGGCTCAAATTCCCCAACACCTTGGCAGTTGTGGCCACCATGGTATTCATGCTGTCCATTTTCCTGGGGATTCTAGCCCTTTTCATCCCATTGGTGGCCGAGCAGAGTAAAAACCTGTCCCTGCTGGACATCGAGGCCCTTAAAGGGGACTTGAATACACTTTACTTGCAAACCCTGGATTATTTCGGTGCCTCCACTGGGAGTTTCAACACCTTGTTGAACGAATCCCATATCGAGGAAAATGTGCTACAAGGATTGGATTTGCGTTTTATCCCAAACTTTCTGAATTCCTTTGTCAATGCATTGAGCAATTTCAGTATCGGACTTTTTTCCGTGCTGTTCATTTCCTTTTTCTTTTTAAAGGACAGTAAATTAATGCAAAACGGTATCTTGACCTTTGTGCCCAATGACAAGGAAAGCAACTTGGTCAAATCCATAGACAAGATCAACAACCTGCTCTCAAGATACTTTGCTGGAATTTTGCTTCAGCTATTCATTCTCTTTGTGATCTACACCATTGCCTTGTTGATCGTCGGGGTCGAAAATGCCATTGTGATCGCATTCCTTTGTGCCCTGTTCAATATCATTCCATACATAGGTCCGATCATAGGTGGAGTGATCATGATCACCCTGACCATGACAAGCTCACTGGGAGCGGATTTCAGTACGGTCGTTTTACCCAAGGCCATGTATGTTCTAATCGGTTTGACCATAGGTCAATTGATCGACAATTTCTTTTCACAACCCTTTATTTTTTCCACCAGTGTCAAGTCGCACCCCTTGGAAATCTTCCTGATCATCATCATAGCCGGATTACTTTTCGGGGTCATCGGAATGGTAGTTGCCGTACCGGGATACACCGCCATAAAAGTTATTTTAAAGGAATTTTTAGCAGAATATTCATTTGTGAAAAAATTGACCAAAAACTTATAGTTTCACTTTGAATAAACTAATACTAAATACTGGTTCACAAGACTTTATTCTTGATAATTTATCATCTGACATCATGGCAGTTTTGCTTGCGAGACCTATTTTTGAAGGAATTTCCCAAAAAGAGTTGGCCGAGCAGATTGAAGCGAAGAAAAAGTGCCAGGACAAGCTTCCTACTTGGTTCAACACACCCAAAATTTATTACCCCAACAAACGCAACATCGAACAGACCAGTTCGGAAATCACAGCGACCTACAAAGCTGGAATCGTGAGCGGGAGATCTTTGGTTGACCTCACGGGGGGATTTGGTGTTGACAGTTATTTTTTTTCCAAAAAAATCGATAGGGTACTGCATTGTGAAATCAATCCGGAATTGAGTGATATTGCCCGTCATAATTTCAAGGTTTTCGGGCAAAAAAATATGGAATGCCATGCAGAAGATGGGCTGTCATTTTTAAAAAAAACAACAACGAAATTCGATTGGATCTATGTGGACCCATCCCGAAGAAATGATAAAAAGGGCAAGGTATTTTTATTGGAGGATTGTCTCCCAAATCTGCCTGAACACCTTCCCTTACTTTTTGATAAAACAGAAAAAATTCTTGTAAAAACCTCTCCGCTTTTTGATATAAAAAAAGGAATCGGGGAATTGGATTTTATAAAAGAGGTTCATGTTGTGGCCGTCCACAATGAAGTAAAGGAACTCCTCTTTGTTTTGGAAAAAGGATACAGGGGAAGCATCGAAATAAAAACCGCCGATCTATATCAAGAACAAATCAATTCCTTCGATTTTGAACTGGGGGATGAGCAGGAAGTCCAAACCCATTTTGGAGCACCTTCCTCCTATTTGTATGAGCCCAATGCGGCCATTTTGAAGTCCGGTGGCTTTAAGTCGGTGGCGAGTACCTTTGGTTTAAAAAAGCTGCACCCCCATTCCCACTTGTACACATCCGATAAATTGATTGAGTTTCCCGGAAGGCGGTTTTACATTGAGCGATCACTCCCCTATTCCAAAAAGTCTTTTAAGTCAATGGGGATATCTAAAGCGAACATCACAACAAGGAACTTCCCCATGTCGGTTGCCGAGCTTCGCAAAAGGCACAAAATCAAGGATGGCGGCGATCGTTACCTCTTTTTCACAAAGACCACCGGTGATTCGTTATGGCTCTTGGACTGCAAAAAAGCAATGGATTAGTCCAAGTTCCCCAACCAATCAAAAAGGAGATTTATCCAGTTTTTCAGTTTTTCATCATGCAGGGCCAAGGAAAATCCATGTCCCCCTGTGGGATAAATGTGCATGGTCGTGGGCACCTTGTGTGCTCTCAGAGCATCAAAAAACATGGTGGTATTCTCAACGGGCACTGTTTCATCGTCCATGGCATGTAACAAAAAGGTAGGGGGTGTTTTATCATCCACATGCTTTTGGTTGGACAGGTAATCGACCTCTTCAACGGTCGGGTCCTCCCCCACCAAGGAAACCCTGGATCCGGTATGGGTGCTGGGCACCCCCAAAGTTATCACGGGATAGATCAACGCCATAAAATCGGGTCGTGCGGACAGATCATCGGCTTCGTCTTGTTTTTTGTATACCTTCTCATTGTAATGGGTTCCCAAAGTGGATGCCAAGTGGCCTCCAGCTGAAAACCCCATGATTCCGATCTTGCTTTCGGAAATATTCCAATCCGCTGCCTTGGACTTTACCAATCTAATGGCGCGTTGGGCATCTTGCAAGGGCACCACGTTCTTACCTTCGGTAATGGATTTGGACCACGGCAGGCGATACTTTACCACAATGCCCGCGACTCCTTTTGCGTTGAGTGCCTTCGCGATTTCCGTACCCTCCCAATCATAAGCCAACCCGTGGTAACCACCTCCGGGGAAAATGACCACGGCCTTGCCATTGGCGTTCCGTTTTGCGGGCAGATATACCTCCAAAGTTGGTATTTGCACATTGGTGATCCATATGATTCCATCCTCGGTATGTTCCACTACTTCCTTTTCAGGAGATTCCACTTGGTTCGGTATGGATTTGGGCCATAGTGATATAATGGTATCTTGAGCTGACATTCCCATGGAGAACAATATAAGCAGTAGCGTTAATTTTTTATGTTTTTTCATGCTGTTTGATTTTTAGCTCAGTCGTTGCATTCCCATTTAAAATTGGCCACAGGGTCATTGGAGGCCTCAGAGAGGTTATAATGCCACCATTCCGTCCTGATGGACCAAAAACCATGGGCCTCCATGGTCTCCTTCAGTAATGTTCGGTTGTCCAATATCTCTTGGGGCAAATCCATATTATCGTGATAGGCCCTTTTTCCGAAGTAATCAAAATCGGTACCCATATCCAGTTGGTTGCCTTCCATATCCACTAAGGTAATATCCACGGCACCCCCCTTGTTGTGGATGGAACCTTTGTCAGGGTTCGCCACATATTGGGGATTGGGAACGATTTCCCACATTTTGTATTGAACGGAGTTGGGGCGGTAACAATCGAAAAACTTGATTTTTACGCCCTTCTCCAAAAAGTCCTTATTGGCCTCGATCAAGGCCTTTGCCGTTTTCACTCGGGTGTAGCATTCGGCACAATCATAGACCTTGGCTTTTAAAAAATTGTTCTCGGTGGCATACCGCATATCGTAGGCAAAATCCTCACTGAAATCCGCCAATCGTACAAAAGTGGTGTCGGCCAGCCCTTCAAAGGTTTTCAAACTTGGTGCTTCTTCCTTTTCAATGCCTTCTGCAATAGAATCCACAACTACCATCTCTGCTTCTTGAGCAGATTCTTTTCGGTCGGTTTTGGGCTTTTGTCGGCAACTTAGCGTCAAAATGACAATCAATACAACAATTGGGTATTTCATCTGAATTTAATTTATGCGTTTTTGTTTGGCGATCCAAGTGTAGAGGGAATCTGTGGTATAGGCCCTGTCCCAGGCATTGTGCCCCACGCCTTTGTATCTGGTATAGCGCACATCGTGCCCCATTTCCCGTAATTTTTCGACCATTTTATCGGATTCCTCCACATCGATCACATCGTCCTGATCCCCATGAAAAACCCAAATGGGCATAGCCTTATCCATCCAATGGGCATAGGGTAAGGGCGTCATCCCACACACAACGGCCATAGCAGCGAACTTTTCAGGATATTGTGTGGCCAACTCCCACGATGCGCTACCTCCCCTGCTCAATCCGGTCAAATAGATCCTTTTTTTGTCCACACGGTTGGCATCGACCACGGAATCCAATAATTTAACCACTGCATCGGTATTCCACCATTTTTTTGCATGGGGGTTTTGAGGGGCCAATATCAAAAATGGAAAATGCTTGCCTTCAGCTAACATTTTGGGTGGCCCGGTATCTTTGATTTCTTCCACATTTCTCCCGGATTCCCCTCCACCATGAAGAAAGAGCAACAAACCAAAATCATCATCGGAATCAAAATAATCTTCGGGATAATACAAATAGTATTTTAGGTTTTCCTTGGTTACCGTCTCCAATTCGTCCTGCACCAAATGGGATTGTGCGGCACAGGCCTGAAGCACAAGTGTAGTGCCCAGTAAAAAAAGGTTGAATAATTTCTTTTGCATTGTGGCTACAAGTTACAAAAGTTTGTCCGCTATATCCCTCCAGGTATCGGCCCTTTCGAAAAGGGTCACTTGGGTATTGTGCGGTGATGTAAACATAATGGACCTGCCTTCAAAAGGCCCAAGGTTTTTGCTTCGATCATCAATAAGAACATCGCCTTTCAATACATGCTTGTTACCACATAGGATTCGATTTTGCCATGGGATAAAGGGAAAAAACTCATCCAACCAATCCGATTTTTCCCGTAGGGACTGTGGAAATTCCATGGCTGCGGAGGCAATGTACACATCGTGCTTCTTGCTCAACGCCTCAAGCACTTCTTGACTATCGGGAATGATCTTTAAATTTTGGAAAAAACCATCACGTCTGGTATGATCTTTTATGGACTGTTGATGCGCTTCGGGAACACATTGCCAAAACTCTTTGCCATAGCATTCATCTACTTTTATCTCGGCATTGTACTCTTGATTATAAATATCTATGTGGGCATGATAGGCATCGGCAATTACCTCATCCATATCTACAAAAATGGTCATGTATTCTCTTTTTTTGTGAAGTACGATAAAACTCTTCAAAGATTAAAATAAATGTATGGACTACTGTCATGGATTCCATAAAAAGGCGCTTTGTTTTTATGAAATTTCACAAAATCAACCAACGTATTTTCTAAACACAATGGCTGAATTTTTATTTATATAAATAAAAATTACCTTCACAGGAAGAATCACTCAAAACCAACCTTACATGCTCCCTAAAGGAAACTTTCCTGAAAAAGTCTATTTAAACGGCGAAATAGTGTCGGCAGAAGATGCCCAAATCTCGGTTTTTGATCGCGGATTTTTGTTCGGCGACGGCATTTATGAAGTCATGGTACAATTGGAAAATGGCATTTTTTACAAAAAAGCACATCTTGATAGATTACAAGAGAACCTGGATAAAATCGGTATCCATTATGACGTAAACGAAATCGATGACCAGCTGCATACACTTCTAGAATCGTCCAATCTCACAAATGATTCCTGTTTGGTCTATATGCAGGTCACTCGTGGAACAGCTCCCAGAAAACACTCCTACCCCAAAGGGGTGCCCGCCACCGTAATGATGTACGCCCTTCCGTATACACTGCCTGCGATCAATCCAAAACACATGAAAGCCATTCTGGAACCCGATTTCAGGTGGCATCGATGTGACATTAAATCCATTTCACTGCTCGGCAATATCATGACGAATGAATCGGCGATGGAGGCACATACGGATGAAGCTGCCCTGGTGCGAAATGGAGTGATTGCAGAAGGTTCACATACCAACATCTTCTTTGTGAAAAACGGGACCGTGATCACACATCCTGCCAATGAGCATATTTTGAACGGTATCAGTAGGCAGATTGTGCTCCAACTTTGCAAGAACCTGGAAATCCCTGTGATTGAAAAACCCGTGGCAGAAAACGATGTCAAGGATATGGATGAGGCGTTTTTCACGGGCACTACGACCCAAGTGGCTTCCATAGCGCAATTGGGCGAACATACTTTTTACACCAATGATAACCTGGGGAAGGTAACCCAAAAATTACAGGAAGCCTTCGCTGAGCTAAGAACAGTGGACTCCGCACAATCGACATTGTAAATATGAAGAAATGATGAAATCATGAAAAAAATCACATTCAGCATCTTTTTGGTTTTGGGCGTTTTTTCCAGTTCCATAACTGCCCAAGAAATTCAAAAAAAATATGCTAAAGAAGTAGCGCGTTTGGCTCAAAAAAAACAGGTCAAGGAAGCGTTTGCCCAGATTAAGGCACAAATGGATCAAACCACGGCCGACCTTATTACCTTGACAGAGATTTTAGCTCCTCCGTTCATGGAAGAGGAAAGAGGCAAAGTGTTTGCCAAGATGCTTGAAGAAGCTGGGGTTGACAGTATCTGGACAGATAAGGTGGGAAATGTTATCGGGTTGCGAAAAGGCACCTCAGGCGAATCCGGCTATGTAGGCGTGGATGCCCACTTGGACGTTGTTTTTCCAGAAGGAACGGATGTGACCGTCAAAAAAGTCGGAGACACCCTAAAAGCTCCTGGCATCGGGGACGACACCCGAGGTTTGGCAATGGTCATCAGTATGCTCAAGGCCATGAACAAATCCGGGATAAAGACCGAAAAAGACATCTTGTTCGTTGGTACGGTGGGCGAAGAAGGTCTCGGTGACCTACGCGGCATGAAGTACATGTTCAACGAATCCGGATTGGATATTGATTCCTGGATCGCCATAGATGGTGGTAGTCTGGGCCGTATTAGCAATGCTGGATTGGGTTCCAAACGATACAAATTGCACATTAAAGGACAGGGCGGGCACTCATGGGGTTCCTTTGGATTGGCGAATCCGCACCATGCTCTTGGCAGGGCCATTACCGTTTTTTCTGATGCGGCTTGGGAATACACTTCCAGCACTATGCCAAAAACCAGTTTCAATGTCGGTAGAATCGGTGGGGGTACTTCTGTAAACTCGATTCCGTTTGAATCTTGGATGGAAGTGGATATGCGTGCCATCGAACCCAAAAACCTCGATGAAATTGAAATCATTTTCAAGGAATCCGTGGAAAAGGCCATAACGGAATACAATGCCAGTGGAGTGCGTGGCGAGGTTACTTATGAACTCATTAAAATCGGTGATAGACCATCAGGGGAATTACCCGCTTCCCTCCCCTTGATTCAAAGAACCATGGCTGCGACCAAGCTTTTTGGTGCAACGCCCAGACTGGGACGGGGTTCGACCAACATCAATATTCCCGTTGCCAAAGGAATTCCCGCTGTTTGCATCGGCAGGGGCGGAAAAGGTGGTGGCGCCCACTCCCTGCACGAATGGTACTTGAACGATGAGGAAAGTGATGAATCCATACAATTGGCACTATTGATAACATTGGCTCAAACAGGTTTAGTCAAATAAGACAAAGAATTTTATTTTTTTAACTTGTCATTTCCAATGACGCCATTTCAATTTAAAATTTGAAAAATTTTTTATAATCAATATATAACCTAATAAAATGAATAAGGTAATTAACAAATACCAAAATTATAACTCTATGCTTAATAGTTTTATATTTAAGCATGCCATATAAATCATTCCCTTTTTATCGTCAATTAGATCAAATGGATTGCGGCCCAACCTGTTTGCGTATGGTTGCAAAACATCATGGAAAATCCTATTCTGTTGATTATTTAAGGAAAAAATCAAATATTACCCGTGAAGGAGTTTCAATAGGTGATATTGCAGAAGCTGCAGAGTCAATTGGTTATCATACTTTGGCAGTTAGTCTGGACTTTAAAACCGTAGTAGAAGAAGTCCCTCTTCCTTGCATTGCTCATTGGCGGCAACGACATTTTATAGTGGTATACGCAATAAAAAAAGATATAGTTTATGTTGCTGACCCCGCACATGGTTTGATAGAATATTCAAGAGATGAATTTCTACAAGGCTGGATAGGCAAAAATACCAATGAGATTTCTGAGGGCTTCCTGCTTTTATTAGAGCCTACTCCCAAATTTTATGAAAATGAAATAGAGAATAAACACAAATATGGTTTCAAATTCCTTCTATGGTACTTTAAGCCCTATAAAAAGTATATAATTCAACTTTTTTTGGGATTATTTGTTGGAAGCCTATTGCAATTGATATTTCCGTTTTTAACCCAAGCTGTAGTAGATTATGGTATAAATTATCAGAATTTAAACTTTATTTATTTAATTCTAATCGCCCAGCTTACTTTATTTATATCTCAAACAACAGTTAATCTTATACGTGGTTGGATTCTATTACACATGACAAGCAGAATTAATATTAATTTAATCTCCGATTTTTTAATGAAGTTAATGCGTTTGCCAATCGCCTTCTTTGATTCGAAAAATACAGGGGACATTATTCAAAGAATTTATGATCATGACAGAATTCAGGAGTTTTTATCAAACACTACTTTAAACACTCTATTCTCTGCTTTTAACTTAATTGTATTTGGGTTTGTACTGGCATATTATAATCTTTCAATTTTTGCTATATTTTTTATTGGATCCTTTGTTTATATTGGATGGACTCTTTTGTTCTTAAAGAAAAGGGAAGAGCTTGATTATAAACGTTTTGATCAAGCGGCAGATAATCAAAGTAGTATTTATCAATTGATTTCTGGTATGCAGGAAATAAAATTGAACGGCTCGGAACGAAGACGGCGTTGGGAGTGGGAAGCCATACAGGTAAAATTGTTTAAGGTTTCAATAAAGAGTTTGACCTTGTCACAGGCACAAAATACTGGAGGGCAGTTTTTTAACGAACTCAAAAATATCTTAATCACATTTATAGCTGCTAAATCGGTAATTGAAGGAAGCCTTACCTTGGGTATGATGCTTTCAGTACAATACATCATAGGGCAGTTAAATCTTCCTATAAATAACCTAATCACTTTTATTCAAACGGGTCAGGATGCTAAAATAAGCCTGGAAAGACTAGCCGAGATACATTCTAAAGATGATGAGGAACTATTAGACGATAATATTACCAATGATTTTCCTGAGAGTAAAGATATTAATATAAGGAATCTGACCTTTCGTTACGGCGGTAAAAGTTCTCCAAAAGTGTTGAACAAGATTAACTTAACAATACCTGAAGGAAAAGTAACAGCTATTGTAGGTGCCAGTGGAAGTGGTAAAACAACACTTATCAAACTGTTGTTGAAATTTTATGAGCCGACCAAAGGTGATATTCTGATTGGAAAAATCAATTTAAGGAATATAGGGACTAACTTTTGGAGAAAAAATTGTGGCAGCGTAATGCAGGATGGATTTCTGTTTGGAGACACTATTACCAGGAACATTACCGAATCAGATTCAGAAAGTCTTGTTGATAAAACTAGACTTTTAAATGCTGTGGGTGTTGCCAATATCGAAAATTTCATTGAACAATTGCCTTTGGGGTTCAATACTAAAATTGGCAGTAGTGGCGCCAACATTAGTGGAGGACAAAAACAACGAATTTTAATCGCAAGATCTGTTTATAAAAACCCAGATTACATATTCTTTGATGAGGCTACCAGCGCATTGGACGCCAGTAACGAAAAAATTATTATGGATAAATTAGAAAAATTTTATAAAGGAAAGACTGTGGTGGTGGTGGCACACCGATTGAGCACCGTAAAAAATGCAGACCAAATTATTTTTTTGGACAATGGTAAGATTGCAGAAAGTGGGAATCACTTAGAATTAACAAAAAAGAAAGGTCTATATTATAATTTAGTAAAAAATCAATTAGAACTTGGTAGCTAAAATGACAGATTACCAAAACGATATAAAACAAAAAATCAACCTGCTAGACGAACGTTCCGACCAAGTAAATGAGATTTTAGGCAAAGCCCCTAGTTGGGTGGTTCGGTCTGGTATTACAGTAGTCTTTATTATTGTACTTTTGTTAATTTTTGGATCTGCCCTCATAAGTTATAATGACATTATTCCTGCAGAGATTACCATAACCAGCAAAAATCCTCCCGTATACCTTAAATCGAAAACCTCTGGTAGACTTACCCATATTTTTGTGGAAGCGAATCAACAAGTTAAGGCAAATGAAATACTTGCCGAAATTGAAAATACAGCAAAGTTAGAGGATGTTATCTATTTAAGAGATAAAATTAACGCTTTCAATGCAAAAATTTTAGACTTAGATTCATTGCAATACGTCTTTCCACCCTATTTAGATTTAGGCACTATACAAATCGCTTATGGTGAATTTTTGACCCAATATCAAAACTACATCCTATTCTTAACATTATCACCAACTGAAAGAGAATCAGCATTGATTGACAATCAACTTAGGGAACAAAAATCCTTTTTAGACAAGCAGCAAAGACAATTGAACATCTTTAAAGAAGATTTGAAACTTTCCAAAAGTAGTTATGACCGTTATGTCTCCTTATATGAAAAAGGTGTCATTTCAAAAGCGGAGTATGAAAATGCTGCTCGAGAATATCTCTCAGACAAACAACAATATCAGAATTTCTTAAAGGGTATATCAAACACTCAGATTGCTATTGCCAATTTTAACAATCTATTGACCAAATCCAATATTCAGGGTACTGAGTTTAAAAACAACTATAAACAGCAATTAGATAAAGCTTATCAAATTTTAAACAATGAACTTTCATCATGGGAACGTCATTTTCTGATTAAAAGCCCGATAGCAGGGAAAGTCACCTTATTTGATATTTGGAACCAAAACCAGAACGTTAACGCAGGTGAAACTCTCTTTACTGTAATACCCAATAACCTAGACGAAATAATTGGTAGGGTTAAACTACCAATTCGAAATTCAGGTAAGGTAAAGATAGGCCAAAAAGTAATAGTTAAATTAGCTAACTATCCCTTTGAAGAATGGGGAAGTTTAGAAGGGGAAATTCAAAATATATCACAAGTTCCTAATCAGGATGCTGAAGAAGCTTTTTACACGTTATACATTAAACTAAACAGCTTAACTACTTCATATCAAAAACACATTGACTTTAAACAAGAGATGCAGGGTACTGCGGAGATAATAGTGGAGGAACTAACAATATTACAAAGAATTTTTTATCAGCTAAGAAAAGTATTTAATGACAACTCCTAAAAGCTCCCTATTTAGAACAAGTTATAATTATTTTGACATTTTTAAAAATGATAATGAATCAGATAACTATCGGAACATTTTAGTTGCTAACAATTTATTAATTCCATTTTCTTTCCTTTAATGATAGCATAAAAATCAAAAGCCCTCCAAATAAAATCTAAAATGAAGGGCTATTAAATAACATTTCTTAATTCAAGCATATCCCATATTAACAACATTTAGTTTCAGAAGGCGTATAACAAACTTGAAGACCCCCACAAGTGTGACTACCACCACAAAGACAACTTCCTCCAGCAGATGGTGTATTGCTACCATAGGTTCCACCTTTAATTGAAGATTCCGTTAATTTAGAAATTACTTTCTTGTTTAATTTAAGTAACACTTTCTTTTTTTTCATAATTATATGTTTTAAAGTTCCACGTCAAGATAAGTATTTTCCCTCATTAAATAATGACTTTTATTTATTTTTTTAACATTGATTTTAATAAAAAATCAAATAGTACGGATAAATTAAGGATGTTCGTAAAAACGAAATGTAACCCTCCCTAAAAATCGGACTGGTCGGAATTAGACAAAAAGTTTAATTTTAACAGTCAGATATTATGAAGAGAACCAAGTTTACAGAGAGCCAGATCGTATCCTGCATCAAGCAGTACGAATCAGGGGTCAAAGTGGATCAGATCTGCAGGGAGATGGGCATCCACAAGGCCACATTTTACAATTGGAAGAAACGATATTCGGGGATGGACAGCCTCGAGCTCAAGCGCCTGAAGGAACTTGAGGAGGAGAACCGCAAGCTCAAGCAGATGTATGCGGACATGGCCCTTGACAACAAGATGCTCAAGGACGTGCTCTCAAAAAAGTGGTAGGCTCCGGTGAAAGAAAAAACATGGTGGCCTACCTGGGGGAATATTACAGGGTAAGCATCACCAGGGCCT
This sequence comes from Flagellimonas oceanensis, assembly GCF_003992595.1. Classification (GTDB taxonomy): domain Bacteria; phylum Bacteroidota; class Bacteroidia; order Flavobacteriales; family Flavobacteriaceae; genus Flagellimonas; species Flagellimonas oceanensis. The sequence goes on from NZ_RZNA01000049.1 coordinate 232,717, forward strand.
GCAGGACATTGACGTTCCCAAAATCGATGTACTATTACCGCTCTGTGAAAGATGACAGTGAGGTGATCGACAAGTTGCTGGAGCTTTCCGTGGCCAAGCCAAGGGAGGGACAGGACAAATACTATCAGCGGATAAGACTGGAAGGCCATAAATGGAACAAGAAGCGGGTCAGGCGGGTATACCTGATGCTGGGCCTGAACTTGAGGAGAAAGACCAAAAAGAGGGTGCCCAAGCGGGGCAAGGAGCCCTTGGTGCTGCCCGATGGTCCGAACATGACATGTTCCATGGACTTCATGAGCGATTCATTGGTGCACGGCAGAAGGTTCAGGACCTTCAACATCATCGATGACTTCAACAGGAAGGCCATCGGTGTGGAGGCCGAGTTCAGTTTCCCTGCCATGGGCGTGGTACAGGTATTGAAGAGGGCCATCGGGGAACATGGTAGGCCAGAAAAGGTCAGGGTGGACAACGGGCCCGAGTTCCTTGCGCTTGATTTCACCAGATGGTGCGAGGCCCAAGGGATAGACATCCAGTACACCCAGCAAGGAAGGCCCATGCAGAACGGGTTCATTGAACGGTTCAACCGTACCTACAGACAGGATGTACTTGATGCACATCTGTTCGAGGATATTTCACAGGTACGCTTATTGACCGAGGAATGGATAAAGGATTACAACCGGAAACGGCCGCATGAGGCCCTGGGGGGAATCACCCCGGAACGTTATGAAAAGGAATTCTCTTCCAAGCAAGCTTGCTTGGAAGAACAAACAAAAGTTGTCTAACCAATGGTCCGAGAAAAGGGAGGGTTACAGAAATCGCGCTTCCATGCGCTGATCTGGGTCGGGTGTATCTCGTACTTCTGGGCAAGCTCGGCAAGGCTATGCCGCTCTTTCAAGGCTTCCAGGACCACTTTGGTCTTGAACTTCGGGGTGAATTTTCTTCGTGTCATATTCAGTAAATTTAATGATTAAACTTACTGCCCTAATTTTTGGGGTATCTACAGTCAAACCAAAGTTTTTTTTAATTGAAATTTATATGAAAATCCTGCTATGTCAATAGTTCTAAAATTGATTTTATGCTCTGAAAAATGGGATATAATATACGTCGTAAAGGATTTTTCTCTTACATAAAATGTATTTGTCTTAAAAATGGAAGGGATTATTAAACGCTGACCCCTAAACTCTTTATTATATGCAAGAAAAGTATACTTTCCTTCACTTTTTCTCAAAAATATTTTTCCGTCAGAAAATTCACTATCAGATGAACACTGATTATGATTTCTCCTATTCAGACCAACCGATATATAATAATCTATTCTTTGAGATAGAAAATGATAATATGGATTAAAAATCTCATATTTTAAATAATTATAAGAAATTTTAAACAAATTGTAAGAATAGTTCTGTATGTGATATCGATAAATCTTGAATTTTTTAGGTATAGCTTTAGAATTCTTTTTCTTGGTAAGAATGTTATTCTTAAATAACTTAAAATGATACAATAGTGTTTCATACCTTTCCATAAAAACTAGTTGACCGTTAACCCATTTTAAATTGCCCGGGAGACCTTCGATAATTAAAAAATCCCAAAATACCCTAATATTATTTTTCTCTTTAATTAAAACATGATGCATACTTTCTATTTCGCATGAGATATCGAAAATGCTATAACCATCAGTCAAGTAATCATGTTTAAAATTACACTCATCAAAACAGTAATGTTTCTGGCTGCCAAATATCATTTTATAATCCCGGCTTTTGGTAAAAAGGTAGTTTACTTCTTTCTCATTTCTAAACAACATAAAATATCCTGTTGGGAAATCTGGCCTTCCGGAAATTACATCATACTCTGACAGTAGTGATTCTGTCATGAACTCCCTTATCTGCCCAAAGACTATATCTAAATCACAAACTCCCCAAAAATCGTATCCAATTAAATATTCAGAAAAAATCACTCCATAGGCTGGCTTAAAATCACATAATTTGTATGCATCTTCAATTGAAACTGTTAACTTAAGTTTTGAAGAAGCTATCAAATTAAATTCATCCAATGTCAAATTTAACAAGCTTACATTCTCAGGGATTTCTCCGTCATATGATGTATTACAAAAGATATAAAAATCTATAGTGGGGTTATGTTCACAAGATTTGATGAAATAATCGAAAAACCATGGGAAATCTCCCATAAAAACATTGATTAGTGCGATTTTTTTCATTTCAATCCACCTACTATATCTATTTAGAATTTAATTTATATTTTTTCTTTGCCAAGACAGTTTTATAATATCGATACAAGAAATCGTAGCTAACCATCTCATTTAAACGATTTTTGGATTTAAACAACCTGTTCATTAACATATGGATATAGCTTGAAATAAGATTGCTTTGAGTCAAATCCTTTGTACCGCTATTAAGACTAACTAATATCTGATTAGCGAAAGGTTTTAACTTTTCCTTTTTTCTATCTAAAATAGTTAAGATTGGTTCATAATCAGGATTACTTTCTTTTGTAAAAACCATAAAAGTTTCAATCTCTTCACGCAATTTTCTATACTTATCATCCAATTGCTTTTTAAGAGGTCTTGCCATTCCAAATTCTTTTCCAAAACTTGTTTTAAGGATGTCCAATAAAATTAGTTTTTTTTGAAGGGAATACCCAAAAATATCCAAAAGATGGTCTATAGACCTTAGCCCGAATAACCAGCGTAACTGTTCTCCATCATCTCCTTCGATTAAATCCAGAAACTCAACAATTGATTTACTATCATAATAAAAAAGGGTTTCTGAAAACTCAATAGTGTCCATGCCGTAACGCATTAATTCTCTATGATAAGTATCTAACTGAACCTTCCAAATAAGTTCTTGTTCATTGTAATCTCTCAGATTAACATACATTGAATTAATTATTTTCCCAAAATAATCATTGTTAGTTAACCTAAAACGCACTCTTAAATGATGTTTAGGGTCTCCATAACGGATAAAAAACCACTTATCAATATAACCTTGGTCAACTAACTCCTCCGAGATTGGTTTTATGACATCTGTTAAAATTAAATCGGCTGTTTTATAACCAGTATATATCTTGTAGTATAGCCATTCACTTCCAAAAATAAAACTTCGTTGAACTATATTATCCATTAGTTTGTTTTTTAGACCCAGCTAACTTTTTATTGTTATAAAATGACACGATAAATTCATTAGTGTAATATCCGTTATTTGACTTTACAACTGATTCTTCTGAAAACAAAAATTCTATTAATTCAAAATTATTTTTATTCTTTACCTCATCTAAAAACATCTTTACCGATGTTATATTATTGAAGTTGATTAAGAGCTGGTTATCACCCTCAGATAACAAGACGTATCTGGGCAGTTTTATTTTTTTGCGCCATTTTTCAACCGCTTCTCCAAGTTCCAGATTATTATCCCTTATTTGTAAAAGGTTTAAAATTTCGTCTTTTTTAACTCTCCACTTTGCTTCAGATAATATTAAATTGCCGTACTCAACTCTTGGTAAAAAGCTACGATTCTCTTCTAAATAACCGTAACTAAAATATATGTTGCTCCGAAGATTTTGTGTTTGCATGTCGCATAAGAAGTGATAAATAGGAAGTGCATTTGCAGAAAAAAAATGTGCGTTTGTTAAATGAGGTACAACTTCTTTGTCGAGTTTTTTTGATCGCAAGATTATTTTATCATTTCTAACTGATATGAATAAGTCTTCCAAAGGAATCTGGTTTTCTTTAGCTAAAACCGACTTAGCCAAATAAGGTATTTCAAATTGACGAAATGCTGGACGCATTAAAATGTTACCCACCCGCGCTTCTGGCAAGTGAACGATTTCTGCTAGAATCTTATTAAAATTGATTTTATTCTCTAAATCTGTTATATGTTGAGAGAATGTTTTTAAAGCTTGATCCCCGTAGCAAAATCTTCCTAAAAGATTTGCAGCACTAGAACCGCCAATGCTTGAAAATTTTATTTTTTCCTGGCCATCTTCACGTATTATCTTAATCATTGTAGAAAGTGTGTCGGGTAAATCATCCCAATTTTCTGGCAGGTCTATTATATCATCGTCAGATATAATAATTTTAGTTTCTCCTTTTTGATTAGAAGAAATCAATTTCCTTTCTAACAATCTATTAATATTATCCTGTTCAACAGAACGCTTCCCATACCAATCTTCCTCAAGAGGCAAAAATACATCATCAACTAAAGGGTTTAAATCTCCGCCCTGCCAATCTTGTATATATCCAATTCCTGTTTCAACATCCAACACCCTCGCTAGTGGCATTTCCCGTTCTTCATAGCGTTCGTAAAATATATTCTTGAATTTGGATAAATTAGTTTCAGATTTAGGCGAAGTTAACCTATTCAACACCTTCATTCCTCTTTTTAAGGTTTCAGCGACGTCGAAGGAAAGTAAATTCTCTTTTGGCCTAAGTTCTAAATCGGATTGAAAAAGATGTTTAAGCTCGAACGATGTCGTTTTCTCTTTTAATGATGCACTTATTTCAAAATACTTATGAGGTGCGTTTCCTAAACACTCATCTATTTCATTTAACTTATTTTGGAGGTTTTTAAGAAATTGTATTTCTCTATCAACCCCTTTTAAGTTTCCAAGAACTTCCAAAATCTGTTCCATGAATTCTGGGCCAGAAACAGAAGGCTCTAGATTGCTAACTAAAACTTGACTATCTAATAATTCGTCAATAAAATTTTCAGCATCATTATTTGAAATACCAACATCTATTAATGAAGAAATTAATTCACTATATAGAACCCCCGACTTGGCCTTTTTTAATATTAAGCTTAAGTATTCTGAATTATCCAATTCCACAATATGGTGGTGCCTTCTACTATTCACATAATAATATTCTATGTAGCGTAATTGATTTCCACTTATGTATAAGCTAGAATTTAGCACAAAAAATAATTGCTTCCGAATTGATTTCTGCTTAGATAAATCATGGGAAAGTGCAACCAAATAGTTCATGTCAAAGCGGGTATGTCTTTTATTATTCCCCGTGGAGGGAATTATAGAAGTATTTGTATTAAAACCGCCTAAGCTACAACCCGCAAATAAACCAAAAGGTGTACACCTTGTGGACATACGAGTCAAATATTTTAATAGTGAAAATTGAATTTTTTCTTCTTTTTTTTTATCTAGCCCCCCTTTCAACCACTTTTCAGCTTCAAAATATAATGCTGGTGAGGCCAAAAAACAAGCCTCTTTTATTAAAGGGTCATTATATGCTTTTATTAGTTGATCGTTTGAAATACAATTTCCAGCTGTCAACTCTTCGTAAAAATTAAAGTTTAAGGAAGGTGTTCTTAACACGAATTTCGAAAAATGCTTAAAAGGGTTATTTTCTTTTTTCATTTAACTTATCATAAGACATTCATCCCAGGTATTTCTTTCTTTGGATAAATAATTAATAATAGTAAGTCCTATACCTGCAACTCCTTCTAATATAGATAGTTCTGGCATCCAATTTTTTTCATAACCATTATATTGCTTATAACCAGCATAACCGTCATTAAAAATGGCTTTTTCCATACCATCCTTCATCCAATAATCCATTGATTCTTTATATAATTTAGATTGATTTCTATGGAAGAGATTCTGGTAAATAAGAGCATTACCATATGATCCGTGACAAATTGCTGCATCTATAACAAAACTCTTTTTTGGGGACTTTCGAAAAGTAGTATGGCTTAAGATATTAAATGAATGGTTTTCGATTGTATTATCTCCAAGGGATTGACTAGCTTGTAAAAGAGAAAGTCCAATTCCTAAATCTCCATAACACCATGCTATTCGACTATTATATTCGAGTTCTTTGTTCTTTTCTACCCAACTAGGAAATAAAGAAATATTTTTTTCGGTTTCTTTTTTTAAGCCTAGTATATAACTTACACCTCCGAAAAGTAGTTTTTCGGTTTGGTCTTTGAAAACAGCTATTTTATTAAGTTTTGATAAAAAGATTAAAATACTAGGAATGCCGTGGGACAAACCTAAATTTGTACCTCTTTTATCTTTTTTTCTCTCTAATACCGAATCCCATCTAAAACCATTTTTTGTTGGAATAGAGAGTTTTTCTAAACTAGAAACAGATTTTGATAAGTATTCATAATAGTGCTCTTGTAAATATGAATTTTCAGTATTTATGTACCTACTCAAAAAATAATAGGCATAACCCAATGCTCCGTGTAGAAAATCAAAATTATTATGATCAAAGTCAATCATCATTTGATTATAAAGATAATCGTCGAATTGAGAAAGTAAGTCATCACAGTCAAAATCAATAAAACCGTTTGTTTTTAAATGTTGAATTGCCCAACCAAAACCTCCGATTCCAGTGCAATACGTAGGGAAAGAATATCCTTCGTTGATTTTTTGGATACAATTGGAAATCATTTCTGCCCCAAATTCAGCGTTTTCATCAATATCTAAAAATTTTGAGTAATAAAATTGGAACATTGCCATTCCTGAAACACCTGTTAAGACCCCAATATTAGGTTCTTCTGTATATTTTTCAATGATAATATTACTTATGTCACATAGTTTTTGTCGAAGTAAAGTACCTTGAATCATATGTTACAAAATTGATTCATATCAAAACCTTTTATTTTTTCAATATACTAATATTACTTGAATAATGGTAGGCCTTACATATGATTACTGATCAGTTTCAATAGGTGTATCATATTAATTGAGGCATTTCAATGAAGAAACAAGGTTAAGTTAGTTTACCAACAAATTTACCAAGAAACCTTTCACTGAGTGATGTTTTTGTGTTCTAATTCGCAGAAATTAGTGAATTGTCTTTACAAACTCTATCAATATCGATTTCTTGCGCAATATGACATTCATATCAAAGAAATTCTGTTGTTTTATGTTTACCTGCTTTGGTAATGAGTCCTTCACTATTTTTTAAGTGAAGGCTACACGACCAGTGCTTATATTATAAATCCTTTCTAGCTAAGAAGCTCTCCAAATACATATTTTGTTATGTCATGAATTAACCTTACGAGTCTATGGAAACTAAAGTAATTACAACTTGCTGTGTATTTTGAAGACTTCATATGCAAAAATCCTCAGCTCAAGTTAAATTCTAAAGGAGTTTTGCCTGCCTGTCTGCAAAGGCAGCTATCAAGAATTAAAATTTCAACTACTTCATTTTGATAAAAACCAATGCCTTACCCCTATTTTGTGTGACCACGATGTAGGGATTTCCGCCATTGGCCCTTTCCACCTGGACCATGTCCTTGGCATCTCCAACGACCTTGAATCCGCTCTCCTCTGCATTCTTGAAATCAAATCCTCCCTTGTTGTCCCCAAGAAGTACACCTCCATTGAATGCATCGTACCTACCGATAAAGGCTTCGTTGCCAAAGTCATTTCCAATCATCAACACATCGGTCGCGGCATTTGCCCCTGCATTGGTGGTTATCATACATTTGATGGGGGCGGATTGGGTCTCCCACGGTAATTCCCCCATGGTAAACTGTCCGTTTCCATCATTTTCAAAATAGGTGGTCTGGTCATGGTTGGCCATCAACTCATCGGCTCCTTCAAGCTCTTCCTGAGTGAACAATCCACTTTTGGTGGTCGAGGCAAATTCCCTGAAATAATTGAACTTTTTCCTGAACATGGGACTTTGGCTCATAAGGTCGCCCCAAAAATTAACGGGATAGGGTCTATAGGTATCATCCTCAAGATTGCTTTTGAAATAAGCAAACATCACAGGGTCAATGGCTCCATTATTATCAAAATCCTTGGCCAACATGGTCACCGGTCTTTCTTTGGATGGGTTATACAGGTTGTTCTTGCCCAAGTTACCGGCTATCAAATCGACATCGCCATCGCCATCAAAATCCTCTGCCAAGACACATTCCCACCATCCGGACAATTGCTGCATGCCTGTTTGGTCCATTTGCTGAAAGGAATCCTTCTTGTTCATGAATATGGTCACGGGCATAAATTCCCCTACCAGGATAAGGTCCTTCAAATTGTCGTGGTCAAGGTCGGCCCATTTAGCGTCGGTTATCATTCCCGGTGTCCTAAGTGCCTTGTTGTAGGTCTCGGTCACATCGACCAATCTACCTTGTTCGTTTTTAAGCAGGTAACAATGGTCCGGTTTGGGGTATTGTGAAAAGGGCGTACGGCCTCCTACAAATAGATCTACATAACCGTCTCCATCAAAATCCTCGGCCTCAACAACTGAGCCGCTTGATTGTATTTCGGGCAACTTATCCGTGTCTTTCACGAATTTGCCCTTGCCTTGATTGACCATCAGATAATCCTGATAAAAAGGAGACCCCAAATCAAATTCATTACTACCAGAGACCATATAAATATCAAGGTCGCCATCGTTGTCCAGATCAAAAAGAGCGATGCTGGTCTCCTCAAAGTTTTTACTTGCTTCATCCTCGAACAATGGGGTACCTGTAAAGGACCCTTGGGAGTCCTGCATGTAGATCATGGGCGAGTATCCGGATGAACTTCCAATAATGAAATCCTCATAACCATCCCCATTGATATCGCCCTTGGCCAAGCGTGGACCACTTTGGGTCAGTTTATGGGGCAATGTCGGTTGTACATAAAAATCCGCTTTATCCGCTTCTTGATGTACGAAATCGACACCCACTTGCTCCGACACTTCTTGATAAATGGGATTTGTTTTTTTCGGTGCCAATGGAAATGCCAACTCATGGCCATTTAAGGGCGCCGCCTCCTTATAATCGATGGATACGGTTTGATTGCTGGAAACATCCTTAACAAGCTGATAGTTTCCATCCGGCCAAACGATCTCCAGTGCTTCAATCCGCTTTTGTGGACCCAAGCCGAAATGGGCCATGCTGTGTACAGTGGATAGATATCCCCTGTTGACTTGATGTTCGTAGTATTGGAAACTGCCATCCTCAAAGCGTATGGCTACCTTGGTACCAAGTCCTGACTGATTGTTCTTGGGGCCCTTTAAATCCAGTTTAAGAAAGTTTTTGTCCTCGTTCTCCTTGGTGTCAAGGTTGTTTTTGAACACAAATGCCTCATCATTGATGTTGTTTACCACATAATCTAGGTCGCCATCACCATCCAAATCGGCAAATGCAGCACCGTTTGAAAAGGATGGGATATTGAGTCCCCATTCCTCACCAACATCCTTGAACTGGCCGTTTCCTTCATTACGGTAGGCATAGTTGGGTATTTTCACCACTGGAATGGAGTCCAGGATTTGTGCGGTACTCAGGTATTTCTGAACATTGAAATTGAACTCCCCAAAATCCAGGTCGGTAATATCCCTAGGAAAACCATTGGTGATCAACAGGTCCTTGCGTCCATCGTTGTCGGCATCCACAAAAAGGGGCGACCAACTCCAATCGGTTTTGGCTATTCCGGCCATGAGACCGATTTCGCTATAGGGCATATCCGGACCTTGACCCATTTGAAGCATGTTACGCATGTACTGATAGTCGTATCCATACTTGTCGTTCATATAGTAATCGTTGTACTTGGTCGCTTTGATGGTGGTTTTCAAGCGGGAATTTGTTTCCCCCAACATGTCAAGGGTCAGAATGTCGAGATAACCGTCATTGTTGAAATCGGCAATATCGGAGCCCATGGAGAATTTACTTTGGTGCTTCACGAACTCACCGATCTTATCGGTAAAGGTGCCATCGCCGTTATTGATGTACATAATGTCATTGCTCAAATAATCATTGCTCACATAGATATCGGGCCATCCATCATAGTCCAGGTCGGAAATGGCCACACCGAGTCCATAGCCTTCAATGGTTATGCCGGCTTCCATGGTAACATCGGTAAAAGTACCATCGCCATTGTTCCGATATAGGTGATCATTGCTCTCGGATGATCCGTCCGTGATTTTTTCCCTATAGTTTGCGGGCAAGATGTGTATGTCCACGTTATTGAGCACGTATAGATCCAAAAGGCCGTCTTTGTTGTAATCGATAAAAGCGGCATTCATGGTGTTCCCAGTATCCGCTACTCCATATTCCTTTGCCATTTCCTTGAAAATGGGAACCCCGTCATCGTCCACACCCTGATTGATATACAACATATTGGCCTTTTCCTCAAGGCTCTCGTACATCGCGGCACAAACATAGATATCAAGAAGTGAGTCATTGTTTATGTCGATTACCGCAGCTCCAGTCTTCCACTTATCCGCTGCCTCCACCCCTGATGCCTTGGTCACATCCTTGAACTTGAAATCGCCTTGATTGAGATAGAGCTTGTTGGTTACCTGGTTACCTGTAAAAAAAAGATCGGGTTTGTCGTCATTGTTGAAATCACCGACGGCCACTCCTCCTCCGTTGAAGATATACTCACTGGTAAGGATGTTGAAACTGTCGGTCTCGACGATTTTATTATTGAATGCAATACCGGAGTCGTTGGAAGAAACCTTGATGAACAAAGTATCCTCCTTTTTCTTTGAACAGGAAACGACCAGTACTGAAACTAGTGCTATTAGAATATAATTTTTAGTCACTGTGCTGAAGTTTTTATGGGTTAGCCATTTTTTATGGGATCCCAATGACCTGAAGTTGCAAAACGACGGATAATCAATTGGAAACACATTCATTTTTTAAGGCTGATAGCTACACCTATGTTTTAAATGTACAAATTCAAATACTGCGTTTGGACGGCCGACGATTAATTTTTGACTAATAAAGATTAATTTTTTATTAATAGAAGGTGTCTCTAATTAAAATAGGTTGCCAATAAAATTGACAACCTATCTCTCTACTCGAATTAAATTAAACTAACTCAGACTACTCATATTATTAGTATCCAGGATTCTGTTCCAAGATACCGCCACTTTGATCGATTGCGTTGATAGGAATCGGGAACAAATCATGTTTTGGAGATACGTATTCCCCAAATCTATTGGCGTAATTGGCTTGATCGATATCCGCACCTTCATTATCAATGTAGGTATTGATGGTTTCTTCCGCATTACCCCACCTTCTTAGGTCGAACAATCTATGTCCTTCCAAACCAAGCTCCAAACGACGTTCGAATCGTATTGCTTTTCTGGCGAAGGCCTGATCTGGAAAAGATGCATAAGGCTCTATTTGGTAATTGGCCGCATCCGTATCAGGAATAGGGTTATTATTGGCATCAAGGGCCTGCACATAGCTCATGTTCTTAGCTCTGTTACGAACCCTGTTCACATAATCCAAGGCCATAGGAAGGTTTGGACTGGGTTGCTCCACAGCAGCTTCAGCGGCCATCAACAACACATCGGCAAAACGCATAATGTTATAATTGATACCGGACCAGTCAGATCCCCATCCACCAATACCTCGGTTGTCACCGACCTCAGAGGCTTGGTACATGTTCTTTTTGGTCAAGTAGGGTCCGGAGATATCCGTAAAGTTTGCCCGTATCCATTCTTTTCCTGGCATGAGACCAAAACCATTGTAATCGATTCCTCGTCTACCGATGGTATAATCAATCCTTGGATCCAATGGACCAGTATGTAGATCAAATGCCTCATCACTGTTGATTCCATAATCGCTGGCAACATCGGTTGCTGCATAGGTGTCCAATAATGGTAATCCGGAACCATCAGTCTGGTAGGTATTGGTCAAGTCTTGTGTTGGCTGGTAAAAACCACAACAAGTACCCAATGGTCCACCATTTAGAAAGTTCAAAGTACCCGCACCGTTTCCGTTGAAAGAACGTCCATTATCAGAAGCAAACTGAATGGCGAACATGGATTCAGGTCCATTCTCACCAGCAGCGTTAAAGTTGTTCACGAACTCTTCGTTCAGAGCATAAGGACCATTATTGATCACATCGTTGAACAATGGCAAGGCCTCTGCATATTTACCTTGATATAAATAGGCTTTGGCCAAAAAGGCTTTGGCCACCCAGGCATTTGCCCTACCTGTTACGATTTCATCCCCCAAGTTTTGGATCGCTGCACTTAAATCGGCCTCGATCTGTGCCCAAATAGGACCTGGATTGGGTTGGTTGAACTCCTCGTTCACCAAATTCTCCACAGAAATAAAGGGAACATTACCATAAAACTTTTGAAGTTCAAAATTGAAATATCCTCTTAGGAAAAGGGCTTCACCTTCTTGTTGTGTGAAATCCCCATCTGGAATTTGGTTGATCAGATCAAGAACGGCATTACAACGGTTGACGCCACCAAAAAGAGCGCTCCACCTTCCCAAAAACCAGGGGTTACTGGTCTGCCATTCCAACATTTCAATTTGACGTAGGAAATCGTTGTCCCCATCGTTACTTCCCCTATGGGCATCATCCGAGGCTACATCCGACCACCAGTTGTCCCCACCAGCGGATACGGGCTCACCTTGTCTGTTCACACGTTCACCGTCCATTGCTGAATATGCTGCCGTCAGCTTCAAGTTAACACCTACGGCTGTCTGCAAATCTTCAGTGGGAATATTTCCCGTGGCGGCCTTTTCTGTAAAATCCTCACTACAGGCCCATAGCAATAGACCCGCGAATATTGTTGAAAATAATATCTTCTTTTTCATTTTTTTAAAATTTTAGATTAACCCCGAAGGAATAAATTGACGCAATCGGATAGTTGTTATCAGAAACCCCTATGGTCAGGTTATCTATCGCTCCATTCACAAATCTTGGAGGCAATTCAGGATCTACACCTTTGTAATCGGTAATAGTGAACAGGTTGGTACCTTGAAGGTAAAAACGAACACTGTCCATTCCCAAATAGCTGGAAACTTTTTCATCAAAAGTGTATCCTATTTGTAGGTTCTTCAATCTCATATAGGAACCATCTTCCACGAAGAAAGAGTTGGCGTTACTCTCATTGTTGGAAATACTCCAGCTCAATGCCGGTAATTCAGCATCTGTATTGTCCGGTGTCCAAGAGTCCAACACCCTTGCACTCCTGTTTCCATTCGGGAAGGTTGGGAAATCGGTATATACCCTATCATTATTGAATATATCATTTCCTTGGGAACCTTGGAAGAACGCCGACATATCAAAACCTTTGTAGGCCATTGTCAAGTTCACACCATAGGTAAAATCAGGGTGGGGAGAACCGATAAAGGTTCTATCGTCATCATCGATCACACCATCATTGTTCAAATCCGCATACCTGAATCTTCCCACACCATCGGCATTTGTTGCAAACCCTTGATCTGCAGCATTGGCCACTTCTGATTCGGATGAGAATATACCTTCAACCACTTGACCATAGAAAGAGGATATTGGATGTCCTTCCTGTGTTCTTGTAACGGTTCCTGTGTTTCTAAAGCCTCCAAAACCTGTTTGGAAAGCACTGATCAATTCAAGTACCTCATTCTTGTAACTGGAGACGTTGACATCTATTCCATAGCTAAAGCCAGAGTCCGTTTCGTCCCTGTAGCTCAAGGTTGCATCCACACCCTTGTTACGAATGGAACCTAGGTTCACATAAGGTGGAGCGGCATCAAGTGCTGTTGAACTGTACAGACTGGCATCTTGATTGATCAAATCCTTGGTCGTCATGACAAAGTATTCCGCGGAAAGGTTCAATTTATTGTCAAAGAACCCAAGTTCCACACCAAAGTTGGTGGTCTCACTGGTTTCCCATCTCAAATTAGGGTTTCCTGCTGCTGATAGAATCGCTCCCTGTACTATACCTGCACTACTACCTGTATAAGCATAGTTTGCATATTGCTCACTTAGGATGGAGAAGTTTACCGTTGGGTTGTCCACTGGTAATGTTTGGTTACCCAATTGACCCCATGATCCTTTGAATTTCAATCGGCTCATAAAAGAGTCCACTGGCCAGAAACCTTCGTTGCTTACCACCCATCCAGCACTGAATGAAGGGAATACGTCACTCTTGTTATCCCCTACAAATCGTGAGGATTCATCACGACGAACGGTTGCCGTCAACAAATAACGTCCGTCATAATCGTAATTAACTGTTCCGAACAAAGAAAACAAAGATGAGGAGTTATCGTAGGCATATGCCACGTTAGGGGCTCCACCACCATTGCTCAACAAATAATAGTCCGGTGTTTCAAAGAAATAATCCGTTCTGGAAATCTCTTTTCCTTTACCATGGTTATCCAATGCTTCGATACCTATAAGTGCATTCACGCTGTGGTCGCCAAAGGTCTTGTTATAGCTCAATGTATTGGTCCATACCCACTCGTAAGTATCTTGATCGGCCTCAGTCAATGTGTTTGTTGAAAGTGGTTCCGGGGATTCTGGAATCAAGGCCCTAAAACGTCTATCGTTGTAGGCTCTTATGGAACCACCCAAAGATGTTTTCAACTGCAAACCGTCTATAATATCCCATGTGGCATAGACATCCCCGAACACCCTGAAGGTTTTCTGAAAGTCATCCTTTTGCCTGGTAGCTTCCGCCACTGGGTTGTTTGGGTTGGCAAGGCCGTTGGCATTACTGTAACTACCAGCGAAGTTGCCCTCCGCATCATAAACAGGAACCAATGGGGACATCCTTGTAGCAAAGTTGTACCAGGATTGACCACCGGCTCGCCTGTCAAAAGAGATGTTGGCGTGCTCTCCGATTCGTATTCTTTCCCCGATTTTAAATTCGGAGTTCAATCTTGCACTTCCTCTTTTGTATCCGGTGTGTATTTGGATACCTTCTCTGTTCAAATATCCAGCAGAGAAAAGGAATTTTGATTTTTCATTACCATTTTCCAATGTAATGGAAGCATTTTGTGCAATCGCGGTTCTGTAAATTTCATCCAACCAATCTGTTCCATTGGGTCTAACGTTCATGGTCACAGGAACGCTTCCTTGTATTGTTGAAGGAACCACTGGGCTTGGACCATCACCATACTGAATGTGTGAAGGTGTGTTCCCATCATTCAACATACTTTGCCAAAACACTTCCCCAAGTTGTTGGGCGTTTAGCAAATCCGGTACATTGGTTGGGGTTGAAAACCCTGTGTACATATCCAGAGAGACCTTTGCGGTATCTAGATTGTAACCACCACTTTTGGTTGTAATGATCACAACACCATTGGAAGCCCTGGCGCCATAGATGGCAGCAGCACCATCCTTAAGCACGTTCATTTGCTGGATGTCAGCTGAATTTATGGAATTCAGGATACTCGGGTCATCAGTCTGAACCCCATCAATAATATAAAGGGGATCGTTACTGTTACCCGTACCGAAACCCCTAACACGTACCACTGGCGAAGAACCAGGAGAACCGTTATTGGTTATCGTAACACCGGAAACCCGTCCTTGTAGGGCTTCAGCGGCATTCACAACAGGTGTCTTAGTGGCTTCAGCCACATCAACAGTTCCAACGGAACCTGTTAATTCACCTCTTGTTTGGGTACCGTACCCTGTTACAACCACCTCATCCAAGGCCGCTGCATCTTCTTCCAAGCTAACATCGATGGTACTGTTCCCATTAACCGGAATTTCCGTGGTCTTAAAACCCACATAGGAAAAAATCAAGGTCGCATCGGAAGCAGCCGTGATGGAGTAATTACCATCAAAATCCGTTTGTGTACCATTGGTAGTACCCTTTACAATAACGTTGGTACCTGGTAGCGGAGCTCCAAAATTATCCACAACAGTACCCGTTATGGTAATTTGGTAAGGGGGTGAAGTAGCTTCATCCAAGTCTGGGGTTGCTGCCATTGCAAATCCACCCGCAAACAACATTGTCATTGACAAAACGAAAGTCTGAATCACTTTTACGAATCCAGTCAATCGCGCCAAAGTCTGAACTTTGTTTCGATTCATAGATAGTCTATTTAGTTTAGTTATATACCTTGATTGAGACCGTGCATATTGTCTCAATCAGGAACAATAATAGGTAAAATTTTATAATTGGCAATATTTTAACAGTAAATATTGAAAATGATAAATTTGATCCTTTCAAAATATCAATATGGCAATGCTAAGAAAACGTTAATTTTAGTAGGCCCAGTGCGGGTTGTGGATTTTCAGGTGGTGATCAATTCGATTTGTCAAAAGAAAAAAAACAACAAAATACAGCATCGCTGTTACATTTAATCGTGAATTATAGTCAAGTTGCCAATTATAAGAAAGTCTCGTATTGTAGGATAAATCAACATGAAATGATTGGATTTATGGCACGAGTATTTCCAAACGGAAACAACACGATCTCCTGCTTTCAAAAAGCATCTCAAAGAAGTAGGTTTGACATACTTTCAACTAAGCCGGAACAAAATCAAATGTTTCCTATTCAATCCGCCTTATTGTATCAATCTGCTACAATAAACCCCTTATTTTTATATTTTTACATTTTTTTGATGTAATTTTTGCGATGTTTACAATATGTTGCCTTCAGAAGATAAATACCTAACCAACGTTTCCTATGATACTGTAATCTTTGGATTTACGGGCGAGGAACTGAAAATTTTAATTCTTGAATACCAAAACTCAGGATTGTTTGCTCTTCCCGGAGGCTATATTCGGCGAGATGAAAACTTACTCGATGCGGCCAAGAAAGGAGTAATGAAGCGTACAGGTTTGAAAAAGATTCATTTAGAACAATTTCACACCTTTGGGAAACTCAACCGATCGAATCCCGAGCCCTCAAAGCAAATAGCCAAGGGGCTAGGTTACGAGATGCCAGAGAATCATTGGGTTCTGGATAGATTCATTACTATCGGCTACTATTCCTTGATCAACTACAATCTGGTAAAACCAACGCCCAACAAATTTTCCGATTCCATCAATTGGTACAGTATCAATAATCTGCCCCCATTGATGATGGACCATGAGGAAATCGTGAACAAAGCCTTGGAAGCCATAAAGAACGATTTGGGAACTAAACTTTTTGGAACGAATCTCTTACCGGAAAAGTTTACCATGAAGGAGCTGCGAAAGGTATACGAGACCATATTGAACAAAAAATTGCGCCGCACCACCTTCCAGCGTAAAATACTCGGAATGGACATTTTAAAACGACATGAAAAATTGTATACAGGCGCAGCGAACAAAGCACCTTATCTCTACAGTTTTGATAAGGAAAAACCTAAGAAGTCATAAAATTATAACAAGACCACTACAGGAAATTGGCAAATAATTACAACCTTTAAAACCTAAACCAAATACCAAAATGCCAAATTTTAATATTGATGCCGACCCCAAGCGCACCTACGATGCCATCGTAATCGGCTCTGGAATCAGCGGGGGCTGGGCTGCAAAAGAGCTCTGTGAAAAAGGACTGAAAACCCTTGTTCTGGAAAGAGGCCCGGTTGTGGAGCATCCCAAGGATTACACTACCGCCAATCTAGACCCATGGGATATGGAACTTCGCGGCGGACTGACACCCGAACAACAAAAAAAACATTATAAAGCCATCCGTTCCGGTTTTATTGGACAGGATACGGAGCATTTTTATGCCAACGATGAGGAAAATCCCTATACCGAAGTGAAACCATTCCTTTGGATTCGTGGGCACCAAATGGGGGGCCGTTCCCTATTGTGGGGAAAACAGACCTATCGATGGAGCGAAATGGATTTTGAGGCCAATGCCGAGGATGGCCACGGCGTGGATTGGCCCATCAGGTACAAGGACCTGGAACCTTGGTATACCTACGTCGAGAAATTTGCAGGTATCAGTGGGGAGGCCCTTGGGCTGCCCCAACTCCCGGACAGTCACTTCCTCCCCCCTATGGAACTGAACTGTGTGGAAAAACACATCAAAAAACGTATCGAACGAGACTTTCCCGGAAGACATATGATCATCGGCCGTGTTGCCCATTTGACCGAACCGTTGAATGGAAGAGGGCAATGCCAATACCGTAATCGATGTAGCCGCGGATGCCCCTACGGCGCTTACTTTAGCAGTAATGCCGTAACCCTTCCCGTAGCGAATGCGACCGGGAATCTAACCTTTAGGCCCTATTCCATTGTACAGTCCATAATGTACGATGAAGCAACGGGCAAAGCATCCGGGGTTCGTATCATCGATGCGGAAACCAATGAAGATATCGAGTTCAAATCCAAAATTGTGTTTTGTAATGCCTCTACGCTCAGCACTACGCAAATCTTGCTAAACTCAACTTCCAACCGATTCCCCGAGGGCATGGGCAACGATAGCGGCGAGTTGGGCCATAATTTGATGGACCATACCTATCGGGTGGGAGCCTTCGGCAAGGTTGATGGATTTGAGGACAAGTATTACAGTGGTCGCCGGCCCAATGGTATTTATATTCCCCGGTATTGGAATATTGACGAGAATTCAAAATCGGATAAGTTCTTGCGCGGTTTTGGCTTTCAAGGAAGTGGCTATCGTATGGGCAATAGCGAAGCGGCCAACCGCAAAGCTTTTGGCGGGGAGTACAAAGATAGCATCATGAAACCGGGACCTTGGGAATTCTTCATTACCGGGTTCGCCGAGTGTCTGCCCTATCATGACAACAAGGTCTATCTCAACAAAGAGGTAACCGACAAATGGGGACAACCCACCCTATCCATTGATTGTGAATACAAGGAAAACGAATTGGCCCAAAACAAACAGATTCAAGAAGATGCCGTGGAAATGTTGGAAAAAGCAGGTTTAAAAGACGTCATAGGGTTTGATAATGAACATGAACCAGGATATGGCGTTCATGAAATGGGCACGGCCCGTATGGGACGAGACCCAAAAACCTCCGTTTTAAACGGGACCAATCAGGTACACGGCGCCAGCAATGTATTCGTTACCGATGGAGCCTGCATGACCTCCAATTCCTGTGTAAATCCGTCACTTACCTACATGGCCCTGACCGCGAGAGCGGCCAATCATGCCGTGGAAGAACTAAAAAAATTCAACATTTGATCATGGACCGCAGAAAAGCATTAAAATTCACGGGGAGTATGGCAGCAGCAGCTGTTGCAGGCCCTTCCCTATTATCCTTGTTACAATCCTGTAAAAACGAAACACGGGTCGATTGGCAACCCTTGTTTTTGACAATGGATGAAGCCTCATTCGTATCCAAGGTCGTGGACATGATCTTACCAAGAACGGAAACACCTGGAGCACTGGATGTCAAAGTGGATATGTTCATCGATAAGGTATATGCTAAATTGTACGATGCGGATGGACAGGAGTATGTCAAAAACGAAATAGCGCAATTCAATGCCGATTGTATCTCTGAATTTGGTGATTCCTTTGTCAATCTTTCCGAATCGGACCAAATCAAGGTCTTGGAAAAAGCCGAGGAAAGTTCAGGTCAATTCGGAAGCGGCGTTTGGGGAACCACCGTAGGGACCCCAGAACCCGTAGGATTTTATCGTAGTCTTAAATCAACAGCACTATGGGGTTATTTTAGCTCTGAAGAAATCGGTAAAAGCGTATTGAGCTACGACCCCATTCCAGGAGCCTATCACGGCTGTATTCCATTGAGCGATGTGGGCAATAAATGGAGCCTGTAATTATGGAACCGAAGCATTTTTACATCAACCGAAGAAAGTTTTTGACCAGTTCTGCCGCTGCCTTGGCATTATCATCCTTTGGTGCTTATGGATTGGAGCTTGCCTATTCACAAAAAAAATGGAGAGTGGGCCTTATCGGTTGCGGATGGTACGGCAAAAGTGATCTCTTCAAATTGATACAAGTTGCACAGGTGGAAGTGGTTTCACTTTGTGATGTGGACCAAAAACATTTGGAAGAGGCTGCAAGCCTCGTTGCCCAACGCCAGCAATCGGGCAAAAAGCCACGATTGTACCGCGATTATCGCAAAATGCTGGCCGAAAAGGACCTTGATATCGTACTGATTGGATCTCCCGATCATTGGCACGCCTTGCAGGCCATTGAAGCTATGGAATCGGGTGCACACCTCTACCTTCAAAAACCCATCAGTCTAGATGTTTTGGAGGGAGAAGCCATACTAGCTACGGCAAGGAAATTGGGTAAAAAAGTACAAGTGGGTACACAAAGGAGAAGCACACCCCATTTGGTCGAGGGAAAAAAGAACATCATAGATGCAGGGCTATTGGGAAATATCTCACATGTAGAAATGTGCTGTTACTATCATATGCGATGGAACGCCAATCCTCCCGTTCAACAGGTACCCGACCATTTTGATTATGATTTTTGGTCAGGGCCAGCGCCCTTAAGGCCCTACATCGGTCTACCGCATAGAAGCTGGCGCGCCTTTATGGAATACGGCAATGGGATCGTCGGCGATATGTGCGTTCATATGTTGGATGCCGTACGTTGGATGCTTGGGCTCGGGTGGCCCAAAAAAGTGAGTTCCACAGGTGGGATTTACGTACAAAAGGATTCCATAGCCAATACCTCGGATACGCAGACCGCCGTTTTTGAATTCGATGAGCTCAATTGTATCTGGCAGCACCGCAGTTGGGGCACACCGACAGACCCTGAGTATCCATGGGCCTTCTTTATCTATGGGGACAAAGGTACTTTCAAGGGCAGTGTGCACCAATACGAATTCATACCCAACGGAGAAGGTAAAACCATAAAAAAAGACGTGGTGTACGAGCGGGAAAAATATCCCGAGGATCTAAAAGAAGATGGCATCGAACTCCATACCGCACCTGCAACAAGGGCCCATATGTTGGATTTATTAGGAGCCATAGAACAGGACGGTCTTCCCGTTGCCGATGTGGAGCAAGGGCATATTTCCACGGCCAGCTGTATCATGGCCAACCTCTCCATGGGATTGGAGCGGCCTTTGGTCTACGATCCTCAGCAACAAATCATTGTTGATGATAACCAGGCCACCGAACTATTGAAAAAACAATACCGCGGACCATGGCAGCATCCGTCCGAATCCATTTTATAAACTTTCCCATGAAAAGAATCAGCCTCATCATATCCCTGTTAGTACTGGTCAGCTCAAGTTTTGCCCAAGAAAATAAACGAACCATAGTCACCACGGATGGCGAAATTGATGACGTGGATACTTTTTTACGTTTTTTGTTGTACACCAATGAATTTGACACCGAAGGCTTGATCTATTCCAGTTCCATGTGGCACTGGAAGGGAGATGACAAAGGGACCACCATGGTCTCGGAAATGGAGATGACGCGGAATATCTATGGGGAACGAAGCGAACTCAGATGGCCCGGAACAACTTGGATGCAGGAATTGCTGGCCGACTATGCCAAGGTGCACCCCAATTTATTGTTGCACGATGAAAATTACCCCTCCGCCGAAGCACTTTTAGCCTTGGTAAAAGTGGGCAACATCGATTTTGAAGGGGAAATGGACAAACGTACCGAAGGATCCAAGTGGATCGCCCAAAAATTATTGGACGACGACCCTCGGGAAATCTTTCTTCAGGCCTGGGGCGGCACCAATACCATCGCACGGGCATTGAAATCCATTGAAGAAGATTATTCGAACCGTGAAAATTGGAAGGAAATCAAGGAGAAAGTCTCCAAAAAGGCCATCATTTATACCATAATGGACCAAGATGCTACCTATAAAAAGTATATTGGCCCCAATTGGCCGAACATTCGGGTATTTTACAATGCCAATCAGTTTTGGTGCTTTGCATACCCGTGGAAACGCGTAGTTCCCAAAAGCCAGCAACCTTTTTTGGAGGGCAGTTTCATGGGCCCGAACATCATCAACGGTCATGGCCCATTGCTAAAGAATTATTATTCCTACGGGGATGGACAAAAACAAGAGGGAGACCCCAATCATTTTGAAGGGGATATTTCGAAGATCGCCCAGACCGAACGTGGCAGTTTTTCCAAATATGATTTTATTTCTGAAGGGGATTCCCCGGCTTTTCTACATCTAGTGGATGTGGGATTGGACAATTACGAGAATCCTTCCAGAGGTGGTTGGAGCGGTCGTTTTGAACAATCCAAGGAGAACCCCTATCGCTATGAAGATGGCGATGCTGCCGCTGACTTGAATCCAGAAACTGGGGAAATGGACAAAAGTTATCCCCAGACACGTTGGATCAAGCCCATGCAACTCGATTTTGCTGCCCGAGCCGATTGGTGTATCAAACCCTTTGAAGCCGCCAATCATCCTCCAAAGATCAAGGTGGATGAAGGTAATTCCATACAAGCAATTGCCGGGGAGGTTATTTCCATGAAAGTATCTTATGAAGATGTGGATAATCATCCGGTGTATTTCAAGGCTTGGTCTTATCCTGAAGCGGGAGATGGTGAGGCAAAATTTACTATTGAAGCAAATGAGGTCAATATCGAAATCCCAGAAACAGCTAAAGCAGGAGAGGAATTTCATGTGATCATTGAAGGTACGGACACTGGTTTCCCTGCTCTCACAAGATATCAGAGGATTATTGTGACCATACATTGATACCTTCCAAATGTTGGTCGGTTCAAAAAAGTCAAGTACGCTGCTTTGCGTACATTAGGTTTCCCCATGATACAGATCATTTTTTAATATCGATAGGCTAAACTAACTTTAAGCATTCTTTTTCAGCACATTAAAAACTAAACAACAACATGCAAACTTTTAAAAAAAACCTCCGATGGGGTGCTCTGGTCCTAGTGACTCTATTTATAGGCTGTAGCCCCAAATTCACAGAAGAAAACAAGGACGGTTTCAATCTTGTACATAACGAAAATGGGGGAACCCTCGGGTATAGCCCTGATTCAGAGGTTTCCATTCTGACCGTTGACCGTTTGGCATTCAAGGACCTGAACAAGAATGGTACCTTGGACCCCTACGAGGATTGGCGGCTCACCGCTGGTGAAAGAGCGAATGACCTTGCATCGAAAATGAGTGTGGAACAAATTGCGGGCCTAATGCTCTACAGTGCCCATCAATCCATCCCAGGGGGTGGCAACAGCTTTTTTGGAGCGGTTACCTACAACGGCAAACCCTACAAGGAAAGTGGGGCCAAACCGAGCGATCTTTCGGATGCGCAAAAAAAGTTTCTCTTGGAGGACAATCTACGCCATGTATTGATTACCAGTGTGGAGTCCCCCGGCATATCCGCACAGTGGAACAACAATGCACAGGCCATGGTCGAGGGTATTGGACTGGGGATTCCCATCAATACCAGTTCCGACCCAAGGCATGGAAGCGACTCTTATGCTGAGTTCAATGCAGGCGCGGGTGGTAAAATCTCCATGTGGCCCAGTACCTTGGGAATTGCCGCCAGCTTCGACCCTGATTTAATGCAACAGTTCGGGGAAATTGCTTCCCAAGAATATCGGGCATTGGGTATTGCCACAGCACTATCCCCTCAAATAGATTTGGCCACGGAGCCGCGATGGTCCCGCTTTGACGGCACCATGGGCGAAGACCCTAAACTGGCTGCAGATATGGCCAGGGCCTACGTTGAAGGCTTCCAAGCTTCTGAAAACGGTGATTGGGGCAACCAAAGTGTAAACGCCATGGTTAAACACTGGCCAGGAGGAGGTCCCGAAGAAGGAGGTCGTGATGGTCACTTTGGTTATGGATCCTACGCTGTTTACCCAGGAAAAAACCTTGAGGACCATTTAAAACCATTTACCGAAGGAGCATTTGATTTGGAAGGCCCCACTGAAATGGCCACAGCCGTAATGCCCTACTATACCATTTCCTTTAATCAGGATACAAAAAACGGGGAAAACGTGGGGAATGCCTATAATAAATACTTGATTACCGACCTATTGCGTGGTAAATACGGTTATGACGGCGTGGTGTGCACCGATTGGGGAATTACCGGAGACGCACCGAACGTCTACGAGTTCAGGGGGAAACCTTGGGGTGTTGAAACCTTGAGCGTGGCGGAAAGGCACTACAAGATCATTGAAGCAGGTTGTGATCAATTTGGGGGCAACAATGATATGGGCCCTGTCATCGAAGCCTATCAAATGGGCGTTGAAGAACATGGGGAAGCTTATATGCGAGAACGTTTTGAAACCTCTGCGGTCAGGTTGCTCAAAAACATATTTAGAACGGGACTTTTTGAAAACCCCTATTTAGATGTGGCCCAAACGGAAGAAATCGTGGGCAAGGCTGACTTTATGGAAGCTGGTTACAATGCCCAGCTTAAATCCATAGTGATGCTAAAGAACAATGCCAAAACACTTCCCATGGACGCGAAGAAAAAAGTTTATGTGCCACAGCGCTATGTTGCCCCTACGGTCAACTGGTTCGGTGTGGCCACGCAAGAACGTACCGAACACCCGTTCAACATGGAAGTAGTCGCTAAATATTTTGAGGTCGTGGACAATCCCAACGAAGCGGATTTTGCCATGGTCGGTATCGAAAGTCCCAATGGTGGGGTTGGTTACGATATTGCCGATAACGAAAAAGGGGGCAATGGTTATGTACCCATCAGTTTACAATATGGTACCTACACGGCAACCAACGCACGAGAGGAGAGCATTGCTGCGGGAAGCCCCTTGGAATCAGGTGTGAGCAATCGTTCTTACAAAGGAAAGACAACGACCGCCGTCAACATTGCCGATATGGCCCTGGTAACGGATACGAAACGAAAAATGGGCAATAAACCTGTGGTGGTTATCGTAAACGTTGCCAAACCCATGGTTTTTGCAGAAATCGAACCTGCCGCCGATGCTATTTTGGCACACATGGGCGTCCAAGATCAGGCCCTAATGGACATTGTCTCGGGTCAAGTGGAACCATCTGCATTGTTACCATTTCAAATGCCAAACGATATGGTAACAGTCGAAGAACAATTTGAGGATGTACCAAGGGATATGATACCTTATACTGATGCTGATGGAAATAGTTATGATTTTGCCTTTGGGCTCAATTGGAACGGCGCAATTGATGATAATAGAACCAAAGAGTATAAATAGTTTCCATTTGATAAGGTAGATACAAAAAAGGTCCCTGAAATTCCAGGAATCTTTTTGGTGGACACATGATGTACGTCATAAAACAATTCAGAACAGTTCTGTTATTTTGACCCATCAAAAATCCAATTGGGCTGCAATATATTATTTTTGTACCGCCAAACATCAACAAAAAACCAAACTAACTACTACATGTCCTCTAAAGATGCCACTGGAAAGAACCTGTACATCATTTTATTTCTCAACTCCATTTATCCATTAAGTACAAGTTTAAAAAACTATCTCATTGACCATATCAAAAGCTGTTCTTTTGAAAAAAACGAAATCATCAGTAAAGCTGGAGAAGTTTGCAATCGCTTATACCTTGTCAAAAAAGGAATGGTACGCGGGTATTTTTTAAGTGATTCCTCGGAAATAACCACTTGGATAGACTCAGAGAATGAAGTTTTCACTTCCATCACTGGTTTTTTCAGGAACCAAGAGAGCCAAGAATACATTCAAAGCCTGGAAAAAACGTATTGCGACTATCTGGAATACGACGACTACAAATACTGTCTGAACCATTTTCCAGAAATGCGGCAGATCAACCGAATACTCTTGGAGGATTACTACATATTGGCCGAGCACCGGGTATATTTGGCCAGGATACCCAATGCCCGTAAACGCTTGGACTACTTCATAGCGTACAGTAAACCCATGTTCGTGGACAGAATTCCAAAAAAATACTTGGCTTCATTTTTGGCCATGCGACCGGAAACCCTCTCCAGACTTATGAAAGAACTAGATTAAAACTAGTTATTGTTCAACCTAGTCAAGTGAGGTTAGCCATTAATTTTCCACTACTTTTTTCTTGATTAAGGAAGTCAAAATTCCTGCACCCAAAGCCAACCCGATAAATCCAAGTGAAATCCATTCAGGAAATTCGATGTGGTGGGCCAAAATCAATTTAAGTCCAACAAAACTCAGGATGGCCACCAAGCTATATTTAAGGTGATGGAACTTATTGATCATATGCGCCAAGAAGAAATACATGGACCGTAGTCCCAAAATGGCAAAAATGTTGGAGCTGAACACCAAAAAAGGATCGGACGTTATGGCCAAAATAGCCGGAACACTATCCAGTGCGAAAAGTACGTCGGAAAACTCAATGATGACCAAAGCAATGAACAATGGCGTTGCAGCCGTAATGTGACGTAATTTGATAAAAAACTTCTGTCCATCCATATGTGAGGTAATGGGCATTATCTTTCTTAGATTACGATACACAAAAGACTCTTTGGGGTTGAAGGGTTTTTGCTTGGAAACCAACATTCGGATGGCGGTAAATATCAAAAAGGCTCCAAAAATGTATGTGGTAAAAGTGAACTTTTTTATCAAGGCCACACCAAAAAATATCATTAAGGCCCGAAATACGATCGCCCCTAAAATACCCCAGAACAATACACGGTGCTGATACTTTTGCGGTATCTGGAAAGAAGTGAAAATCACAGCGATGACAAAGATATTGTCAATGCTCAGGGAAAGTTCTATCAGGTAGCCCGTAATGTATTTTACCGTGGCATCCATAGGCTCCAGATTATCCACATTATCAATATTCCCAGAGCTGTACAGCCAATAGATGACCCCTGAAAAAATCAAGGACAAGGTAATCCATACGCCTGTCCACAAGGAAGCCTCCCTTACACTGATGACATGCGGGTTCTTATTAAAGACACCAAGGTCCAAGGCCAAAAAGAACAGAATCCCTGCCAGAAAAAAAATCCAAACGGTCATAGGCAAAATAAAGTTCTAAAATAAGCAAAGCTGCGCACCTAAAGCTTAAAAATTATATTAAAACTGCCCCCGTAAGTCGCTTTTCCATTTGATTATCTTGAATAAAAAAGTAGAAGTACCAAAAGCAGTAAAACATCGAAAATCAGGACGATATACTTTCACAAACTGTAAGAAAATAACCTCAAATTGATATTTGTCAATTTTGCGATTGATTTTTTGAAATAAGAAAAGAACACATGGCGTTTCCTAACTGACAAATAAGAAAAGTTGTACAGTTTTGGATTTGAATTGTAGGAAAAACATTAGAAAATCCTCTCAAAAAAATAAAATCAGTTTCGTTGTAATATGACATAAAAATACGTTTCCCGACCCAAAAAAATTCTCACGCAATTATTGGTGACCTGATTTAGCAAAGCTAAATCCAAGGCTACGAAAAAAAAGCTGCAGCTAAGCGGCCTGACATTCCCATGCCTTTTTTCAACAACATTAAAATCAATTAAAACCTAAACTAAATTCACAAATGAAAACCATTTTTAACCAAAGAACCGTACTGAGCTTCCTACTCTTCTTTTCGTTGAGCTTAGGAGTCTCTATAGCCCAGACCGATGATGTCGTGATTGTTGATTCCGATTTCCCGAACAAGGGTGGACTCATTGCTTCCTTACCAGTAAATGTAACACTGATAGAAGCCGAAACATCCACTACCCTGGCCCAAAATCTAAAGCATGCGATCGCCGATAATCCCAACCTAAAAAGCATTCATCTTTTTGCTCCATCGGCAGAGGCATCCATCAATCTAGGTGGGAGTTCCTACTCGGCCGAAGCCATAGGACAACAATTGAACCAAGAAGATTTTCAAACAGACCAAAACATTACCGTTTTTGTGTACTCCTGTACATTGGCCAAGAGCCCTGAAGGTAGGTCCCTCCTTGAAAACATTGCTTCTGGAACAGGATTCAATGTGGCCTCCAGCTCAAACTGTGACGATATGGGTGAGGAACTCGCCTTTGATTTTTCCATAAGGCCCTTGAGCACTACCAAGACCATTTTCGATTAACATAACCAATATCCAAATACAAATTTGACCAAAATGAAGAAGATCAACCTTCAGAATTCCTATTTCATCGCCATATTGTTTTTTGGTCTGGGATGGGGATCCATGTTCGGCCAATCGGTAAACATGGAAGTACAGCAAGGACCCAATATTGATGTGGTGCTGACGGTAGGTATTACCGATGAAAATATAGATACATTCGAAGAGGACCTTGGAGCGGCCTTGGAAAGCAAGGGTATTCCCGCTGACAAACTCTATGTACAGGGTTTTGAACGGACTACCATCTCCTCCAATTCAGAGGATGCGGCGGCAATCTTCAACAATTGGACCCGTTGGGGCTATAACCCAGAGACCTGGGAGTTTGTGGATGCCGACAAGGTCATCAGACGGGTCAACAACGATAAATTGGCCGGTTTTTACGATCCTGTTTTCGATTCATCCAACTATACCATGGAAGTGGACTTTAGAACAACCAATTCCGATAATGATGACATGGGTATCAACTTTGGTATTCCAAACTCGCCGATAGGTGCCTACCTGTTCAACCTTTCGGGACAAGTCAGAGGTTTCAACACCAATGAATTTATCCCCGGGGATGGTTTTGCAACAGGTCTATACCAGATTACCAAAAGTGATGGAAGCTCCAATCCCCAGCACTATATTCAAGGATTAGTGTCAGGCGGCTCAGTAATCTTTACCCCAAACCAATGGTATCACCTAAAATTGGAGGTAAAGGGCAACAGGGCCAAAATTTGGTTGGACGATAACCTGTTGATTGATTTTACAGCTCCTTCCGAGATTGGTGGCAGTTATGGATTCTTTTCCAACAGTCAGCCCTACGCGACATTTAAAAACATAGAAGTGACCTCCTTGAGCCTTAAAAAGTTCAAAGACGTACTTAGGGAGCCACAATGGAGAAATAGTGCCATGCGATTCAATGTGAACCTTGATGATCAAGAAGTTGCCGATTTTGACAACGACCAAGACCTGGCCGAAATACTGATGCGTACCATCAACGAGGACATCCACTATATCGGATGGGGATTGAACGCCAACAAGTCCCAGTTCGAGCGCTTTGTGGAGCAAAACAACGACAAGGGAACCTTCGTAAACAGGGATATGGGAAGTTGGTCGACCTGGATGGACGATATTGCCCAATATATCTATGAGCAATACCAGTTTCTTACCGTGACCGAAGGTGATTACTTTATTGCAGGGACCAGCGTTGAAATAGCTGTTGATCCTTCCGAAATGAAAACCAGTACCGCCAATGCAAATTACCCGAGCGGTAGATGGAAAATAACACATGATGAAACCTTCTTCCCCAATAATCAGGGAAGGGTTTCCTGGAACGATCTTTATTTGGAGGACGTACCGGAATTCTACGAAAAACCTGGTAAATATTCCTTTACCTTCGAAGATCTTCCCACCTCCCCCACTACCCTGTATTTCCATAGGAAACCAGTAGCAAGTTTCTCCTATAGTTCGGACACGGGGGTGTTCAACGATACCTCTTACGATTTGGATGGCGGCGCCAACAATGGTATTGCCCAGACCGAATGGAAATGGAAACCTGTAGATGCCGCATCCACTGCAGGCTGGACTACGGGAATGTTCGATAAGAATTCCGTTTCTGACGGAGAGTATTTGGTCATGCTGAACGTACAGGACCATCAAGGAGTATGGAGTAGCCCATCGAGTGCCTACATCCTAGTGGATAGTAGTAGTTCATCAACCAGCGAAGACCTACCTGTCGCTCAGTTCAATATTCAACCGGATGCTCTCTTTACTTATTCTGGTTCTATGGACATCACGATAGAGAACAACTCCATCGACCCTTATGGAAGAACACTTTCCAATGAGGAATGGATTGTGACGCAAAGAGTATATGATAGCGAAGGAAATCCAACGGATACTGAAATCCATAACTCCACCATGGAAATGACGGATTTCTCCGCTTACAACAATTTAACGGCAGATTATATCATTAGCCTACGGGTACAGACCAGTACAGGGGTTTGGTCAGAGCCGTTCTTCCGAACATTGACCATTACCCACGATACCACTGAACCCAGCTTGTCGGCCACACCGAATAGCGGATCTATTGATACGGACACCAATATTCTGTTGACCTTCCAAGATGAAAACGACGGCAGTGGATTTGACGTGCAACGTTATGTATTGATTCAAGACAGCAATCCGCCTGCAACAGATAGTAACCTATGGTCCTCTTGGAGCAACAGTCAATCCAAAACCACTTCATTTTCCAGTGGTGGTACAGGATGGTACATCCATGCAGAGGCGAAGGACAACGCTGGAAATACGGGAACGGCTTCCTTTGGTCCCTTTGACCTTGCCTTGGTAGTCGGTGCCAAGAATGATTTGGCTGTTTTGGACGAGGATACCGAGTCCGACCCCATTGATGTGCTGTACAATGATGTGTACGACACCAATAATACACCAACGGTAAGTATCATTACCCAAGGAGCCAAAGGTTCCGCTGTGGTGGATGAAAACAATAAGATAGTTTACACCCCGAATGCGAATGCATATGGAAGTGATGCCGTCATCTATGAATTGGATGATGCAGGAACTAAAGTAACCGCAACACTTACCTTGTCCATTACCGCTGTGGACGATACCCCAACAGCAGTAGCGGACTCCTTCACTTTGGATGAAAACGCCACTTTGAATGAGGATGTATCCACCAACGATATTGAAGTGGATGATGATGAAAGGATCTATCACATCATTACCAACCCATCCAACGCAAGCTCATTTACCTTTAACGCAGATGGTACGTTCAGTTATGAGCATAATGGCGATGAATCAGCAACGGATAGCTTTACCTATAATTTTGAGGATGCCGTTTCCTTTTCGGAAACCGTTACGGCCACATTGAACATTACCAATGTGAACGACGCGCCTGAAGGTGGGGATGTTACCCTCGAAGTAATTCAAGATGCGGGATACACCTTCAAAACGACTGACTTTACCTTCTCCGATGATGATGCGGGAGATACATTCAATGGTATCCAAGTAACCACACTTCCAACGGAGGGTACTTTGACATACAACGGTTCCCCGGTTCAAGCAAATGATATGATCGATGACGTAACCCAACTTGTCTTTACTACGGCAAATGGTGGATACGGGGATGACTATACCTCCTTCTCCTTCAAAGTAAAGGATGGGGATGATGCCTTGAGCTCAACTACGCACACCGCGGGTATCAATGCTGCCCAAGATACAGATGGTGATGGTATACCCAATGAAGATGATGAGGACGATGATGGGGACGGTACTCCGGACGATGAAGATGATTTCCCATTGGACCCTTCCGAAGATACCGATACCGATGGTGACGGAACCGGGGACAATGCCGACGAGGATGATGACAATGATGGCACACCCGATTCAGAGGATGCATTCCCCAAGGATGATTCCGAG
>NZ_RZNA01000049.1:263763-265795 GCF_003992595.1 Flagellimonas oceanensis
GACGGAACCGGGGACAATACCGACGAAGATGACGACAACGATGGTACACCTGATTCCGAGGATGCATTCCCCAAGGATGATTCCGAGGATACCGATACCGATGGCGACGGAACTGGCGATAATGCCGATGAGGATGACGACAACGACGGCACCCCTGATTCCGAGGATGCATTCCCCAAGGATGATTCCGAGGATACCGATACCGATGGTGACGGAACCGGGGACAATACCGACGAAGATGACGACAACGATGGTACACCTGATTCCGAGGATACATTCCCCAAGGATGATTCCGAGGATACCGATACCGATGGTGACGGAACAGGGGACAATGCCGATGAGGATGATGACAACGACGGCACCCCTGATTCCGAGGATGCCTTCCCGAAGGATGATTCCGAGGATACCGATACCGATGGAGACGGAACCGGGGACAATGCCGATGACGATGCCGATAATGACGGAACTCAAGATGATGAGGATGCCTTCCCATACGATCCAAACGAAGATTCCGATATTGATGGCGATGGTGTAGGTGACAATTCTGATACGGACGACGATAATGACGGCGTTACCGATACCGATACGGACGGAGACGGTCTTGGCGACAACGTTGACAATGATGATGACAATGACGGTATACCGGATAATCAGGATGATTTCCCGAATGATGCTTCAGAGACAATCGATACGGACGGGGACGGAATTGGCGACAATGCGGATACCGATGACGATGGCGATGGTTATTCCGACGAAGTGGAATTGACCGAAGGAACCGACCCAACGGATGCATCCAACACTCCATTGGATACCGATGGGGATGGTATTCCCGATAGCATGGATGAGGATGACGACAATGATGGTGTTCCAGATGCGGACGATGCATTCCCAACAAGCGAAGAGCCTTCTTTGGTTCCTGCACAGGCCTTTACGCCTAATGGTGACGGGAACAACGATGCTTGGATAATTCCAGGAATCGATAATTACCCGAACAACGTGGTGAAGGTATACAACCGCTGGGGTCACGAAGTTTTTGGAACCCGATCCTATCGCAACAACTGGGAAGGTTTCTACAAGAACAGGAACGAAAAACTCCCTGCGGGATCGTACATGTATGTCATCAACCTAGGCGATGGCAGTGCACCATTGCAAGGATGGATATTCATCAACTATTAAACCAACACAACAAAAAACACCATACACAACAGATGAAACTTTTAAATAACATTCAATTACTGGTCCTCCTCCTCGTGCTTTCCCTATCGGCAAGTGCACAACAGGACCCGAACTATACCTTTTACCGCTACAACATGAACATTTACAACCCTGCCTTTGCGGGGAGTTCCGAGGCTGCCGAATTCTCATTGGGGATTCGCAGCCAATGGGCGGGAATCGAAGGGGCTCCTGAAAGCCAAAGTGCCATTTTCGGGATGCCCGTGGGCAAGAACATAGGGCTCGGGGCCTCCATACTCAACGACAAGACCTTTATCGAGCAACAGACATGGGTGGCCATCGACGTCTCCTACAACATCCAATTGGACGATGAGCACATGCTCTACTTCGGGATCAAGGGAAGCGCCAATTCCTACGACGCCAACACACAGGGCCTTGTGACCTACGGTGTGGGACAGGACGGGACATTGGTGGATTATGATAGCCGCTTCACCCCCAATGTGGGCGCCGGGGTCTATTTGAAGCACGACAGGTATTTCGCGTCCCTTTCGGCACCAAAGCTGTTGACTCCCGACCGTTTGCAGGAGCGTGATGGCAATGCCTACCTCGGGGTGGACCGTATGCACGCCTATCTGAGCGGTGGGTATACCTTTTTGCTGGGCAGGACCTTGGACCTGAAGACCATGGGGATGTTGCGCTACGTGGATGCATCGCCCATATCCGTGGAATTCACGGGAATTCTGGATTTTGGGGAACGCTTTGAGTTAGGGGCCAGCTACAGGTACGATGAGAGCATCAGTGGACTGTTCCTGTTCAACATCAGCAGCGGGTTCAATCTGGGCTACGCCTACGAGACCTC
>NZ_RZNA01000050.1:2500-31206 GCF_003992595.1 Flagellimonas oceanensis
ATGCAAAAGGCACGCCGTCACGGATAAATCCGCTCCGACCGCTTGTAGGCGTATGGTTTCAGGGTCTGTTTCACTCCGTTGTTCACGGTTCTTTTCACCTTTCCCTCACGGTACTGGTTCACTATCGGTCTCCCAGGAGTATTTAGCCTTGGCGGATGGTCCCGCCGGATTCACACAGGGTTTCACGTGCCCCGCGCTACTCAGGATACCACTATCTTAAACGCTCCTTGCCCGTACGGGACTATCACCCATATCGTGCAGCTTTCCAACTGCTTCCGGTTCGTCGCGCTAAGAACATTGTGGTCCTACAACCCCGTCATTGCCGGAACAACGACGGTTTGGGCCGATCCGATTTCGCTCGCCGCTACTCTCGGAATCACTCTTGTTTTCTCTTCCTCCGCCTACTTAGATGTTTCAGTTCAGCGGGTTCGCCCACCTTACGGTGTGACTGGCCTTCAACCAGCCGGGTTGCCCCATTCGGACACCCACGGATCAATGCTCATGTGCAGCTCCCCGTGGATTTTCGCAGCTTATCACGTCCTTCATCGCCTCTGAGAGCCTAGGCATCCCCCATACGCCCTTCTTTTGCTTGTCGCACCTGTACCTAAGTACAGATGCCCTCTCGTAATCCTTTATATATTCTATTCTACTTCGTGTTTCTTCTTTGACTTCGCACATAACGACCTATGTCGTTACTGCTCCGTCCCAATATGTCAATGAACTTTCTGGCGAATCGCCACCGGCAATGAAAATCACCGTCGACGACAATTGCCGTGGTGGAGAATATCGGAGTCGAACCGATGACCTCCTGCGTGCAAGGCAGGCGCTCTAGCCAGCTGAGCTAATCCCCCGTTTCAGTCAGCAGTTACCAGTTAACGGTTAACAGTTTTGATAACGTGCCCACCATTACGTGATAATCACTCAACTTCTAAAATTTCCTTCAGTATTCCTCAATGAACTTCGCACTCCGTATTTACATACTTCGTACCTTTCGTAGTCTCAGGCAGACTCGAACTGCCGACCTCTACATTATCAGTGTAGCGCTCTAACCAGCTGAGCTATGAGACTGTCTTGGCCTAAATTTGCCTGTATACCAAAAAAACATATCATAAACGACAGCGCAAAACGTAACAACCACCTCGTGCGGGACCCGGGATTCCGGGCATCTCTTTCTCTAGAAAGGAGGTGTTCCAGCCGCACCTTCCGGTACGGCTACCTTGTTACGACTTAGCCCTAGTTACCGATTTTGCCCTAGGCCGCTCCTTGCGGTGACGGACTTCAGGCACTCCCGGCTTCCATGGCTTGACGGGCGGTGTGTACAAGGCCCGGGAACGTATTCACCGGATCATGGCTGATATCCGATTACTAGCGATTCCAGCTTCACGGGGTCGAGTTGCAGACCCCGATCCGAACTGTGACCGGTTTTGTAGATCCGCGCCCCCTCGCGGGGTGGCTTCCCTCTGTACCGGCCATTGTAGCACGTGTGTAGCCCAGGACGTAAGGGCCGTGATGATTTGACGTCGTCCCCACCTTCCTCACGGTTTGCACCGGCAGTCCCGTTAGAGTCCCCATCTTGACATGCTGGCAACTAACGGTAGGGGTTGCGCTCGTTATAGGACTTAACCTGACACCTCACGGCACGAGCTGACGACAACCATGCAGCACCTTGCAGGCAGTCCGAAGAAAAAGCTATCTCTAGCTTATGCAGCCTGCATTTAAGCCCTGGTAAGGTTCCTCGCGTATCATCGAATTAAACCACATGCTCCACCGCTTGTGCGGGCCCCCGTCAATTCCTTTGAGTTTCATTCTTGCGAACGTACTCCCCAGGTGGGATACTTATCACTTTCGCTTGGCCACGGAGACCGAAGTCCCCACAGCTAGTATCCATCGTTTACGGCGTGGACTACCGGGGTATCTAATCCCGTTCGCTACCCACGCTTTCGTCCATCAGCGTCAGTACATGGTTGGCCACCTGCCTTCGCGATCGGTGTTCTATGTGATATCTATGCATTTCACCGCTACACCACATGTTCCGGCGACCCCACCATGACTCAAGACCTGCAGTATCAAAGGCAATTTTATGGTTGAGCCACAAACTTTCACCCCTGACTTACAGGCCCGCCTACGGACCCTTTAAACCCAATGATTCCGGATAACGCTCGGACCCTCCGTATTACCGCGGCTGCTGGCACGGAGTTAGCCGGTCCTTATTCTTACGGTACCGTCAGACGCCCACACGTGGGCGCGTTTCTTCCCGTATAAAAGCAGTTTACAACCCATAGGGCCGTCATCCTGCACGCGGCATGGCTGGATCAGGCTCCCGCCCATTGTCCAATATTCCTCACTGCTGCCTCCCGTAGGAGTCTGGTCCGTGTCTCAGTACCAGTGTGGGGGATCCCCCTCTCAGGGCCCCTAACCATCGCTGCCTTGGTAAGCCGTTACCTCACCAACTAACTAATGGTACGCATGGCCATCCCTGTCCGATAAATCTTTAATCACAAAATCATGCGATCCCGTGATACCATGGGGCATTAATCCAAGTTTCCCTGGGCTATTCCCCTGACAGGGGCAGGTTCCATACGCGTTCCGCACCCGTGCGCCGGTCGTCATCAGAAAAGCAAGCTTTTCCATGTTACCCCTCGACTTGCATGTGTTAGGCCTGCCGCTAGCGTTCATCCTGAGCCAGGATCAAACTCTTCATTGTATTTCCTTGAATGTCTGTCCGACACCCGGAAATCCCTGAGTCCCTGCATCAAAATGGTTTGTTCTTAATTCTACGCTGTCGTTACAATATGTATATGAACTTCTTAATTCTCAAAACCGAACATTTTCCACAACATCTCTCTTCTTTCGGTCTTACCTCTCTACCTCGTCGGTAAAGCGGCTGCAAATTTACAACTGTTTTTTAAATCGGCAAGCTTTTTTTAAAAAAAATCAAAACATTTTCTTGTCCTCAAAAAACAATCTTTTACATGAACTTTTCCCTTTAAACACCTCGGTGTTTTTCGGGCTGCAAATGTAAAATGCTTTTTTTGATTACACAATGCTTTTTTATAATTTCTTTCAAGCCTTATCCGCTTGTCAAAAACAGTATGTCAATAAGCTTATGAACTAACCAAAAAACAAACCCTTTGTTGTTTTTCGGGCTGCAAATGTAACACCTTTTAAACAATAAACAAGAGGGTTTTTTGGCTTTCTTGATTAATTTGCTTTCAATTGACTGAAAACAAAGCAGATAAAAATACAAAAAAAATTAAAACCTCAAAAACCACCCTTCCCCTCACATTGCCATAGCCTAAAAAGCCAGTTGACCCCATCTTATCATCCGCAGAAAATTAGTCATATATATAAGGTAAGTATTGTAGCATCTATACAAGATATTATCTTTGTCCTCTCGATTATACAAAATAGAAGTTCAAACATGATAAAGATCACACTGCCTGATGGTGCTGTAAAAGAAGTTGAAAAGGGGACCACTCCTTTTTCCATTGCCCAAAGTATTAGTGAAGGGCTTGCTAGAAACGTTATTTCCGCAAAATTCAATGACACGACGGTTGAGACCACAACACCATTAACCACGGATGGCACTTTGACTCTTTATACATGGAAAGATGATGAAGGCAAAAAAGCTTTTTGGCACTCCACCTCCCACGTAGTGGCGCAGGCACTGGAGGAACTTTACCCTGGCATTAAGTTGACCATCGGTCCCGCTATTGAAAACGGCTTCTACTACGATGTTGATTTTGGAGACCAGTCCATTTCCGAGAAAGATTTTCCTGAAATTGAAAAGAAGGCACTGGAAATCGCACGCGGCAAACACGATTACAATATGAGAAGTGTTTCCAAAGCTGATGCCCTCTCCTATTATAAAGAGCAAGGAAATGAATATAAGGTGGAACTCATCGAAAATCTTGATGACGGTACCATTACCTTTTGCGACCATAGTACGTTTACCGACCTATGCCGTGGAGGACATATTCCCAACACAGGAATCATTAAGGCCATTAAATTATTGAGTGTTGCAGGTGCTTATTGGAGGGGCGACGAAAACAATACGCAATTGACACGTGTGTATGGTATTTCATTTCCAAAACAAAAGGAACTTACCGAATATCTTCAGCTCTTGGAAGAAGCCAAGAAAAGGGACCACCGAAAACTGGGCAAGGAATTGGAACTTTTCACTTTTTCCCAAAAAGTGGGACAAGGACTTCCCTTATGGTTGCCCAACGGAGCCGCATTACGCGAACGCTTGGAGCAATTCCTTAAAAAAGCACAAAAGAAAGCGGGGTACGAAATGGTGGTCACTCCCCATATCGGTCAAAAAGAACTATATGTTACTTCTGGTCACTACGCAAAGTACGGAGAAGACAGCTTTCAACCCATACATACACCCAAAGAAGATGAGGAGTTCTTGTTAAAACCGATGAACTGCCCTCACCATTGTGAAATATACAACAGTCATCCATTTAGCTATAAAGATCTTCCGAAACGTTATGCTGAATTTGGAACGGTGTACAGATATGAACAAAGTGGAGAGCTTCACGGCCTTACCAGGGTAAGAGGATTCACCCAGGATGATGCCCATATTTTCTGTACCACTGAACAATTGAACGACGAGTTCAAAAATGTAATTGACCTTACGCTATATGTATTGAACTCTTTGGGTTTTGAAGATTTCACTGCCCAAGTATCCGTAAGGGATTTGGAGAATCCCGACAAATACATTGGAAATACGGACGACTGGGAAAAAGCTGAGCAAGCTATCATAAACGCTGCCGAAGAAAAAGGCTTGAACTACGTGGTCGAGAGTGGCGAAGCTGCTTTTTACGGACCCAAGTTGGACTTTATGATCAAGGATGCCCTTGGAAGAAACTGGCAGTTGGGAACCATTCAAGTGGATTACAATTTGCCAAAACGTTTCGACCTTACCTATAAAGGAAGTGACAATGAGCTCCACCGACCTGTGATGATTCACCGCGCACCCTTTGGAAGTATGGAACGGTTCGTGGCCTTGTTGCTGGAACATACCGGAGGAAACTTCCCGCTTTGGTTGATTCCGACGCAGGCTATCGTACTGCCCGTCAGTGAGAAACATGAAAAATATGCGGAAAAAGTTTTGAATTCATTAGAAAATCACGAAATTCGCGCGCTCATTGATAACAGGAACGAGACGGTAGGGAAGAAAATCCGTGAGGCTGAACTCAAAAAAATCCCTTTCATGATTATTGTCGGGGAGCAGGAAGAAGAGTCTGCGACGATTTCTGTAAGGCGACATGGAGGTGAGGATTTGGGCAGTTTAAGCGTAGATGCATTTTCAGACTTGGTAACTACTGAAATAAATAGTACCTTAAAGTCGTTCTAAAAAATTAAGTTTAATTAAAAAGTTTACGTCATAGCAATTAGAAGAAGATTTAGACCCCAACCTAGGAGGGAAAACAAAAACCCTCATAACATCAATGAGAAAATAAAAGCCCGAGAAGTACGGCTTGTCGGCGACAATGTTGAAATGGGTGTTTATCCCATCTCAAAAGCAAGAGATATAGCCAACGAACAGGAGTTGGATTTGGTGGAGATTTCACCGAACGCAGAGCCACCTGTTTGTAAGGTTATGGATTATAAAAAGTTCCTTTACGAACAAAAGAAACGCGAAAAGGCCATGAAGGCCAAAGCGAGCAAAGTGGTCGTTAAGGAAATCAGGTTTGGACCACAGACGGATGACCATGATTATGAGTTCAAGAAAAGACACGCAGAGAAATTCTTGAAAGATGGTGCCAAACTCAAGGCCTATGTATTCTTTAAAGGACGTTCCATCGTCTATAAAGACCAAGGCGAAATATTATTGTTGCGATTGGCCCAAGAGCTCGAAGAGCTGGGAAAAGTGGAACAAATGCCCAAATTGGAAGGCAAGCGTATGACCATGTTCATCGCACCCAAGACAAGTAAAAAATAAAAACTGAACCTTGGTTCGGTATAATAAGCGGAGTTAAATACTAGGAAAATGCCTAAGATGAAAACAAAATCCAGTGCCAAGAAGCGTTTTAAGCTTACAGGAACTGGTAAAATCAAAAGAAAGCACGCTTTTAAGAGTCACATTTTGACAAAAAAATCTAAAAAGCGTAAGCTGAAGTTGACCCATTCCACTTTGGTTCACAAAGCGGATGAGGACAACATCAAAGAACAATTACGTTTAAAATAATTGTTCGACCGGTACATTAATTATTAACCATGGAGTCGGGCTCATACAAGTTCTCAATAATTGAGACGCCTGCTACAAAAAAATGACACATTATGCCAAGATCAGTAAATTCAGTTGCTTCAAGAGCTAGAAGAAAAAAAGTGATGAAGCAAGCCAAAGGTTACTTTGGAAGACGTAAAAACGTTTGGACAGTAGCCAAAAATGCGGTAGAAAAAGCAATGCTTTATGCTTACCGCGATAGAAGAAACAAAAAACGTACGTTTCGTTCCCTATGGATTACCCGTATCAATGCTGGTGCCAGAATGCACGGAATGTCTTACTCTCAATTTATGGGCAAGGTAAAAGCCAATGGAATAGAGCTTAACAGAAAAGTTCTTGCCGATTTGGCCATGAACCACCCAGATGCTTTTAAAGCCATCGTTGAGAAAGTTAAGTAAAGAATCAATATAAACTTACCCCGCTTATTTAGATCCCGCCTTGTGCGGGATCTTTTATTTTGTAAATGTTCTCGACTGCGCTCGAACTGACGCGATTCGAATTATTGTCCATACACTGTCAACACCAAATTTCTTCCCGAGGCGTGATTGCGATGCTCGCATAAGTAAATACCTTGCCATATCCCCATGTTCAATATGCCTTGTGTTATAGGCACCTGTACTGAGGCCCCCATCAACGAAGCTTTGATATGTGCAGGCATATCATCCGGGCCTTCATAATTGTGAACGTAATACGGTGCATTTTCAGGTACCATGGTATTGATGTGGCTCTCAAAATCCGTTCGCACCGTTGGGTCTGCATTTTCATTGATTGTTAAGCTAGCCGAAGTATGTTTGATGAATACCTGTAAAAAACCTGTGTTTATTTTTCGAAGTTCGGGCAAGGCATCAACAATGGTATCCGTAATCAAATGGAACCCTCTGGAGTACGACCGCAATTGTATTTCTTTCTGATAAAAATTCATGTGAAATTATGCTTTGACCCCAAATTAATATAAAGTTTACCAAAACAAGCAGCCTGTTCCACGAATAACAAATAACTTTGCAGCTTAATTTATTGGAATGGACCTATCTCAGATAAAAATGGTGGTTACCGACATGGATGGAACACTTTTGAATTCCAAACATGAAGTTAGCTCTCGGTTTTTTGAAATCTACGAAGAACTTAAAAAGAAAAACATTGCCTTTGTCGCTGCCAGTGGAAGACAGTACCATAGCATGGTCGACAAATTGGAGTCCATAAAAAATGAGATCCTGGTCATTGCTGAAAATGGCGCTTTGATCAGAAAGCAAGAAGAAACCCTGCTCACTACACCCATCAACAAGTCTGAAGTCCATCGCATTCTAGACACCGTTCTTCCTTTGGAAAATGTTCATCCGGTACTTTGCTGCCAGAACAATGCCTTTGTAGGTGGTGATTCCAACGAGTTTTTGGAGATGCTGCAGGAGTATTATTCCGAGTTTGAGATAGTGGATGATCAAAAAAACGTGAACGAGGAAGTACTTAAAATCGCCATTTACCATTTTGAAAATTCAGAAAAACATATTTACCCGAACGTAAAGCACTTGGAGTGCGACCTTAAAGTAAAGGTTTCTGGAGCCAATTGGGTTGATGTTTCCGATTTGAATGCCCACAAAGGCTATGCACTTAAAAAAGTAATGGACGAGTTTCAGATTGCTTCTAATGAAATCATGGTCTTCGGGGATTACAACAACGATTTGGAAATGCTGGAACTATCCGATTACAGTTTTGCCATGGCCAATGCCCATCCCAATGTGCTTAAAACCGCCAAATATACCACCCATAGCAATGACGATTTTGGTGTGGAACGTATTTTGGAAAAATTGCTTTAGCAACATAATAACATTTAAACCTCTATCCCTGAGTGATTTGCTTTTGTAAAATTTGTACCTTAAAGGACAAACTTTAAAAGCAGCACTATGGCACCATTGAAAAAAGGCGACATCAAACAAGAGGTCTTTGACCTATATGATAAATATGCCCATAACCAGATAGACCGCAGGGAGTTTATGGAAAAACTTTCCGTATACGCCGTTGGTGGTATTACTATGGCTTCGTTGATGAGCTTTATCATGCCCAACTACAAGGACACCCTTACGGTATCGCCCAACGACCCCGAACTGGATTCCAAGTTCATTACCTACAACTCACCCAAAGGCGGTGGCGAAATCAAAGGTTTGTTGTCCAAACCAAAAAATAGCACCGGTAAAATGGGCGGTGTCGTGGTAGTTCATGAAAATCGCGGCCTTAACCCCTATATCGAAGATGTTGGGCGTAGAGCCGCCAAAGCTGGTTTTATTTCCTTGGCACCTGATGCCCTTACCCCGTTAGGGGGATATCCAGGCAACGATGATGAAGGTAGAACGCTTCAGCGACAGCGAGATCGCAACGAGATGTTGGAAGACTTTATCGCCGCCTACGACTATCTCAAAAACCATGAGGATTGCAATGGAAAGGTAGGTGTGGTCGGTTTCTGTTTCGGTGGATGGATATCGAATATGATGGCAGTGAAAGTTCCTGATTTGGCCGCGGCCGTTCCCTTTTATGGCAGCCAACCTTCAGATGACGAAGTAGCACAGATCAACGCGCCTTTATTGATTCATTATGCAGGGTTGGATGAAAGGGTAAATGCAGGCTGGAATGACTATGAAGCCAAACTGAAAGAACTCGACAAGGACTACGAAGTCCATTTTTATCCCGATGTCAACCACGGGTTCCATAACAATACCACACCTCGTTTTGATAAAGCTTCAGCAGATTTAGCTTGGGAAAGGACCGTCGATTTCTTTAAGGAACACCTGAGTTAGGTTTTCTGCTTCTTTTTCCTGGCAGCAGGGAACAGCACATTGTTCAAAATCAATCGATACCCTGGCGAAGTGGGATGTAGTTCCAGTTCTGTTTTGGGGTCCCCTACCCTATGCTGATAATCTTCGGGATCGTGACCTCCATAAAAGGTAAAGAAACCTTTTCCCTTGATACCATGGATGTATCTGGCTTCTCCGTTGATTTTGTTCTCGCCCAAGACCATTACAGTTGGCTTCACTTGGCTTCGGGTATAAGCTGTGGTCTGTCCCATAAAACCTTTTACCAAGCTGGTGTGATTTTGTGTCAACATGGTAGGTACAGGATCCCATTTGGCCGAGAATTCCATTAAAGAGAAGTAATCGGACTCTTTGGGCACGTTGGCCCTCTTATTGGTCATATCGATGGATGAAAACTCATAGCGAATGGGGTTTCGTTCCAATGTAAAATCGGTAAAGGCAAACGTGTTGCTAAAATCCAACTTGGCCTGATAATTCGCATCCGAAGGGTCTCCATCAAACATAGGTTCACAGATATCGACATTTTCAGCGGCCAGCGCAATATCAAAACTATCGGTGGCCGAACACATGGCAAACATAAACCCGCCGCCAATCACATAATTCCTGATTTTTAGGGCTACTGCCAACTTTTCTTCGGATACTTTGGAATACCCCAGGCTTTGGGCCAGTTCCTCCGCATTGGCTTTATCTTCAATATACCA
Source organism: Flagellimonas oceanensis (assembly GCF_003992595.1). Lineage (GTDB taxonomy): Bacteria > Bacteroidota > Bacteroidia > Flavobacteriales > Flavobacteriaceae > Flagellimonas > Flagellimonas oceanensis. Next base: position 12,238 of record NZ_RZNA01000050.1, read on the forward strand.
TGGAGCAGCTCTGTAATGACCGTAGAACCGTCCGTATTGCCCAGTGAAGTCTTCGTGGTGCAGGTGCAGCCAATCATACAAGGCCAATTTATCGCCCAAGACTTCTGTATCATATATCGTGGTATAGGGAATCTCTGCATACGTGAGCACCATGGTCACGGCATCGTCCCAAGGTTGGTTCCCCTTTGGGGAATAGACCGCAATCTTCGGCGCTTTTTCAAGGATAACGGCATCCTGATTTTGGGATGGACTACTGATATCGTCCAGAATCTGGGCTGCCTGTCCATCGGAAAGTACTTCAAAGGAAACCCCACGAATTTGACATTCCTTTCGAATGGCTTCTCCATCGGGCAATAGAAAAGAACCTCCACGAAAATTGAGCAACCATTGCACTTTCTGCTGTTTGGAAAGTACCCAGTAGGTTATTCCATAAGCTTTTAAATGATTTTTTTGGCCTTCATCATCCATTGGAACAAGGATAACAGAGGCAAACGATTGAAAGGTAAGTAGTAAAAAAAAGATTAAAAATAAGCCTCTCGACGTTACTCGAGGCAATAAAAAAGTTACTGTTTTAGAAAGGTACGTCATTATCATCTGGGTCATCATCACTGTTCATTGCGCTACCAAAAGCATCGTCCGTACTCGGAAGATTTGGTGTAGCAAAGGGATTTTCTTCGTCCGCATTCATCTTCGATTGGAATTCGAATGGGGAGTCAAAGTCATCCAAGTTATCAAATTTACCCAGAGCACCCACAAATTTTAACCTAATATTTTCTAAACCTCCATTACGGTGTTTGGCCACAATGAACTCTGCTTGACCTTGGGTAGGGGTGCGCTCTTCATCATCCCACTCGTCAATTTTATAGTATTCCGGCCTGTAGATAAAGGATACGATATCCGCATCCTGCTCAATTGCCCCAGACTCCCTCAAATCCGAAAGAATGGGTCGCTTGCTACCACCGCGGGTCTCCACCGCCCTTGATAACTGCGATAAGGCGATTACGGGAACATCGAGTTCCTTGGCCAATGCCTTCAGGTTACGTGAAATGGTCGAGATTTCCTGCTCACGGTTCCCTCCCTTTTGACTTCCCCCTGCGGTCATCAACTGCAAGTAATCAATGATGATTAGCCGAATATTGTGCTGAGAAGCCAATCGTCTTGCCTTCGCACGAAGGTCGAAAATGGAAAGCGAAGGGGTGTCATCGATGAACAAAGGCGCCTTTTCCAAGGTCTTAACCTTAACGTTCAATTGTTCCCATTCATGCTTTTCCAATTTACCTGTCCTTAATTTTTCCGATGAAAGTCCGGTTTCAGAGGAAATCAAACGGGTAATCAACTGTACGGATGACATCTCCAAAGAGAAAAAAGCAACGGGAATTTCCGAATTCACGGCAATATTCCGTGCCATGGAAAGCGTCAAAGCTGTTTTACCCATACCTGGACGTGCGGCCACAATAATCAAATCACTGGGCTGCCAACCTGAGGTCAACTTATCCAATTTATCAAAACCGGATGGGATTCCACTCAAGCCCTCTTTGTTGGATATCTCCTCGATTCGCTTTTTGGCCTGAATCACCAAATTCTGGGCAGTTTCAGCGGAACGTTTCAAGTTGCCTTGGGTCACCTCGTACAATTTCGCCTCCGCATTGTCCAAAAGATCAAAAACGTCGGTTGCATCACTGTAAGCTTCCTCAATGATATCGTTGGATATTTTGATCAGGCTGCGTTGAATGTACTTTTGGAGAATGATTCTCGCATGGAACTCAATGTGTGCCGAAGAAGCTACTTTTTGCGTGAGTTTTATCAAGTAAAAGTCACCTCCGACAGCTTCCAACTTGCCATCTTTCTTTAGTTGCGACGAAACCGTTAATAAATCCACCGGTTCGGAAGATTCGAACAATTTAAAGATGGCTTCGTAAATGTATTTATGGGAATCTTTATAAAAAACGTCCGGATGAAGAATGTCAATCACTTCATCCACACCTTTTTTGTCAATCATCATAGCACCTAACACAACTTCCTCTAAATCAACTGCTTGAGGTGGTATTTTACCTTTCTCAAGATTGATGAGGGCAGATTTCTCCACACGACGTCCTACTATGGGGCTAGGTTTTTCCATGAATGCGAAAGTAGCTAATTAACCTTAAGTTAACTTTAATTTTGACAGATACGATTTCCACAGGTACTCAACAATTCAAATGTTGATAACTCAATATACCTGTTAATAACATAAAAAAAATCAAGGATATAACCTAATGAAAAAGGCTAACCCCTGAAAAACAAGAACTATTCGCTGAAAACCCCCATCTCCGCATATTTTTCCATGCGGGTTTTTACCAATTCTTTTGGGGATAACTTTTTGAGTTCCTCAAAATGGGAAGAAATTTTGTTCGCGACGGTTTCGAATGTTTTTTGCCTGTTGGCATGTGCCCCACCAAGGGGTTCCTTAACGATTTCATCGACCAACCCTTGCTTTTTCATATCGGTTGCGGTCAATTTTAAGGATTCGGCAGCTTGTTCTTTATACTCCCAGCTTCTCCAAAGGATGGATGAACAGGATTCCGGGGAAATCACGGAGTACCAAGTGTTTTCCAACATCAATACCTTGTCTCCCACTCCAATGCCCAATGCACCTCCTGAAGCTCCTTCGCCAATGATAATCACTATAATCGGCACTTTAAGTCGGGTCATTTCCAAAATGTTACGGGCAATGGCCTCTCCTTGTCCACGTTCTTCTGCTTCGATACCTGGGTAAGCACCTGGGGTATCCACAAAGCAGACCACGGGAATCTTGAATTTTTCTGCGGACTTCATCAGACGAAGTGCTTTACGATAGCCTTCTGGGTTCGCCATACCAAAATTTCGGTACTGGCGTGTTTTGGTATTGTACCCTTTTTGCTGACCGATGAACATATAGCTTTGGTCACCGATTTTTCCCAATCCACCTACCATGGCCTTGTCATCCTTAACATTTCTGTCCCCGTGCAGCTCCAAAAAAGTGTCTCCACAGATGGCATTGATGTAATCCATGGTATAAGGTCTGCTGGGGTGTCTCGACAATTGTACTTTTTGCCAAGCAGTAAGGTTTTTATAGATATCCTTGCGGGTCTGATCCAGTTTTTTCTCGATTTGCGAGCACGTTTCTGTAACGTCTACATCACTTTCTTCCCCAATTACCATACATTTTTGAAGTTGCTCTTCAAGTTCTTTGATGGGGAGTTCAAATTCTAGATATTCCATGGGAAGTCTTTTATTTTCACGAAAAACAATGGGGACAAATATATAACATTATGGCATACTCCCATGAAATATACAAGTCTTTTAACGTCAACAATATACGCTAATATCATTGAATTATCGCTTGGCTTTCATCAACATGTAAACGGCAAAAACACCAAAAATAAGGTTGGGAATCACTACGGCAAGCAAAGGTGAGAATCCTGATTGCTCTGCCAAGGTCCCGAAAACTTTGTCAAAAAAGATATAGACGAAGGCCACTCCGATACCAAAGGCCAAATTGAGTCCCATACCTCCCCTTCGCTTTACGGAGGATACGGCCACCGCTATTACCGTAAGTATGAAGGCTGCTATGGGCAAGGCCCACCGTTTGTATTTTACCAGCACGTAGGCATTGATATTGGAGGCTCCTTTTTTACGCTGGTCCTCGATAAAATCGTTCAGTTCAAAAAGGTTCTTGGTCTCTGCCACATAGGAAACCGGGGTAAGGTCATCTATCTGAAAGGGGAAAATGGTATCCAGCCTACTTTCTCCTTTGATATACTCTGTTTCGTTCCGAATCTCCCGCTTCTTATAATTGGCCAACCGGTAAATACTGTCATCCTCCACCCACCGTATGTTACTGGCGGAGATTTTATATTCCAGTTTGCCGATGGAATCAAAATGTTCGTAAGTAAAATTGTAACCTATCTTTCGATTGGGGTCAAAACTGCTCACGTAGATATAGTCCCGCTCGTTCAATTGGTTGAAGATATTCTCCGTTACCCTGGTCTGTTTGCCCTTTTTAAAGTACTTGTACTCAAACTCGTTAAAACCGATACTGGCATGCGGCACAATGAACATTCCCATCATGAAAATAAGAATGGCCACTAAAGTAGCCCCAACAAAATAAGGGCGCAAGAATCGTCCGAAGGAGACACCAGAACTCAAAATAGCCACAATCTCGGTATTACTGGCCAGTTTGGAGGTAAAGAATATAATGGATAGGAACAAGAAAATAGGAAGTAAGAGATTCCCGATCACCAAGGTAAAGTTCCCGTAGAAAACGATGACTTCGGACAATGGAGCTTCGTTATCAATGATCTTCCCGATTTTTTCCGCCAGGTTGGCCATGATCCCAATAGGTACAAACAGCAACAGCATCCCCATGAAGGTGATCAAGTAGCGTTTAAGGATGTATCTATCGAGTATGGTAAACATTATAGTCTTTTATCCATTTGGCTGACCATTTTGGTCTTCCACTCCAAAAAATCTCCGGCTAAAATACGTTCTCTAGCGGTACGCACCAACCATAAATAGAACCCAAGGTTATGAATGGTGGCGATTTGCTTGCCCAAATACTCATTGGCGGCAAACAAATGTCGCAAATAGGCCTTGGAATATTCGGTATCCACAAAAGTGATACCCATTTCATCTATCGGGGAAAAATCGTTCTCCCATTTTTTGTTTCTGATGTTGATGGTGCCATGGGCCGTAAACAACATCCCATTGCGAGCATTACGGGTAGGCATCACACAATCGAACATATCCACGCCCAATGCTATATTTTCCAAAATATTGATCGGCGTACCAACCCCCATCAAGTATCTTGGTTTATCCTCTGGCAGAATATCACAGACAATCTCGGCCATTTCATACATTTCCTCAGCAGGTTCCCCTACCGAAAGTCCTCCAATGGCATTGCCCTCCGCGCCTACAGATGCAATGTATTCCGCTGATTGTCTTCTTAAGTCCTTATAGGTAGATCCTTGCACAATGGGGAAAAAGCTCTGGGAATACCCATATTTGAACGGAAGCTTCTCTAAATGATTGATGCACCTATCCAACCACCTATGGGTCATGTGCATGGAGCGCTTGGCATACTGGTAATCGCAAGGGTATGGTGTACACTCATCAAATGCCATGATGATGTCCGCACCTATGGTACGCTGTATCTCCATCACATTTTCTGGAGTGAAAACATGACGTGAACCATCAATATGGGATTTGAATTTGACCCCTTCCTCTTTTATCTTTCTGTTATCTGAAAGTGAATAAACCTGATAACCACCGCTATCCGTCAAAATAGGTCGATCCCAACTCATGAATTTATGAAGACCACCTGCCTCTTCGAGTATTCCTGTACCCGGTCTTAAAAAAAGATGATAGGTGTTTCCTAAAATAATATCGGGATTTATTTCGTCCTTTAATTCACGCTGGTGAACACCTTTTACAGAGGCTACCGTGCCCACGGGCATGAATATCGGCGTCTGGATGACACCGTTATCGGTCTTCAACTCCCCTGCTCTGGCCTTGCTTTTACTGTCCTTTTGTAGTAAGGTAAAATCCAATTGTTCGTTTTAGAACCGCAAATATAACTAACTCTGTATCGTTGATCCTTAACAAAAAAATAAAGTTTCTGAGCGCAAGACATTTAATAAATGTATAATTAACACTTGTTTTCTACGAATAATGCAATTACATTTGATATCTAAATTATTGACACGATGCCGAACACGCAAGAATTACAGGACCTGGTAGTACAGGTAAGAAGGGACATTTTACGAATGGTCCATAAGGTAAATTCGGGGCACCCAGGGGGTTCTTTGGGCTGTACCGAATTTTTTGTAGCACTCTACAACGAGGTAATGGATTTAAAGGATGGATTTGATATGGATGGAATCGGGGAAGACCTGTTTTTCCTATCCAATGGTCATATTTCGCCCGTATTTTACAGTGTTTTAGCCAGAAGAGGGTATTTCCCCATTGATGAATTGAATACATTCAGGCTTATCGACTCTAGATTACAAGGACACCCTACCACGCATGAAGGGTTGCCTGGAGTTCGCGTTGCATCAGGTTCGTTGGGACAAGGAATGTCCGTGGCCATTGGTGCTGCCCTTGCCAAAAAATTGAACGGTGACGACCATTTGGTATTCAGTCTCCACGGAGATGGGGAGTTGCAGGAAGGTCAGAACTGGGAGGCGATCATGTACGCTGCTGGAAACAAAGTGGACAATTTGATTTCCACAGTGGACCGTAATGGCCAACAAATCGACGGAGCCACGGAAGATGTACTTCCCATTGGTGATGTTGCTGACAAATTCAAGGTATTCGGATGGGATGTTCTGGAAATCGAAGACGGAAATGACCTAGAGCAGGTTATTGCGGGATTGAATGAAGCCAAGAGCAGAACAGGCAAAGGAAAGCCGGTCTGTATTGTGATGAACACCGAAATGGGCAATGGTGTGGACTTTATGATGCACACCCACGCATGGCACGGTAAGGCACCGAGCGATGAGCAATTGGCGACCGCATTGGAACAAAACCCAGAGACTTTAGGCGATTACTAATCATAGAAAAAGAGACAATGACTAAATATACAGATCAAGGAAAACAAGATACCCGAAGCGGATACGGTGCGGGAATGACGGAACTGGGAAGGACCAACCCCAATGTAGTGGCCCTATGTGCCGACTTGGTGGGATCTCTTAAGATCGATACCTTCATCGAAGAAAACCCAGAGCGTTTCTTTCAGGTGGGAATCGCAGAAGCCAACATGATGGGAATGGCTGCCGGTTTGACCATCGGTGGAAAGATTCCTTTTGCTTCCACCTTTGCGAACTTTGCCACTGGACGTGTGTACGATCAAATCCGTCAATCCATTGCGTATTCGGACAAGAATGTAAAGATATGTGCTTCACACTCAGGCTTGACCTTGGGGGAAGATGGTGCCACCCACCAAATTTTGGAAGATATCGGATTGATGAAAATGTTACCGGGAATGACGGTAATCAATCCATGTGATTTTAACCAGACAAAAGCGGCCACCATTGCCATTGCAGAGCACCATGGACCAGTTTACTTACGTTTCGGACGTCCTAAAGTGGCCAACTTTACCCCTGTTGACCAAAAATTTGAGATTGGAAAAGCACTTATGCTCAACGAAGGTACCGATGTGACCATCATCGCTACGGGGCATTTGGTTTGGCAGGCATTGCTTGCTGCTGAAAGTTTGGAGAATCAGGGTATATCCGCAGAGGTAATCAACATTCACACCATTAAACCTTTGGATGACAAAGCCATTTTGGATTCAGTGAAAAAAACAGGTTGTGTCGTAACTGCTGAAGAACACAATTATTTAGGTGGCCTCGGCGAAAGTGTTGCCCGTGTATTGGCGACCCACCACCCTACTCCTCAAGAGTTTGTGGCAACGCAAGATACTTTTGGCGAAAGTGGAACCCCAGAACAACTTATGGAGAAGTACGGTTTGAACAATAAAGCCATTGAAGCGGCCGTTCTAAAAGTGTTGAAACGTAAATAGTTTCAGGGTACCTTTTTAGGAGGTATCTCAACCTTTTAAAAGAAAACACTTATGAAAAAAACTTTTCTAGTAGCAGCATTTGCCTTAATTGGTTCTGCTGCCATGGCACAGAGCGGCTCAGGTTTTGGGGTCAAAGCCGGTTTATCGTACAACAAGAACGGGGATTTGGTCAATACCGTGACCGATGCCGTTGATGACCCTGAAGGGAAAGCTGGGTATCATTTTGGATTTTGGGGCAAATTGGATTTCCCTAAAATCTATCTAAGACCCGAATTGGTATATTCCAAAACCAAAAGTTCCTACGACATCAATGGAAACTCACAGGATTACGATGTTTCCAAATTGGACATGCCCGTCCTTTTGGGATATAAATTGATTGGTCCATTGCATATTTTTGCTGGTCCAGCATTCCAGTACACACTCAATAACGATTTGGGCGATCTGCAAGTCGAAGATGTGAAGAACGACTTTACGGTGGGCCTAAATGCTGGTGTTGGCGTCAATCTGGGCAGATTGGGCTTGGATGTACGATATGAAAGAGGTTTCTCTGAAAACGAAGCCGAATTCATCGATACCAATGTTGCTAATGTTGAAGGAAGAATAGATTCAAGGCCTTCTCAGGTTATTTTTGCGCTGTCGCTCAAATTATAACCTCAATAAATAGTATCGCATAAAAAAGCCCCGCTGAATTCAGCGGGGCTTTTTATTTTCAAACTTTCCTTTCCTAGTTATCGGGATCCAAATAATCCGGAACACCATCCCCATCAGCATCTGGGTAGGGAGTAATTATGTTGCCGTTGTCATCGGATATCTCGTTTCTAGTGGAAATGCCATCTCCATCATCATCGGGATCCTGATAATTTGGCCTTGGTGTGGCACCTAGGGGCTCTTCTTCAGCATTGGTATTATCGTCGCCCAAAAATCCATTGCCATTTAAATCTTCTTCAACAGAAGGGATTCCATCATTATCATGGTCTGTATTTTCTTTATACAATCCCAACTCAATTTTGAACATCAAAATCGAATATGGTGAAATTAAGGTAGATGGTGACCTGTTGAAATAGGCCATTCCTGAAGGTATAATGATTATACCCATTCCACTATTATTAATTTGGTATGTTCCATCCTCATTAACAACAATTTGGTCTGATGTTCCTGCTCTCATTTGTGCAATACCATCTGCATAACCTCTTACTGCAATATTCCTATAATCATTCCATGTAAAATCTTGGTTTTCGTCAAAAGTTGTCCCATTCAACAAAGAACCTTGATACTTAACCAAGGTAGAATCCGGATAGGCGGGACTATTCCCTTCTCCTTGACGTACTTCAATGTAATATAGGGTATGCTCAATATTTTCCTCTCCTGCACTTAAACCCAAGTGACTGGAGGAAACATTGAAAGTTATAGGCACTGCACTTTCCATCATTGGTTCCTTGCCAGCATTCTCACCTGCGATGGTATCAATTATAATTTTGTTATCAAATCCTTCGGGAGGCGTATCAAAATCCTCATAATTGTAAAAATGGGTATTCAAAAATTCCCTGATCGTTTCATCATCTTCGGGGGCCACTTCGCTCAATAAGCTTGGTGGTATCGCTTCAGGACCTCCATTATCATCATCACTGTTACAGGATACCATTGCTAAAGCAAAACATGCGAAAACTAAAATTCCGTACCTCATCAAGTCTGTTATTTAGGCGCGCAAGATACAATTTTCCATTATTTTTGTTCCGTCCATTAACAAAGATTTGCGAAGACCATGCGAATAGACAAGTACCTTTGGTGCACCAGATACTTTAAAACAAGAAGCATTGCCTCCAATGCTGTAAAGAAAGGGCATGTAAAAGTGAACGGAAATGCCGTGAAGCCATCCCGTGATGTGTATCCCATGGATAAAATCGTTGTCAGAAAAAACCAGATTGATTATCAGCTTACGGTACTGGATGTTCCGGAAAGCCGGGTTGGGGCCAAATTAGTGGATATTTACCGTAAAGACACCACGCCCAAAGAAGCCTTTGAACACAATGAACTGCTCCAGTATGCCAAAAAGCATTATCGAAAAAAAGGCTTGGGTCGCCCAACGAAAAAAGACCGAAGGGATTTAGACGATTTTTTGGACGAATCGGAATAAACCGTTTTTATATCTTTGAATGAACTATCAAGCATTATGATTAACCGTATTCTTACCCACGATCAAATTCAACATATCACCAAGCGTATCGCTTACCAAATCTATGAGACCAATGTAAATGAAAAAGAAATTGTAGTGGCTGGAATCAACGGTGGTGGAGAAAGCTTTGCCAAAAAAATAATCACTGTCCTCAAAAAAATAACCGATGCCGAAATAATTTTCTGCAAGGTTGATATGGATAAAAAGAATCCTTTGGAAAGCGGGGTAAAGACTTCCCTGCCCATGGAGGAATACACGAACAAATCCATTGTGCTGGTGGATGATGTATTGAATTCGGGCACCACATTGATCTATGGCACCCATCATTTCCTAAAAACGCCCATAAAGCAGTTGAAAACAGCTGTACTGGTTAATCGGAACCATAAAAAATACCCCATTAAGGCCGATTTCAAGGGTATTTCACTCTCCACATCCCTTAATGAGCACATCAAGGTGGATTTTGAACCTAAGAACAATGCTGTCTACCTAGAGTAGTTTTTTTATGTGCTGGGTTACGGTTTCCGCACTTGCATCATTACAATCCAATATATGTTTCGCCTGTAAATAATAGGGTCTGCGCTCAAAAAGATGCTTGCCTATGAATTCAGGAAGTTCCTCATCGGAAATATTCCTGACCAAAGGACGGTTCTCTTTTTCTTTTGAAATCCTGTCGACCAGTTTAGGGATACTCAAATTAAGATAGATGGAATGGTCGGATTGCTTTAAAATGGTCTTCATATTGTTTCCATAGCAAGGAGTGCCCCCACCGGTGGAAAGTATGATTGATTTATCCTTTTCCAGAACTTCTCTTAGCATTTGATGTTCCAATTTTCTAAAAAAGATTTCCCCTTTTTCAGAAAAGATATCTTTAATCGATTTTTTTTGATTGGCTTCGATATAATCATCCAAATCGATGAACTCCACCCCTAATTGTCTGGCCAACAATCGTCCAACGGTGGACTTTCCACTTGCCATATATCCCAGTAATACCACTTTCATCTTCTAGAATTTTATACGATTTCAAAAAAACACAAATTTATCCATAATTCACCTTGGAAAATAGATTATTGATGTTATATTTGCACCCGCTTAGCCAAACTGCTGGGCACAACTTGAAGACCTGATAGCTCAGTTGGTAGAGCATCTCCCTTTTAAGGAGAGGGTCCTGGGTTCGAGCCCCAGTCAGGTCACTTTTATTGTTTAAATAAAATTCAAAAAGTCTGTAAATCGTTGATTTACAGACTTTTTTGTTTTTATTGATTTCATTTGATATCAAATTGTACCATATATCGCGGTGCGCTATTCGGTGCGCACTTTTTGAATCCGCAAAAATGGGCCCTGATCCATGTTAAAAACGTTCCGAACATTTTTTTTCAAATGCTTTGGAACAAAATTGAATCAGTAAATCGATGACAAATGGAAACAAACACTTTCTCTTCAATCTTCTATTTAAGAAACTCCAGATTGGACAAAAATGGAAAAGCAGCAATCTATCTCAGGATTACAGTAAATGGTCAAAGGGCAGAAATCAGCATCAAACGAAAAACATGCCCCGAAAAGTGGTGTTCGACCAAAGGAAGATTAAAGGGCTCGAGCAAGCAGACCAAAGAATTGAACCACTACATGGACCAACTGGAATCCAAGGCTTATGAGATCCACGCAAAGTTGGTGGTCAAAAAGAAACCTTTCAATGCGGAGACCATCAAAAACAAACTTCTGGGCAAGGGAACTGCCCACAAAACACTCCTTGCGATCTATGAAGAACACAATGCCCAAATCAAAGAGTTGATCGGACCTGACTATTCTTATGGGGCTTACCGTAGGCATGTGCGTACAATGAACCATCTTGCCAGTTTTATCCAAAAGGAATATAAAGTGTCCGACCTATACGTAATGGAGGTGGATTTAAACTTTGTCAATGGATTTCACCATTACTTAAAAACCAAAAAAATCGGCAATCAAAATACGGTTACCAAATATGTGGTCAACTTCAAAAAAATCATGAGGATGGCCTTTGCAAATAATTGGGTAAAAAAAGACCCTTTCTACTCTTGGAAGGCCGAATGGAAAAAAGTGGAAAGAGAAGTCCTGACAGACGCTGAACTCAGGGCCCTGATCGAATTGGAACTCGAGTCAAAAAGTTTAGAGCAAGTAAGGGACGTCTTTGTTTTTTGTTGCTTTACCGGATTGGCCTATGTGGATGTCAAAAAGCTTTCAAACAATCATATAGTGAATGGTATAGAGGGCAAACGATGGATCAAGATCAAAAGAGCTAAAACCGATTCATTGAGCAGCGTGCCATTGCTGCCCATTGCTGAAAAAATACTGTTCAAGTACAATGACCATCGGCAAAGCTTGCTTACAAGGGCTCTATTACCGGTAATCAGCAACCAAAAGACCAACGCCTACCTAAAGGAAATTGCTTCCGCCTGTGGGATTAAAAAGAAACTTACTTTTCATTTGGCACGTCACACCTTCGCCACTACAGTAACCTTATCCAATGGTATTTCAATTGAATCGGTAAGCAAAATGCTAGGGCACCAATCTCTGAAGACCACTCAGATCTATGCCAAGGTCATTGACAAGAAATTGTACGATGATATGAGCATACTGAAGGATAAGTATTAGTAAACCATCATGTGGAGACACAGGATATATAACCGCCCTCACTGGATAAAACTGTACCCTCTGAACTAACATAAAAACCAACCTTCAAACCACTAAAACCAAATATTCCATGTCTCAAATTATCCGTTTTAAGTGGTCTCATCCATTGTGCACCCACTACTCGTAAAATCCAACGGTAATGATGGTTTTATGCATTCTAGCAATCATGGAAAAAAGTAGGGAACCATGGGAGTGTTATAAATCCAATTCTTTTAAAACTATCCCCAATCAAGTACCGATCAGTTGATCATGTAGAACAGCTTTTTTTGACACCAGCGGCTCTATCTTTGACTTCTGATAAAGTTGGTACAAGCCTCAAAATCATCGAATATTTGATTTTCCGGAATCAATGATGGAATCAAATCGACCCGCTCCATCATATATTTGGGTTGCTCAAGGACATGTACAAAGAGTACCGTGATAGCTTCATTTTTAAGGTCTATCAATATGTCCTCAAGGGTATATAGCCCCGTCTGGTCCAAATACTGCATCCGGTCCATTCGGATGACCACCGTGGAAGCGGTTTTCGGTATCTGCTTAGCCAATTGTTGAAACTCGCTTGTAGACCCAAAAAACAAAGGTCCTTTCAAATGTTTGATAAAGACCTCTTTTTTAAGATGTTCTGGAAAATTGGCTTCATCCGCCCAACCCTTTTCTTCCAGTAAGGTCTTGACATCCGATTGCCTGGCCGTTAAGTCCCCCATTTTTTTCATGAACATCAGGGAGGCGATTACCAATCCGATACCCACGGCGTAGACTAAATTCCAAACGGAGGCCAACACCATGACCACCAACATGACCACCACCTCGGAACTGATCTTCAAAGGTCCAAATTTGACATCTCTGGGCAGATACGGTATGGCCCTGAGCCCCTTGTAGTCGATTACCCCAATCCCCACGGTAACCAGGATGCCGGCAAGAACGGCGGCCGGTATTTTGGAAGCGATGGGCCCTAAGGCCAACAATACGACAAGCAACAGGATTCCCGCAATCATACCCGATAATCTAGTCTTACCACCGGCATTGATATTGACTACAGTACGGATGGTCGCCCCCGCTCCGGGAATGCCCCCAAAAATGGCCGCTATACTGTTACCGATGCCCTGCCCCATCAATTCCTTGTTGGGCTTATGCTGTGTTCTGGTCATATTGTCCGCGACCACAGAGGTCAATAGCGAATCTATCGCTCCTAAAAGTGCCAGTGTCAAGGCTGTAAAAATATAGGGCGTTATCGAGTTTAATTTGAATTCACTGAAGATGTCCAAATGGGGAACGGGAAAACCGCTGGGTATTTGTGGGATGGGCCTGTAATCCAAGCCTATCCCATAGGCCGCCCCTGAAACGACCAACAATGCGACCAATGCACTGGGAATGGCGCTAGTGATTCTTTTAAAGCCATAGATGATCACAATGGTAGCCAAGGCCAGGGCAAGTTCCAACCAATCTATCCGATTCAGGGCCCTTGGCAAAACCTTGATTGTACCGATGACCCCGGAGGCATCTTTATTGGCCAAGGTCTGGGCCTCTTTCAGGATATTTTGCTCAGATACCTCCCCCGCCCTGTCCAGGGTTTCTTCAAAATCCTCAAGCACCAGTATTCCTCCATCCGATTCTTCATTAAGGATATCCCTGAGGATAACCTCTTTAGCCCGAGGTCTGAATCGGTCCACAAATGCTTCATCTTCCGTTGGGTAATAGCCCATGGAAGGCAACAGCTGGGTAACAAGGATGATTACACCAATGGCCGTCATAAAGCCTGAAACCACAGGATACGGAATATAGCGAACGTATTTTCCAAGTCCCGCAAGGCCCAATAGGATTTGTAACAACCCTGCCAATAGAAATACCAATAAAATGGCTGGCAATGACTTCTCCAGATTACCATCGTTCATGGCCACGATACCGGCAACCACGACCATGCCAACAGCGGTCATAGGTGCCGTTGGACCGGATATCTGGGTATTGGTGCCCCCGAACAAGGCGGCGAAAAAACTGATGAAAATGGCACCGTACAAACCGGCACTGGGCCCCAAACCCGAGCTGACACCAAAGGCCAGGGCCAAGGGTAGGGCCACAATGCCCGCTGTGATACCACCAAAAAGATCTCCTTTAAAATTGGAAAAAAAATGCTTCATAAAAATGTTGTTTGTTTATCTAATCGACCTAATGCGCAGCTTTCATTAGGAAGCGTATTTTGCCCGACCTCCAAGTTTGTGCTAGCGACCGACAGGTCTTTTCATTGAGGTTTTCAGTTGAAACGTTCCAAGATTTTGGAGAACAGCAACAACTTGATTTGTGCATAGTTTTTTATATGCCCCATATAACCATCACGGTTTTTCTCATGGGTATTGAGGTAATAGGCATCACATTCCATGGTATCGCATTCGATGGCATTCAACATGGTACGTTCATAGCGGTACAGTGTTCCTAACCGAAGTTGATTTCCCCTTTGGATTGCTAAAAGCCGTTGGTTCATGGACGGATCCCCCAACAACCTTTTTTCCAATTGAATCAAGTACTGCAGTTCTTCATTGATTCCTTCCATGGTCTCTGTCCAATTGGTGATTTCCAATTTGTCCTTTTTACTGATGATCCGGCTTATGGATTCATGAAAATAGGGGCGGTTGACGGATTTCATAGTACCATGTTCAGGTTGATGGACTCATTTTCCTGTTCGAGGTGCTCAATGGTCAGTTTCTGGTTGCCCGATGGAAATTCCCAAACTATGCAATCTCCTTTGGCGTACCCCATTACCGCTGACCCCATGGGCGTTAATATGGATATACAATTGTTCTTGACATCACTTTTCTTGGGAAGTACCAATTTGAATTTTTTATGCCACCCATTTTCGGAAACAATCGTGACATTGGAATTGAACCGTATCACATCCTTGGGCATATCCTTCTCATCCAATATCTTCGCGGTCTCCAATTCCCCGGCCAACTTCCTTACCGATTTTCTCCATGTACTGTCCTGATGGTACCCCGAAAGGTTCATCAACCTTTTGAGTAGGACATATTCCTTTTTTTCAATCAACAGACTATCGTATTTCATTGTATTAATTTTATGCATTATGGGTTTCGCTGGATCAGTTCCGGCAAAACCATTCGTTTTTTTTATTATGGGAATATGCCCCGCTGTACATAGGTTTCCTCGAGTCGCTCTATGGCAATGACAAAGGCAGCCGTTCTCATGTCCAAGTTCTTTGTTTTTGTTTTGTACATGACCTTGTTGAACGATTCCCGCATCTTTCTTTCCAGCTTCTCCAATACCTCGTCCAACTGCCATATTTCCCCATTGCGATTCTGCAACCATTCAAAATAGCTGCCTATTACACCACCGGAATTGCACAGGATATCCGGTATGATATCAATGCCCCGCTTCAAAAGTATCTCCTCCGCCTTTACATCGGTCGGTCCATTGGCCCCTTCGGCAATCAAGCGGGCCTTGATGCTATGGGCATTATCCACAGTGACCTGGTTGCCCAATGCCGCAGGTATACAAATGTCACAGTCCAAACCAAAAAATTCGGCATTGTCGATGACATTTGCCCCTGCAAAGCCCGATATACTGCCCTTATTGGCCTTCGCATAGTCCAAAAGTTTTTCCGGGGAAATACCCTCATGATTGTGGATACTACCATAGGCATCCTGTACGGCAATTAGAATGGCCCCTTCTTTTTTTAGAAAATGGGACGCCCAATAGCCCACATTACCAAACCCCTGTACAATGAATGTTTTGTTCTTTAGGTCGATCGTATTGTGTTCCGCCCAAAATTTGATGGTCAGGAAAACCCCATAGCCCGTTGCCCGGTCCCTTCCTTCAGAACCACCGGTACCAATGGGTTTTCCCGTGACCACATGCAGGTTCTTCGAGCGTTCATTGGGGGATTTGGTGGACATATAGGTATCCAAGATCCAGGCCATGGTTTGCGGGTTGGTGTTGACATCAGGCGCAGGAATATCCAGTTCCGGTCCAATATTGTCCCCAAGAGCATAGGTAAACCTTCTGGTGATCCGTTGCAGTTCGTCTTGGGAATATTTGGTGGGATCCAACTGTATCCCTCCTTTGGCCCCACCATAGGGCAATCCGGCCAAAGAGGTTTTCCACGTCATCCACATGGCCAGGGCCCTGGCAGCGTCAATGTCCACCGTGGGGTGGTAACGCAATCCTCCTTTGTAGGGTCCCAGTGCATTGTTGTGCTGAACACGGTAGCCCGTAAATATCTCTACCTCCCCATTGTCCATGCGTACGGGAAAATGCACAACGAATTCATTATTGGTGACCTCCAGTATCTTTCTGATGTTGGTATTCAGCTCGATAATATCCGCTGCATTGTTGAACTGTCGCATAACGTTGTCCAACATGCCTTGTTTTGGCTGCTTTTTTTTTGATGTTAAAGTTGTTGTCATAAATAACTGTTTTTTGGGTACGTCGTACCCTCTGATTGTTTGTTAATACATTTCATCCGAAAACACGATGGTAGGTTCATTCTTATCATCCATATGATGTCGATATTCATTACATAGGTTGATATTTGACCTATCGCTGCTCAGAACGCAGTACGATCTGTGAACACAGGTAGAGCATAAGCTCCGTTTAAATTGGTTCATGGGACTGTTCATTTTATTTAGGTTCTTTTCTTGTTTTAAATCAATGGATGGGATATAGTGTTCTGATCGGCTGAAAGGCCAGTACCAATATGGAAACTCCTATAATGATCAAAAAAGCGATTTCCAATTGCGACAACATCACATTGACACTCAATGATTTCTCTGAGATTTCTATAAGATGTCCACTTTCTTCGATTTGAATTTCCTCAAGAGCATCCAAGATTGTTTTGGTCGATTGGATATGCCCCAACATTTTTGATTTGGCATCCTCCCGGTCCACCATTGACAGGTCATATGAGCGCAAGCTCGAAAATTGCCGGCGCAGGCGTTTTAAAAATGTGGCCTCCTCTCGTGTCAAGTCGGTAGCGGCAAAATCATCAAGGATGGTCGTGATCTGTCCATAGCTTTCATTATCTTTTACTGTGCTGTCATCTCCCGACACCTCCAATTCCCTATCGTGCAGATAAATCCTCAATTGATAGATATAGTCCTGTACGACAACTCGATCGCCATACATCGATTCGATAGTGTTTTGTACCGTTGAAAAATGTCTACGGTCCAAGAGATTGGAGCCCAGTACCAATAAAAATGCCCCGGCCATTACAAATCCGACCAATATGCGTTGTTTCCATGTGAGTTTTGCATTCATATCTTCTTTTCTTGAACAATGGCTTTCTGCAAAATTTCCTTCAACAAGGCCAATACAGTTCCATGGGTATAATCTTCCAAGCCCAATGGCCCTTGTACGTATTTTTTGACCATCAAAAAGTCATACCTTTCCAAAACAAGATTGCCGTATTTCATAGTTTGCCCTACCATCATTATGTGTTGTTTTGTCACCGTAGTGCCGGAGTATATCACCTTGATCCGTTCTACTTGAAACTATTTGGTACACTATATGGCAAATGGTATGCCTTGAAAGAAAAAAAGAAGAAAACAAAATACAATTAATTGATTTTCAGAAATCAACATATTAAAATGGGAAAAGTGGAAAAATGAAAAGTGGAAAGTTTCTATCCAGTTGGTCAAAAGCTGACCAGGTCAATCAAGTTTGTCACGAAGGGTTTTTCTACTGATCTTTAAAATCTTTGCTGCTTTGGTCTTGTTCCCTTCGGCATACAGTAGCACCCGTTTGATATATTGTCTTTCCATGTCCCTCAAGGGCATGAGTTCCTCCTCGGGAAATTCTATCTCATATTTTAAAAAGTCCGGTAAGTCTTTTACACCGATCGGGCCATCCGCCATGATCACGGCTCGTTGTACCACATTTTCAAGTTCCCTTATATTTCCCGGCCAAGAGTAACGTTCCAATATTTTCAGGGCTTCGGAATCCATTCTCAATAAACGATCTCGATACTCCATACCGTATTTTTGAAGGAATCGATCCACCAAGAGTGGAATATCTGATTTTCGTTCGCGCAATGGAGGTACCTTGATCTCAACGACGGTCAAACGATAATAGAGGTCTTCCCGAAAGCTCTTTTTCTTGATTTCTTCCGATAGGTCCATATTGGTGGCCGCAACAACACGAAGGTCGACTTTTTCAGAAGTTCGGGAACCGACTTTGGTAATTTCCTTTTCCTGAAGAGCCCTCAATAATTTGGCCTGTACATCTAAACAGGCATTCCCTATTTCATCCAAAAAGAGCGTGCCTCCCGATGCCGCCTGAAAAAAACCGTTTCGGTTTTGGTCGGCCCCGGTAAAGGCCCCTTTGATATATCCAAACATTTCCGCCTCTTGAAGATTCTCCGGAATGGCCCCGCAATTCACTGCGATAAACGGTCCTTTACTGTACTTTCCCGAATAATGGATGGCCCTGGCTACCAATTCCTTACCAGTACCACTTTCACCTTGTATCAATACCGTTGCCTTGTTATCCTTTACCCTATCTACAATGGTAAGTACCTGACCAAAAGCGGTGGAATCACCGACCATTTCCTTGAATGCCGGTTGTTGTATTGGGGAGGGAACGGAAT
>NZ_RZNA01000050.1:31256-33805 GCF_003992595.1 Flagellimonas oceanensis
ATTAATAGCTCCTTGATGTTCTTGTCTTTTTTCCAACGCTCTTTCCACGGCCATTTTGAGTTCCTCTTTTGTAAAGGGCTTGGTCAAATAGTCCATAGCTCCGGACTTAAGCACTTCCAAGGCGCCACCAACGGATGGGTATCCTGTAACCACCAATTTTGGCATATTGGGATAATGTTCTTTGGCGTACTTCAATAATTGAACACCATCGACTTCGGGCATTTGAATATCCGTGATCAATAGGTCTATGGAGGTGTCCTTTAGGATAAACAAGGCTTCTTTAACCGATATGGCCTTAAAAACATGGTAGTTGAACTCTTTGAGCCTTCTTGCCAAGAGTTCCAAGATCTTGATATCATCATCTACAATAAGAATGTTCTCTTTGTTCAGGGCCATGGGCATCATTTTGGAAATTCCAAGGTAAAAATAGTTCCTTTTGGCTTATTGGGTCCATGCCTAATGGTCCCCTTATAGCTTTTAATAATGCCATGGACCACGCTCAGGCCAAGACCTGTGCCCTCCCCGACCGGTTTGGTAGTATAAAAGGGTTCAAAAACCTTGTTTTCCTGGCCAGGTGCTATCCCTTCCCCTTGGTCGATAATATTGATAACGATCTTCTGCTTCTCGCCAAGGAGCTTTACCCTGATCTCTCCACGTTCAGGGGAGTAATACGCTGCGTTCATGATAAGGTTGAACATGACCTGGGTCAATTGGACCGTATTGGCCTGGATCCTTAAATCATCGTTGTCGTAGGATTTGACGACCGATAACTGTTTTTCCCTAAGGGAGGGCCCCATAAGGCGAATCACACTGTCCATAATCTTGTTCAGCTCGACAACTTCCATCTGTTGTGGCATTTCACAGGTAAAGAACATTAGTTTTTTGACAATTTCCCTGCTGAAAATGGCATTGTCCAAAATCGTTTGTAAATCATCCTTGGTCTCAATATCGGTAGCTTTATCAAGCAATAATTCGGCAAACCCCAAAATATTGGCCAAAGGGGTATTCAGTTCATGGGCTATACCCGCAGTGATCTCTCCCATGATATGTAAACGATCATTACGTTCCATTTGTCTTTTCGTTTCCGCTTCGCTATCATGGATCTGTTTACGTTCCATTAGGTTCCCTACGGCCAAACATACATTTTTGAGCAGGGTCCTTTCTTCTGGAAGAAAGTCCTTCAGTGTATAATCCGAAGCTGGATAACCTATGGCTATGGTTCCCTCCACCTTGTTGAACACAATGACGTCACGGGATAGGCAGGTCATAGGCTCCGTAAATCCATGGGTCCGTAGCTGATAGTTGCCGATGGAAACCGCCGCCTCGGCAACTTCGGGAAACTGCCACCCTCTTTTAAGACAATAGGCAATGGCTTCCAAGGAAGTGGACAGTTCGTCGTATCCGGAATTCACGATGATAGAGGTAACCTCGTAAAGACAGGTCAACTCTTTTACCCGTTCCTTTAATTTTTGATCTGTATTTCTCATGGCTTTTGAAACGTTTTGACCGTAAAGGTACATACCCTCCAATTGCTATCACATAGCTACGAAAATTTCATCAAAGTCCTTTTACCTAAAGAACATGTCTGCCCTGTGACCCAGAATTTGGATTCCAATACATTCGCTGTTTTAGTTCCAAAGTCTGGAAAAGACCTTGTGTGCAAAAAATGGGAAAGCACAAACCTGTCCGGGAAAGAAAAGAACTGATACAACTATTTTACCGTGTTCAAATCCTCCATAATTCCAATTTTGATCTCAAGTTCCCGAATATAATGCGTAAGTAGGTAATCCATCCAAATACGGAAGTTACCAAAGAAAACGCACCCCTCCCTTAGGTGGTATACTATGTCCGGCGTTTCCACATTTGAGTCAGAATTCATTTTGACTTTTTAAATAAATGTTTGACTAAAATTGAGATGTAAAAAAGAACTAAAATCAGTAACGAAATATAAAAGAAAATCTCATAAAGTTCCGTTTTATTAGATTCCGTTTTTCCGATATAATCAGGCTTATCATTTTCAGTCAGCATTAAATATGTACAAACTAAAAACCATAAATGGACTATAAAAATTTGAAGTTTAAAGGTTAATTTCATTCAGCGTTCTGATTTTCCACAATTGTAGGCAACTAGGTTGTATGGATGCAAAAAACGGGCATAGTATACCACCTGCGGCGGATTAAACTGAGCCACCCGCGGCGGACCAAAGTGAGCATAGTGGGGCGGATGAAAGTGAGCCACTAAAAAGATCGATTCTATTTGAGTGTTGCGATGGTTTCTTTTGTAAAAAAGACCATGGCGAACAAACAGATAGATATGCGAAAGGCAAAAAGGATTTACAAATTGTACGGCGAGGGGGCCAGCAAGCGACGGATCAGCAAGGAACTTGGCATCTCCCGCAACACGGTGGCCAAGTACATCGAGTTCTTCAAGTGCTACAGGCTGACGCCCTACGAGGTCTCGGAGATGACCCTGGAGGAGATCCACAGGCTCTTCAAGGCGGACCAAAAGCCCAAGAGCGAACAGCTGAGGACCTTAGAGCGGTACTTCCC
>NZ_RZNA01000051.1:0-5866 GCF_003992595.1 Flagellimonas oceanensis
ACCAACGGCTGGACAATGCCTGCAGGCGGGCATCGGACTATGGGGCCTATAATTACAGCATGGTGGAGCGGATACTGAAAAAAGGGTGGGACACCCTGGAGGACGACCCGGAGGATACCTCCGAGGTCCCGGACCACGATAACATCAGGGGAGGAAACTATTATAAATGACAAACATTAAAACAGACAACATGAACACAAAGACATTGGAACAGATGAAACAGCTCAGGCTCCACGGGATGCTCAGGGCCTTTGACACCAGCCTCTCGCCCGAGAGCATGGACTATACCAACGATGAACTGGTGGCCTATCTGGTACAGTCCGAATGGGACGATAGGCACAACCGCAAGATCGAGCGCCTGACAAAGGCCGCAAGGTTCAGGTACGGTGCCGTTATGGAGGCCATCGATTACGGCCCTGGAAGGAACATCGACAGGAACAGGATACAGCGCTACGCCTCCTGTGGATTTATACGCAAGGGTGAAAATATGCTCATTACCGGGAGCACCGGGGTCGGCAAGAGCTATCTGGCCTCCGCCATCGGGCACCAGGCCTGCTCAATGGGGCACAGGACCATGTACTTCAACACGGCCAAACTCTTTACCTTGCTCAAAACCTCAAAGGCGGACGGGTCCTATCTAAAATTCATTGGAAAACTTGAAAAACAGGACCTGCTCATACTGGATGACTTTGGCCTAAAACCATTGGACAACATCAACAGGCACTCTTTGATGGAGATCATAGAGGACAGGCACGGCAAAAGGTCCACCATTATAGCCTCACAACTGCCCGTGGAGGCATGGCACGATGTCATCGGTGAAAAAACGATCGCCGACGCCATCCTTGACCGGCTGGTGCACTCGGCTCACAGGGTGGACATAAAAGGGGAATCAATGAGAAAAAAAATTAAAAATAAACGTTAACTTCAGCACCAAAATGAGTCGATCTCGTGCACTTGATTTGCACTGCTCACTTTCATCCGCCGCAGGTGGTATACATTGACCGCCCTATCCAATATATTGGCGGAGTTATCGATGAAATGTATAAATGTTTGCAACCCTGGACAGAATATGAGTTTGTTTGGAATATACAATTGGATACTTATCAAAGAGAGCTAGAGCGATACGGGTACAATTCAATGAATATTTCCGAGTCGATTTTTTATTATGATAGTGAGGCGATAATACATTTTTTAGATCTTATAGAAGGCGATGAGGGCGAAGAATTACGTTGGTTATTTGGATTGCGATATATTGACAATTTTCTGGATACTTTTCACTTTACACTTATGCAAAAGAAGGAGTTAATGGAAAATTTGAAAATAGTTTTTGGAAAAGAATTTGGGATGTCACGCTTTTTGAAAAAACAATTGGATGATAAATATCGAAACAAGATGGACAGGCTAGCACAATTCATGAGCTTTTCCAAGAAGAGTTTACCAATGTATGAACCCCTGATAGAAATTCTACATACTAAAAAAAGACTTATATCACCATTCGCTGAAAAACTTATAAAACTAAGGGATAGAGGCAATTTGAAAGTCGGATTTCATAGTCTTATAAGTAGCTATATACATATGTCAATGAATAGATTGTTCAAATCTAAGAACCGGCTAAATGAGATGGTCTTATATGATTTTTTATATCGATACTATCGATCACTTGTTGCAATTTCAGATAAGCAAACTTCAATTTAAGTGGGAGTCAAAACAACAAGACAAGGATAAATTCCCTCCTATTAAATATTTTTGAAGTAATTCTAATTTTATAACATATATAATGTTTTTCTTTCCTTGGTAGTTTGAATTGGATTTGTCCAATACGGTTTTCAGTTGGGTCAACTATTTGGAGAATCTACAATTCTTAGTTGATAAAAAATACGTTGCAAAAGAGTTAATTCTTCTACTATGATTTCAACATTTCCATACATTACTTGTTTGAAAGGAATAGTTCTGTCAAAAGAAGTTTTCAAACTATCCATACTAACATACATGGTATAAAACGGTTGGCCCCCATCTTTTGGCACCTCTGAAATCTCCTTAACATGACCCCTTAAACTTCCCCATTCTTCAAAAGGATAATTGTCTAATTTTATCAGTACTTCTTGCCCTATTTTCGCTTTTGCTGAACTATTGATCGGAAGATTGACTATGCCAACAATACCCTTTTTATTTTTTGGAAGTACGGTAATAACTGTTTCGCCCATGGTGATATTTTGATAAGGGGCCCAAATATCAAAAAGAATTGCATTGCCATCCACAGGACTTACCATAAGGTAATCTTGTCGCCATTTGTTAACAGCAACAATAAGATGGTTTTTGGTATTCTCTAGGTTTTGAATGTTTTTTTCTAATGATTTAGTATCAGGTGTTTCACTATTTTTTAAAATTGTTTCATAATTGATGATAACAGACTGGATACGCAATATGTCCTGTAAACAAACTTCCTGTCGTTTCTGTAGTTCAAAAAAGTCTGTTGAAGTTTTTATATAATCAATGTGTGAGTTAGTTTCTTTAGGTAAAAAATCTTTGTTACTTTCTAGCTTGCTTTTTAATACGGTCAACTCCTGTTCAATATCCGCTAATTGTTTTGTACGGACCTTTAAAATTTGACTAAGTTCTTTTAATTGATTGTTTGCAAATAATGGCTCTAAGTTATCTTTATAATTTCGGGTTTTTGATGAAATCAAGTTTTGATAGGAGTAAAGAAAGCTATCATACACTGGTTTTATTACTCCTAGTTTTAAGTTAACTGGAAAATAATACTCCAAGCTATCTAACGTCGAGATGTTATTGCAATCATTTCTTAAGGTGGATTCTAAGTAATTGATATCTTTCAGCTCAGCATTGTTTTCAAGTTCAGCGAGTACTTGACCTTCAATCACCTCCTCATTGTTTTGAATAAGTACCTTCTTTAATTGACTGGAACTTTTTGCCTTGAGATTAATTGGTGGGTTGTTTGAGGTAATCAGTATTCGAGCAGGAATAATCTCATTGTAGCTTATCGCAGCCGAGCCAAAGACCAATAAAAGGATTATAAAGAATATTAACAGAGATCCTGATCTAATCATCCAATTTGGTGCTTTTCCCAAAATCTCTCGAACTTTATCTGATCGCTCCTCAAAGAAGCCAAACCCCTTATTGTCGATGTCTACTTTTTTCATCTTATTGATCTAAATCTAATTGATTTTTAACCAGTGAATAGTATACTCCCTTTTTGGCAGTCAAAGTAAAATGATCCCCACGTTCAATAACTTTTCCCCTTTCTAG
This sequence comes from Flagellimonas oceanensis, assembly GCF_003992595.1. Lineage (GTDB taxonomy): Bacteria > Bacteroidota > Bacteroidia > Flavobacteriales > Flavobacteriaceae > Flagellimonas > Flagellimonas oceanensis. The sequence continues at coordinate 3,268 of NZ_RZNA01000051.1, forward strand.
AACTATGATTTGATCCGCATTTTTTACAGTGCTTAAACGATGAGCGACAACCACAACGGTTTTACCTTTGTAGAACTCCTCAAGGTTTTGCATAATGTCTTTTTCATTATTGGAATCCAATGAACTAGTAGCCTCGTCAAAAAAAATATAGTTAGGATTTTTATATACCGCTCTCGCAATCAAAATTCGTTGCTTTTGCCCTCCACTTATGTTTGCACCACTACTTCCTATTTTAGTGTTGTAGCCTAAAGGTAATTCCTCAATAAAATCACTAATATTTGCAACTTTAACAGCTTGGTGAAGCCGTTCTTTTTCCATAATTCCTTCAGGGTCTGATTCGGTTATATTTCGTGCAATCGTATCATTGAAAATAAAGCCGTCCTGCATAACTGACCCACAGTTTCTACGCCAGAACATTGTGTTTATTTGGGATAAATTATTTTCTCCCACCCTAATTTTTCCTTCTTCCGGATCATAAAATTTGAGCAACAATTTTATCAAAGTTGTTTTACCGCTACCACTGGTTCCAACAATGGCGGTAACCTTTCCTTCTGGAATCTGAAGCGTAACATTGTCCAAAACTTTTTTAGCACTATTCCCACCATATCTAAAGACCAGTTTGTCAATGTAAATGGTCTTATTCTCTGATAATTCTTCAACGCTCTTTTCTCCTACAATTTCTTCTTCCTTCTTTTGATGGATTTCCGCTAGCCTTTCAAGACTGATTTTAGCGTCTTGACCCGATTGTATAAATGTTATAAAATTATTTATGGGTAGGTTCAGCTGGCCAATGATGTATTGAACCGAAAGCATCATTCCTAAGGTAAGGTCCCCATTTATAACAGATTTAGCTGAAATGAAGGTTATGAGTATGTTTTTTAATTCATTGAAAAATTGTCCGCCAACATTTTGTGTTTGGGTAAGTGACAGGCTCTTGACTGAAATATTAAATAGCTTAACCTGTATACCTTCCCATTCCCATCTCCTCCTTCGTTCTGAACCATTCAATTTGATTTCCTGCATACCAGAAATCAGTTGAACAATATTACTCTGATTGTCAGCGGCCTGGTCAAACCTTTTGTAATCTAGACGAGCTCTTTTCTTAAGGAACATTAAAGTCCAGCCTATGTAAATCAATGAACCAATAAAAAAGAGTAAAAAGATAGTCAAATCATAATAGGCTAAGACTAAACCAAAAATGATTACATTGAAAGCAGAAAAAAGTGTATTCAGGGTAGTACTTGAGAAAAAATCTTGTATGCGCTCATGATCATAGATTCTTTGAAGAATATCACCTGTATTTTTGGAATCAAAAAATGCAATTGGCAACCGCATCAATTTTATCAAAAAATCAGATATAAGGCTTATGTTTATGCGACTGGTAACATGTAATAATATCCAACTTCGAACTACTTCAACTGTAGTTTGTGAAATGAATAGAATTAATTGTGCTATTAAAATCAGGTAAATAAAATTGATATTTTCATAATTTATCCCGTAATCAACAATGGACTGCGTCAAAAAAGGAAATATTAACTGTAGAATACTTCCTGCAAAGAGTCCTAGAAATAATTGAAATAAGTACTTTCGATAAGGAATAAAATACTTTGTAAGAAATCTGAAACCATAGTTGGTTTTTTCATCTTCCCCGAATTCATAAAATTTAGGTGTCGGTTCTATAAGAAGCAAATAACCTTCTGAGTCGTCATCCGCATTTTTCCCTATCCACCCCTTTAAAAAATCCACTTTCGAATATTCTAAGAAACCATGTCCAGGGTCAGCAATGAACACCTTGTTTTTGGTTATTTTATAAATCACAACAAAATGTCGTTGCCGCCAATAGGCAATACAGGGTAATGGAACCTCATTCTTCAATGTCTCAAAATCCAATGCTACTGCCAATGTATGAAAGCCTATTTTCTCTGCTGCTTCTGCGATTCCAGCCATTGAAACCCCATCACGAGTAATATTCGATTTTTGTCGTAGGAAATTTGCCGGGTATAACCTGCCATAATATTTAGAAATCATTCTCAAACAAGTGGGACCACAGTCCATTTGGTCGAGTTGCTTGTAAAAAGGAAATGATTTTCTTCTGAACATGTAATAAATATAGCGATAGAAACAACTAAATGACATATTTTTCATACAAAAATGAGTTTTTAGGATTACTCGCGATTTATGTAGAAACCAGAGGAAAGAAAAAGGGAAACCTTTTTACAAAAATCCTTGGTTATCAAAAAAATGCCTAAATTAGTAGTGTAAAACTCCCATAAGTTTTGCCTCTGGATGTGCCGATTTAAACACGGTTCAGAGTTCGGTTAACCGGTCTGTGTTAGCGGTGTAAAATACTATAAATCAACTATTTATATTTCATAGGGTTGGCCTGCCACCCCGACTTAACTTATTTAAGTACAATCAAAACACTGTTAATCTTATGATTTTCAGTGTTTTGTGTTTTTAGGCATATCGTTTGAGTTCATTTAAAACCATCTAAAATCATATCAAGCGTGTTCCCATCGGGAGCAAACACTTACAGTTCTTGTTGTAACTTTAAATGACTTTTAGAACCATTTTTCTTGTGTTTTGACTTTCACAGTAT
>NZ_RZNA01000051.1:5916-8559 GCF_003992595.1 Flagellimonas oceanensis
CTTTCACAGTATTAACACTCTAAAAGGTTACAACATGCAGAAAAACAATCGTTTAACAATCAATTTCTTTACAAGAAAGCACAAGGTGCAATCCGAGAACCGGATTGTCTATTGTAGGATCACCATCGACGGTGAGCGCACCGATTTTAGCATAAATCGGGAAATCAAATCTAATTTATGGGACAATAGCCGTAAAAGGGGCAAGGGATTTTCCAGTTATGTGATTTCCCTTAACAAGTACCTGGATCATATTTATACAGGCCTACATGAGGCCCATAGGCTATTAATGGTGGAAGAGAAGGTAATAACTCCATTAGCCATAAAAGCAAGGTTCTTTGGGGAAGATGATGGAGGCAAAACTTTGAAACAATTGATTGCCTACCACAATGGAACCATGCACACCTCATTACGCTCCGGAACCAGAAAGAACTACCATATTACCGAACGGTGCATAAATCTCTTTTTAAAGGAGGAATATGGTGTGGAGGATATAAAGCTCAAAAAATTGAATTACCGTTTTATATCCGACTTTGAACAGTATCTAAGGAAGTACAGGCCATCGACAAGAACCAAGTGCACCAATAACGGGGCCATGAAGCACATGGAACGCCTAAAGAAAATGTCAAGGTTGGCGGTAAGAATGGAATGGGTATCAAAGGATCCCTTTGAGAACTATAAACTGCATTTTGTCAAAGCCCAAAGGGAGCATTTGACAAAAAGGGAACTTAGACTCATAGAAGAAACCAGTTTTACAAAACAAGGCGTTGAAAAGACAAAGGATGTATTCCTGTTCTCCTGCTATACAGGCCTATCCTATATAGATGTAAAAGCACTTAGTCCCGACCATGTTATCAAAGGAATAGACGGCAATGATTGGTTGTTTACCACGAGGACGAAGACCGATGAAAGACTCAAAATACCATTGCTGCCTCAGGCAAGGGAAATCATCAAGAAATATGAGGGGTCTTCGGAAAGGAAAATCAACAATATCCTTTTACCCGTTTTCAGTAACCAGAAGGTGAATTTCTATCTAAAGGAGATCAGTAAAGCCTGTGGAATCCATAAAAGGGTCACATTTCACACGGCAAGGCACACTTTTGCAACAACGGTAACCTTGTCCAATGGAGTCCCAATAGAAACAGTCTCAAAACTGCTCGGCCATACCAAACTGTCCACTACCCAAATCTATGCAAAGGTATTGGAACACAAGATAGGGGAGGACATGCAGAATCTTATTGATCATATGGAACAAAATGGGCAGAAAGATTCTACAGGAAGTTAATAGGTATGTCCTACAAGGATATTTAAACTAATTATTTAGTTATAATTATATTTGAGAGGATAGTTTCTCCAATTTAAACACAGATTAGCCATCAATGACCATAAAACTATGAAGAGGATATTTAATGATTTCACTTTTTGGGGAACACTGTTTCTAATTTCCTATTTCTTTTTATACATCTTTCCATTTCCTTTGGAATGGCTACCGTTCAAAGTTGGAGAAAGCATTTCATCTTATGTAGATAAGTTTTGGCAGTGGTTGGTTTTATTACTGGTAAAGGACGGTGCAGGCTATCAAGGTGATATTGTTACACGTGTCAATGGTAGCGGGGATACGAGCTACCATTTTTTTAAACTTCTTGTGCAAGGAGCAATTTCGGTTATTATTGCAACGATTTGGCTCATTTTTGATAGGGCAAGGGATTTCTTTGGAAGAATTAAAAGGTTTGCTGCCGTTTATATCCGTTATTATTTGGCATTCACAATGTTGACCTATGGTCTTGCCAAAGTGTTTCCTAATCAATTTTGGGAACCTGGTCTTACCGATATGTTAAGGCCATTTGGTGAAATTTCTCCAATGGGTTTACTATGGAAGTTTATGGGATATTCTGTTCCTTACATCATTTTCACTGGTGTGATGGAGGTTATGGCGGGAGTACTTCTTTTTTTTAGAAAGACCACTAGACTTGGGGCCATTTTAGCGTTCGGAATAATGCTCAATGTTTTTGTCTTGAACATGAGTTACGATGTGCCTGTAAAGCTCTTCTCATTTCATTTGGTAATACTGTCCATAATTATACTATCAAAGGACATTATGGGACTTTTGAATTTTTTCGTTTTGAACAAGCCGGTTCCTGCCAATAAAATAGAACCATACTTTAAAAACAGGAGATATGTTAAACTCGGTCTTTTTGTGAAAGGCTTTGTCATTCTATTTATCACTTCGGTAATGGTTACAAATAATTATAGTAACCAATATAAGCATGGGAGAAAAGCAGAGATGCCCAGTCTATATGGAATTTACGAAGTTGAAACTTTTGTCGTGAACAATGATACTATTGAACCGTTGTTGACCGACAAAAATAGATGGCGAAGATTTATAGTCGATAGATACAGTTCCAACATAACCAAAATGAATGGCGATATTCTTTATGCAGAAAGTGTAGTGGATACCATAAACACCACAATTCAAATAAAACCATTCAAAGAATCTTCAACCTTTAACTTCCAATACGAGTTAAGGGATAGTGTTTTGGTTTTTACTGGAACCAAAGGTAAAGATAGCATTAGGATTGATTTTAAGATAAAGGATAAGAATGAGTTTTATCTTATGAAAAGAGGTTTTCATTGGATTAACGAATT
>NZ_RZNA01000052.1:0-260741 GCF_003992595.1 Flagellimonas oceanensis
TTTTCACTAATTCAAATAGACCATGACAAGTGACCTTAGTCATCTTGGATGGAATTCGTTGGAGTCACTAACAATGCAGTATTGATTTTTTCGAGACACAATCGCCAATGGCCCAATGTGTCGACATTTCTATTCCTTCTCATGCCTTTTTCAATCTCTGTTTTCAAATCCATCAATTGTATGAGCAATAGGCCTTTTGAATAGTCAGAATGCACAAAGAATTGGTTTTCAATTTCCATAATGCTCCTTTCCTGTCCCAACATAGCTATTATAGTATCGATATAGGCCCTTTGAATTTCCTGTTTCCTGCGATCAACATGACCGAAACTTTCCCATATCTCTTTGAACAAACCATCTTGCAAATACCTTAGATATGCTTTGACCAATCCTTTATTCCCCGAGACTTCCTCCAGATGCTCCATTCGTTTTATCCTACGGGCCCTAAGCAGGTCGATGATTAACTTTTGTTGGTAGTGCAAGACCAGGTCTGGGAAGGTGGAATATCTGTTTTTGGTATGGAAATCGGGTTCTACCAACCAATCCGGAGGGGCAAAAGCATGTGTCAAAAGAAAATCCAAGGCTTCCATTTGGTCCTTCCAAGGAATGGAAGTGTACATGTTCCCCGGTTGACTCATGGCTTTGTAATGGATATCATACCCCCCTATAAGGGTCGAAACATGTACCATATGATTGTACCACAATTCCAGGGTCTTTTCATATAATCGATTCAAGCGTCCATTATCATTTTGATCGTTCGTGACATCAGGTAATAGGTCGATCACACGTTCTATATTTTTTAAGGCCAATCCTGTACTACGGACCGGATCGTTGGTCTCAACCACCTCATTGGAGGCTGTGGGTCCAATAACCTCCATCTGGTTCCGATTGAACCGGTACCAAGGCACCGAATCCTGCCATCGGACCATCCGTTCCAAAGCAGCTTTCTCCTGCTGGGGAGTTGTCCCCTCGGGAAATTCCGTATAGGCCCATTTGATGTTATACCTATCGGTGGGCCCCACATGTCTTAACAACAACGAAGGGGGTACACTATCCGAGGGCTGGGGAATGTTTGAGGGCCTGGTATAGTTCATTACACTTGGGGTATACCCCATGGTGCGCAACCAAGTGCTGTCGCCCATTTTATCCCATGGGTACCGATACTCCCCAAAATTGGCATCCATGATTCCAAAAACATGTCCTGCTTCGTGGGCCGTTATCGCTTGGAACAGTTCGCCAATGAGTTCATCGGGAAAGGGGAAACGCTGCGCCCTATTGTCCAATGGGGCAGCCCGGACAAAGTAAGCCTCCATTACAGTCCGCACTGATGCCCCCATAAAAATGTCGCCACGTAGAATTTCCCCGGACCTCAAATCAATAATATGGCCAAGGGTTCCTCCATAATCCTCATATTCCCAACCTCTCATATATTTTTTTTGGTTCCAGTGCACTACGTTGGAATGGATACTATGAGCCGTCCATTCGTCCAAACTGTCCAATTCCTTGACCACAAGGGCGTCCTTGAATCCCGCGGACTCAAATGCGGGCACCCACTCTTCAATCCCTGCCTTGATATAGGATCGCCATTTTTTGGGGACCTCTGGGGAAATCAAAAACGAAATAGGTTTAACGGGAACGCTGATATTTTGATCCTTGAATTTTTTTTCCAACCGCCAACGGGTGATATTGGCCAATCCATTTTGTTGGCCGAACCTAACCCCCATCTTCCCGTCGGGATAGAAGCCCATGCGATAATCAAACCTTCTGGCTTTCATTGGTGACCCCAAGGCACAGAACCCAAAATAGAGGGGAACCGAAGCTTTGGAATTCCTCCTGATCATGCCCCTTCGGGCCTTGATAATTACCTCCCCGTCCAAATCCTTGGTGCCCATTAAGACCGACAATCGGGGCACCGGGTTTCCAAAGGAAACTCCCAGTCCTTGGGGCCATTCCAATTCTTGGTTCAAAATGAGGTCGGTGATATTGATACAATGGCCACCGGGTAAAGCCAGTTCCCTTTCCATGGGAAATATGGCCAGGATATTGTCCTTCAGGTCAATCCCTTCCTTGAACGGTATAATGATTCCTGCAGTGGAGGCAACGGCCTGTTGCTTCAACAGTATCTTGTCATGGAGTTTCGACCATACCACTTGCATGGCACTTCGCCTCATATTGTCATGGCAAGTAAAAAGCATCGGCTTGTCCAATAGCGAATCTGGGATGTTCAAATAGAGTTGCCCCCCTTGGATAAAAGAGGTCAAGAAAGGTTCTTGTTCAATGGTTTCAACAATTGAACCATTCATTACAGCTCCTTTGATTGGGTCAAGGGCATATCCCCAACACTGTAGAGACAACAAACAGATAAGGATTAAGTTTCTCATATTTTGGATTTACTTTGGGTTTGGAATCGGAACCCTCCCCGTTTTGAGGGAATAGGGTATCGTTGCTATGTAATGTGATAAACTCAATAGCCCGGGTTCTGTGGCAATAAGTTGGGGTTGGTGTCCAATTCGCTCTCTGGGATTGGCAGCCGTACATCCGTGGCTTTCCAATTCGGTTTGAATTGTCCCAAGATTTCGTCCGCTTTCCCCAATCGTTTAAGGTCAAACCATCGATGTCCCTGCTCTGTAAAAAGTTCAAACCTGCGTTCATTAATGATAGCATCCAAAATCTCGTTCTGTGTACTGGCCATGGTATTGGCCAAACCTGCCCGGTTCCGAATGGCGTTCAAATCACTTTGAGCTCCGACAATATCACCCAACCTAATCCTGGCTTCTGCACGGATCAACATTTGTTCGGCAGATCGAAAAAGAATGGAATATTCCAAGGCTTCATTTTCATTGATACCAGCCTTGTATTTATGGGCATAGTAATAGGTAACAGTATTGTCCATATCTGAAATACCATTGACCCATTGGTCCCTTCGCAAGTCATCCGCTTCAAAAGCATTTAGAAGATCATTTGTTAGCGCATAGGTCTGGCCTGGAACACTCTGGATGATGAGCTGTTCGGCCTCACGGGTATTTTTCGGAGATTCATTGTCCGCCTTTAGTTGCCAAATCGTTTCTTGGGAACCCTTGAGAAAAACTTGATTCAAGTCGGACTCCAGGGGAAAGTCGTCGATCAGTTCGGTTGCCATTGCTGCAGCCTCTTCCCAGTATCCAATATAAAGGTGCATTCGCGCCAATAAGGCCTTGACCACATTTTGGTCAGGATAAATACGTTCATCGGAAACAGGTGCAGTCCCTTCCAACAAAACCAATGCGGCTTCAAGGTCTGCTATGATAAGATCATTTACCTCGTCCACATCCGTTCGGACAACCGTATTGGTTTTCAAGTAGTCCGTGGTCTCGACATAGGGCACGTCCCCAAAAACTGATACCAATAAACTGTGCAAATAGGCCCTGATAAACAAGGCCTGACCCTTGAAGCTGTTCTTTTCTACCGTGGTCAGCCCATCCGTACCATCCACTCCCTTGATTATATCATTGGCCCCATAAATGAGATGGTATGCCTGTCGCCACCATTCCAAGACGGCCCCATTCCCCGGGAGTACATTATGTTGGAAGAGTTGGACATAATCGGCGCTAAAACCATAATAATCCAATTCATCACTATAAATGCCCATCGCCGTTGTCAGGCCAAAGGCCCCCGAAACCATCCCCTGTTCGCGCATATCGTAATAAAGGTTGGCCAATGCGGACTCCACAGTGGCCGCATCATTGAACACGGTTTCGGATACCAAGGTATTTTTAGGTGGTTGCACTTCCACAAAGTCTGCACAACCCATTACCAAAATGGCTGATATTAAAAGGCATGACTTTTTAAGGGTTGGATAGGGTTTCAACAATGACCTCAATAGGGCCACATCAAGTGTATTTATATATTCTGAATGTTTCATACTGCTGTTTTATCGGTTAAAAACTAATTTGGACGCCCAAGGTTATTTGTCTCAATGGGGGCAATCGGGTGCTTGAAGGTTGCTCGGGATCGGGCCCCTCGTAATTGGTCAGTGTCCAGAGGTTCTGTCCTTGGAGATAGACTTTCATATCCAATCCGGGACGCATAGAAGGAACTTTATAGGTCAGGGATATATTCCGCAATCGGACAAAGGATGCATCGGAAATGGACGCATTGCTATCCTCTTGAAGTGACCCTAGATCCTCGCCGCCGGCTAGGCCACCCGAAGCCCTCTGGATGGGTTTCACATCCCCTGGCTCCTCCCATCGGTTGTAGAGTTCTGCAGGAGTGTTGCCCTTGTACCCAGGGGTTGCATCGAATCGTAAGGTGTTATAGGCCTTTTGTTTTTTGAACTGGAAGAGCACATCCATAGTCAGGTTGCCCAGACTTAGGGAATTTCCAAATCCACCATAAAACTTGGGGGCCAGATCTTCTATCCATTGTCGGTCCTCCGCCCTGTTGATGTCACCGTCCCCATTATAGTCCTCAAAGGTATATGCCCCTGTTTCCGGATCTACCCCAAGGGCATGATAGAGTTTAACGATGGTCAGGGGTTGGCCAATACTATAGCGATTTGCAAAAGTGGAGTTTTTCAAGCCATCAAAGGCTACAAGTTTGCTCTTGGGAACGGTCAGATTAAGGGTTGTGGACCAGTTGAACCCTTTTGATTGGATATTTACCGTACGAAGGTCCACTTCAAGCCCCGTATTCTCCACAACGGCATCGAAGTTTCCCGTCAGTTCCGCAAACCCTGTGGTCGCTGCCAAAGGAATTCCTACCAACTGATTGGAAGAACGATTGCGGTACCATGAGGTGTTGACCAACAGTCTGTCCTTGAAAAAGCCCAGTTCCAGGGCGGCTTCCAGTTTGTTGTTTTCCTCCCAACTGAAACGTGGATTGTAGATGCCCGTTGGCTCCAACACCGTAACACCGTTATAGTTATTTCCGGAAACCTGATAGGTGTCCAAAAAGCGATAGTCGCCGATGTTGTCACTTCCCGTGCTTCCATAACTTGCCCGTAGCTTACCGAAACTCAACAGGGAGCCTTCACTGAACAGGCGCTCTTTTGAAAATATCCAAGCAAGGCCTACCGCACCAAAGTTTCCGAACTGTTTTCCAGGGCCGAAGCGCGAAGAGCCGTCCCTACGGCCCGTAAGGTTGAGGATATACCGATTCAATAAGTTCACATTGATTCTTCCAAACAATGCATTGTATTTGTATTTGCCATCGGTATCTGAAAATACTTGAAGGTTTTCTGCGGCGGCAAGGTTTTCCAACAATCCATTATTGGGAAAACCCAGTCCCCTTTGCACTAACTGCTCCATGGTTTCCTCTTGGAATGTGGTTCCGACGAGAAGGTCCAGGGCAACTCCATTCCAATCCTTCCGCCAGTTCAATTGGGGTTCCACGATCCATGACACCCTTTGGGAAGCATTGGTGATCAGATGGGAATAGTTTTGCGGAGTAACCCCCAGACCCGGATTCCGTGCCGAACTGGGCATGGCCCTGTACGAATCCAAGCGGTAATCCGTGAACCCCATATTTGACCTGAATTCCAAGTTTGATGTAACCTCATAGGAAACAAGCGCATTTGAAATAAGGGTATTCGATGTGGATTTATAGGTTTCCTCCAAGGAGGCCAATGGGTTGTCCCAAGTATTGTTCTCCCAATTGATGTTCCCCTCGTCATCATAAATTCGAGGTGCATTGGGTTCCAAGGAATAGGCCTTGGAAGTAAAATCGACTGTGGGCATTTTGTTGTTCTCATTGGTGTACCCGATCGAGAGGTTGATCTTGAAGCGAGCATTCTCGGATTGATGGTTTATATTGCTACGCAGGTTTGCCTTTTGATAATTGGAATCCCCGGGAAACACGGTAGTCTCCTTTTGATAGGATCCACTGATCAAAAATTGTGTCAGGTCATTGCCGCCGGATACAGAGAGCTGTGCATTGTTCCGGTAGGAGGTTCCCCCGATGAGTTCCTTTTGCCAGTCAGTGTATCGGTTATTGTCCCATAATTTGACATCGGGCCAGAAAAAGTCAAATCCGGGATCTTCCAATAGGTCGCCGTATCCATCATTTGTAATGCCCTCCCTTCGTACTTCCAAATACTGTTCGGTGTCCATTAGGTCCAAAAAACGGGACACTTTACCAAGGGTGGTGCTCAAGTGGGCATCAAAACGTGTTTTGCCGGCCCTGCCTTTTTTGGTGGTGATCAGTACCACCCCATTGGCCCCACGGGATCCATAGATGGCTGTGGCATCAGCATCCTTGAGCACTTCAATACTCTCAATGTCGTTTGGATTGATGGCGTTTAAGGGACTGATACTGCCACCGATGATTTGGCCAGATACTCTCGATGCCCCAAGGGATTGTGAACCGAAGGGCACACCATCCACGATGAACAGGGGGTCTGTAGCACCATTGATAAAATTCCTGCCCCGCACTTCGATGTTGAAACCACCACCAGGTAGCCCAGTGGTCTGGGCAATGTTGACCCCGGACAATTGGCCTTGCATCGCCGCCAAGGGATTCCCCACGGGTTGTTTTTCCATAGTAGCCGCCTTAATGGTGGCAATATTACCGGTGCGTTCCTTTTCCTTAACGGAATAGTAACCGGCATTGAGCACGACTTCCCCCAATTGGGTAACATTCTCTTCCAGTTGGACATTGATTACAGTTCTTCCATCGATAGGAACATTCAAGGTTGTAAAGCCCACTATGGAAAAAACAATCATGTCCTCTGGACCGGCCTCAATGTTATAGGTGCCATTCATATCGGAAATAGCTCCACGGTTGGTGGATGGTACTACAACATTGACCCCGCCCAAGGGCAGCCCCTCCATGTCAGTAACAGTACCGGTTATAGTGGTCTGTGGTGGATCAAATGTTACCCCTGCTATCAATTTTTGATGGAGTAGGGGTGCTAATAGGAGATATAAAAACAGGAACAGTTTGGTCCTGTTTAAGCGTTTTGGTGATTTCTTCATTATATTGAGTTTCTTTGATTAAAGTGTCAGTTGTTATTGTATTCCCACAAGACAATCATATAGCGGTCCTTGGGTTTTAGCCACACTGCCCAAAAAGTCAGGATAAAGCCGTAACTTACTTGGGGACATAAAGGTTCGGACATAGGCCACCCTGTCCAAGCAGCAAAGGTTCTTGGAAATAGGATTCCTACATGAAAATGACTATGAAACTGTGTTAGGGCCGGATGCCCAAAAAAGTGTAAACGTGAACCATGGGACAAAAGGATATCGTTAACCGGAAAAATGTTGTAGCTATCCCATAGTTATAGTCTTAGGGTTATACGGGATTTTTGGGCTTTTTCTTAAAGAGAATATCAAATAGGGTCAGGCCCGCTCTAGTACTGGATCTGACCGATGATAAATGCTCTGCTAAAAAAATAAGCCTTTTGTTTCCCATAACCCATTGTTTGGGCGATGCCCCCGAAAAGCAAAAGAAATCAAACGCTATGAAAAAGTTGGGCGTGGAACTCAACTTAACGGAAAGAGGTACTGGTATACCGCGCAACGATAAGAGAGCTCACGCCCGGGTCGTGAGCCTATCTGCTTGTCGTCTCGTTGCTAAAAATTACCAGTTTTCTTTCCGAGATTCAAAGCGATGGCTTCAAATATTGTCTAAACGAAGAATCGCAAATTATGTATTTCTTAGGCAAGATACCAAATAAGTTTATTCGATACAAATATGTATCGAATAAATATTCCTCATTTCTCAATTTTTACTGAATGAGGAAATACAGCGGTATTGAAATAGAATTAATTAATATTCAAATTGGCTGTCTTATAAGATTGGCAAGATTGAAAAAAGGGCTTTCTCAGCTTGATTTGGGACACCAAATAGATTCGAATTCAACCCTTGTGGGTAGAATTGAAAGAGCGGAGGGTAAAACAAGTTGGGAAAAAATTTTCATGTTAAGTAAACAATTAGATGTCAACTTTTATAATCTTTTTGAATTAAAGAAAAAAGATGTCTTGCTATCAGTTGTTGATGAAGCGTTACAATATGAGAACAAACTTACTCAGGAGAAGAGGGAATTCTATGAATCTCTAAAAATAAAAATTGAGGAAACATATAGTACCTTTTTTATGGAACAAAAGTCGAATTAACCACCCGCATATATATTCCCAATGTATTCTACACTAGAATTTTCTTATATTCAGTTCTCATGCTCCCCCCATAGATTTATCGAATTTTAAGAAAACTATGTTTTGCATTAATTGCAAAAGTTATGCATAGACAACCAAATAGGTGGTATAAGCTTAATAAAGTTGGGTATATAAACAAGTTACCAGTCATAAACTGCACCATGAAAAATAAAATTTTAATTTTAATCTTTTCGATACCATTAACCGCCATTGCTCAGTCAACAATAAGTTTCACCTTCGATGATGGAAGCATGTCAAACCGTGCAAACTATGAATTTAAAGAATGGAACAACATGATTTTGAATGCTTTGGATAGTGCAGAAATCAAAGCTGTCTTTTTTGTTAAAACCGATGACAAAGCAACAAATAAGGGACGATATCTGATAGAAACTTGGAACAACGAAGGTCATTTGATTGCTAACCACACTTACTCTCATCCAAACTTTAACAAAGAAGAAATCAAGGCTACAGATTTTCGAATCGAACTTTTACGGGCTGACTCTTTGATTAGCTCCTACAGTAACTATGTTAAGTTATTCAGGTTCCCATATCTAAAAGAAGGTGATACAAACACAGAAATTGATAGTATCCGACAAATTATGAAATCCTATGGATATCAAAACGGACATGTCACAATTGATGGGTCGGATTGGTATATTGATAGTCGGTTAAGAAAGAGACTTAAACAGAATCCTAAAGCCAAAATTGAAGCTTTTAAGGATTTCTATTTGGAGCACATATTTGAACGTGCTAACTATTATGAAAACTTATCCTACGAACTAACAGGGAGGCACATCAGTCATACGCTACTTCTCCATCATAACCTTGCAGCCGCACTCTTCTTGGATGACCTTATTGAAATGTTTAAATCTAAAGGGTGGAATGTGATTTCAGCGGATGAAGCATTCAAAGACCCTATTTTTCAACAAACTCCTAACCATGCGGGAGAAAGCTTAATTTGGGCTTTGGCTAAAGACTCTGGAAAATATGAAGATGAACTTAGATATCCGGCAGAAGACAGCAGATACGAAAAAGAACGAATGGATGAGCTTGGACTCTAAAGACGAAAGGTAACAAATGCTATGAATGAATGGGGTTTTATCGGTCAGGATATTTTTGCGGTACTTGCAAAGTCCGCCACAAGTTTTATTTTTAAATCAAGGCGAGGCTATGTGCAAGAGGAAGGGGTTCTGCTTTCTAATCCCCACTGATCATAGCGCTATCGTTGCCTACAATACGTGGAATATAAATAACATGATTAAAATTATAGAGAATGACAATCTGATCAAACTGGAAATAGGTAGGGATACCCTTTATCTAGCGACTGCGATAGCGACGTATATTGAAAATAATCCAATGGAGAGTGATTTTTTCAGTATGCGCCCAGACATTGAAGAAAATATATTTGCCGAAGCATTGGGTGTTTTAGGACAAGCCAGAAGTAGTATGAATAAGCATGATACGATAGGTCTTATATATTTGGATAGGGGGCAATATTGTGTGCTGGAGGCCATATTTTGGTTTGGAAGGAACTTTGGTGATGACGTGGCAGAACTAGAAGAGTTTCATGATGATATTTGGAATGTTGATTTCCCCTTATCGAAAATATAATTTATCTTCCTATTGAGGTAAACTGAATGTAACAAGCTCTGATATCAAAAATATCGAAAAAGATTCATACATTAAATGTCCTGAGAAAAATTCAAGCAATGTATGATGCGTTAATCAAATGTACTTTTAGGGAGCGGAAAAATTGAAAATTAGGAATGAAAACAGAAACACAAAAAGAAAACTTTAAGAAAACGGGATTGAAAATCTGATTCCAAACATTGCGTGGAACCCAAACATGACGCTGAATCCCAAAAACGTGGAATACAAATACGTCCGTTTAAGAAAAGGCAGATAAAACAAAAAGTACTGTAGGCAACAATGCTAAAAATAAAAGCGGTTTATTCGTCAATGTCGATGTTGTAAAAAAAAAAAAGGACTGTCCAAGAATCTTTTCAAATAGACTTGGCATACTCCATTAAGGCAGGATCATTTTTCAGTTTTCCCATATCGTCAGAAATTTTGCTGTCCAATACCTTGGCATAAATCTGGGTCGTCTTCAAAGAGGTATGCCCCCAACATTTTGCTAACCGACTCAATCGGTACTCCATTGGAAAGGGTTACAGTGGTTGCAAAAGTGGGTCTGGCCAGATGGGTGGTCAGGTTCTTTTTAATGCCGCATAGGTCGGTAATTTCCTTTAAATAGGCATTGGACTTTTGATTGCTCAGTACAGGCAAAACACAATCCCCATTGATGACTTTTGGATGGTCTTGATATTTTTCAATAATGGATAAAGCAGTTGGGAGTAGGGGAATGCCTCGTCTGGATTTTGTTTTGGTGTGCTTGCAGCCCTTTACTTCGTTGTGGTCGTGCTCATGCTCCAAAGTTAATTTTGATAAAAAGAGTATTGGGCTGTTTTACTGATTGCGGACTTTTCAATGCACCGAAGTTCACTCAGGATTGGATGAATGAAAAGTATGCTATTGAATAAGGAAAATGCCCAGAAAAATAAAAATTATGATGAAGTTTAAAGATTTTTTTATACTTTGTTAACGTTTTTTGGAATAAATTTCTATTGGTTTTCATTCATGCAATGAGCAATTACTTCCTTTTTCCGTGGAAATAGCATCATTGTGTGGTATTGATTTTTCAATTAAAGCACTTTTTTCGTTTATACAGGTTTTGCCCGAATGTTAATTCGAGCGACACATGTTAGAAATAAAAGTATTGGCACATATAAAAGCTGAGCAAACTATACTCTGAGGCTTTAATGGACGCCCTGATACTTTAAAAGAAAGGCGAAAAAATGAATCGAAATAGCTTTGATAACGAACCTTATCTTGTTGAACAATTGAAAATAGGCCGGAAGGAAGCCTATTCCCATCTCTTTCAGTTGTATCATCAAGAGCTTTGCAATTACATGACGGCAATTTCAGGTGATCCCAAGGCCGCTCAGGACATTGCCCAACAAACCTTTATTAAAATCTGGGATAATCGTTCCAAGTTAAAAATCGGGGACAACAAACTTAAACGATACGTTTTTAAGACTGCCTACCATCTCTTCATTGATTCCCAAAGAAAAAGGAACAAAGAATCCCAATTACTGGAAAGTTTAAAGCAACAGGCTTATTTGGATATGATAGAGGTAGATAGTTCGCTTTTTGAGGAACGACTCCAAAGGGTGGAACGAGAGATAGAAAATCTTCCCGAACAGTGTAAGAAGGTGTTCATTCTCAGTAAAAGAGAAGGGTTGAAATACAAGGAAATTTCGGAACAACTACATATTTCGATAAAGACCGTAGAGGTCCACATGGCCAGGGCCATGAAGCGCCTCAGGGCACAGCTTGCCAGTTTTCTATAGCAGCCTCAAGATTTCGCGTCACACCACTTTCCCATTAGTTTTTTGCGCAAAGTTCAGCGGTATAACCGTGTTACTTCACAATATAAATGTTAAAAAATTAAATTCTTGTAAGGGTTTTTTGAAAATGTCACGTCTCTTAACAAAGTGACAAATAATTTCAGATGACCAAACTTGATATAAGAAGAATAATCACAAGGTATATCAACCAAGAAGCTTCCCAGGAAGAATTGGCCATTTTGTACGAATGGGTCAAAAAGGGAAACAACAAGGATGTATTCAAAAAATTAGTGCAAGCCGATTTCCTGGTCAACTATGAAGATAAATCGTGGGAGACAGAGGAAGCATTTGAAGATTTTTTGGATGCCATTCAGGACAAGGGGCATACATCCGTGAGAACTTTATACTTCCCGCAACAACTATGGAAATATGCCGCCATAATTACCATTATGATAGGTTCTTCATTGTATTTTCTATTGACCCAAACAACAAATCCAAGTTCCAATCCTATTCATATGGATATGGAAACCAATCAAATCACATTACAATTGGACAATGGGGAAGTGTTGACCATAGATCCAGAATCCGACGGGACTTTGCAAAGCCAAAATGGGGACACACAGGTATCCATGATTCAAGGAGTGCTGACCCAAAAGGAGAAAAAAGCGAAGGGGAGAATCACGAACAATACCATAAAGGTACCCTATGGGAAGAGTTTATCCATAACCCTTCAGGATGGCTCCACGGTTATGCTGAATTCCGGTTCCAGCATGACATATCCCTCCAGTTTTGAGGGAATGGAGACCCGGGAGATCAGCCTGACAGGGGAGGCCTTTTTTGAAATCGCTAAAAATCCCGAACAACCCTTTATCGTAAAAACGAGAAAAATGCATACTCGGGTTTATGGAACCGTGTTCAATGTTTCCGCCTACGAAGAGGATGAAATCAGTGAAGTTGTGTTGGTGGAGGGGTCCGTAGGAGTAGGAAGAAGTTTCGAAGGGGAGAATCATACCATTCAGATGCTAGAGCCTTCCCAAAAAGCATCAAATTCCTTGGAGAATAAAGACCTCTTTACAGTGGAAGATGTGGATGTTTCATCATATATATCCTGGACCAAGGGTATACTCACTTTTGAAAATGAGCCTATGCACAAAATCATCAAAAGATTGGAACGTCAGTACAATGTGAGAATTGAAAACCAAAGCGAAGAGCTTGAAGAAAGGCAGTTTACGGGCATGTTCGATGAAGAGGATATTGAGCATGTCCTGAGGACCATTCAAGCCCATACCCATTTTAGTTACGATAAAAAAGATGATTTGATAATAATTAAGAAACCTAATAAACAATAGTGCCTATGATGTGAAAACCAATAGACCAAAAAACAGATACTAACTAACTACACCAATTCCATTATGAAAAAAAATAAAATATTAATATGTACGATGTGGCCAAAAATTGGCAAAAAACTGATGTACGGATTTTTTCTACTGTTCATGTTCGGACAGGTCAGTGCTGCATCTTGCGCACAGTATGATAAGGTCGCCCAAAACTTCAACAATACCAAATTGAGCGATGTTTTCGAGACGATTACAGAAACCACGGGTTATAAGTTTTTTTATGAAGCTTCTGAAGTTGATGTCAACCGAAAAATCTCAGTGAATGGCGAAAACCTATGTGTGGAGGACTTTTTGAAAGAAGTATTTAAGGAAACCGACCTTACGTTTGAAATCATAGCCAGACAGATCGTAATCAAGAAAAGGGGCAAAACCCTTCCGAGTTTAGTTCCACAAAAAAAGATTGAAACCGAAAATCCACAGACAAATTTAACTGGACTTGTATTGGATCAATCGGGAATTCCCCTAGCGGGAGCCAGTGTTGTGGCTAAAGGGACAAGTGTTGGAACGACAACTGATTTTGATGGAAATTTCGAGATTACATTGCCTGCAGGGGTTACTGTCATACAAGTATCTTATATAGGATATAAATCAAAAGAAGTAAATGTTGCCGGACAAACTTCCATTACAGTAGGCATGGAAGAGGATGCCGCATCTTTGGAAGAAGTGGTTGTGGTAGGATACGGTACCTTGGCCAAGAAGAAGGTGACAGGTGCAGTGGTATCTGTGTCTACAGAAACCATTACCGAGGTACCTGCACTTACACCTGAGGCCGCCCTTATTGGTCAAGTATCCGGAGTTCAAGTACAGGAAGTATCTGGAGAGCCCGGTGCTGCCCCTAACATTAGGGTAAGGGGTTCGGGGTCCATATCGGCGGGAAACGATCCGTTGTTCGTTGTGGATGGGATACCTATTTCCCGTAACTTGACATCATCCAGTCAATTGGGTGGTGTTGCGAACAGGAGGTCGACCTTTCAGCCGCCAACGATAAATCCATTGGCCACATTGAACCCCAACGACATAGAATCCATTCAAGTACTAAAGGATGCCAGTGCCGCAGCCATCTATGGTTCAAGAGGGGGTAACGGAGTATTGCTTGTTACAACGAAGAAGGGGTCAAATGGGGACGAGGGAGTCTATTCATTCGATTCTTATGTAAGTATGCAATCCGTTGCCAACAAATTGGACTTGATGAACGCGGAGGAACTGATTGATTTTACCAGGGACTCTAGAAACAATGCTTATTTGCAATCCGTGGACGGTGCTTCCATTGACGATCCAATTGGACCTGGAGACAGGGGCAATGGGAACTATGAGATGCCTGAATCTTTTTTGAACTGGGATGGAACCGATACTGATTGGCAAGATCTTTTGTTCAAGACCGGCATTGTTCAGAGTTACAATTTTTCCTATGCCTCGCCCATTCGCAACAAGACCAGTTTCTATGCCTCAACAGGTTACTTTTCGCAGACAGGTATCATAGATAAAGCAAAATTTGAGCGTTACTCCGTTTTATTGAACTTGAATTCCCAATTATCGGAAAAGTTGAATTTGGACTTGAGACTGGCACCTACGGTAACTGAAAACCAAAGGGTTCCGGCTTCATCACCTTATTTCGCAACACCTCCTGGAATTGTATATTCAGGTATTGTACACTCGCCCACGGTCAGCCCGTATAATCCTGATGGAACCATCAACCAATTGAATAACCAATCGTATTTGGGGAGTGGTACTACAACGGCAAGTAATCCTTTGGCCATTATCGAGGCCGTGGATGATCAGATTTTCCAATTCCAGACAAGAGGGACCCTTGGTTTGACCTATGATATTCTTCCCGAATTGAGCTTTAAAACATTTGGAGGGGTCTATATCAACTTGTTCAACCAAGATTTTTACAGGGCCAACACATTGCTGTACAGGAATTCAGCGGATGGCAACCCTTATGGTCAAGCCTCTTCTTCTACAGAGACCAATTGGCTTTGGGAAAATACGCTTAACTGGAAAAAAGAGATTGGAGATCATTATATTGATGCTGTGTTGGGATACACGGCCCAGAAGGATAATTTGACACTTAAGCAAGTGCTGGCGAACAATTATCCGGACGACCTTGTGCCCACGGTTAGTGGTGGCCAAGTATTTGGTGGAACTTCCGTTAAGGAGCAATGGTCGTTGCTTTCCTCTCTTTTCAGGGTAAATTATAGCTATAAAGACAAGTACCTCTTTACAGGGACTTTTCGTTCCGATAAATCATCCAGGTTTGGAAAGAATAACCAAACGGGATATTTCCCTTCCTTTTCTTTGGGTTGGAGATTGAATGAAGAATCATTTTTGCAGGATTCTGAAACGATATCGGAGTTGAAACTTCGTGTGAGCTGGGGTCAAACAGGAAACTTTGAGATTCCAAACTACGGTGCTGTAGGATTACTATCGCCCCAGAATTACAATCTTGGGGGAAACGAAATCAATGGATTGGTACAGAGCACTATTCCAAATCCAAACCTTACCTGGGAAAAATCCGAACAGTTTGATGCGGGTTTAGAGTTGGGCTTGTTCAATAACAGGGTTTTTCTATTGGCCGATTACTACGATACAAAAACAAGGGACTTATTGCTTAATGTTGCCATTTCCTCTGTTTCAGGTTTCGAAACAACGTTAAGAAACCTTGGAGAGGTTCAGAATACAGGTTTTGAAGTTGCCTTGAGCACCAAAAATTTTGTAGGTGATTTTACTTGGAATACAGATATCAATTTTGCCACCAATAAAAATGAGGTGCTTTCCCTGAACGAAGGTAATGAGCCCATTTATTCTTCCGGTAGTGCTGGTGTAAGGCATGTTACCCGTGTTGGAGACCCCATTGGCAGCTACTATGGTTATGTGGTGGACGGAATCTATCAATCCCAAGCAGATATTGATAGCGCACCTTTTGATACACAAGCGCCAGACCCTGCACCTGGTGACTTTAAATTCAAGGATGTGGATGGAGACGGTGAAATCACCCCGGACGATAGGACGGTGACCGGTAGTTATTTTCCAGATTTCACTTGGGGTATCAACAATAGATTGACTTTCAAAAATATTGACTTCAGCTTTTTGATTCAAGGGGTCGAAGGGAACGAGATATTGAACCTTACCTCACGACATATGAAGAACGGGGAGGCCAACTTTAACTCCTACGCCGTTTTCAATGAACGATGGAGATCTCCCTCCGAACCTGGAAATGGTTCGATCCCAAGAGCGGATAGGGAATCAGGAAACCACGGAAACAATAATAGACCTTCTTCTTTTCAAGTTGAGGATGGATCTTATGTGCGTTTGAGAAATGTGACCTTGGGCTATACTCTGCCAACCGAAAAGTTTTTCGGGAGCAAAATACAGAAACTTAGGTTCTATGTTACCGCGACCAACCTCTTTACCATTACGGATTATCTTGGTTACAACCCAGAGGTTAGTAGTATTACAACGAATAGTTTGACCCCCGGTGAGGATTATGGTGCATTTCCATTGACCAGATCCTTTACGATGGGAGTAAACCTAAAGTTCTAACCTAAAAAAACGGAAAAAATGAAACGAATTCTATATATCATGCTATGCACGGCTCTTTTTACCGGGTGTAGTGAAGACTTTACCGATCTCGCGCCAATTTCCAACAGAAACGAGGCCGATTTTTACAATGCTCCAGCGGATTTCGAGGTGGCGATCAATGCAAGTTATGCTGGATTGCAAAGTACTGGAGTGTATGGCCGCGGATACTGGACCATGTTCGAGATGCGAAGTGATAATACCGATCAGGGGCCCGATGCCACTGGATTGGCTCGTCAATATACTGAAATAAACTCCTTTACCGAAGATGCTTTAAATGAACAGGTCACTTCAGCTTGGAGCGAGTCTTATAGGGTAATCGCCAATTGCAATGTTATTTTGGAGCGTATTCCTTCTATTGAAATGAATGAAGCACTTAGGGATAGGATTGTTGGGGAAGCCTTGTTCATCCGTTCTTTGGTCTATTATCATTTGGCCATTGGTTTTGGTAATATTCCATTGCAGCTTACGCCATACGTGAGCGGTGATGAATTGGTTCAGGTTGATGAAAACACTGTTTTGGAGCAGTTGGTTACCGATTTGAACACAGCAGAGGAAAACTTGCCTGTTTCATATTCAGGTAGTGAGGTAGGAAAAGCAACAAAAGGAGCTGCCGCCATATTGTTGGCCAAAGTTCATTTGACCTTAGGGAATAATTCAGCAGCTGAACCAGTACTTAGACGTATTATCAGTAATTATGGTTATGAGTTGTTGCCCGATTATGCTGATTTATGGGGCGTTGCCAATGAGAACAATGCCGAATCGATTTTTGAGGTTCAGTATATCAGCGGAGGTATTGGGCAGGGAAGCCTTTTTACCAATGATTTTTCTCCAAGTACAGATTTACAGACGGGTTCCGGTTTTGGACGAAACCGACCTACAGTTGACATGCAGGAGGCTTATGAAGATGGGGATTTGAGATATGAAATTTCCATGGGGGCTACCTATATGAATTTGGAAGGAGAAATAGTTGAAGCCAGACACGTAAGAAAATACCAATCCGATTTGGCTGTTGAAAACGATTCGGATATCAATTTCGTGGTATTTAGATATGCAGATGTGCTATTGATGTTGGCAGAAGCCCTTGGAGAGACACCTGAAAGCTATGACCTGATCAATGAGGTAAGGGATAGGGCAGGTCTTCCTGATATCGATGCTTCCACGCCGGGTACATTTGAGGAAAAATTACTTCATGAAAGAAGGGTGGAGCTTGCTTTTGAAAATCATAGATGGCCCGATTTGAAAAGGTTTGGTTCCACTGGTATGGTAGTGGATGCCGAAACATTCATTACCGGTACCAGGGAGTACTTCTATATCCCACAAAGGGAAATGGACATCAACCCCAACTTTGTACAAAACTAAAAGACAGTAAGATAGTGCATGTTTTCATTCATTAAGTTAGTTTGATTGATTAGGCCCAATACCATGAATTACCTACTTATCACTATGTGCCTATCAATACCATAATGATTTTGGGAACAAAGGATTGCTGAGGTTGTCTCTTTAGGAGCGACCAGCACCACAATTGTAAAATTTTAACGAATTATATACCTATTAAAACGATGAGAAAATTACTAATGGCCGTTTGTCTATGCTTTGCATTCACAACCCTTCAGGCCCAACAAAAAAAAGTCTTGAACATTTTAGCCATCGGGGCCCATCCCGATGATTGTGACTCCAAATTTGGAGGTACGGCAGCACTATTTGCCAAAATGGGACACAATGTGAAATTTTTGGCACTTACCAATGGTGATGCCGGACACTATGCCATGGGTGGAGGTGTTTTGGCCAAAAAACGTAGGCAAGAAGCAAAGGATGCAGCTAAAACATTGGGCATTGCCGAATATGAGGTATTGGACAATCATGATGGCGAGCTGTTCCCAACCTTGAATGTAAGATTGGAGGTTATTCGGCGCATCAGGGATTGGGACGCAGACATTGTTCTGGGATTAAGACCGAATGATTATCACCCAGACCATAGAAATGCAGGTTCCGTGGTACAGGATGCGGCATACATGAACATCGTGCCCAATGTAGCACCAGATACTCCACCATTGAAAAAGAATCCTGTCTTTCTTTACATGAGCGATCACTTTAAAAAGCCATATCCATTCCAGAAGGATATTGCGGTAATCATTGATGATGTGATCGATACCAAGGTAAAGGGATTGGCCGCCCACGATTCCCAGATGTTCGAGTGGTTGCCATGGACCAATGGGGTAGATGTTTCAACCATACCTAAGGGAGAACAGGAAAGATTGGTTTGGCTTAAGGACAAGTGGATGAACAGAACCGCGGACGAGAGCACTTTGGAAGCCGTTAAAAAATGGTATCCCAATGTGGATATCTCAGAGGTACAGCATGTTGAGTTCTTTGAAATATGTGAATACGGAAAGCAGCCTACCGATGATGAAATCAAGGAAATGTTCCCGATGCTGGGATCGAAATAAGCTGTAAACACTGACCACCCAGGTAATATCCAATTGTAAATAACGAACCCATAAACCATGGAGAACAGCAAGCCCACAACCAAAAGGTACATCCACATTATAGGATTGGTAATGATTGTATTCTTTGTGATATCCTTCATTACCAATATTCTTAATTCCATTATCGTGGATGTAAAGGATAGCTTTGACCTTAGTCTTACTTTGACAGGCCTATTGCCTTTCACTTTTTTCATAGCCTATGGCATTATGTCCATACCGGCAGGATTTTTGTCTGAAAAGTACAGCGAAAGAACCTTGCTTTCCGTTTCTTTTTTGCTCATGGCGCTTGCTTCCCTGGGTTTTGCACTGTTGCCGCAATATGGGGTTTTCAGTATTACCTTGTTCGTATTGGGATGCTGCATGGCCGTACTACAGGTCATCATTAATCCAATGCTAAGGGTGGCCGGGGGAGAAGAGCACTTTGCTTTCAATTCCGTTCTTGCTCAGCTTGTATTTGGGGCTGCATCCTTTTTGAGTCCTTATTTGTACAAGTATTTGGTAAATGATGCTCATTCGGAAGACACCGTAGCGACATTGTTGCGTGGATGGGTTCCACAGGATTTGCCCTGGGCATCACTTTACATCGTATTTGCATTGATCTCTTTGTTCCTGTTCATTTATGTTTTCTTGACCAATTACCCAAAATTCGAAAAAACCGAAGAAGAGAAGGCAGGTGATAAAGGTTCGTATTGGGATCTTTTAAAGAATAAATGGACCATTCTCTATTTCCTTGGCATCTTTTGCTATGTGGGCACAGAGCAAGGGGTGGGGAACTGGATTTCACAGTTTTTGAGTCAATACCATGGTCTTGATCCCAAAACCACCGGTGCCGATACGGTATCCTACTTTTGGGCCATGCTTACCGTAGGCTGTTTGTTGGGGCTCTTGCTTCTTAAGGTAATGGATAGCAGAAAACTTTTGATTTTGGCTACATCCATAACCGTTATCAGTCTTATTGTGGCTTTAACGGGTTCATCCCAAATGGCCTTGATAGGTTTTCCGGCGGTTGGATTTTTCATTTCCGTAATGTATTCCATCATATTTTCCTTGGCGCTCAATTCAGTCAAGGAGCACCATGGCTCCCTATCTGGGATCCTGTGCACTGGAATAGCGGGTGGCGCTGTGATTCCTTTCATCGTTGGAGGATTGGGGGAACTCTTTACCCTAAAGGCAGGGATGTTTTTCTTGATGATTCCGTTGGCATTCATTCTTACCATTGGCTTTTGGGCCAAACCCTTGGTAAACAATAAAACCATAAGCTTAAAAAAGGACTAGTGGAAAAACAGGAAAAAATGGTCGTAGGGGTTGATGTAGGCGGCACCAAAATTAAAGCAGGAAGGATTTTGGGAGGGGAAGTGATACAGAGCAGCTTTTCCAAAGTGGATAAGAATGCCTCTCAAGATAATTCACTTTCAACATTGTTCAACACTATTGAAGAAGTGATGACGGATGAGGTTGAGGCAATAGGTATTGGGGTTCCAGCTGTTGTGGACCCAGATTTCGGAATAGTATATGACGTACAGAATATCCCTTCTTGGAGAAAAGTTCCTTTGAAGGATCTGGCACAAAAAAACTTTAATGTCCCAGTCTATTTAAACAATGATGCCAATTGTTTTGCATTGGGCGAGAAGTTTTTTGGTAAGGCCAAAAGCTATGATAATTGCGTGGCCCTTTCATTGGGCACTGGGCTCGGTATGGGGATTTTAATAGATGGCAAGCTTTACAATGGTGTCCTATGCGGTGCAGGCGAAGTGGGTATGCTTCCCTATAGAAATGGAATTTTGGAGGAATATGCCGGGAGTTTCTTTTTTGAAAACGAATACGGTGAATCGGCCAAGGAACTCTACGATAAGGCGCTGCAAGGCAATGCAATGGTACTTTCAGCCTTCAATCAATATGGGGTGCATTTGGGAGAAGCCATAAGGGCCATCCTCTATTTGTTCGCACCGGAATCCATCATCCTCGGTGGGTCCATTAGCAATGCATACGCTTTTTTCAAGGATGCACTACAGGAAGTATTGGATTCTTTCGCCTATCAAAAGCAATTGAAAAAATTTAAACTAGAAACATCGGACTTGGTGGATTCCCCCATTTTGGGCGCGGCTGCACTTTGTCTGTAAAACGAATAACCTTACTATACAAATGAGAATATTAATTACAGTCCTGATAGCATGTTTTCTGCTGAAATCCTGTGCAGAACCCGAAACCATCGGAAAAAAGCTCAGTATTACGGTCGAGAACAACGAGGAGGGAGCGCCCATAACCTTGGGAATCCCTTTTCCCAAAGGAGAGTTGAATTCAGTGGACCATGTACGTTTATTGACAGCCGATGGTGTTGAAATCCCGTCTCAGATCACGGAAGTAAGCAATTGGGGACCCATTGATGAGAGTGTTAAATGGGTATGGGTTTTCTTTTTCTCAGAAGAAACCCAAGACTATGTTTTGGAATACGGCGAAGGGGTTGTTCCCATGCTTCCGAAGGAGAAAATCATTTCAACCAACAATATGAGGCCTCAAGGTGGTATTGACGTGAATACAGGACCCCTATCATTTTCGATTCACAAGAAAGGCAATGGATTTTTGGATGAAGTCTTCTTGGATTCCAACAACGATGGAAAGTTCGAAACGGAAGAATTGATTGCTTCCTCCCCGGAAAAGAACAGAGGATCGTTTTTGGATTTATTGGATGATTCAGGAATAGATGCATCAAAAGCAGTCATCAATGAGGTGTTCAGGGAAAAAGGTTCGGGCCCTATGCATACTATTTTTAGGATAGAAGGTACCTATACATACAACAGGGAGGATAACAACCTGTCGCCCTTTACCATATGGTTGCATGCCTATGCAGGTAAAAGCTATATCAAGGTGCTTCATACCATGACTTATACTGGGATACCGGATAAGCACAAACCACAAGATGGCGAACATGCCAATATCGCTACACAGAACTCAAAAATCATTACAGAGAGTACTGAGGATGATGAGGGATGGACACAGCCCAATGATCAAATTGCCGCTTGTGGACTACAATTGAAGTACCATTTAAAAGATGATGTCAACGTTTCAATGCCATTGTACACTGGAAGTTGGGAAGAGGACGATACGGCCGATACCAAAATGGAGGAATTGGCTGTAAGTGGGCAAGAACCAGTACAACTTTTACAAAAAGGCCCAGGATATCGGAAAAGTACCAGTTTAAGAAGTCTTTACCTGAACAACTTCAATAAGGATGGAGAACAGGCGGAACAAGATGTAAAAATGGATTTTGAAGCTAGTTTGACCCAAGGTTCGGAGCGATTGGCCACATCTGAAAGAGCAAAAGGGTGGATGAACATTTCCGATGGCACTAGAGGAATAGGAGTGGGAATCAAGAACTTTATGAAGGAATATCCCAAAGGGATAGAAGTGGATCCAGGAACCGGAACATTGCTCGGAAGTATTTGGCCCAAGGAGAATGGCTCCATGAGTTTTGCAAGACATAATTCAGAACCGGATGGGGGGATGTTGGACAATTTTGCGCAAGGAATTACCAAAACCACCGAGTTCATCTACTATTTCCATGGTAATGAGAGTTCGGAGGAAGTAGGTAAAACGATGGATTACGTAGTGGAAGCTCCGGTTGCTCATGCTACACCCGAATGGTATGCCAATTCCAAAGTATACGGCAATATGGCACCGGCTTCTGACCAAAGACCGGAATTCGAAAATGCATTGCAATATAGATACCAATGGTGGGCCTATAACCAGAAACACGAGCCATGGTACGGTATATTCAATTATGGTGATGGAAAGAGTTATTTCTTCAATGGAAAATGGGTGCAATGGACCAATAATGAACCAACTGTGGATTTTATGCTATGGACCAATTTCATGAGGACTGGAGATCCTGAATATTTCAAGTTGGCACAGGCCATGAGTAGGCACACCATGGACGTTGACAACATCCACTGGCCCAAAAAGCGAACGTATTATGGAGAAGTCAATGATGCCATCGATTTTTGGAATTATGAGGACGAACCTGAGTCAACTCCTTATTTGGGAATTGGCAGAAGACATGCGAACGAGCATTGGTATGCATTGCTCAGTGCCCATGTTTGGATTCAGGGTTGGATCGCGGATTATTATTTGTCTGCAGACCACCGTGCCCTGGAAGTTGCTAAAATGACAGGAGATACCTATATAAAAAGGATTTGGGGTGAGCACGACCTAAGGGGAAGACGTTTGTACCTATCCGTTTTGAACTTGGTCGAACTCTATGATGCCACAAAGCTCAATAAGTATAAAACCGAACTCGACGAAAGGGTGGATTTGATGCTCGAACTACAGGAAAGACAAGGCGGGAACCTACTATTGGATAGGTATGGATATAGCCAGACCTACGTAGCACAAGGTCTGTACAAATACCAACAGATAACAGGGAACGAAGAGGTCAGGAAAGCACTACTGAAACATGCAAGATGGGTGCGTGATGTACCACCATTGAATCACGAAATGGAATCGTATTTGGCAACCATATATCCATTGTTGCTCGGATATGAAATAAGTGGGGAAAAGGTGTATTTGGATGAAGCTTTGGCAAGAGCAGAGATGTTGAAAATTGGGGAGCTCCCTAAAAAACCTGATGCATACGAAAATGCAAGTGAATACAGCGAAGATTTACTTGGGATATCCAATCTCCCCATGAGCAAAGGACGCTTTACCAATTGGCAGACGAATCAAGGGCTTCGTGTATTCGGATGGACACATGCCTACAACATACCTTATTTGCTCTACTGGATGGATGAAGAGCATATTGATATCGACTAAATCTGGTTACTTTTATGGAGGGATGGTGCGCCTAGGCATCATCCCTTTTTTTGCATACAACTAAACAACAAAATATGTCATATAAGAAAATCGGCTTTGTATTGGGCCCGCTCCTATTTGTCCTTGTACATTTCTATTTTTCAGGGGAAGGACTTTCCAATGAAGGGCGTGATATACTTGCGGCTACCTTGTGGATAGGGATTTGGTGGGTCTTTGAAGTGATTCCAATAGCAGCCACGGCATTGCTCCCCATCATTCTGTTCCCTTTGATGAATTCAATTTCATTGGGTGATACCACAGCCAGTTATGGGCATAAATATGTATTTCTGTATATGGGAGGTTTTATGTTGGCCGTGGCCATGGAGAGGTGGAACCTGCATAAAAGGATAGCACTTCAAATTATAAGGGCCATTGGAACAAATATGTATACCATAGTCTTGGGCTTTATGGTTGCAACAGCATTTCTTTCCATGTGGATTTCCAATACGGCCACAACAGTGATGGTATTGCCCATGGCTGTTTCCATAGTGAAACAAATGAAGGATAATCCCAATACCCTGAAAGATGAAAACAAGGTGTTCAGTAAGTTATTGATGCTGGGAATTGCATATGCTGCATCAATTGGCGGTATTGCAACATTGATAGGTACACCTCCAAATTTGGTTTTTGCCGGTTTTGTCCAAGAGACCTATGGAGTGGACATCGGTTTTTGGCAATGGATGAAATTTGGTTTGCCCGTGGCATCCCTTCTTTTGATATTGGCCTGGTTATATTTAACAAGGTTGGCCTATCCATTGGAAAGTGCACGTTTCCCTGGAGGTAAAGAGGAAATATATAGGATGTTGGTTGAATTGGGGCCGATGGGAAAGGAAGAGAAAATCGTTCTATCTGTATTTGGTCTGACCGCTTTTTGTTGGATAACAAGATCATTTTTTTTGCAAAATATAATTCCAGGGATTGATGATACCATCATTGCGGTAGGTGCTGCGATATTACTTTTCATTATACCCGCGAACGAGACAGGGCGAGCGCTTATTAAATGGAGTGAGGCTGTGAAGATTCCATGGGGGATCATTCTGCTGTTCGGTGGAGGCCTGGCCATAGCGAAAGGGTTTCAGGATACCGGTTTGGACCTTTATCTGGGAGGTCAAATGGCATTTTTTGATGGTTTTTCCTTGTTTGGCGTCTTATTGCTTGTAGTGGCTTCTATCAATTTTTTGACCGAGATCACCTCAAATTTGGCGACTACCGCCATGATGTTACCGGTTCTTGCTCCCTTGGCAGTGTCATTGGAAGTTGACCCGTTTATGCTTATGGTGGCCTGCACCACCGCAGCATCATGCGCATTTATGCTACCCGTGGCAACTCCTCCCAATGCAGTTGTGTTTGGGTCGGGTTATTTAAGGATCCCGGAAATGGTACGGTCCGGTTTTTTTATGAATATAGTATCGATTGTATTGATGACCTTGGCCGTTTATTTCTTACTGCCGTTAATTATGGATTTTTCCTTTTAAATAGATGAATTGGGGTTATATTCAACTTGCTGTGTCCTAGCATGGCTAAAATGTCCCTTAAGGGAATATTTTGAAGTAAAACTTGTGTGGCTAAAGCATGCCTGGCCAAATGTGTGGTCAGATTCTTTTTAATGCCACAGAGGTCAGCAATCTCTTTAATTAAGCATTGGACTTTTGATTGCTCAAACCAGGCAATACACAATCCCCATTGACAACTTTAGGGTGGTCATGATATTTATTTAAAATACCCAAAGCAGTTGGGAGTAGGGGAATGCCCAATCTGGACTTGGTTTAGGTGCGTTTGGACTTTATCCAAAACCTTCCATCTGTATGTTTCAAAACATTATCGGGATGTAGTTTTTGGACATCGATATAGGAAAGGCCAGTATAGCAGCAGAACACAAACGTATCCCGAACAACATCCAAACGTTCTCCATCAATTTCCTTGTTCACTAAAACCTGTAGTTCCTCTTTGGATAGGAATTCCCGTTCCACTGTTTTGAATTGTACTTTGTAGTTATAAAATGGGTCTTTGCTGAACCATTCATGGGTAACGGCAATTCGGATTATCTTTTTGAAATTGTTGATGTATTTCAATGCTGAGTATGGTTACATTCTTTGGTTGTTTTTAAGAAGTATTCAAATCCTTTAATGAATTTTAAATCCACATCTCGGATGGGAATATCTGACTTGCTCTGTTCAGTTTTGATAAATTCGGCCACATGGTTTCTGGTGGTATGATACCTTTTATAGGTACCCAAGGCAAATTCAATTCCAATGAGCTTCTTCATTTGCTGGTTATGCTCATCGAAGAGTTCCAACAACATCTTAACCCTCTTGTCATTGCCTGAAAATTTATCCTTTACATCATGCACTGTGAAAAATTCGCCTTCTTCTACCAACTCATTATGAATCTTATTAATCCTATGACGTACTGTGGCCATGAATCGATTTAATTCTTCTGCTTCAATTCCCTTTCCTTTCAATTTGTTCATTCTAGAGTCCCATTTTTCAGGGTCGATCTTTCTGTGGAGGCTAATGACAGATCGTTGGCCATTCACTGTTAATCTTAGGTATAGTCCGGCTTTACCGTTCTTATCGAGCCGTTTGTCTTTAAGGTAAAATAAGACTGCCAAGGAATTTGACATGTTTTGGGTATCGATTTGGTGCGTTTTAGTGGAGCCGGTGGAACGAAATTTTCCACATAATCCACATGGATTGTTGATCATGGAATTTTTTGAAAACTCACTCCGTAAAATTGAAGGATATGAAACTACAGAAAAATAGAATTGTTTTTGTGCTGGTAATGGTCTGTGTCGTGCTTTTCATCACCGTATATGCCATTGTGGCCTTTGGGCAAGATAAGGAACCTGAACTGGATCCAGAACGGATACCCGTTCCCGATCTGGAGGATTACCAGGTTGATTTCGAAACTAAACTGGAAGCTGTGGAGGCCATTAAAAAGGAACATGAAACCAATGCACCATCCATATATCCAGAACATATGGTGGATGAGAAAGGGTATTTCAACCCTGATTATATGGAGTATGAAAAGCATTGCATCATTGACAGTGTTTATCAATCCAAGACTTTTGTTGGAGCCGACCCCATTGTTCACAAGGAGGAGGATTCCATGTCCAATACCGCAGGGTCAGTTGAAACACACGATGGGGCAGTGGGACTCGAGCAATCTGTAGCTGCCAAACAAAACGTTACAAGGGATTGCGATTACAGCTACAGCATATGGTCTACGATGCTTCCGAAATGTACTTGGTCATCGAAATAAGGAACAATTCGGGAATCAACTTTGAAATTGACTATATTGAAGTTTACCGGGCCAACGGAAACCGCAATAAAAAGGCTTCCCACCAAAAAATACCTTTGACCGTATTATACAAATACAGGATGCCTTGTTCCATAATGCCCGGTCACAGGCAGCGGTTTATATATGTACTTCCAAAATATGTGTTGGGTGCCGATGAAAAATTTGTCGTGGAACTGAAGGAACTAAATGGGGGAAGGAAGGTCAAATTATCTTGGAAGTAAATTCATGGAAACATATTTTTCGTGTTAAAATGTAAACATTTTTGTTTATATTTGTGGTATGAACTCATATGCTGAAAAATATCAGGGAATTCACCCGGGCCGGGTACTCAAGAGAGAGCTAAAAAAAAGGTCCCTTAAACAACGTCCCTTCGCCATAGGGCTTGGGGAGCATCCGCAGACCCTCAATGCCATTATAAAGGGAAACCGTGACTTGAACACGGCATTGGCCCTTAAGATTGAGGATAAGCTGAAATTGCAGGAAGGTAGTTTGGTTCTTTTACAGGCATTTTACGACATTAAAAAAGAGAAGGATGGGATGCCTAGAAGGAAGCCTGATTTCTCGATTTTGCGTAAATCCCTGTTCTGGGATACGGATATCGAGAGCATCGATTGGGAAGGACGGTACAAAGCGGTCATCCGTCGTGTTCTCGAACGCGGTAATGTCCAGGAGAAAAAGGAAATCTCCCGGTTTTATGGTCCAAAAAAAGTTGCCGCTGTGGCCAACTCTTTGAAAGAAGCCCATACTTCATCTTAGCGTTAATGCATCATAATGCTATACTACAATACCGTAAATGATATACTTAAAGATAGCCTGGTCAAGTTGATGGGCGCAAATGAGTTTGAGGATTTTCGATTGGTGGGCGGAACTTCCCTTAGTCTGCAGGTGGGTCATCGGGAATCGGTGGATATTGACCTTTTTACCGATAGTCCTTATGGATCTATTGATTTTGGGGTTATCGATACCTATTTGGACAACGAATTTGCATATGTGGATGACATTCGGGAATTGTTTCCGGGAATGGGAAAATCTTATCTTATCGGTGTGGACAGGAACCAAGCCATCAAGTTGGATGTTTTTTACACCGACACCTTTATTGAACCCGTAAAGATTCAGGATGGGATTCGTATGGCCACCATTGAAGAAATCATTGCCATGAAACTGGACGTAATCCAACGGGAAGGACGAAAAAAGGATTTTTGGGATCTTCACGGGCTACTTCCTGATTATGGAATCAGAAAAATGTTGGAGTTGCATAAACAACGATATCCCTATGGTCACGAAAGGGATTTGATATTGAGAAATTTAATCAACTTTACAAGAGCCGATGATGATTTTGACCCAATTTGTTTACGAGGAAAGCACTGGGAATTTATCAAGGAAGATTTTGAGGAAGCTGCAAGCGCATTTGAAAGCTGACTGTTCCATTTTTTCAATAGGGTTAAAGAAATCCTTTAATCAAATCGGTGGATTCAAATAATATGGTTTGGGTTGGATGGGATACCTGACATAGTATGCCGCCCTCACCCAGATACAATTCGGCATACAACAATTTAAAGCAAATATTAACTTTCAAATCACTTTAGCCGAATTTTGGGAGGAGGTATAATGATAATTTTATGAAATTAGCGATGTCCTAATACGGGTAAGGCTACAAAAAAGGGAAGGCTACACATGGCCGTATCGGTCGTGAACCCTTTGTCCGTAAAACGTTTTGTACAGATGAAGCTTTCCAAGGTAAAGACGGACAAGAGCGATGCCAAGGCCATAGCGGAGTACGCCAAGGTCAACGCTGTTCCCCTGTACGACGGCAAGGGCGAGGACCAAGCTGAGAGCCTCCAATTATTGGCTTTGATGGACATCTATCTCAAACAGCGGACACAGGTAAAGAACAAGCTGCACGGTGAAAAGGTCCTGGGCATCCCTTCAAGGGCGGTCCATTCCTCCTTGTTACGTTCTTTGAAAAGCCTGGACAGGGAGCTGGAAGCCCTTCAATCACGATTGCTCGGATTGGTCAAGAAAACGCAGCAACGGCAGCTTACCAACCTGAAGAGCATACCTGGACTCGGGGACAAGACAGTGGCTCTTCTGATCGTGCTAACAGAGGGCTTCACGAAATTCGGGAATGCTGGGCAGCTTTGCAATTACGTGAAACCAAATAAAATAAAAAAACCTGTAAATCAGTAATTTACAGGTTTGTTGTTTTGTTTTGATGGTGATTTAGTGGAGCCGGAGGGACTATGTATAGTTCAATGGTTAGTTTTTTAAATGCCCTTTAAATGATACCTGACCCGTTTAAATCCCCCTTTGTAATTGAATTTAGCTTATAGGGTTTTATTGAACTAGATTGAGGTAAATTGAAATAAATGGAAAGTTTGTTGACTAAATGTTGACTTACTATTACTTCTTTTATAGTTTTAAGGCTATTCTTTATAAAAATGGCCACCGTCAAATTTCTTCTACAAAGCACGTCTGTCTACAAGTGCGCCAATATATTTGAGATTATCCCTAGGTAGAAATAATTCTGTAAAAAGGAAAACAGGTTTGATAATTGATTATGTCAATTGGAGTATTCAAACTGGTTTTCCCAAACAAAATAATGCTAGAAATAAGGTTACGCGTAATAGGTTAAAGAATCTAGAAACTTATGTTCTTGAACAAGTAAACGAAGCTCAATCTTGTGGGGAAATTATTGATGGTTACTGGTTAGAGAATCAGATCGATTTACATTTTAACCGAACTCCAATAAACAGTCTCTCATATTTGATTGAATACGGAGAACATTTCCTGAAACAACTTAGGTATAAATCCGGAGGTGTGGATAAAAATGCAGTTAGTAGTGCAACCTTTAAAAAGTATCAAACCATTTTGAATAAAATCAAAGGTTTTGAAGAGTACAAGGGCCAAAAATATTTGGTTAAAAATGTTGATCTGGTCTTTCGAAATGAATTCATGGAATTTCTTGATAAGCAAGAAAGATTGAGTCGGAACACAATAGGACGATATTTAAAGTTTGTAAAAACAATTTGTCTTGATGCAAGCAAAAATGGGATTGAAATAAGTGAACAACTCAAACACTTTAAGGGTTTCACGGTTAAAGCGGATAAGATAACCTTATCTTTTGAAGAGCTCAGGGTTCTTGGAGAACTAAGGTTTTTAGAAAGGAAATATCAGATTGCCAGGGATTGGCTAATTATCGGTTGTTATACAGGCCAAAGAGTTTCCGATTTATTCAGGATGAAGAAAAGTTTTATTGAAAAAATTGAGGGCTTTGATTTTATTGTTTTAAATCAGGTTAAGACAGGTAAGCTTGTTCAGATTCCGTTGCATCCTGAGGTACAGAAAGTATTGAGTAAGTATAAAGGGTTTTTTCCTCCTTTGTTTACAGATAATTTACAAAGTAGTGCTGCAATATTTAATAAGTTATTAAAGGAGATATGTAAAATCGCAGGGTTTAACCAATTAATTTCGGGTAGTTGTTATAATGCAGACTCTGGGAGAAAGGAAAATGGCACTTTTGCTAAATATAGTTTAATCTCTTCTCATGTGTGTAGACGTTCATTTGCTACTAATTTTTATGGTGACCCCTATCATCCAACTCCTTTATTGATGAATATTACAGGACATTCAACAGAAAAAATGTTCTTGGAATACATCGGTAAAAAACCAATTGATTATAGTCTTCAATTGGCCCGGATATGGAAAGCAAGATTCAAAGAAAATGTCAACATGGATAATGCACAACAAGCTTAAACATGAGAAGCTCAGAAATTAATTTAGATGGACTCGGATTCTCTTCTTCTTTTAGGGAAATTATTTTGAATAGCAGTAAAATAAAACAGACCATTGGAGATGAAATGCTTTTTCAAAGAGAAAATGACCTATCTAAAACAAATATCATCAAGGTACTCCTAAAAATTGACCAAAGTGTTCAACAATTATCCAAACCATTGAGACAAATGGAGAATAGGGAGAATTTTGGCGATACCGTTGCCGAGTCAGTAATTGAACAACTTGGAAAGCTCGGTAATTCACGTCTTGTTTACAATATTGCAAACAAACTCATAAACTTGGATGAAGGGGAAATTATACTATTACGTCAAAAAGCAAGAAAACTCAATAATCCTGCATTCAAAACATCTGATATACAACACCTTATTGATGACTATCAAATTTCAAAGTCATTTTTTAATAGAGGAATGAGATTATTTTTAGATGAAATAAAATATAAAGGAAATTTTGATGAATCTAAAAAGAGCTCTTCTCCCGATTCTTCTACGCACATGGAAGGGAATATTGAACCAAGGAAGACTCATTCATTTGAGAAAAAACTTTGGTTTAAAGTTGGCCTGCTATTTTTAAAGGGGGAAATCCAAAAACAGCTTAAATATAAATCTGCCTTACAGGTCGCCAAAGAACTTGACCTTCCCGAAGGACGGGTTTATATCTCTGGAACTTGGAATGGTACATCCAAAAATATATTGGTAAATCCCAAATATCTGGAATCACTACTTACCTATGCCCAAGAACATAAAATTAAGCCAAGTGAGGATTTTGTCAATGCGGCAAAAAAATTAAACCTACTCTAAGGTCCCTAAAATTAGAACTGTACAAAAATTGTACAAAACTGTTTCCTGTACATACTTTCTTTATTGGCACCTTGGCAATATTTGCATACAAATGTCAAGAAAATGAAAACGGTTCAACTAATTCAGATAACGCTAGAAGAGCTCAGTGAGATAGTTGTTGTTGCTGTCAAAAGTGAGGTTGAAAAGTTAATGACTAACCAATCCAAGTGTGATTCCGATAAGCTATTAACTCGAAAGGAAGTTTCTGAATTTTTCAAGGTTGATATTTCAACAGTTCATAATTGGACCAAAAAAGGGAAATTAAAAGCCTATGGTATAGCCAATAGAGTCTATTATAAGGAATCTGAACTGAAACGAGCACTAACTGAAATATAGTAAAACACTGATTTTAATAATGTTACAGGGGTTGTCTCCTTGAACCTAAACTATGTAAATATGTACACCCTTGAATCTAACAAATTAGTTAAGGAATGGGGCTCTTGGTTGGGC
Organism: Flagellimonas oceanensis; assembly: GCF_003992595.1. Taxonomy (GTDB): domain Bacteria; phylum Bacteroidota; class Bacteroidia; order Flavobacteriales; family Flavobacteriaceae; genus Flagellimonas; species Flagellimonas oceanensis. The sequence goes on from NZ_RZNA01000052.1 coordinate 32,219, forward strand.
TCCATGAGTTGGGATTATTTTGTGACCATTACTTACAAGTTTGATGTTACAATGAAGCAAAATCAAAGATTGATGAATGATTTGAGTAATTATTTACACTCAAGTGGGGAAGGGATTTGTGTGTTCTGGGTAACTGAAAGTGCGTATGGTAAAGCTCACACTCATAATCATATGCTCGTTATGGGTCCAAATATTTATCGACTGATATTTAACTTTTTTAATAAGCGGAAACTAATTTCGGACAAATTCGTGAGGTTTTTGAAGTATCGGAAAAACTTGGGTGCCAATTTTTATGTAGCAAAATATCTAGGTTCAGCTTATACGGACTATGGATTAATTAATACAACACTAAAATAGTATAGAATAGTATGCCATTTAAGCCTGGACATAAGAAAGTAGGAGGTCGTAAAAAAGGGACACCAAATAGATACACGGAAGATGTTAGAAAGATTCTGAAAGATGTGGTTTTTAATGAACTGGAAAATATTCCAGATATTTTAGAGGAGTTACCACCTGAAAAGAGAATTGATGTTTTCTTGAAATTAATACCTTTCGTTTTTCCTAAGGTTAACAATGTAGTTATGGATGACGGTGAGCCCAAATATATAAGACCGCCTGAGGAGCAATTCAGATATAAGGAGGATTAGTCCCTGTAACAACTGTAACATTTAGTTAGGCCATAAGATTGATTATATTTGATTGATCTTAATCAAATTTCCACGCTAACTATATGTCCGAAGAACAAAAGAAACTGCTCGAAACGCAATTATGGAACATTGCCAACGAGTTAAGAGGCAAAATGGATGCCGATGAGTTTAGAGATTACATACTAGGCTTTATTTTCTACAAATACCTTTCCGAAAAACAATATTTGTACGCAAACACCTTGTTGGAAACCGAAGCAATAAAGGATTATATTTTGGTAACCGATGCAGGCGATTTGGATGCGATTAAAGAGGAGTCGCTTTTAAAGTTAGGCTACTTTTTAAAACCCGAAGAACTTTTTAGTTCCATAGCAAAAAAGGGGAATGCCAATACCGAGAATGAAAGCAATTTCATACTAGCCGATTTGGAAAGCATTCTCAACAGTATTGAGCAAAGTACCATGGGTACGGAAAGTGAGGATGATTTCAATAAACTTTTTGAAGATTTAGACCTCAACAGCACCAAATTGGGGAGAAGTACCGAAGCCCGAAATAGCCTTATCTCCAAAGTACTGTTCCATTTGGATAAAATTGACTTTGCCTTGGAGGATGCCGAGGCCGATGTATTGGGTGATGCCTACGAGTATCTGATTTCTCAGTTTGCCAGTGGTGCGGGCAAAAAGGCGGGGGAGTTTTATACTCCTCAGCAAGTTTCCAAGATACTGGCCAAAATCGTGACAACGGGCAAAAAACGCCTTAAAAGCGTGTATGATCCCACCTGTGGCTCCGGTTCGTTGCTCTTGCGTGTAAGTAGGGAAGTACCAGTGGATGATTTTTTTGGGCAGGAACTCAACCGAACCACCTACAATTTGGCTCGGATGAATATGATTTTGCACGATGTCCATTTTAGGCATTTTGATATTAGGCAAGAGGACACCTTGGAACAGCCTCAGCATTTGGATATGCGATTTGAGGCCATTGTGGCCAATCCACCTTTCTCGGCTAAATGGAAAGGGAAGAACAACCCATTGAATGAAAACGATGAACGCTTTAGCCAATACGGGCGTTTAGCACCCACTAGTAAGGCCGATTTTGCCTTTGTGCAGCACATGCTCTACCAATTGGCAGAAAACGGCACCATGGCCTGTGTATTGCCCCATGGTGTATTGTTCAGAGGAAGTGCCGAAGGCATGATTAGGGAATATCTCATTAAAGAACTCAATTATTTGGATGCCGTGATAGGTTTGCCTTCCAATGTTTTTTACGGTACAAGCATCCCCACCTGTATTTTGGTATTGAGCAAATGCAGGGTAAATAGCGATAACATTTTGTTTATTGACGCCTCACAAGGTTTTGAGAAGGATGGCAACAAAAATAAACTGGGAGAAGCCCATATTGATGCCATTATAGACACCTACCGAAACCGCATTGCAAAAGATAAATTTAGCAACGTAGCCTCTTTGGATGAGATAACAGAAAACGATTACAACCTCAATATCCCCCGTTATGTGGATACTTTTGAAGAAGAGGAGCCTGTGGATTTGAACCAAGTTACCACCGACTTACAGACCTTGGAAAAAGAAATAGGCGAAACTGATGCTACCATAGCCGATTTTTGTCAACAGTTAAACATTAAAACACCGTTTTGAGATGAAAAAAAACGGACAAATTCCCGAATTAAGGTTTAAAGAATTTAACAATCCATGGAAATTGGAGTTGCTTGAAAATATTGCAAAGCGAGGTTCTGGACATACTCCAAATAAAAAACATAAGAATTATTACAATGGTGATATTAAATGGGTGTCGTTGGCTGATTCCAAATATTTAGATGATGGATTTATTAACGAAACTACTTATCAAATTTCAGAAGAAGGAATAAGAAATTCTTCTGCTGTATTACACGATAAAGGTAGTGTTTTGCTATCAAGAGATGCAGGGATAGGTAAAAGTGCCGTAATGAAATCTAAAATGGCAGTTAGCCAACATTTTATTGTTTGGAAACCTCATAAGGATAAACTTGATAATTGGTTTTTGTATTATATCTTGCAAATTTATAAGCCTGAATTTGAAAGAATTGCAATTGGCAGTACAATTAAAACGATAGGCCTCCCCTATTTCAAGAAACTTAAAATTAAAGTGCCAGAGTTAGAGGAGCAGCAAAAAATAGCCTCTTTCCTTTCAGCAGTAGATATAAAAATAGCCCAATTACAGCGAAAGAAAGAGTTGTTGGAAGAATACAAAAAAGGGGTAATGCAGCAAATCTTTTCCCGACAATTGCGGTTTACCAAAGAAGATGGGGGTGCTTACCCTGATTGGGAAGAGAAACGGTTGGGTGAGGTTGCAAAAAAAGAATCATCTAGTATTTCTGCGAATAAAATCGAGGACAATTTCGGGAATTATAAAATTTATGGAGCAACGGGTCTTATCAAATGCATTGATTTTTATGAAGTAGGAGAAGACTATATTTCAATTGTAAAGGATGGTGCGGGAGTCGGTAGAACTCTTTTATGTGAAGCTGAATCTTCTGTTTTGGGGACTTTAGATATAATCAAACCCCAAAAGGATGCAAACCTATATTTTCTTTATTCATTGTTGAATAATCTCAATTTCACAAAGTATATCACTGGTAGCACCATTCCTCATATTTATTTTAAGGATTATTCAAAGGCAAGAATAAAAATTCCTTGCATTGAAGAACAAACCCAAATCTCCCATTTTTTAAGTGCCATTGATAAAAAAATAGAAGTGGTGCAAAGCCAAATAAAGCATACCCAGAATTTTAAGAAGGGGTTGTTGCAGCAGATGTTTGTTTAGAATTTAAATTGGAAGACATATATAAAATGTTAAAAAAGGTAATAAATTGTTCGAAAAGTTGTTATTTTGCAGTAACAGTACACACCACGCTACATCATAAGAACAGCGTCCCAGGGTGTGTCTTTTGCTTTATGGGCTTTAGTTTTATTCCCTTAAAACTTAAATTGAATGTTTAAAAAGCCCGCATTTACCAAAGAACAACAATTACAACAATTAAAGGATAGGGGACTTCACTTTTCCAATGATGCCATTGCGTTAAAGTATTTGTCGCATATCAGTTATTACCGTTTAGGGGAATATTGGTATGTGATGCAAGAAGATAAAGAAAATCATACATTTAAGGCTGGCAGTAAATTTGATGATGTCGTTGCCCTTTACAATTTCGATGCAGAGCTAAGATTACTATTATTTGGGGTGATTGAAAAAATTGAAATCAGTCTTCGTACCAAATTAATATATCACCTTTCCCATGAATACGACCCATGGTGGTTTCAGAATTTTGAACTTTTTTCAGACAGCAGGGCTTTAGTAAAGACCTTATTCAATCTTGAGGAGGAAATCAGTAGGACAAAAGACAAATCGATAAAAAACCACTTTAAAAGACACACGGACGATTTGAGATTCCCCCCATCATGGAAATCACTTGAGCATACCAGTTTTGGTTCATTGTCCAAGCTATACGGTAATTTGAAAAACACCATAAAATCAAAGGACACCATTGCTGATGAGTTTGGGGCTGTAAATCATACTTATTTGCCAAGTTGGCTGCAATCCATAGCACAAATACGCAATTTTTGTGCGCACCATTCGAGACTCTGGAATCGTAATCTACCCGGCACGGTAAAGCTATTGCCTAAACCTCCGAACCCGTGGATTGGGGATGTAAACAATGTGCCAAAGCAGCATGAGTTTTCAAAGCTATATGTGCATTTGTGCCTAATGAAATATTTATTGGATACCATTCAGCCCAAAAATAATTTTGGAGAAAAATTAGTTGAGTTATTCACTAAATTTCCAAATGTTGATCCTGATGCACTTGGAATGAAACCTGATTGGAAACAAGAACCCCTTTGGAAATAATATGACCACCCAACCCGAATACATTTTAGAAGAAAACCTAGTTGAACAGCTACAGGACTTAGGGTACGAAAAAGTCATCATTAAAGATGAAGATCAACTCGTTGCCAACTTAAAGGGTCAGTTGGAAAAACACAACCGGACCACCTTTTCGGATGCAGAGTTTAAGCAAATATTAAATCAGCTCTCCAAGGGTAACATTTATGAAAAGGCCAAAACCCTCCGTGACCGAATTACCTACCCCAAAGACAATGGGGAAACGGGTTATGTAGAGTTGATTAACCAAGTGCATTGGTGCAAAAACCAATACCAAGTTACCCACCAAGTAACTATGGAAGGCTCTTACAAAAACCGTTATGATGTTACTATTCTCATCAATGGGTTGCCCTTGGTGCAAATCGAGCTTAAAAAAAGAGGCTTGGAGATGAAAGAAGCCTTCAACCAAATCAACCGTTACGAGAGGCATTCATTTAGTTCGGGAAGTGGTTTGTTTCAATATGTGCAGCTCTTTGTAATCAGCAATGGCGTAAACACAAAGTATTTTGCAAACAACCCTGTAAAAGCACGGTCATTCAAACAGACTTTCTTTTGGGCGGATAAGGAGAATAACATCATCACGCAATTGAGCGATTTTGCCACAGCGTTTCTAGAGCCTTGCCATCTCTCTAAAATGATAACCAAATACATCGTACTGAACACGGCCAATATTTTAATGGTTTTGCGCCCATATCAGTACTATGCCACGGAAGCCATCGTGGAGCGTGTGAAAAACAGCAATAAGTTTGGTTATATATGGCATACCACGGGATCGGGGAAAACATTGACCTCCTTTAAAGCTGCCCAAATATTAACCAATTTGGAAGATGTGTATAAGGTGGTTTTTGTGGTAGACCGCAAGGATTTAGATTACCAAACTATCAAGGAGTTCAATAGCTTTAGTGAGGGCAGTATTGATGCTACGACCAATACAAGTACTTTGGTGAAACAGCTCTCCGATGATACCAAACTCATAGTAACAACAATACAAAAGCTTAACACCGCCATCTCGAAGCCCAAGCATATGGCTAAAGTGGATGAACTAAAAAACGAGCGGATTGTTTTTATTTTTGATGAATGCCACCGCAGTCAGTTTGGTGATACCCACAATGCTATCAAAACTTATTTTGGCAATGCCCAAATGTTTGGCTTTACGGGTACTCCAATCTTTGCCGATAATTCAGTGAAGAATAAGTTGGGTAGACGAACCACTAAAGATTTGTTTGATGAGTGTTTGCATAAATACGTAATTACCGATGCCATAAGAGATAGGAACGTATTGAAGTTTTCCATTGAGTATATGAACACCGTAAAGCTAAAAGAGGAGGTTGTTGATATTAAGGTGGAGGATATTAATACCGCTGAGGTATTGGAGGCTCCTGAGCGTTTGGAGAACAACGTTGATTTTATAATCGATAATCACAACCGTAAAACCCATAATAAGCGTTATACAGCCATTTTTTGCGTTCAGAATGTAAAGACTCTTATAAAGTATTATGAGCTGTTCCAAGCCAAAAAAGAAGCCGGAGAACACGATTTAAAAGTAGCGACTATCTATTCTTACCACGCCAATCAATTGGACGAGGATGCCCAAGGCTTTATCCCCGACGAAGATTATGAGGATTTTGCCGCAGAACCTTCTTCACAATACGATACAAAGCATACAAGGGACAAATTGGAAGAGTTTATTGGAAACTATAACCAAATGTTTAAAACTAATTATTCCACTAATGAGTTTTATTCATACTACAAGGATATTGGCAAGCGTGTAAAAAACAAACAGGTGGATATTTTACTGGTGGTTAACATGTTCTTGACTGGTTTTGACAGTAAACTTCTCAATACGATTTACGTCGATAAAAACTTAAAGTATCACGGTTTGATTCAGGCTTATTCACGTACCAACAGAATATTGGACGAGGTTAAGTCCCAGGGAAATGTTGTGGCTTTCAGGAATCTAAAAGAGGCTACTGATGAGGCGATAACCCTATTTTCCAATAAGGAAGCCATTGAAGAAATCATAGTACAACCCTACGAGGATTACATTGAAAAGTTTGATGAAGCAGTTGAACGTGTAAAGGATATTGCACCAACCTTTGATAGTGTAAACGATTTAGTTTCCGAAGCAGAAGAACTGGAATTTGTAAAGGCCTTTAGGGAGTTGATGCGTGTTAAAAATGTGCTTAGCACATTCACTGAATTCAGTTTTGAGGATTTGGGCATGGATGAGCAAACCTTTGAAAACTATAAAAGCAAGTACTTAGATTTATATGATACCATTAAATTGGAGATTCAAAAGGAGAAAGTGTCTATACTGAATGACATTGATTTTGAATTGGAACTAATTAGAAGGGATGAAATAAATGTCACTTATATCTTGACTCTGTTGGCCAAACTTCACGATTCTGAGCCAAGGGAGAAAGAAGAACAGCGAAGAGTAATTTCAGATATTTTATCATCAGAAACTCAATTAAGAAGTAAAAAAGAATTGATTGAGAAGTTTATAGAGGAAAATTTACCAATGATTACTGACTCCGAATTGGTGCCCAATGCGTTTGAATCTTTTTGGACAGTAGAGAAGAAAAAGGCTATACTAAAAATATCAGAAGAAGAAAATTTGGATTACCAAAAGTTGGTTGATTTGGTGAGTAATTACTTGTTCACTGAAAAAGAACCATTAAGGGATGAGACTATTGCCGTAATGAAAAAAAGGCCTAGTTTAAGAGATAGAGCGACCTCAGCAACAAGGATTTTAAGCAAGATAAAAGGCTTTGTAGAAACTTTTATTGATGGTATGGGGTAGATTATTAAGATGGTAATAAAAACTTTAATTTTTTGTTTTGGGGTTATATAAAAAAGTTATTTGGATTGTTGGTCTAGCAATTATTTTGATAATTGGTTTTGTCACCTTCAAGGCGATATACGAGAATCCAAATTGGGAGTGGTTTAATTTAGATTTTACTAAAAGGACTGACTTGATTACTTCTTATGGCACCTTAATTGGTGGTCTTTTGGCATTTCTCTCAACACTTGTCGTTGCCTATGGTTTGGTTGATCAAAATGAGAAATTATTAATTTCAAAAAATGAAGAAAGACAAAGAGAGATAATTGGTTACCGTGATAATTTGATTCTTTTAAGTAGTTTTTTGACTTCAATCATAGACAATATCCAAAATCAAGGAAAGACTCTAAATAAATTTATTCAAAGTGAGCTTAAAAACCCTACACTAGCCAACGTCACTGGTTTTTCAGTTAATAAGAATTTTGAACGTATAATTGAAATGGACTATTCAATGATATATAAGTCCATTAGGCATTTTATGCATGATCAACAGGAATGGGAGAAAGAATTTCTCAATATGTATTCTGTGTTGGATTTCTACAAGGAAATAATCCCTCATATAATGGTTAATTACCAATCACAACAGGCAGAGAAAACACAACGTAAAAATGAAATTAGTGATTTGGTTAATGATTTTTTATTCAACCTGTCAGAGGTCAGAAATGAAATTATAGTCCATTCTAGTGAAGTGGAAAGAAGAAAGAATCAATGGTTTAAGGTTATTGATGAATTTCATTCAAATTACCAATTATACATAGAAGAAATGAAGAAGGGTCGGGATAAAGAATCTGATTTGTCACTTCTAAGGAATGAGTACTTTTTACCATTCCATGAAAATCTCGTTAAAATTAAAAAAGGCAACTGGCCTGAAAAATTTAATGAATCAACTTTAATCGATGTTGTAGGTGCCCTAAGCATTAAGATACAAGAATTAGAAGGTTTTTCTAGAAACTATATCTTAAACTTGAAAGATACTTATAAAAATTACTTGTACCCGTCAAGTGAAAATCTGGTTAAATTAAAACGATTAAAATCAAAAATAGATCGATCAATATCTGTTTGATATAGATGTTTCCTTGGAAATAACTTTTCAAATTTTTCGGGTTTTTCAATTCAATCTTCTGGATTTCTATAATTGTTGACTAACTACTGTCTAATTTTTAAATAAAAAAACCACAACTATCTATAATATAGAATATTGTGGTTTTATCTTGTGGAGCCGGAGGGATTCGAACCCTCGTCCAAACAAGCAATAACCATGCTTTCTACATGCTTAGTATCTGCTTGGTTTTCGATGCATGCCTGACCAGATACGGCCTAACATACACTTATCTTCTTTAGGTTTTAGAGGTGCCGCCAAAGCGAGCGGACACCCTTGTGTTGACTTTTTTGGTGCTCCTAAACGAATCGCCGTCAACAAGGGCTATTCAGGAACATCTCGCTTCCCTACCTTGTAGGGACGAGGCATATCTTACTATAATTCAGATTATGCGGCAAGAGCGTAATTATTTTCGCCAATTAAAAGTGTGAAACATGAGATTTACGAGCTGTATCCCAGCGCTCGGCATGCTTACATCGCCATTGGTCTTGCTGTCAAAACCGGTCGGCCCCATAATGAGATGTCATTCCCACTTAGGCAGGAATCGCTCACTTTTTTATCAAAGAACGCATTTTAGGGCGTGACCCCAATATTGCCCTGCAACATTTGGGTCGGGCTATCTGCCCTATCCCTAACGCGGTCGGCAAAGGTAACGCATATCCATCAAACAATAAAAAGTTTGCTTACCCTGCCTATTACCCTTATTTTGGTCAATAATTATACCAAAATACCATATGAAGTTCGGAATCATCAGGGAACGTAAAAATCCGCCCGATCGCAGGGTGGTACTATCACCGGAGGCGTGTCAAAATGTCCTTTCCAAATTTCCAAAAGCCGAGATCCTGGTGGAATCATCCCCCATTCGGGTATTTGCCGATCAGGAGTATGCCGATCAGGGACTCCAAGTGGTCAAGGATATGGAAGCCTGCGAAGTGCTTCTGGGTGTAAAGGAAGTTCCCATAGAAGCATTGATTCCCCATAAAAAGTACTTCTTTTTTTCACATACCATTAAAAAACAGCCCTATAATAGGGAGCTGCTCCGAGCCATACTGGACAAAAACATAGAACTCTACGACCATGAGGTCATTACCAATGCCAAAGGGGGGCGTTTGGTGGCTTTTGGTCGATATGCTGGGATTGTCGGTGCCTATAACGGTTTTAGGGCGTATGGCCTAAAGTACAATTTGTACCAATTGCCCAAAGCCGAGTCCCTTTTGGACCAACAGGCCTTGATCGCCGAGCTTAAAAAAATAGAACTGCCCAACATCAAAACACTGCTCACAGGAAAAGGAAGAGTGGGCAATGGTGCCAAGGAAATGCTCGATGCCATGGAACTGAGGCAGGTCCCGCCAAGTGAATATTTGAACGGGACATTCAACGAGCCCGTATATTGCCAGATAGATGTGTCCCAATACGTCAAACGAAAGGATGGCAACAAGGGAAACAAAGCGGATTTTTTCGAGAATCCAGAAGATTACAAATCCGATTTTTTCAGGTTTGCCCAAGTAACCGACTTTTATATCGCGGGACATTTTTATGGGGACGGGGCACCGTACCTCTATACCCGAGAGGATGCCAAGCAGCCAGGCTTCAAAATCAAAGTAGTGGCCGATATCAGCTGTGATATTGACGGTCCGGTGGCATCCACCATTCGTCCATCCACCATTGCGGAGCCCATTTACGGCTACGACCCGGAGTCCGAAACGGAAACCGATTTCATGGCCGAAGATGCCATTGCGGTAATGGCCGTTGACAATTTGCCCTGTGAACTTCCCAGGGATGCAAGCGTTGGTTTTGGCGATGCATTCTCTACATATGTGATTCCATCTTTTTTCAATGACGACAAAGATGGGGTTTTGGAACGGGCACGTATGACCCAGGATGGAAAATTGACACCGCGCTACGGCTATCTACAGGACTATGTGGACGGTAAGGAATAACCCTATATCCAAAAACTAGGCCCAGAAGTTGGTAATGGGTTGTTTTTTAGTATATTGTATGTCCTAATTTTTGAAAGCCAGTGAAGTTCAATTGGGTATTTTCTGGAGATGACAATCCAGCAATGCAACGCACCTGTATCGATTTGGAATACAGCCTCAGACCTAGAATCATGCGGTTCTTGTTGTCAAGATTGGATGTGGATGCTGATTTTTCCTCTTTTCACTTTGATGTCAATGTCGACAAACAGTGGGTCTCCATCTCGGAGAAGACCCCTAAGGAGTACATCCGTAAATTATTGCCGGATTTCGATCGGGCCATCAATGGATCTGAGTTTTCCTCCGTAGCTTGATTCACTTGTGATTCCACGAGTGGCTCAAAACCAAAAATCACAATTAATAAATTTTTAAGGTTAAAAAGCAATGAGATGCTCAAAATCCTTATTACTTTTACCAGCTTAAAACCTCGATACTTTGCACATCGATTTGATCATAGCGGCATTATGGAGCCTATCGCCCTTCGGCGAGGCCAAAGTGGGCATTCCCTACGGAATGTACCAAGGGGCAAACGAGTATTTGGTCTTCATTGTGTGTTTTGGGGCCAACGTACTGGTCTTTCCCATGATGATGTTCTTTTTGGAGTATATCAACCGTCATCTGATCAAATGGCGTTTCTATAAAAAGTCTGCTGTGTTCGTTGGGCAAAGGGCAAAGAAGGGCTCGGGAAAAAAAATACAGCGCTTCGGGTTTTTGGGGATTGTACTTTTCGTCATGATTCCCTTGCCGGGAACGGGGGTGTATGCCGGCAGTATCGCCGCTTATCTCTTTAAAATGAAAAAACGGGAGGCCTTTGCGGCCAATACCATTGGGATTTTCTTCTCCTCTGTCATTATCTGGGCCGCTACTCTGATGTCCATGGAAGGGATTTGAGGCAATAGTTTTTTCGATTTTTACCCATCTTAAGTCGGGATTTATTTATTTTGCCCCCAACTTGATCACTAACCTTAAAAGATTTCTATGGCTTCAGGTATTTTTGCTGTTTTGGACGACATTTCTGCATTGATGGATGACGTGGCGACCATGAGCAAGGTGGCTACAAAAAAAACAGCGGGCATTTTAGGGGACGACCTGGCCGTGAATGCCGAAAAGGCCACTGGCTTTTTGTCCAGCAGGGAAATCCCGGTGCTTTGGGCCATTACCAAAGGTTCCTTTTTGAACAAATTGATCATTCTCCCCATTGCTTTTCTGTTGAGCGCCTATCTTCCCGTGGCGATAACCGTTGTTTTGATCCTAGGTGGGGTCTATTTGGCCTACGAAGGGGCTGAAAAGGTCTATGAATACATTTTTCACAGGAATGGGGAAGACCATGCCGAAGACCCCATGGAGGTACCTGAAGGGGAATTGCCCGAGCTGGAAAAGAAAAAGATAAAACAGGCCATTGTCACGGATTTTATCCTCTCCGTTGAGATTGTGATCATTGCGTTGAGCACCGTTGTGAATGAACCATTGGCAACGCGCATTATCGTGGTTTCAGTGGTGGCACTGCTTGCCACGGTGGGTGTTTATGGCATTGTCGCCCTAATCGTAAGAATGGACGATTATGGCTATCGTCTGATCAACCTGAATGAAAGAACGGACAGTTTCTCCGACAAAGTGGGTTTGGTGTTGGTCAATGCGCTCCCCAAAATAATCAAGGGCCTGTCCATCGTTGGTACTTTGGCGCTATTATTGGTTTCTGGGGGGATCTTCACCCATAATGTTGAATTTTTCCATCATTTGTTCCCAAGCCTGCCGACCTTGCTCAAGGACTTTATTTTTGGGTTGGTCATTGGTTTTGTTGCACTTCTTTTGTTGAAGTTGGTCAAAAAGCTGTTCAAGCGTACCTAAATGCTATCAATTCTCTAATTCAGCTTCCATGAAACCAGCTGAAAATTATATCTTACTACAGCCTGAACCTTTCAGGGGTATATTGTTGGAATTACTGGTCTTAGTGGAGACAACGGTCCCTGAGGTGCGGTTGGACTATAAGTATAAATTGCCTTTTTACTATCTGAACGATAAGCCTTTCTGCTATTTCAACGCTTCACGAAAGAAAGGCTACGTGGATATGTGCCTATGGAATTCCGCCCATCTCACTGTTCACTTGGATAAATTGGTCACCGATGGGAGAAAGGTCATGAAATCCCTAAGGTATTTCGCTGCAGAGGAGATTGACGGGGCCATCGTCGTTGAACTTCTCAACGATGCTAAATCCGTCAACCACAAAGGTTTCTACAAAAAATAGACTTAGGAGGGCACAAGATCTTTTCTAGAGGTGTTCAGTTTAAAGAAAGCGATCCATAACGATACCAAGCCCAAGATCAACCAGAGCAAATCCACCAAAAGGATGTGCTGATAACCATTTTGATATGCCACCCACATCCAATTGCCTGTTGCGATTCCATTTGCAATCGGCACCAATAGTCCCAAAATACCACCAGATATCAAGGTCCATTTGTTGGTAAAGGCAATATCCTTTTTTAGGATAAAGAACACGGTGGTCACCAACCATATCGAAAAATACGTTTGATAGAGAAAGTCCATGTTCACTGTGGGGGCAAACTTCACGATAATAAATTCCAAAGCGGTAACGGGCAGTAAGGTAAGGCAGATGGCCATATACCAATTGGCCACTTGCTGGTTGAACCTTCTCCGTTTTTCAGGAATGTTCTTTTTATCACGTGCTACAAGCCATATCATAATCCCGGAGAGGATCACAAAGCAGGAAACCAATCCAAGAACAAAGGATATCACCCGCAACCCATAGCCTGCGTAATCGCCGAAATGGAGACGGAACATCATGTTCTTCACGCCATCCAAATAGGACGTAGGGGCAACCGGTACTTTTTCCTGTGCAATGGAACCATCGGCAATTTTGTAAATACGGTAGCCCAGACCATTGAGTTTGGTGTCGTAACCGAGGTATCCGCTGATGGCGGCGTGCATGTTTTGGTCGCCGTAATTGAAAATATGCGTCTCCGTTACCCTGAAATCCCCCCATTCCTCTTTCATTTCTTGTACATATTGGTCCAAGTTGATGGTGTTTTCCAATTTTTTATCCTGGAACTCGTAAACAGGGTGGTTGTACTCCAAATCCTCGTACAACTGGCTTTCGTTGCCATCATAGAGTCCCATTACGACCGGGAGGATCAAAATGCCCTTCAGTAAGAAGAAGGCTCCCGTGACGGCGTACACGAACTGAAATGGAAATCCGATCACACCAAGGGCGGTATGGGCATCCGTCCACATGGTTTTGAGTTTTGCCCACGGCCTGAAGGTGTAGAAGTTGGAAACGATCTTGTTCCAATGTACCAAGAGCCCTGTAATGATGGCAAACAGGAAAAAAAAGGCCACAAACCCCGCCAATGTCCTTCCATAAGGGTAGGGGATTTGGTCTAAAAAATGAAGACGGTACAGGAATTCCCCCAAATGGTAGTTGCTTGCATAATCAGTGGTCTTGGTTTTGGATTCAGGGTCCAAGTAGAAAAATACCGGGGCCTTGTCCTCCTCAGGGGCCAAGGAATCCTTGGACGCTCCCAAGTTGACGGTAATGCTTCTTTCGTTGTAGTAATGCCTCAGTTCCACATCCCGTCCAAACAAATTGTAATCTTTGGAAAGGTCATTGAGATGGGCATCCACACTTCCCGGCAGTGCATCTTCCTGACCAACGGAATGTCCACGTTGCCAATTGGCGATCTCATCCCTGAAAAAAGAGAAAGATCCCGTGAAGAAAATAACGTAGAGCGCTACGCTGATCACGATACCGCTTACGGTATGTGTGTGGAACAATATATTGTAGATACGGTTTCCCATGGTTTAAACAAGAGGGTTGGTTTGGTTTCCAAAATAGAATATGACAAACAGTACAAGACTGATCAACAGATAAATGCCCCATACCTTCCAGCCATTTTTGCCCAAAAAGGCAATGACCATCAAAACGGCCCAAAGGATAAATGCCGAAAAGGTGCTGGTGATGATGACCGCCACATGGTCGAACCAGCTGGCCAAGGCCATATGGAACAGTACGGCCACAACAAGACCACCCAAAATGGCAGCGGTGATTTTGGCAAATCGTTGCGTTGGCGAAGGGGTCAAATGTTTTTTGTTGGCTGGCATAGGTTAGAACAACAAGGTTTCAAAAAGGATGGAACATAAAAAAAGAGCACCCAAAAAGCGGTAGTTCAACAAGCGTAAGGGAGCCAAGAGGATGACCAAACTGGCAACCGTCATCAAAATGATGACAAAAGTGAAGGTGCCCGAACCCAGCCCCCAGTAAAAACAGCTGAGCCCCAATGAAAGAATCATTAGGGCCGAACTGAGATATTTTGTGGCTTTTCCATGCTCAGCGATGGAGTGCTCAAAACCAAGACTTCCCATTGCCGACATTTTTTTCGAGGTACTGTACAGCAGGTAAAACGCTATAAAAGAGAGAAGGGAAATTCCTGTGGCCATATTTATGGTTTTATGCAATAGGTGGCACAGTGCCAGATAAATTCATAATCCTCTCCATTGTAGGTGCCGGGAATTTCTTCCTTGGTCGTGGTCTCCACAATGTACTTGGTGTTCCAGGGCAGGGCAAAGGAAACCTCCCCATTATCGTCGGTGTAGAGGGTTTTGGACCATAGGTCGGAAACATAGATCTTAAGCTCGTTTTTGGCGATGGGCTCGCCTTTGTACAATACTTGAAGCTTGATTTCCCCTCCATCGTTCTCCAACTGCTTGACCACGATCCCATCTGGATTTGCGGTTTTCGTATCGCCATCGGTTCCCACCTGGACCTTTGCGGTGGAATGATAGTGCGTCTTGAAAATCCCAAAATCGTATTGGGTGTAATCGATCACATCAATCTCGTTGTTGTTCAAAGCGATGGTGTACACGCCTTTCTGGGATGGTGTAAAGCTTGCCAGGTAATGGTCTTCCATGGCCTCTGTGCTCAATTGGGTCTTCGTGCCATCGGGAGCTATTGCCCAAAGGGTAAACTTGGAAACCAGTGGAAAGGCCTCGCCTTCTACTTTCTCAATAACACCATAGGTGTATTCTCCATAATGCACACGGACTTCCTGTGCCTGGCCCAAGGCCCCTGTACCGTTGGTCTCAATCCACAGATAATGGGCTGATGCCGACAGTACGGGCAGGGTAATGAGCAATAGGGTTGCTATGATTTTTTTCATTTGGTTCTCTTAGAATTTATAAGTGAAATTGGCAGAAAGACTTCTCAGGTTTTGAGGGCTGATGGTCGACCAACCTTTGTAATAGTCCTTGTTGGCAATGTTGTCCAACTTCAAGGTGATCCTGAAGTTCCTGGCATCGTAAAAGGCGGATGCATTGAGAATGGTATACTCGTCAATGGCAAAGGTGCCGTTGGATCTATTGAAAATCTTGTTCTCGCTGGCGTAGTTACCTCCGAATCCAAGTCCAAAGTTTTCCAGCGTACCTTGAGTAAATCTGTAACTTGCCCAAACATTGGCCAAGTTCATTGGACCGGCGCTCTCAGGCCTGAACCCTGTAAAGCTGGCATCTCCTTCGATCAGTTCACTGTCGTTATAGCTATAGCCGGCAACAATGTTCAATCCATCAATCGGGGAGGCGATAATGTTCGCTTCAAAACCTTTACTGGTCTGTTCGCCATCTTGGGTATAGAAGTAGTTGTTGGCATCGGTATCGATTCGTTGTGCCATATCGCTCACGGTAATGTCGTAGTAGCTCAAAGTGGCAGAAAGTTTGTCATCGAACAAGTTCAATTTGGTACCCACCTCAAACTGGTTGGCATGTTCCGGGTTCAAAGCTCTTACTGATGTATTTCCGCTGGATAACTCGGTAACCGGGGCAACATTGCTGAATCCGTCCATGTAGTTGGCGAAAACCGATACTTTGTTCAAAATAGGTTGGTACACCAAACCGAATTTCGGTGAGAATGCGGTTTGATTGTATCCGTCGTTAGCAAAACGGTCCACACGCAAACTGGCCATTGCGGACAATTCCGGCAATAGGTTGATGACGTTGGAAGCGTAGGCACTGAAAATTTCTTGCTCAGCCTCGCTGAATTGTGCTCCTGGATTGGCCAAGGTGGCAATTCCGGCATCGGCACCTGCCTGTGTCAACACACCGGAGTCGTACAGGCCTGTTCCCATTGGGGTTCCATAATAATCGTGCAGGGCAGGGGCAACAGCTTGGAACTCATTGGGGTTTGCGCCAACATAGGCAAAACCTTGGTTTCCGTAGCCTGTACTGTTGTTGATGGTTCTTGTTTTAAGATAATCCAGTCCAACGACCAAACGGTTTCTCATGCTTCCGATATTGAAATCTCCGATGAAATTCTGTTGGATATCAGTTCCCAAGGTCTCGGAATTCTGGTTACTGGTGTAACGGGACAGGATAATGCCGTCTTCAATTGGAGCGCCTGAAAGACCTTCGACCGTTGAAGTTACCTCGTACAGGTAAGAGTAGTAACCATCAGATTTTGCGTTAGATCTAGAGATTACGGTCTGAGAGGTCCAAGAATCGCTCAAAATGTAGTTCATCTGACCTTGTAGGCTGTACGTTGGCGTATCAATATACAGATCGTTGCTGGTGTACGAACGTTTAAAGTCGTAACCCAATTCATCCAGATTGGTCACACGAAGCGGGGAGCCACGATCAAGGAATAGCATGGTCTGGTTAGTGCTTCTACCGTTGTAGAATTCGGTGTTGATGTTAAATGAAAGTCTATCACTGGCCTGGAACGCCAAAGATGGCGCAAAGAAGAACGATTTTCTAAACCCAGCATCTTGATAACTGTTCTGCGTATGGTAGGACGTATTCACTCGAAGTGCAATATTGTTCTGGTTGCCCAAAGTAGTATTGACATCGGCGCTTACCCGGTTCAATCCATAACTTCCGGAGGTGTAGGAGATGTTCCCCCCAAAACCGTAATATGGCTTTTTGGTGTTGATGTTGATCAAACCACCGTAAGAAATCAAACTGCTGCCATATAAGGTTCCTGATGGGCCTTTTATGACTTCAATGGATTCTATGTTAGCTGGGTCGGGGCTGCCGTTGGTCAAACCGGGCAATCCGTTGATCATTGTGGGCTGTACGGCAAAACCGCGTAACGAGAAATAACCTGCTCCATCGTTACCTCTACCGGTGGATTCCCAAAGTTTATCGATTCCAGGGGCGTTTTTAAGGGCGTCATCAAAATTGGTGACCACTTGGTCCTGTAGCAACTCGGTGGAGATGGAGTTGTATACCTGAGGGTTTTCGATATCCTTCAAGGGCATTTTTGATACATAAACGCTGGCCTTACGGGTAAATTTATTCACTTGGTTCCCTTCGACCACAACTTCATTCAGTTGCTCTTGGCGTTCTACCAGAGTGATGGTCTGTACGTTTGTGGTTTGATTGGCATAAACGCTCACAGTTTTGTTCTGGGTGCCAAAACCCACCATGGAAAACGTCAAGGTGTAGGAGCCAGGGGCTAGGTTCGATATTTCATAGTCCCCCGAATAATCCGTATTGGTACCTAAACTGGTATTTGAAACGGCAATATTTACATTGCCGAGCGGGTTGTTGTTTTGATCGGTTACTTTTCCTTTTAGGTTTCCTGTTTGTGCCTGTGAAGTGAAAAAAGCAGCGAAACCAAGAATGAATAATAGATGTTTCATTTTATTTGTAATTGGTCTAAATAAATTTCGAGTGCAAATGTAAATCCCAACACTTGATTCAACAAAAAATATTTAGACTAATTATAAATAAATCTAAAAACAGAATGTAACCTATTTTAAATCAATGATTTGTATTTGTGAAATTATGGGGTTTTTGAGAGACCTACAATGAATTGATAGTCTTTCGGATGGCGGTCAAATCCGTCAATAATTTCTCCAATAAACTTAAATCCAGCATATTGGCGCCATCACTTTTGGCATTGGCGGGGTCAAAATGGGTCTCCATGAAAAGTCCGTCCACACCTGCTGCGATTCCTGCTCGGGCCATTGTTCCGATCAAAGCAGGCCTTCCTCCCGTAACTCCGGAAGATTGGTTGGGCTGTTGGAGGGAATGGGTAACATCCAGCACCACAGGAGCATATTGTTTCATGGTGGGAACACCGCGGAAATCCACGATCATGTCGTGGTATCCGAACATGGTCCCACGGTCAGTGATCCAAACTTGCCCATTTCCGGAGTCGGTAACTTTGGTAACGGCATGCTTCATACTTTCAGGACTCATAAATTGTCCCTTTTTCAAGTTGACGACCTTGCCAGTTTCCGCAGCGGCCACGACCAAGTCGGTCTGTCTTACCAAAAAGGCCGGAATCTGCAGCACATCCACATATTCAGCGGCCATGGCAGCATCAGAAACTTCATGAATGTCGGTAATCGTCGGAACTTCAAAAGTATCCGAAACCTTTTTCAAGATTTTAAGTGCCTTTTCATCGCCAATCCCGGTAAAAGAATCAATACGGCTACGGTTCGCCTTTTTAAAACTTCCTTTAAACACATAGGGGATATTCAGCTTATCCGTAATGGCCACGACCTTCTCTGCAATACGCATGGCCATGTCCTCGCCTTCTATGGCACAGGGGCCAGCCAATAAGAAAAAATTATCGCTATCCGTGTGTTTTATCTGTGGGATTTTGGTGATGTCCATTTCTTAAAGTTTGCACAAATATAGTATTTAACGATGGTATCCTTTTTAGATTTATCAAACTAAACCATCAACCATGAAGTATAGGAATGTTTTGTTCGCCCTTGTTCTGTTGCCCGTGATCTCCACTGCACAATGGCAGGAAAGGGGCAGTACTTTTGATTTGGCCCATTTGGAGCGTCACCAGTTCCAATTGAATTTGTTGAGCCCCGGTTTCACCTATGAGCTTGGTGTTTTCAAAAACCAAAGTGTTTCCACCAACTTGGGTCTGGCCACTGCCACTTATGAGGAAGGTTACGTGTTCGGTTTGGCATCCAATAACCGGTATAGATATTACCATAATTTTAATCGAAGGGAAAGACTTGATAAAAACACTTCTGGCAATTCGGGGAACTATATTGCTGCTGCCCAAGCTATCTTTTTTTCACAATTGCGGATTTCCACGGATGTGGAAGGCCCCGATGATTTTAACCTGGGATTTTACGGAATGGTCTATGGCATCCAGCGAACCTTTGAGAAAGGCTTCAATTTCAATCTTGAGGTCGGGGCCGGGTATTATAAAGGGGACGGTGTGCCCGATGGTTATGGGCCGTTGATCAATCTAACTTTTGGTTGGGTGGCGACCAAACGGAAGAAAAAGGATCCTTACCTTGATTAAATAAAGATATCAAAACATACTATTTTGATCAAGTTTGGGTTATAATACTACCAAATTAACCTACGATGCGTCGCTTACTACTTTTGGCACTCCTTTGCTCAGGTACTTTTTTGCATGCCCAATACGGTACGAATTGCGAGGTCCGCCAGTTTAAGCTCAATGCCATCAATCCCGGCATCGAGTACGAAATGGCCTTGGGGGTAAACAGCACACTGGATGTTCGGGTGGCGTACCAAGCGGCCTTGGAGCCTGCCAGTTCACGACCGCTGGAGGATTTTGACTTTTTCCCGGCCATTACAGTGCAAAACAGATACTATCACAATTTGAATGCCCGGGAAAGGCGAAGAAGGTCCATCTATGGGAATTCCGGCAATTACATTGCGCCTTCTGTGGCCCTATTTTCCCCAGGGGACCGTGTGGTCGAAGGCCGATTGGTCGACGGTATTCACGGATACGGTGGCTTGGTCTATGGCGTTCAGCGCAGCTATGATTCAGGTTTTAGCTTCTCCTTGGATGCTGGGGCAGGGTATTACGTGGGGCCGTTCAAAGGCACCATTCAGCCTGTGGTGAACTTGAGTATCGGTTGGATCATCAGCGAAAAGCGTTGGTGCGTTGGTTTGTGACTTCCATTTGGTACGGTATTTGTAATTGAAGTGGAAATTCAAACTGACCATTTATGAAAACCATTACCTCTTTGCTTTTAAGCTTGTCCATTGGCGCTATCGGAATCGCCCAATCTGGAAAAAACGTCGAAAACCACCAACTGACCCTGAATGTACTGCTGCCCGGCATTATCTACGAACAGGGACTTTCCCAAAATTCAACCATAGCGGCAGAGGCCACAATGGGTTTTGCCTATGTAGAGTCCAGTTTTACCGATGATGGATTCGGTATTTATCCCATTGGCAGGGTCCAATACCGACATTACTATAATTTTCAGAGACGGCTCGAAAGGGGGAAGAACATCGCTGGCAATACGGGAAACTATATTGCTCCCACCATCGCGATTCAAGGCGGGAAGGCAGTGATCGGAAATTTGGACCATGTTTCCGATTATTTTGGGGGAATTGGGGTGGTGTACGGTCTTCAGCGCACGGGCCAGAAAGGATTGCAGTTTAGATTTGAGGTTGGCCCGGGTTATTTCTTCGATGAATTTGAAAGTAACTTCGGTATTTTCCTTGCCTTGAAGCTCGGTTGGGTGGTCAGTAGAAAATGATATATCGGAACTCCCACAAAATCAATAAGATAAAAATAACATTTAGGAGTGTTGCACAATGAAAAATAGCAGTATCTTTGCGGGCTTAAAATTTAGGTTATGTCCAAAATCAAAAACATTGCGATCATTGCACACGTAGACCACGGTAAGACTACCTTGGTCGATAAAATCATGTACCATTGCCAGTTGTTCCGCGAGAACGAGAACAAGGGCGACCTGATATTGGATAACAACGACCTGGAAAGGGAACGCGGGATCACCATTGTTTCCAAAAACGTTTCCGTTGTATACAAAGACACAAAAATCAATATTATAGATACCCCTGGTCACGCCGATTTCGGTGGGGAAGTGGAACGTGTTCTGAACATGGCCGACGGGGTCTTGTTGTTGGTGGATGCCTTTGAGGGGCCCATGCCACAGACCCGTTTCGTGCTTCAAAAGGCAATCGACCTTGGTTTGAAGCCCTGCGTGGTGATCAACAAGGTGGATAAGGAAAACTGTACCCCGGAGGAAGTGCACGAGAAAGTGTTCGATTTGATGTTTGAATTGGGTGCCGAAGAATGGCAGCTGGATTTCCCAACAGTCTATGGTTCTGCAAAGAACAACTGGATGGGCGAGGATTGGAAGACCCCGACCGAGAACATCGAACCATTGTTGGACATGGTCATTGAGCACGTACCTGAATTCAAACCAGAAGAAGGTACCACCCAAATGTTGATCACCTCATTGGATTACTCTTCGTTCACGGGACGAATTGCCATTGGTAGGTTGCAAAGAGGAACACTTCGCGAGGGACAACAGGTCTCTTTGGTGAAAAGGGATGGCTCCGTTGTAAAAACTCGAATCAAAGAACTTTACACTTTTGAAGGTTTGGGCCGTTTGCGCGTAGAGGAAGTAGTAGCAGGGGATATTTGTGCCATTGTGGGTATGGAAGGGTTTGAAATCGGCGATACCGTTGCTGACCTGGAAAACCCTGAAAAATTAAAGACCATTGCCATTGATGAGCCTACCATGAGTATGCTTTTCACCATTAACGATAGCCCGTTTTTCGGTAAGGATGGAAAGTTTGTTACTTCCCGTCACATCAAGGAGCGTTTGGAAAAGGAATTGGAGAAAAACCTGGCGCTTCGCGTTCAAGAAACCGATAGTGCCGATAAATTCTTGGTGTTCGGACGTGGGGTATTGCACCTTTCCGTTTTGATCGAAACCATGCGTAGAGAGGGTTATGAGCTTCAAATCGGTCAGCCACAGGTAATCATCAAGGAGATTGATGGCGTAAAATGTGAGCCCGTGGAGCACTTGACCATCGATTTGCCTGAGGAAGTATCCGGGAAAGCTGTTGAAATGGTTTCCATCCGTAAAGGGGAGATGACCAGTATGGAGGCAAGAGGTTCTCGAATGGTGTGTGAATTCATTATTCCATCCAGGGGGATCATCGGTCTTAGGAACCAATTGTTGACCGCTACGGCAGGTGAGGCGATCATGGCACACCGATTTTTTGAATATCAACCTTTGAAAGGGGATATCGCACAGCGATTGAACGGGTCTTTGGTTTCCATGGAAAATGGAACCGCAATTCCTTATTCCATTGATAAGCTTCAGGAAAGAGGTAAGTTCTTTATCGACCCGGGAGAGGATATCTACGAAGGACAGGTTATTGGTGAAAACTCCCGTCAAGATGATATGACCGTGAACGTGACCAAGACCAAGAAACTATCGAACGTACGTTCTGCTGGTGCCGATGACAAGGCGAAGATCGTTCCGGCCATTAAATTCTCATTGGAAGAAGCTCTGGAATACATCCAAAAGGATGAATACGTAGAGGTAACGCCAAACCACTTGAGGATCAGAAAAATCTATCTGAAAGAGGTGGACAGAAAAAGAAACAAGGTAGTTTAGCTATAATTCAATTTGACATTTGAATACAAAGCGGATGGAGTGGTATACTTCATCCGCTTTTCTTTTTTTCAAAGGGAATCACCTTGGCTCTGGATTCCGCCAAGTCCTGAATCAAAAAACAATTAATGCAGATGACCGTGGTGCTGCTCCCGTAAACAAGCTACGGCAGCCCCAATGATACCGGCGTGGTTCATGAGCTCTGCTTTGACCACCTCGGTCTCAATTTTGATGTGATGGCTGAACTCTTCCCACTTTTTTGAGGTTCCCCCACCCACGATGATAAGATCAGGGGATACAATAAGTTCCACGAACTTCAAAAACTTGTTGAAGCGCTTGCCCCATTTCTTAAAACTAAGGTCTTCGCGTTCCTTGGCCGAGGCCGCGGCCCATTTTTCGATCTTCTTGTACTTTTTGTACGGAATCTGGCCCAGTTCAAAATTGGGGATCAGCACGCCATTGTAGAATGCGCCACTGCCCAATCCCGTTCCAATGGTGATCATGACGACCAATCCGTTCTTGCCTTTTCCCACCCCATAGTTCATGGAGGCATAACCTGCCGCATCGGCATCATTCAGCACCGTAAACTCGTGACCGGTGTATTCAGTGAACAGCTCATCGATATTGACACCGACCCAGCTTTTGTCCAGGTTGCCAGGGGATTTGCAGACTCCGTTTTTTACAATTGAAGGGAACCCACAGCCCACGGGACCATCATAATCAAAATGATTCACGATCTCGGCCACAACCTTGGCCATGTCCTTTGGTTTTCTTGATTTTGGAGTTGGAATTCGGAAACGTTCTGTCAACATTTCCCCAGTTTCGGCGTTAACCAAGGCACCTTTTATGCCCGAACCGCCAATATCAATACCTAGAATTTCCATATAGAGGAAGCAAGATTAGTTTTAACAAAGTAACAAAAACTTTTGCTGATCAAGTAATTCCTGTGGAAATCAATGCGCTATGCGGATTCTCGATGGTTATATGGCCTTTTGGATCACTTCGAAAACTTTACTGCCATCGCATTTCAGGGTTTTGTGCGGATATTTCAGGATTAGGGCGTAATCATGTGTGGCCATGATGATGGTCCGTCCGTTCTGGTTGATGTCCTGTAGAACCTTCATTACCTCTACACTGGTCTGTGGATCCAAATTGCCCGTGGGCTCATCGGCCAAAATAAGTTCAGGGTCGTTCAATAAGGCGCGGGCAATGGCGATACGTTGTTGCTCGCCACCTGATAGTTCATGGGGGAACTTAAAACCTTTGGTTTTCATGCCCACTTTATCCAGGACCTCTTCAATTTTGTCGTCCATTTTTTTTGGGTCAGTCCATCCCGTGGCTTTGAGGACAAATTTCAGGTTGTTGTTGACATTTCTATCGGGAAGCAATTTAAAATCCTGGAAAACAATGCCCAGTTTTCTGCGCAGGTAGGGGATGTCTTTTTCCTTTAAGGTCTTCAAATCAAAATCCACCACATTGCCGTTACCCTGTTTCAACGGTAGGTCGGCATAGAGGGTCTTCATAAAACTACTCTTTCCACTGCCCGTTTTACCGATCACATATACAAATTCCCCTTTCTTGACCTCAAGGTCAATCTCATTGAGAACCATGTTCTCGTTCTGAAATACGGCTACGTCTTGTAATTTTACAATGGTTTCGGGCATAATTTTATTTCAAAAGCTACACAAAAGTATTTGAAAATATGGTACGCTCCATCAAAATGAACCGTTAATCCTAAATTAACCTGACCGTATTGTCTCTTCCGTGCTCTCGATTCTTCCATTGGTGTCAGGGTCTTCCACAAGTCCGATTGCCGCGGAAATATCCCCTTGAAGTGATTCGAAAGTGCCCCTTTCCAATATCTTTTCCCTGGGTTGGGCAAATGCTGTCAAAGTTTCCCGTCCATGCTGCATGGGGGCTTTTACAGCAGCTACAGTTTTTGGGGGTCGAATCGGTTCATTTTCATGCCAATAAATCAAACCTAGGGTCGTAAATTTCGGCAAATGGCGGATAAAATATACTTTGGCCTTAAATTTGACGTTATCAGTAAAGTCAATCGAGAAGAGCGTAGAACACTATGAATCGAAAAAACCTCCTTTTACTTCCCATCATTATGGGAACTTTTTTTGTGCTTTCCGCACAGGAAACCAAAATATACACCCACGAGAACAAAGCCTATCAAGATGCCTTGGCGCTCTACAACAATGAGCAGTACCAAGCGGCTCAAAACATTTTCGAGTCCGTCAAGGCCAACACCAAGGACGGGGAAACCGAAGCCAACAGCGCATACTATGCCGCCAATGCCGCCATTCGACTGAATCAACGAGGAGCGGATAAAATGATGGAGGATTTTGTGGAACGTTATCCCACCTCCACCAAAAGAAATTCCGCCTTTTTGGATGTGGCCGACTACTATTTTGAAACGGGAAAATACCCCTACGCCTTGAAATGGTACAAAAAAGTGGATGAAAACTCCATGCCGTACTCGGAGCGCGACCGTTTTAACTTCAATAACGGGTACGCTCTATACGCGTCAAAGCGTCCGCAAGAAGCAGAAAGCTATTTGAACAAGGTGACCACTTCCCAGAAATACGGTTCACAGGCCAAATATTATTTGGGATACATCGCCTACGAGCAGGATGATTATAATTCGGCAAGTGCACGTTTCGATCAGATTCAAGACCCGGAATTACTTGATGAAAAGTTGACCTACTATCAGGCGGACCTGAATTTTAAATTGGGAAAGTTTGAAGAAGCGATCGCATTGGCCAAAAAGCAACTGCCCAAATCCAATCGTCAGGAAGTCTCGGAATTGAACAAGATCATCGGTGAGAGTTATTTCAATTTGGAGCAATACGCCGAGGCTGTTCCATATTTAGAGGAATACAAGGGCAAACGTGGCAAATGGAACAACACCGATTACTATTTGTTGGGGTACAGCCATTACAAATTGGGGGATTACCAAAAAGCCGTTCAGCAGTTCAACAAGATCATAGGGGGCGCCAATGCCGTTTCCCAGAATGCATATTACCACTTGGCTGAATGTTATTTGAAGTTGGATAAAAAATCCGAGGCCTTGAATGCGTTCCGAAATGCCTCGCAGATGGAGTTCAGTCCAGAAATCCAAAAAGATGCCTGGTTGAACTATGCGCGTTTGAGTTATGAAATAGGTAATGCTTACGAACCCGTTCCACAGGTGTTGACCACCTATCTGGAAAAATATCCAAAGGACGAGCATCAAATGGAAATCCAGGAACTTTTAGTGGACTCCTACATTACCTCCCGAAATTTTGAGGGGGCCATGCAACTTTTGGAAGAAAATCAAAACTATGCCAGCAAGGAAACTTACCAGAAAGTGGCTTACTACCGTGGGGTGGAACTTTTTATTGATGGCGATTACGAAGGGGCTTGGGAACGATTCGATAAATCCCTGAAAAGTGCGGAAAATTCAAGTTTTGAAGCACGTGCCCTCTACTGGAAAGGGGAATCGGCCTATCGATTGAACCGTTTTGAGGAGGCTTTGGTCGATTTTGTACGGTTCCAGAACTCGCCAGCGGCCCAGTCACTATCAGAATACGAGCAGCTGGATTACAATCTGGGCTACTCGTACTTCAAACTAAAAGATTACAACAATGCCATATCCTATTTTCAAAATGTGGTAAGCTCCAATGCCATTGATGACCAAAGAAAGAATGATGGGTATTTGCGCTTGGGCGACAGCTATTTTGTAAGCAGTAAATACCAATTGGCGAAGAAGGCTTACGATGCTTCATCAAAGATGAACGGCCCCGAACGGGATTATGCTGCCTTCCAAAAAACACTTTGCGATGGCTTTTTGGGCAATAATTCTGCAAAAATTGACGGCTTGAACGAATTCTTGAGGATGTTCCCTACATCATCTTTGCGGGATGATGCCCTGTTTGAATTGGGTAACACCCTTATCAGTAATAATCAAGAAAATTTAGGGCTTCAGACCTATGACCGTATTGTGAACGAATTCCCGGGTAGCAAGTTTGCCCCAAGAGGATTGTTAAGATCGGGCTTGGTTCATTATAATGCCAGTCGTAACGATCGGGCTTTGGAGAAACTCAAGGAAGTGGTCCAAAAATATCCGAACACCCAAGAGGCCAAACAAGCGGTGGCTACCGCCAAATTGGTGTACGTGGATGAAGGTCGGGTAAGCGAGTATGCTGCTTGGGCCAGAAATTTGGATTTTGTGGAGGTAACGGATGCCGAGCTGGATAATGCCAGTTTTGAATCCGCGGAACGCAAACAAATTGAAGGCAAAACTGCAGCCGCCATCCGTGGCTATGAAGATTACTTGAACGAATTCCCGAACGGACTCCATGCGCAAAACGCCAATTTTGCCTTGGCGCAACTCTATTTTGCCGATGGCGATAAGGACAAGGCTTTGCCAAGATATAGGGCCGTTGCCGATGGTGGCAATGGGGAGTATACCGAGCAGGCCTTGACTCGCGTTTGTGAAATCTACGTGGATAAACAGGATTATGGCAGTGCCATCCCTTATTTGAAAAGATTGGAAAGCACAGCGGATATTTCAGAGAACAAAACCTTTGCCCAATCCAATTTGATGAAGGGCTACTATGGCCAAAAGGATTATGCCCAGACCATTGCCTATGCCGAAAAGGTGTTGGACGCACCCAAAATAGATGATCGCATTAAAAGTGATGCGCAAATCATGATAGCGCGCTCGGCCATTGCCACGGACAATGGGAATTTAGCTAAAACCGCTTACCAAGATGTTAAACAAATAGCATCGGGAGAGCTCGCTGCCGAAGCTTGGTACTATGATGCCTATTTTAAAAATAAGGAGCAGGCCTATGAAGCCTCCAACGAGGCCGTTCAAAAATTGGCCAAGGATTATGCCGCCTACAAGGAGTGGGCGGGAAAAGGCTTGGTGATCATGGCCAAGAACTTCTATAATCTGGGGGATGCCTTCCAGGCCACTTACATTTTGGAAAGTGTCATTTCCAATTTCGCCGAATTTGAGGAAATCGTTTCGGATGCGGAAAATGAACTGGCCACGATCAAGGCCAAGGAAGCCGAGAGCAATTCATCCGTAGACCCCGATAAAAACTAAACGAGACACAGCATGCAAAAGAGAACCTATATATTTTCATTACTTTTTTTGAGCCTATGCGGAATGGTTATCGCCCAGGAAGAGGATAACATCGGTACGGAAACGGTAACGGTGGTAAAGCCGTATTCCCCGACCGTTTCGGATGCCTTTAAGATCAAATCATCCCCGAGCTTGAACGATTCCATTGTGCTCCAAAAGAAAAAAATCAATTACAGTATATTTTCCGTGCCAGTGGCGTCAACTTTTACCCCGGCAAAAGGAAAAGCTTCGGGAGTGGAAAAAACACCACCACCCACCTTGTACAATTCCTATGCGTCGGTTGGTTTGGGCAATTACAACAATGCCCTGGTCGATTTTTATACCAGCAGGGATTTCAACAGGGGAGAGGATCTGTTGGATTTCGGGCTCAGCCATAACTCCTCACGCGGGGACTTGGACTCCACACCCTTGGACACGGACTTCTACAATACCCAATTGAATGCCTCCTATGCCAAAAAGGATCGTTATATGGATTGGGGTGCCAGTATAGGTCTGCAGCATCAACTGTACAATTGGTACGGCATCCAGAGTGACTTGTTCAGCGAGGATGAGGTCAATGCCATGGATGAGACACAAAACTATTTCAATGCAGAGGCCAAGGCAAATTTCAACATGGAGGATTCCTATTTTAAAAGTGGGAATGTGTTGTTGAGGCGCTTTTGGGATGCAACCGAGTCTGCGGAGAACCGCGCGGTGATCAACCCGACTTTTGAACTCCCCATTACCGAGGAATTGATCACAATTTCTGCCAAAGTGGATTATGTAGGGGGAAGTTTTCAAAATGGCTCCATTTCCGATGCGGTAAATGAAGGAGAGAAAAAATACGGTAATCTTCAGGCAGGCGTTACCCCAAGTTTGTTGATCCTTCGAGATGATCTTACATTGAACCTGGGAGCCAATATCGTCTACGGACTGGATATGGAAAACAGCGAGAACAATTTTTATATCTATCCCGCTGTAACGGCATCCTACCGCGTGATGGACGAAAATGTGATCGCCTATGGGGGAATAGAAGGGGAGTTGAAGCAAAACTCCTATCACGATTTTGTGGATGACAATCCTTATGTGTCCCCGACCTTGGACATCGTTCCTACCGACCAACAGTATGAAGGGTATTTGGGATTGAAAGGTCAGTTGACCTCCAATGTGGGGTACAACATCAAGGGTTCGTACATGGCGGAAAACAGGAAGCCCTTGTTCTTTCACAATCCAATCAATACGGCCAGGGATGATGAAAAGAGCTATTTCTACGGTAATTCCTTTCAGGTGTTTTACGATGATGTAAAGACCTTGGGTGTGTTCGGGGAAATCAATGTGGATGTGAACCGTAACTTTTCTTTAGGTGTCAATGCTGAATTCTATGATTATGACACCGAGACGGATAATCCAGCGTGGAACCTGCCATCAATAAAGGGTTCGGTGTTCATGGATTACCAAATTACCGATCAATGGTATATGGGAGCCAATCTGTTCTATGTGGGGGAAAGGGATGACCTGTTGTCCCAAGTAGATCCGCTTGATTCGGAATTGCTGTTCCAACAAGTGACCTTGGATGGCTTTTTTGATGCCAATGCACACGTAGGGTATCGATTCAATGAGCAACTCTCTATTTTTGTGAAAGCATCCAATATTGCCAACAATAATTACCAGCGTTGGGCCAATTTCGGGGTGCAGGGATTCCAGGCTCTGGCAGGGGTATCCTATAAGTTCGATTTCTAGTCTGTAGGGGAATACGCAATAAAATGTTAAAAATACCGTTCATTATTTTCGGTTAACTTGTTGATGTTCCAATGGTTGACCGTTCCCTTTAAAAAAGGAAATAATGCAACCAAGACCAATACATACCCTATTTCTCCACCTGTTTTTGATGGGTTTCTCCATTGGATTTAGTCAAAACCTTGTGCAAAACGGTGGTTTTGAAGACTTTGTGTCTTGTCCTGTTAAAATGAGCAATCTTAACAAAGATGCGGAACATTGGAGTGCCCCAACACTGGGCACTACGGATTATTTCAACGAATGCAGCCGAACCAAGCTGGGTGTCCCCATGAACTTTAAGGGAAGGCAAGAGCCGTACGAAGGGGCCGCTTATGCAGGACTCTATCTTTTCGCGCCTCGTGATTATCGCGAATACATTCAAGTGCCTTTGACGGAAACCCTTGAAAAGGGAAGTAGGTATCGATTGACTCTGTTTATCAGTCTTTCCGAAAAATCGGATGGGGCCGTTATGGATATGGGCGCGGTTTTCTCGGAGAAACCACTATCGGTCCATACCAAACGAGAGCTATCACAAAGAGAACTTATGGAGGCGACCGCCCAGACCACGCACATTAAACAATTTCCCGTTGCGGGATATTATCAGGATAAGCAGGATTGGATGGAATTGAGCTTTGATATGGTCTCCAAGGGTTTTGAGAGCTATTTGATCCTCGGTAATTTCAAAAGTAACGCTGGGACTTCTTACCTGGATGGCCAAAATCCATCAACAAAAGAGGAGGGCTACGCCTACTATTATTTGGACGATATTTCGTTGACCTATCTCGGGCCAGAATATAAGACCGATGAGGTTTATGTGTTGGATCATGTCAATTTCAATTTTGACCGTTTTGACCTTCAGCCCAAAGCAGAGCAGAGTCTTCGGGATGTGTACGAGCATCTCAGGAGAAACCCGAACTTAAAGGTGGCCATCAATGGACACACCGATGATCTGGGGTCGGATGACTATAACGATATTCTCTCACGGGAGCGCGCCAGTTCGGTTGCGCAATATTTGATCGACCTTGGCTTGGATAAAAACAGAATTACCTCCAAAGGATACGGGGATAGCAAACCTTTGGACACGACACTTACCGAGGAAGCCCGAAGAAAGAACCGAAGGGTGGAGTTTGTGATGACAAAGTTTGAGGACGAAAACCCGTAAACATTTCTTTCCTTTTTCTATTTTTGATGGAAACCACCAGAAATGAAAAAGTTCCTATTACTAACTACCGGCCTATTTGTTTTTTCTTGCGCCACCAAAGAAGAGGTGGACCTGATCGTCACCAATGCAAACATCTATACCGTGGATGCCGATTTCTCCAAAGCCTCCAGTATGGCCATCAAGGATGGAAAATTTGTCGCCGTTGGCGAGACCGGGGAAATTTCAAAAAAATACAATGCCCAAGAGAACTTGGATGCCCAGGGCAGGACCATTGTTCCAGGCCTTATTGATGCCCATTGCCATTTTTATGGGTTGGGACAGAACCAACAAGTGGTGGATTTGGTCGGTACCCAAAGCTTTGATGAAGTTTTGGAAAGAGTGGTGGCTTTTCAAAAAGAGCGTCAGTCCAACTTTATCCAAGGTAGGGGATGGGATCAAAATGATTGGGAAGTAAAGGAATTCCCGACCAAGGACAAATTGGATGAACTGTTCCCGGATACACCGGTGGCATTGCGCCGTATCGATGGCCACGCCCTTTTGGTCAACCAAAAAGCATTGGACATGGCGGGCATTACGGCGGATACTGAAACGGAAGGTGGCGAGATCGTGAAGGAAAACGGTGAGCCTACCGGCATTTTGGTGGATAATCCAATGGGATTGATCGGCGCTATTGTGCCCCCTTCCACCAGAGCACAAAAAATACAGGCCCTCAAGGATGCGGAGGAGATTTCTTTGGATTACGGGTTGACCACGGTAAACGATGCAGGACTGTCCAGGGATATCATTGAGTTGATCGATAGTCTACAGCAAGCCGGCGAACTATCCATCAGGGTCTATGCCATGGTGGCCAACTATCCTGAAAACCTGGATTACTTTTTGGATAAGGGCATTATCAAAACCGAGGGCTTGAATGTCCGTTCCGTGAAAGTATATGGGGATGGTGCACTGGGTTCCCGAGGAGCGGCATTGCGGGCACCTTACTCCGATAAGCCGGGACATTTCGGGGCCATGGTAACCCCTGTGGACCAGATCGAGGCCCTGGCACAGCGCATTGCGGCCAGTGATTACCAGATGAACACCCATGCCATTGGCGATTCGGCCAATATCGTTGTGCTAAGGGCCTATGATAAGGCCTTGGAGGGTAAAACGGACCGTAGATGGAAAGTGGAGCATGCGCAGATCATCACTCCGTCCGATTTCGATTATTTTGAAAAAGGCATCATTCCATCCGTGCAGCCGACCCATGCCACAAGCGATATGTATTGGGCCGGGGATAGATTGGGACCAGAACGGGTACAAGGGGCCTATGCCTATAAGGACTTGTTGGAGAAAGCGGGATTGGTGGCCTTGGGCACCGACTTCCCCGTGGAGCAAGTGAACCCATTTTTGACCTTTTATGCCGCAGTGGCCCGTCAAGATGTGGAACAATATCCCGAAGGCGGTTTTCAAATGGAGAACGCCTTAAGTAGGGAAGAAACCTTGAAGGGCATGACCCTTTGGGCGGCCTATTCCAATTTTGAGGAAGATGAAAAAGGAAGTATCGAGCCGGGTAAATTTGCCGATTTTGTGGTTTTGAGCGATGATATTATGACGATTCCATCCGAAGAAATTCCCAACGTCACTGCAAAACACGTTTTCTTGGGAGGCGTCCAGAAGAAATAAAAAAAGGCCCAAATGAAATGCCCCCAAATAGTGTCGAACTATTTAGGGGCATTTTTATGGCCGTGATATCCAAGACTCTCTAGTAGCTGATGGGCAAGGTGGCCCTTGTGGTTCCCCAGCCCATAACCAAGTTTCCATCATCATCGAAGGCTATTCCAAAAGCTTCCAATGCTTCACTGTCCGTGGAAGCTTTGGCGGTCGCACGAACCACGTCGGCATCGCTGTCGTAGGAATAGGCGCCCCATTGGTGAAGGTTACCGTTGAAGATCACCGTCCACTCATCTTCCCCTGGAATGGTGAAGAGGGAATAGGAACCGGCTTTGATCGTTTTGCCGCCAACAGTGGCGTCCTTGTAAAATGTGATTTCGGTAGCTTCGTTTGCACCGGTTCTCCAAACCTTTCCCACGGGGGCCAATTCGGCAAGGCTACGTCCTTTCAATTGCGGACGGCTGTATATGACACGTGCAGCTTTATCGGTTTCCTTGGAGCTTGCAGGGTAGTAAGCAATGTCCGCTGGGCTCTTGTCAAGTCCACTGAATTTCTGGGCCGTAGCTTCCACGGTAAACACCAAACTGGTACAAAACACTAAAAGTAATACTGTTAATTTCTTCATGATTGTGATTTAAGTTCCTTGTAAAACTAGTTAATTATAATGTTGCTATAAATATACAGACGAGAAAATTAAGCAACCTTACAAAGCGTTCGGGTTAAAATCAGAATAGGTAAAATAAGTTTCATTATTTACTTTTATAAAAGAAAAAAATTACAATATGTAATATAAATATAGTTTAGGGTTTTATATTTTAATCTTTAAATTCATTTTTGTTTCAAAATTGTTATTAAATCTGTTTTTTATGTGTGGTATAGTATGCGCATTTGATGTAAAGGAAAGTACGGAAGTACTTAGGCCCCAATTGTTGGAGATGTCGAAGAAAGTAAGGCACCGAGGGCCCGATTGGAGTGGTATTTACTCCGATGACAAAGCCATTTTGGCCCACGAGAGATTGGCCATTGTGGATCCCGCTTCGGGAAAACAACCATTGTTCAGTGCAGATGGTAAATTGGTCTTGGCCGCCAATGGCGAGATATATAATCATCAAGAGTTGAGAAAACAGTTTGACGGTAAATATAATTTCAAAACCCAATCCGATTGTGAGGTTATTTTGGCTCTTTATCAGGAAAAAGGGCCAGCCTTCGTTGATGAAATGAACGGAATCTTTGGTTTTGCCATTTACGATTCCGAAAAAGATGAGTATTTCATCGCCCGTGACCATATGGGAATCATTCCCTTGTATATCGGTTGGGACAAGAATGGGACCTTCTACGTGGCTTCCGAGTTGAAGGCTTTGGAAGGGACCTGTTCCAAAATCCAACTATTTCCCCCGGGACACTACATGCACAGTTCCGATGGCGAATTTGTGAGATGGTACAAGCGCGACTGGATGGAATATGATGCGGTCAAGGAGAACGAAACCAGTATTCAAAAAGTAAAGGACGCTTTGGAGGCTGCGGTGCACCGTCAGTTGATGTCCGATGTGCCCTATGGTGTATTGCTATCTGGGGGACTGGATTCTTCCGTAACTTCCGCAATTGCCAAAAAATATTCACAAAAACGTGTGGAATCCGGCGATACGGCCGACGCATGGTGGCCTCAGTTGCACTCCTTCTCCGTAGGATTGGAAGGTTCACCTGATTTAGCTGCCGCTCAAAAAGTAGCGGATCATATTGGAACGGTGCACCACGAAATCAAATTTACCATTCAAGAGGGCTTGGATGCTATAAAAGATGTTGTTTACAACCTGGAAACCTACGATATCACGACGATAAGGGCTTCCACGCCCATGTATTTAATGGCTAGGGTCATTAAATCCATGGGAATCAAGATGGTACTTTCGGGCGAGGGAGCGGATGAACTTTTCGGCGGATATCTTTATTTCCACAAAGCACCTAGCGCGAAGGACTTTCATGAGGAGACCGTGAGGAAATTGGATAAACTCCATATGTACGATTGCCTAAGAGCCAACAAATCCTTGGCCGCATGGGGTATCGAAGGGCGTGTTCCCTTCCTGGACAAAGAGTTTATGGATGTAGCAATGAGCATCAACCCAAAAGATAAGATGATCAATGGTGAACGTATGGAGAAATGGGTGGTGCGAAAAGCATTTGAAGATTATTTGCCCGAAAGTGTGGCCTGGAGACAAAAAGAACAATTTTCGGATGGTGTAGGATACAGTTGGATTGATACCTTGAAAGCTTTGGTGGAAGAGGAGATCACGGATGAGCAATTGGCAAATGCCCATTTCAAATTCCCCATTCAAACCCCGACCTCGAAAGAAGAATATTACTATCGTTCAGTTTTTGAAAGTCACTTCCCTTCGGATGCGGCAGCGTTGAGTGTGCCCCAGGAGCCATCGGTGGCCTGTAGTACCAAGATTGCCTTGGAGTGGGACGAAGCCTTCAAGAACATGAACGACCCATCGGGAAGGGCTGTGGCCAAGGTCCATACCGATGCGTATGTGAAATAACCCCCGTTTTAAACCAACCAAACGATATGAAGCAGTAAAGCTAACTTGTTTCATTATTTTAATTAGTCAGAAAAGCCCCTTTCGCAAGGGGCTTTTTGGTGGTTTGAAGGGAACTGGCCGAACCGCTGTCAAATCGTCCTGTTTTCCACAGGATTTGTTGATAACTTACCCTGTTCAGCAGGCTCTTAGAGGCCATTTGCACGGGGTATTGATTATATTTGTAAGATTTGAATTTTTGAGGTAAATACTGAAAAATATATGAGCGAAGAAGCTAACAAGAAACAATACTCGGCGGATAGCATCCAGGCCCTCGAAGGCATGGAGCACGTACGTATGAGACCTTCCATGTATATTGGAGATGTAGGGGTTCGTGGATTGCACCATTTAGTGTACGAAGTAGTGGATAACTCCATTGATGAAGCCATGGCCGGCCATTGTGATAGAATTGATGTTGTCATCAATGAGGACAATTCCATAACCACGGAAGATAATGGTAGGGGTATTCCTGTTGACCTCCACAAAAAGGAAGGGGTTTCCGCCCTTGAGGTCGTAATGACCAAAATTGGTGCCGGGGGTAAATTTGATAAGGATTCCTACAAAGTCTCCGGTGGATTGCACGGTGTGGGTGTATCCTGTGTGAATGCACTTTCTTCTAGCTTGAAAGCCACTGTGTATCGGGATGGTAAAATATGGGAGCAAGAGTATGAGAGAGGGAAAAGCCTTTATCCCGTAAAAAGTGTTGGCGAAAGTGATTTAACAGGTACTATTGTAACCTTTGTGCCGGACAACACCATCTTTACCCAGACCACAGAGTATAGTTATGAGACCCTTTCCAATAGGATGCGTGAGCTTGCCTATTTGAACAAAGGGGTAACCATAACACTGACCGATAAAAGAAATAAGGACGAAAAAGGCGAATTCATTTCCGAGACTTTCCATTCAGATGAAGGCCTTAAGGAATTCATCAAGTTTTTGGACGGTACCCGCGAGCCATTGATTCAGAACGTTATCTCCATGGAGGGGGAAAAGAACGGAATCCCCGTGGAAGTGGCCATGGTCTACAATACTGGGTATACCGAAAACCTGCATTCCTACGTCAATAATATCAATACCCATGAAGGAGGTACGCACCTTTCCGGTTTTAGAAGGGGATTGACATCGACCCTTAAAAAGTATGCCGATAACTCAGGGATGCTGGATAAGGTAAAGTTCGAAATTTCAGGGGATGATTTTCGTGAAGGACTTACCGCCATTGTTTCCGTAAAAGTGGCAGAGCCACAGTTCGAGGGACAGACCAAGACCAAATTGGGTAACCGTGAGGTAACCAGCGCCGTAAGTCAGGCGGTTTCCGAAATGCTGACCGATTATCTGGAAGAAAACCCGGATGATGCCAAGCAAATCGTGGAAAAAGTAAAACTGGCCGCACAAGCAAGGCACGCCGCTGCCAAAGCTCGTGAAATGGTTCAGCGTAAGAACCCAATGAGTGTTGGGGGATTGCCTGGGAAACTATCCGATTGTTCAGAGCAAGACCCAACCAAATGCGAAGTGTTTCTGGTAGAGGGGGATTCCGCAGGTGGTACGGCCAAGCAGGGAAGGGACAGGAACTTCCAAGCCATTCTTCCGTTGCGGGGTAAAATCCTTAACGTGGAGAAAGCCATGCAGCACAAGGTTTTTGAAAATGAGGAAATCAAGAATATCTATACAGCTTTGGGTGTTACCATTGGAACCGAAGAGGATAGTAAGGCCTTGAACCTGGACAAACTGCGTTACCATAAAGTAGTGATCATGTGTGATGCGGATGTTGATGGTAGCCACATTGAAACCTTGATTTTGACCTTCTTCTTCCGTTATATGAGGGAGTTGATAGAAGGAGGACATGTCTACATTGCCACACCACCACTTTATTTGGTCAAGAAAGGCGCTAAAAAACGCTATGCTTGGAACGATAAGGAACGTGATGCCATCAATGAGGAAATGAACGGAGGTGCAAGTATCCAACGATACAAAGGTCTTGGGGAGATGAACGCCGAGCAACTTTGGGATACGACCATGAATCCGGATTTTAGAAAATTACGTCAGGTACAAATTGACAATGCAACGGAATCAGACCGAATATTCTCCATGTTAATGGGGGATGAAGTGCCTCCAAGACGTGAATTCATAGAGAAAAATGCCGTCTATGCGAATATAGATGTATAGATATCAGGCATTTCACAACAAAAACTCGCCCCTCAAAGGCGAGTTTTTTAGTTTTGGGTAAAACTTCAACATTATGAAAAGAATAATTTTAATAGTAGCATTGGTTTGCGTGACCATGGGAAGAGCCCAAGACCTGAACGATATTTTTGTGTCGGGTGTGGCCGATGCCGAACGATTTGCCAATGCGTATTTATCGCCTGTTTCAGAAGGTGCCATTTACAGCATTTCCAACGGATGGTACAATACTGCAGATGCCAAGCCTTTAGGGGGATTTGAGATTTCCATCATTGGAAATATGACCGGGTTCAAGAACAAGGACGATAAAAAAGCTTTTTTGCTGGATCCTGCTGATTACGAAAATTTGGATTTTGTGGATAATCCCGGTCAGGCCAGAATGGTCTCTACCGCTTTGGGGGATATCGAGGGCGTCGAAGTTTATGTTGAGGATGAAAGTAGTTTGTTCAGTCAGGAGTTTGAACTTCCGTCAGGTCTTTCCGCTGAAAATCTCAACTTTATCCCATCAGGGTACCTTCAAGGAAGTGTGGGGTTGATCAAAGGACTTGAGGTAAAAGCTCGTTTTTTGCCAAAAATCAAATTTGATGATGATGCTAAAATCGGACTCTTCGGGGCGGGATTGCAATATGATTTTACCAAGATGTTGCCAGCGGATAAGGTATTGCCGGTGGCTATTTCAGCGGTCATAGGATATACGAATTTGAATGGAGAGTACGATTTTACCGATTCCTCTACCATTGAAGGCAGTGATCAAAGATTGGATGCATCTTTCAAAACATGGAACTTCAGTGCGGTGGTTTCCACAAGGAACATCCCTGTCATCAACTTTTATGGAGGTGTAGGATATATTACAGGTAAATCCGATATTGATTTGCTGGGTACTTATGAAGCCAATGGACCTTTCTTTTCAGAAACTGTTGAGGATCCATTTTCCGTTTCCAAGAAAGCAAGCGGGGTTTCCGCCAATTTGGGTACAAAATTAAAACTGGGCTTCTTCAGGCTCAATGCAGAATATAACATCTCTGAATTCAGCACTTTCACCTTTGGTGTCAACTTCGGGTTCAGATAGGAAAATACCAAATCAATCAACCAAAAATAAAGAAGGCCCCAATCATGGGGCCTCCTATTTTCATATATGTAGTCTTCACGTCATTCCCTGGTGGCGAAGACCGAGCCATTGTCCAGAGTCAATACTTCAGGTTCTTGGGCTTTTTCCAAATTAACGGTAATATCCGTTACTTGAGGGTCCCCATAGGTAATGGAATAGGTTCCTTTTTCTTGGGACCATTTGAAATCAGTGTAAAAAATTAGTTTGGAGTCGGAATATCTTTGATACCTGCCCAGGTATACATCGTTGAAAATCCATTCTTCACGGACAGTACTGTTGCTTTTGCCTTCAAGATTGGAAGATTCGGTTTTTGCCCAGATACCAAGAATGGGGTCGTGGTTTTCTGGTACGCGCGTACAGTTGCTTATGGCGATTATGCCAACAATGGACAACAATGAAAAGAGCTTTTTCATAGGTCAAGTAGGTTACGTTAAATTTGGGACTATTAGAACGTAGCTTTGTAGGAATCTATTGCATAAAAAGAATAAAATATTTGTGTTTGTTTTTCATTCCCGATCAATCGAAATGATTCCATGCATTTTTCAATGTATATCAACTTTGCATTATTTGGTTGAATAAGGCCGCTAAAACTGGTAAAAGTCAGCCTTTTTCTGAGTCAAATGCCTTATTTTTGATGTCTAAAATTTAAATCTATACAAATGAAAGTTACCGTAGTTGGAGCAGGCGCAGTGGGAGCAAGCTGTGCTGAATACATAGCAATGAAAAATTTTGCGGCAGAAGTTGTTTTATTGGATATCAAAGAAGGGTATGCCGAAGGAAAGGCCATGGACTTAATGCAAACGGCCTCCTTGAACGGATTTGATACCAAGATCACGGGAAGCACCAGCGATTATGGCAAAACCGCAGGTAGTGATATTGCAGTGATCACTTCGGGAATACCGCGTAAGCCAGGTATGACACGTGAAGAATTGATCGGAATCAACGCTGGAATCGTAAAAACCGTGGCAACAAGTCTTATTGAGCACTCTCCGAACGTAACCATTATTGTGGTAAGTAACCCTATGGATACCATGACCTATTTGGTGCACAAGGCCACTGGATTGCCAAAGAACAGAATTATTGGTATGGGCGGTGCTTTGGACAGTGCACGTTTCAAGTATAGATTGGCCCAAGCCTTGGAAGCGCCAATATCCGATGTTGACGGTATGGTGATCGGTGGACACAGTGATAAAGGAATGGTTCCTTTGATCGGTCATGCTACCAGAAACAGTGTTAAGGTTTCCGAGTTCCTGTCCGAGGATAAAATGAACTGGGTGGTTGAAGAGACCAAAGTAGGTGGAGCTACCCTTACAGGCTTGTTGGGAACCAGTGCTTGGTATGCGCCAGGTGCCGCTGTATCCGGATTGGTACAGGCCATTGCTTGTGACCAGAAGAAAATGTTCCCATGTTCCTCTCTTTTGGAAGGAGAATATGGCTTGAACGATATTTGTATTGGTGTGCCGGTAATTTTGGGCAAGGATGGAATCGAGAAAATCGTTGAGATTGAATTGTCCGATGCAGAAAAAGCCAAAATGCAGGAAAGTGCCGAAGGTGTTAAGAAAACCAACGGCCTACTTGACGTTTAGCACACATCAATTATAACCAACTGAATTGTCATTTCGGACGGGACCTCGGAGAGATTGACCATTAATTTTTATGGGAATTTCAGGCTTTGTCCGGAATGACAATTTCATTTTAACAGCATAACCATCAACCGTAATTGCAATTACATCAATTTCTATTGTCAAATCTTATCGGAAATGATATATTTGCACGCTGTTTAAGAAAACTTCTAAAAAATTAACAATCAATGCAGAATAAAGGACTTATAAGGCTTTTCGCTATCCTTTTTGGCTTGGTGAGCATCTATCAGTTGTCTTATACTTTCATCACTAATAAGTTGGAAGGAGACGCTGAAGCTTATGCAGCTAGCCAAATTTCGGAAGCTGAGGAAGACTATGTTGCAAAGCGTGAAGCTTTAGAGGCATCGTATTTGGACTCCATCAGTGACAACACTGTTTTGGGCTTTACGAGCTATGAGGAAGCCAAGACTAAAGAGTTGAACAAAGGATTGGACCTTAAAGGAGGTATTAACGTAACCCTTCAGATTTCCGTAAAGGATATCTTGAAAGGGTTGGCCAACAATACCAAAAATCCGGTTTTCAACAAAGCATTGGCCGATGCCGATCAAGCATCAACCAATAGTGATGATACGTATTTGGAGCTTTTCTTCGAGGCTTTTGATAATATTAAAGGAGATACCAAATTGGCCTCTCCCGATATTTTTGCAAACAAGGGACTCAGCGATGACATCAATTTCCAAATGACGGATGATGAGGTAAAGCCCATCATCAGAAGGAAAATTGATGAATCCATCGTTTCTGCATTTGAGGTGCTTCGTGAGCGTATTGATGGCTTTGGAGTTACCCAACCAAATATCCAAAGGGAAGGAAACTCGGGAAGAATCGTAGTGGAGCTTCCAGGTGCAAAGGATATTGCACGTGCCCAAGAGTTGTTGTCCAGTACAGCACAATTGGAATTCTGGGAAACCTATCCACAGAGCAACCAAAGTATAGGGAACTTTTTGGTAAACGCCAACGAGCGTTTGAAAGAGATTTTGGAGCCTGAAACCACCGAAGAGGGGGTTTCCAAGCCAGAATCTGAAATTGATTCCCTGCTTTCCGATGTGTCCCAAGACTCATTGGACATGGCAGAGGATGTTAACCCGATATTGGGGAAATTGATTCCAGCCAATCCTGGTACGCACGCCATTGCTCGTGCCATGGTTTCCGACACCGCCGAGTTGGGTGAGTATTTGAGAAGACCGGAGATCAAAAGACTGTTGCCAAACGATATTCAGTTTACCAAGTTCCTTTGGGAGCGTCCGGGCAAGGATGCTGAAGTAGCAGATTTGTACGCATTGAAGTCCAATAGGGAAGGTACGCCAAGAATAAGCGGAGATGTGGTTTCCGATGCTCAGGACACCTTTGACCAATTCAACAAGCCTGCGGTAAGCATGACCATGAATACACGCGGTGCCAAGGAATGGGAGGAATTGACAGGTGACGCTTACAACAACCAAACAGGTATTGCCATTGTTTTGGACAACAAAGTGTACACTGCACCGGGAGTTTCTTCAGGACCTATTTCCGGAGGACGTTCTGAAATAACAGGTACATTCACTGTAAACGAAACCAAGGATATCGCCAACGTACTGCGTGCAGGTAAGCTTCCTGCTTCCGCGGAAATCATAGACTCCTTCGTAGTTGGTCCCTCATTGGGTCAAGAAGCCATCGACAGCGGATTGATGTCTTTTGTGATAGCGATGCTGTTTGTATTGGTATGGATGATTTTCTACTACGGTAGAGCAGGGGTATTTGCCGATATCGCGCTATTGTTCAACATTCTATTGATTTTTGGTGTGTTGACCAGCCTTGGCGCCGTATTGACCTTGCCAGGTATTGCGGGTGTCGTATTGACCATTGGTATGTCGGTGGATGCCAACGTACTTATTTTTGAAAGGATAAAAGAGGAATTAGATCGTGGTAAGGGAAAGGCCCAGGCCATTGCCGATGGTTTTGGTAACGCATTGTCATCCATCTTGGATGCCAACATTACCACGGGACTGACTGCGATCATTCTGTTCATATTTGGATCAGGGCCCATCAAAGGTTTTGCCACTACTTTGATGATCGGTATCGTGACATCATTGTTCACGGCCATCTTTGTGACCCGTTTGATGATCAATGCATATACGAACAAGAAAGGACGTCGATTGGATTTCTGTACTGGAATTACCAAGAACCTGTTCAAAAACCTGAGCATTGATTTCTTGTCCAAGCGTAAAGTAGCCTACATCGTTTCTGGTATCTTGATTGCAGTGAGTGTCTTCTCATTGGCCACCAAGAGCCTTCAGCAAGGTGTGGATTTTGTGGGGGGTCGTTCCTATCAAGTTC
This sequence comes from Flagellimonas oceanensis, assembly GCF_003992595.1. GTDB lineage: Bacteria > Bacteroidota > Bacteroidia > Flavobacteriales > Flavobacteriaceae > Flagellimonas > Flagellimonas oceanensis. The sequence continues at coordinate 74,621 of NZ_RZNA01000052.1, forward strand.
GATTCGAGCATGCTGTGAACCCTTCTGAGATCGCTGCGGATTTGAATTCGGTGCTCGGAAGCGGAACCAACGCCAAAACGTTTGGTGCCGCCAATCAGATCATCATCACAACGAATTATAGGTTTGAGGAAAACGGACCCGAGGTGGATACGGAGATCCTGAACGAATTGTTCACGCATCTTCAAAAATACTTCCCTGATGGAACCAGTTATGATGACTTCAGGCCAGGAGGAACAGCAGAGGATCTAGGTGTCCTGAAATACCGAAAGGTGGGACCGACCATTGCCGATGATATTAAAAAGAGCGCCGTTTTGGCCATTATTGGTTCATTGGCCGTTGTCTTCCTATACATCCTATTGCGATTTAGAAAATGGCAATTCTCCCTGGGTGCCGTTGTTGCGGTATTCCACGATGTAATGATCGTATTGGGGATCTTCTCCTTGACAGGGGACATTATGCCCTTCAACATGGAAATCGATCAAGCCTTTATTGCGGCCATTCTGACGGTAATAGGTTACTCCTTGAACGATACGGTGGTCGTGTTCGACCGTATTCGTGAGATCACGGGTCTTAAAGGGTTCAATAACGGAGAAAATATCAACTTGGCATTGAACAGTACTTTGAGTAGAACGTTGAACACCTCGCTTACCACATTGATTGTGTTGTTGGCCATCTTCATCTTTGGAGGTGAAAGTCTTAGAGGGTTTATGTTCGCCATGATCGTAGGTGTGATCGTAGGTACATACTCTTCGGTATTTATCGCAACACCTGTGATGTTCGACTCATTAAAGAAGAAAATTGCTGCTGCTACAACAGGAGCATAGTTTTTCGTTTTTTTATATTACACTTTATAATAAAGGCCCTCTTTTGAGGGCCTTTGTTTTTTCAGGCCTTGTTGGCCGATAATGTTCCCAACCACGATAATAATTGACTGAACAAGGTAAAGTTCTGGATTACTCTGAGCTGGCCATTAAAGCCCCATTTATCCCGTTCCTTGGGATGATTGAGCATAAAGGCCAAGGTTTTGGAGAGGCTTTCAATATCCGTGGGGTCAGGGTTTATCTGCCCTGTTTTGTTATGGACCACTTGATATTTGAGCCCGGCTGCATTGGATACCAGTACAGGCTTTCTTTTCCACATCGCTTCCGTTGCCGTAAGTCCAAACCCTTCTTGAATGGAGTTTTGTACAATGATGCTCGATGTACGCTGAAGCGCATTTACGATCAAAGCGTTCTGTTTTGGATTGTCCAAGGGCAGCAACAAAATGGCAATGTCGTTCTGCATGCTTTTATCGACCTTCTTGTAGGTTTCCGTCAATTCTTTTAAAACCTCTTTGCCTTCGGGGTCGTCGGACACAAAGGCGGGGTCGGGTCCACCCATGACCAGCAAGGTCATTTCTATGCGTTTGTACTCTAGACTTTTTGGGTCTCCATATTTTCGGTTGTCCAACTTCATCTTAATGAAAGCCTCCATCAATTCCTTGAACCCTTTGAGTCTGTCCCACCGTGAAATTTCGGTCACTATGGGCCGATAGATCAAGTCCAGGTTCTGACCGGCATCCAACACATCAAAAGAGCCATCGGGCATCACTTTTCTTACCAAATGCTCGTATCTGTGGTATAATATGGCTTTGTGATCGTCCAAAATCCCGGATTGATACAAAATCCCTATACACTTGTGCAATTGCAGTTCACGGTTCTTATGGCTCAAGGGATCAATGGCCGGAGGGATAATGGAAGTTCTGTTCTTTAATGGTTTTGGTACATAAGAGGGAAGACTGAACACAAAATGGTCATAATCGTTTGTGTAGGGTTCCAAAAACTTCCATACGGCATCGGTGACATCCGTATCCTCTTCCAGTCCAATGTGGCACCTCCAAATAATGGAAACGTTTTTCTCTTTCTTGATCATGGCCGCCAAAGGCATGGGCTGGGGGTCGTGGACCACAACAATATCCCCGTCATTGATCAATTCCAATGCTTTGGGAAGGTTGTTTCGGTTGACTTCCTCGTAGATTTTGCGATCCTCCTCTGTAAAAACACCCTTGCCACTTCCGTGAATGGCATTGTGGATGCGTTTGGTCAAGTCAAAAAAGGCTTCTTTCTTCGCTTCGATCACGAGCCATTCTATGGATACCCCGAGCTCGCGCAGAATGCGCATTTGACTGGGGAGCATTTCGGCGACTCCGCCACCAATGGCAGTGGAATTGATCATCCAAATGGTACGTCCTTTTAGGGATTCAATGGGTTCCTGTGCCTGTTCCATAAAATCCAGAACAGAGGAGTAGAGGGAGCCATATGCCTTGTAATCCACAAGTTTGGCACCTGGCTTAACATTGATTTTTTGCATGTGCGGGAATAGTTAATAGTTGAATTCCTTTTAAGATAGCAAAAAAACAGTTGAGTTGGTTAAGTGGTTGTTTATGAAATGTTTATGATGATGTCCTGCTTCCCGTAGAGCCCGTTTCCGATGGATGGAGTTCAAATATGTGTTGAGGGGTCAAATGGGGTTCTTTTCTGTGGGAGACAAAAACGATGGCAGTATTGCTTTCTCTGGCGATTTTATTGACCAAGGTCACAAAAAGATGGGCGCTGGCATCATCCAAACCTGCAGTGGGCTCATCCAAAATAAGCAGTGCGGGGTGTTTTACCATGGCACGGGCCATCATCACCAAGCGTTTGTCCCCAACGGATAAATCCCGAAAGTGAGTGTTTTTTCTCTGGCTCATTTGTAAAAGGTCCAGCCATTGATTGGCCACGAGTTTTTCACTGAATGTAGGTTGTACATAAAGTCCGATGGAATCATGAAGTCCGGATATGATCATATTTTCCAGGGTGTGATAGCCCCGAAATTTATGGGTGACCGCAGGGGTGTAGTAGCCGATTTTCTTTTTAAGGTCCCAAACACTTTCGCCACTCCCTTTTTTATTTCCGAAAATCGTCAGGTCTTGGCCGTAACCTTTGTGACTGTCCCCTGTGATCATGGAGAGAATAGTGGACTTTCCACTGCCATTGGGGCCGATCAGTTGCCAAAATTCCCCTTTGTTGATGGACCAATCAATTTCGTGCAGTATTCGACGGCCATCAAAACTGACGGATACTTTTTTTAGACATACCAATTCTTCGCTTTCAACCTCAATGGGGGATAAGGGTGGCGGTATAGTGCCATCAAAACCGGTGGCATCGTGTTTGTTTTCGTTCCAAAAAGTATCAGAGGATTCATATTGATGCAGGCTGTTCCCATCCAGTTTGAAAAAAAGGTCGGTATTGGGCAAAATATCATCCAATCTGCTGACCAATTGCACCAAAATCTTGCTGGAAGCAATATCCATGAGCTGTTCTTTCAGTTTGGATTGAGTGGCTACGTCCAGATTGTCAAACGGATTGACCAGTACCATGAAGTCAGGGTCTTGTTGCAACAAATGGCGGAGCAGCGCCTTTTTCTGTTCCCCACTGCTCATCGTTTTCAAGGGTTGTTCGCTATCCTTGGTCAAAATCTTGATGTCGTGACGATCTTCTTCATCCATGTACCGCTGGATTTCCGAACGTGAAAAAAGAAGTCCATTCAACCCTTTGAGTTCACTCAATCCTTCAACAGGATGGTTTTTGAGCAGGTTTTGAACCAACTGGTTAATATTGGAATTGTTCTGGGTGAGAATGGCGTAGCATTTGGGTGACTTCATGAGGCAAAAGGTCTTGCCTCAAAAATACGATTATCCTTGGTTCACTCTAAAAATATGAACCGGATTATCCTTGTACGTAGTGGTTTTATCCAAGTGCATGCCATTTTTTCTGGCAACCTTTTGAGAGGGGATGTTATCCACATGGATGATGGAGATCAATGAATCCGAAAAATTATTTTCAAACGCATGCTCCTTACATTTTTGGGCCGCTTCAAATGCATAGCCCTTTAGCCAAAATTTGGGGAGTACGGAGTAGCCGATTTCCAATTCCTGTATGTCATCAACCGTTTGGACAAGGAGGCCACAAATACCGATCAGCTCTCCTGATGCTTTGGAAATGAGAGCGTTCATTCCGCCCAGATCGTTTTCATAGCGTTCAAAAACCCTATCAAACTGTGTTCTACATGCCACAATGGGGTCTAAGGGAAGTCCTTCCCAAAATTGTGTGGATTTCGGATTGTGGTAAAAGGGCAACCAATCCTCAAAATCGGACGGTTTCAGTCTGCGAAAGACCAATCGTTCCGAAGCCTGGTTTTCCAGAAGGTACTTTGACATTTAATTGCGGGAAAATGAGATACTGTCGCCTACTTGCAACCCTAATTGTTCCGAAAGCCCGGCATTGATCTCCAAAACATATTTTGCCGGAGCATTGGAAGGCAGGCTACTCTCGTTGTAAGGTTGGGCATCTTTTTGGAAGCTGACGATTTTCTGTCCCTCATCAATGTAAATGATGTCCAATGGAAATTCAGTATTCTTCATATAAAAAGACCGGGGATTTACATCGGGAAAAATAAAGAGCATGCCTCGTTTTTGTTGCATGGATGGACGATACATGAGCCCTGTCTGCGTTTCGTACTCTGTGTCGGCAATTTCAATATCGAAATGGGCCTTGGTCCTAATGGAATCCTTTTCAGAGTATAGGATGGAGAGTTCTCCCTCTTTTTTGAAGGATATGGACTCCGTCTTGATCGCCTTTTTTGATTCGGTTTTGCATGAACCCAATACCAAGATAAAAACCAAGAGCACTATTTTTTCAAACTTCATCATGCCTTTACAGTTCAACGGGTGCGGGTTTGACCATAAAATATATCCCAATGGCTATCATGGGAACGCTGAGCCACTGTCCTGTGGAGAGCACACCCAAAGCTTCTTCAAATCCGCCTTGGCTCTTTTTGTAGAATTCCACAAAAAACCGAACAATGAACAAGAGTGCCATGAACAGTCCGAAAAGGAATCCCGGTTTGTCTTTCCAATCGGTTTTCCAGTAGATGAGATATAGGGCAATGAACACGAAAATATAGCAAATGGCCTCATAGAGTTGTGCAGGATGGCGATAAGGGATGGATTGTAGTATTTGTGAAAATTCTGGATTGTGCTGAATGGCCTTATAGGCTGCATTCGGGCTTTGTTCTTTTGTGAGTGCCATAGCTTGATAGGCGGGCATATCGTCCGAGTCACGGATAAAGCGTGTGGCCAGAAAATAAGATTTGTCCACTACTTTTCCATTGATTTCGGAGTTGAAGAAATTCCCGAACCTTACAAAAGCCGCTCCGATGGCAGATGGCACAACCAATCTGTCCAGCAACCAAAGCATCTTGATATCCTTCCATTTACGGGTGTACAGCCAGATACCGATGATGGCCGCTATGGTGGCGCCATGACTGGCCAAACCTGTAAATCCGGTAAATTCATATCCGTTGATGATACCGAAAAGAGAGCTGTCGGCACTTTCACGGATGGGCAGGAGGATCTCGGCCAAATGATCCTTGTAGTAGTCCCAATCATAGAAGAACACATGGCCCAATCGTGCTCCCAGCATAATCGAAACCACGGTGTAAATGAACAGGGAATCCAATTTTTCCATGGATTTCTTTTCATTCAGGAAGATTTTCTTCATAATGAACCAGCCCAGTACAAAGGCTGCAATCCATAGTAGATTGTAATATTTTATTTGTAGAAAACCCAGTTTAAAAAGGGTTCCTTCGGGGTTCCAGTCAAATCCTAGAAAGTACATTTGAATAAATTTTGGACTAATATAACTACTTTGAACGGTTGCAGGGTGTTAATTGAAGTTCAATTTTTCAGGGAACTGGGTCATAACCGCTTCCTCCCCAGGGATTGCAACTAACGATACGCTTGATGGACAGCCATCCTCCTTTAAAGAGTCCGTGTTTTTTTAAGGCTTCCAAAGTATATTGTGAGCAAGTGGGGGAATAGCGACATGTGGAGGGAAACATAGGCGATATAAAAAGTTGGTAAAACCTGACCAACAAAACAAATGGCGCTATCAAAATTTTCTTCATGCTCTCTAGAGGGTAAATCAGAGAACAAGGTATGAAAAAAGCCCCGAATTTGTCGGGGCTTATGCTACACTTCTTCTGCGGGTTGTACGGGTTCCAGATGTTCCCGTTCCTCATCCGTGTACAATCGCGACTTGATGACAAAACGGAGTCCCAACGGAATTTCCAGGCTAAAACTGGCACCACGTCCCGTAGTCACATCGACCGTGAGTTGTGTGTGTTTCCAGTATTCGAACTGATCCTTGCTCATAAAAAAATCACATCCATGGATGGTGCCCAATTTCACATCGTTTTCATTGAGCATCAACTCGCCTTTCGGGAAGCACATGGGGGAGGAGCCATCACAGCAGCCTCCACTTTGGTGGAACATCAATTCGCCATGGCGTTCCCTCAATTGATCGATGACCTTTATGGCTTGGTCCGAAACCAACACGCGTTTTATCAAGTTTTCCATCCTAGAAAAAGCCCAATTTGTTCTTATCGTAGGAAATCAGCATGTTTTTGGTCTGGGTATAGTGACTGAGCATCATTTTATGGTTTTCTCTTCCGATTCCTGACTTTTTGTATCCTCCAAACGGTGCATGTGCAGGGTAGTTGTGATAGCAGTTTACCCAAACCCTACCGGCTTGTATTTGTCTAGAGATTTTATAGGCTTGGTGCATGTCACGCGTCCAAACACCAGCGCCCAATCCATAAAGGGTATCGTTGGCGATTTCCAGTGCTTCGGCTTCATCCTTGAATGTGGTTACACAAACGACCGGACCAAATATCTCTTCTTGGAAGACACGCATTTTGTTGTTTCCCTTTAAAATGGTGGGTTGGATGTAATATCCACCTTCCAGGCCTTCGTTGTATGCAGCTTCTCCACCAGCCAATACTTCACAGCCTTCTTCTTTACCTATTTGGATGTAGTTCATGATTTTCTCGAACTGATCATTGGATGCTTGGGCGCCCATCATGGTGGATGGATCCAAGGGGTGTCCCAGTTTTATGGCCTTGGTGCGTTCCACTACACGCTCAATGAATTTGTCATAAATGCTTTCCTGCACCAAGATTCTGGATGGGCAGGTACACACCTCGCCTTGGTTTAGCGCGAACATCACGGCGCCCTCCAAACATTTATCGAAGAATTCATCATCGGCATCCAAAACGCTTTCGAAGAAAACATTAGGGGATTTACCGCCCAACTCCAAGGTCACTGGAATAATGTTCTTGGACGCATATTGCATGATCAATTGCCCGGTAGTGGTTTCTCCCGTAAAGGCGATTTTTTTTATTCGGGGACTGGAGGCCAATGGTTTACCTGCTTCCAAACCAAACCCGTTCACAATGTTGAGCACACCCGCAGGTAGAATATCCTCTATAAGTTCCATCAAAACAAGGATTCCAACAGGTGTTTGCTCTGCAGGCTTAAGTACCACACAGTTCCCAGCGGCCAAGGCCGGGGCCAATTTCCAAGCGGCCATCAGGATAGGGAAGTTCCAAGGAATGATCTGCCCTACCACACCTAGCGGCTCCATTACGTTCATGGACACGGTGTTGGCGTCCAATTCACTTACAGATCCCTCTTCTGCGCGAATCACTCCCGCAAAATATCTGAAGTGGTCAACCGCCAAGGGCATGTCCGCGGCACGTGTCTCGCGCAAGGCCTTACCGTTGTCCCAGGTTTCGACGCGGGCCAAGGCCTCGAGATTGTTCTCCATCACGTCGGCAATCTTCAATAATAGGTTACTCCGGTATGTTGCGGAGGAATTGTTCCATTCCGGCGCTGCCGCCCACGCTGCATCGATGGCCTTGTCCACATCCTCGGCCGTGGATCGCGCGATTTTTGTGAATGCATTTCCATCAACCGGGGAAATGTTGTCAAAATATTCTCCTTTGGTCGGCGGGGTCCATTTTCCGCCAATGTAATTTTCATACTGATCTTTGAACTTGGGTTTTTCCAAAACACCACGTTCCGTAGTTTGTACATCGCTCATAATACTCTTGTTTACGTTAATTTTTATGTTCGCTCACACTTTGCTCAAGTGACTGATTCTAAAAGTATTGATTTTGAAACCCGTACATCTGACGTATTCTATTAATGACATGACCAATCCTCTTTGTTTTTATATTTTTAACAAAACATCATGCTTTATTTTTTATATTTAGTAGGTATTTATGCAATATATTAAGGAGTAGATATTTTTGTATGCAGTTGTCGGATAAATTCTTTAAAGAAAGAAAACTTGAACATTTGGTCGAGAACCAAACTTCGTATACGTTGAACAATGCTTCAATGCATGTTTTTGAGACGCATCTGCAAGCGGAAAAAGTACTCCTTCAGTTTGATCAACCAGTGCTTGCCTCTATGTTGATCGGAAAGAAGGTAATGCACCTCAGGGATAGGAAATCGTTTAATTTTCTACCCGGAGAGTCCTTGATTCTTCCCTCCAATGAAGTCATGTGCATTGATTTTCCCGAAGCTAACGAAGAGAATCCGACACGTTGCCTGGCCATGGCCATTTCCGATGAAAAAATCAATAAGGTCATCAATTTGATGAATGAAGTGATGCCGAAACATGATGGAACTGAATGGGCTTTGATGGATTACAACTACCATTTTACCAATGATGCCAGTATTTATGGTATTATTCAGCGATTATTGTACTTGTTCACGGAGAACCATCCCTCCAAGGACTATTTCGTTGACAACATGCTGCAGGAACTGATCATTCGAATCTTGCAGGGCAATACGCGGGAAAAATACTTGCAAAATGCTTCTAAGATAAGTTCGAACAATAGATTGGCCTATGTGATCGAATATATCTCCAAGCATTTGCACGAACCGCTGTCCGTGAGCGATCTGAGCAAGAAAGCATGTATGAGCGAATCACATTTCCATAAGACTTTTAAAGAGGAATTGGGAGTGACCCCGATTGACTACATCAACAGTGAGCGCATAAAAATGGCCATCAATCTCTTAAAAGATCCCAACAGAAAAATAAAGGAGATTTATTTGGAATGCGGGTTTGAAAACCGTTCGTATTTCAACCGCTTGTTCAAGCGAAAAATACACGTTTCGCCAGGGGAGTACCAATCAAAATTTATGAAACACTAGTTAACGCTGAAGGTGGTCCCATCCTTACCATCTTTGATCTGAATACCCAATTCAACCAATTGGTCCCTGATTTTGTCGGAAGTGGCAAAATCCTTTTTGGCACGGGCTTCATTCCTAATATCAATCAATAATTCCATAACTCCATTGAGCGTATTGGAATTATCCTTGGCCATGGATTGATTTTCAATGCCAAGTACGTCGTAAACAAAGGCTTTCAGTGAATTTGCCAAGATGTCTTTGTCCTCAACGGAAATGGTCTCTTTGTCTTCTTTAATCAAGTTGATGTGCTTTACGGCCTCGAACAACTGCGCGATCAGAATCGGCGTGTTGAAGTCGTCGTTCATGGCATCGTAGCATTTCTGCTTCCAAGCGGCCACATCAAAATCCGATGCATCGCCCGTTTTTAATGTTTCGAGGTTATCAAGGGCGTCCATCAAACGGTTGTACCCTTTTTCAGAAGCTTGTAAAGCTTCATCACTAAGGTCCAAGATGCTGGTGTAATGGGCCTGCATCATAAAAAAGCGAACCACTGCAGGGGTGTAGGGCTTGCTTAAAATGTTATTGTCGCCGCTAAAAATCTCGGCAGGATAGATATTGTTGTCCGTGGATTTGGACATCTTTCTACCGTTGAGGGTCAACATATTGGCGTGCATCCAATAGTTTACAGGGGATTTTCCCGTACTGGCCTCTGCCTGTGCGATCTCGCACTCATGGTGTGGGAATTTCAAGTCCATTCCTCCGCCGTGAATATCAAAGGTTTCGCCCAGATATTTGGTGCTCATGGCAGTGCACTCCAAATGCCATCCGGGAAAACCATCTCCCCAAGGGGATGGCCAACGCATGATGTGCTGGGGTTCCGCTTTTTTCCAAAGGGCAAAATCCTGAGGATTTCTTTTTTCGTCCTGGGCGGTAAGTTCACGGGTGTTGGTGATCATATCCTCCAACTTTCTGCCGCTCAATTTACCATAGTCATGATCCTTATTGAACTTGATCACGTCAAAATAAACGGAACCATTGGCTTCGTAGGCCAATCCTTTTTCAAGGATTTCTTTTATGATCTCTATCTGCTCAATAATATGGCCAGTGGCCGTAGGCTCTATACTGGGGGGCAACAAATTGAATAATTGTAGGGTATTGTGGAAGTCGACCGTATAGCGTTGCACCACCTCCATGGGTTCGATCTGCTCCAGTTTGGCCTTTTTTGCAATTTTATCCTCGCCTTCATCCGCATCGTTTTCCAAGTGTCCAGCATCGGTAATGTTACGAACGTAGCGTACTTTGTACCCCAAATGCTTAAAGTACCTGAAAATCATATCAAAGGACATGAAGGTGCGGCAGTTGCCCAAGTGTACATTGCTGTAAACGGTCGGGCCGCAAACATACATGCCCACGTGGCCTTCGTTTATAGGTTCAAATATGTCTTTTTTTCCAGTAAGTGAATTATGGATTCTTAAGGTTTGGTCTTTATACAATTGCATTTAAACGGTCGGTGTTTAAAATTCGGTATCTAGGTTGATGTAGTCCAAAAATTCTCTTCGTGTGGCTTCTTCCTTGAACTTCCCACCATATTCGGCGGTTACCGTGCTACTATCGATGTCACGTATGCCACGTGAGTTCACGCAAAGGTGTTTGGCATCGATGACACAGGCAACATCTTCTGTCCCCAGGACCTTTTGGAGCTCCTTGACGATCTGGATGTTCATGCGTTCCTGAACCTGGGGGCGCTTTGCAAAATAATCCACGACACGGTTCATCTTGGAAAGGCCAACTACTGTTCCGTTGGAGATATAGGCAATGTGCGCACGTCCAACGATGGGCAACAAGTGATGCTCGCAAGTGGAGTAGACCACAATATTCTTTTCCACCAACATTTCACCGTACTTGTACTTGTTGTCAAATGTTGAGGATTTTGGTTTTCTCTCAGGGTGCAATCCGCCAAAGATTTCCTGTACGTACATTTTGGCCACTCGTTTGGGCGTTCCCTTTAAACTATCATCATCCAAATCAAGACCCAGGGTAAGCATAATTTCCCTTACGCTTTTTTGTATTCTTTCGATTTTTTCTTCATCGCTCAATACAAAAGCATCATCTCTCATTGGGGTGTCCGTTGAGGAACCAACGTGGTCGTTTCCTCTTTCTTCATATTGTTCATCCAATGCCTGCTCTAGTTTCATAGCTACTGCTTAAGGAGAGCAAAGATATACATTAATGACCGATTTAACATCTGCTAACCGACGTTTGACAACATAAATTATTGTTAAGCCTAGCATCACGGTACTTTTATAATACCCAAACCGACAGTCTTTTATGTTTAAACTCTCTTTAAAGACCTTATTTGTACTATTGTTTTGGCAAGCCGCACAGGCACAGGTAGTGCCGGATTGTGTGGATGCTATTCCAATTTGTAGTAATACACCCATCAACGGTGGTACCAATGGTTTTGGTTCCGATGATTTTTATGGGGCGGCTTCCAGTGGTTGTTTGGAGCAGACCACTACAGGCGCCATAGAATCCAACTCTGCCTGGTATCGTTTTAGAACGGCCGAAGCGGGACAATTGGGGTTCAACATAGGTCACAATGGTAATGAGGATTGGGATTTTGCCCTGTATCGCGCCAGTGATTGCAACGATTTGGGCGAACCTGTCCGATGCAACTTTTTTGACAATAGCGAGAATACAAGCTTCATCGGGGTAGGGGAAGACCCTACGGGTGATGAGGATTCAGTGCACTACGAGGACTGGCTCCAAGTAGAGGCTGGAGAGGATTACTATCTTTTCATCAATAATTTCAGTAATGTGAATTCTGGATTTTCCATTCAGTTTACCGGAAACATTTGGGTGGATTATCCAAATACCGCCTTGGATTGTTCCATTGTGAGTAATTTATTGGGCCCGCCCATTGCCGTTTGTGAAGGCGATACGGTGCAATTGGATGCCACAACTTCCGGGGCCATCAATTATGAGTGGTACAGCGATGGGGGAACTGGATATCAATTGATTGCAGGTGTCAATAGTGCTACATATAATGTTCAAAATACAGGGCAGTACCGTGTAGTGGTCACCACATCCACAGAGAGCATTGTCAGCGATGTGCAAGTGGGATTCAATCAAGTGCCGATTACGGGTGTGCTTGCGGATGAAACCTTCTGTCATGAAGTTGATATGACTTTTGATTTAAACAGTAAAAATAGCGAAGCCTTAGGTGGAATGGACCCTGATGATTTTGTGGTCAGTTACCATGGTTCACAAGCTGATGCCGATGCGGGTGTCCATCCCTTGGAAAAGCAATACGTGTTGGCAGGAGGCTCAGAGACCATATATGTTAGGACGACATCCTTGGCGAACCCTGATTGTTATGATGCATCGCAAAACTTTGTGCTCAATGCCATTGAGACCCCTGTTCTAAGCGTTGAGGGGCAAGTGGTTTTCTGTGAAGCGGCAGGAAGTATGGAAATCGGTGAGATACAGGCCAATCCAAATTATACCTATCAATGGAGCACGGGCGAGCAAACCCCTTCCATAATGGTTGCCGAAGCGGGAGATTATACACTGACGGTAACCCATCAATCCCATGGTGTGACTTGTCAGGCCAGTAGAACGGTATCCGTGGAAATTTCCAATATGCCCCGGATTTCAAGTGTCGATATAGATGATATGAGTGTCAACAATACAGTGACCATCAACACGGAGAGCAATGGTATGTATGAGTTTAGCTTGGATGGGGTGGATTTTCAAACAAGTAATGTTTTTGAAGGCGTTCCGCCGGGCGTCCATACGGTAAGCATGCGCGACCCCTACGGATGTGGTATGGTCGAGGAGGATATTGTAGTGGTTGGGTATTTGGCCATTTTCTCGCCCAATGGCGATGTAATGAATGAAACTTGGCAGGTTGAGGGGCTTTCTACCTTAAACTCGCCCATTGTGACCATTTACGATCGTTATGGTAAGCTCATCAAGCAAATGAACGAGTTCGATGCCGGTTGGGACGGAAGTTTTCAAGGTAAACCACTGCCATCCACCGATTATTGGTTCAAACTATCCTATGTTGATGATGATGGCAACCGGACTTACGCCAAGTATTTACAAAGCCATTTTTCGTTGCGACGATAATAAATGGGCCGTTTGTCGATTAACGGCAAATTTCTTCGATTAACACATACTAAACGGGCAATGTAGTGAGTTATAGGATGTAAGTAGCATAATCATTAGCCCCAAAACTCTATGAGAGCTCTATTTAGCGCTATCTGTTGTTTCTTTCTAATTCAAATAGTTGGCGCACAAAACTCACCGGATTGTAGAACAGCGATTCCTGTATGTGCTGATGCACCCATTATGGGTACCACGGATGGTAGTGGCGATATTGATGATTTTGATCCCGAAGTGATAACCCAGACCGGTTGTTTGGAAAAAGGAAGCAATAGTTCTGCCAATATCGAGAACAATTCGGGTTGGTACGTATTTAGGGCGGGAACAGATGGGCAGATAGGTTTTGATATTCAGGCGTTACCGGGTCCAACAGGAGTTATTACTGCAGAATGGGATTTTGCACTGTATGGGCCTTTTGATGAAACCTCCAACGAAAATTTCTGTACCATAGTGGGGAACGGTACTGCACAACCCATCCGCTGCAATTATGAATACAATGATACCGGATATACTGGAATCGGTGTAAACTATGCGGACGGTAGGGAAGGGGCACCTTTTGTAAAAGGGAGCCAAAACACCTATGATGAATGGTTGAATGTTAGGGAAGGGGAAATCTATTACTTATTTATTAATAACTACGAAACCAATTTTGATGGCGACCCAGAGTCTTTTATGTTGACTTTTACGGGCTCTTCGGTGGATGAGGATCAAGATAATGCCTTGGATTGTACCTTGAGAGATGAATTTTTAGGGTTTGACATTGTGGCCTGTGAAGGCGACCCGGACATTACGTTGTCCGCTTTGAATTCGCCCGTAGGTCCAAGTATAGCTGATATAACTTGGGAATTGGATGCGGATGATGATGGAACATACGAAACAGTATTGGCAACTGGGGCAGGTGCTACGGAACTGACAGTTTCGAGTCCGAACTCTGGGCGGTATCGTGTTACCATCGAATCTACGTTTGGAACAACAATCACCGATGATATTTTGATCACTTATTATGGTATTCCCAGTTTAACGGTAAATGTTTTGGATGATTTTGTCAATAGTGATCAGACAGATCCTTATAATGTTGAGTTTATTCCTGATGGAGATGGTAATTATGAGTATTCGGTCAATGGGGGCGAATTCCAGGATGACCCTATTTTCTTGGATGTTCCCCCGGGAATGAACCAAGTGGTGATCAATGATAAAAATGGATGCGGAACATCGGAACCTATTAATTTTTTGGTGGTCGGCTATCCCAAATTCTTTACGCCCAATAATGATGGTGTCCACGATAATTGGAGCGTATATGGCGTTGAACAACTGGTCAACCCCGTGGTTTACATTTTTGATCGTTACGGTAAGCTTTTAAAGCAAATTGATGTCAACGTTGGTTGGGACGGTACCTTTAATGGGAGGGATATGCCTTCTTCCGATTATTGGTTCCGATTGGAATACGAGCGGGATGACGAGGGTGTTTTGGTGGCCAAATCCGTTCGGCGACACTTTTCCTTGGTACGATAAAAAAGGCCGGAAGAAACTCCCAGCCTTTATCATTCTTAATTTTCCTTTTCTAGAACTTCAAGGTGTATCCTAGCGATATATTGGTGTTGATCCTATTGATGAGTACGGAGCTGTCGATGCCTCCATCAAACAAATAGGAGTTTACATCCTGTTCGGTCCTACTGTAGGCCAAATCCAAACGACTGGCACCGAAATTATAACCGACACCCGCTGAGAATCCATTGAGGTCGCCCACAAAATCACTATCAGCATAAGGGCTTTCCTCAAAACGGTATCCAGCCCTCAAACTGACCTGTTCTATACGGTACTCACCACCCAAACGATAGGAGTTCACCGCGCCTAGTGTGCCAGCGATATAATCATTTTCTGCTGTAAAGTTCGGGTCAGAGGTAGGTCTGAGCTCTGCTTTGGACATATCCTGGTAAGAATAATCCAAACTGATGAGTCCATCCTGTCCAAAAACCAATGCCACGCTACCCGTGTATTTTTCAGGTGTTTTTATTCTGTATTCATCGTAGAGGTTCACAATGCCAAAATTGATGTAATCAATATCGGAAACCGCCAAATCAGAATTGATTCGTTGCGATGTGTCATCTGTCAAAGTATACCAAGTTGGTGATTGATAACTACCTCCGATACGAATGGATTGGTTCAATTTGGCAATGGCTCCCAAACTAAAGGAGAAACCGTACCCTTCCGTGTGCAATAAGTTGTCAAAGGAGGTATATTGGATTGGGGATTCGCCATCGTAACCTTCCTCATCCAGATACGTGATTCTATCATACAGTACATTGTGGAAGTTCACGGAAGCACCCAAGTATAGGTCGTCTTGATATTGTGTTGCAAAATTAAGAGTGAATTTACTGTTGTACCCGGATGTGTTCTGTAAAAACCTTTGGTTGACACTGCTGTACTGTGCATTGGAAAAATAGGAGGTGTTCTCATCAACATCGTCGACGGGTTCAATGATCCCTGCCTGGAAGCCAAGAAAGGCCTGTTGTGCGGAATAACCTAGATTGGCCCCGATATCCAAATATGCATCTTCGATATATTCGCCTTGCTGTGTGCGCAATGGCCCTAAAGGTTCTCCTTGCGCAAAGTTCAAAAAGTAATTGTCTATTCCCACAGTGGTATTGCCTGATGCGATGAATTCATTGTCGAAATTCCGTACCATATCATAATTGATGGCCAATGCAATTTTTTTCCAGGGGCTATCGGTCGATGAATTGAATACGAATACTCCTCCCACTTGGTTAAAATCCAATGAATTGGAAGTGGTGTTCCTCAAGGTGCTACCAAAGCGGGCATCGTTGTTTCTATGATAATTGGAACCGGTAATGGATATCTCGCTAAAATTAAAGACCGCAGAACCTGCCGGATTAACGTTCAAGGCGGATAAATCGCCGCCCAAAGCTCCAAATGCGCCGCCCATAGCTTGAAATCTTGCAGTTCCCTGAAGGTTTTCAGTGCTATAGCGAAGTACATCATCAATGGTTTGTGCGCTTGCGAGAGTGCATGCCAATACCATTATGAAAGTTAAGATTCTTTTCATTTCTTATGATTTAGATTTACCAATAATTGAAAGGATTATTATCTGCCGCCTCTACCACCTCGACCTCCTCTGCTTCCGGAAGAGCGGGATGCACCCGATGATCTGGATGATCCAGAAGACCTGCTCACACCTGAGCTTCTTGAACTGCTTCCTGAACTTCTCACGCTACTGGATCTACTGCTTCTTGAAGATCCGCTACTGCGATAACTTCTAGTCGAGCTTGATCTAGAAGAACGGCTGTAATTTCTACTTGGCGAGGTGCTTCTTGATTGATAGCTCCTTGTGCTCTGCCCAGAACTTCTGTAGCTCCTTGAAGAAGGTGAACTGCTTCTGTTATAGCTGCGACTGCTTCTGGTTGATGGTGTTGTTCCGTATGAACGACGGTAGGTTCTTGAGCTTCCGCTGTAATTAGGGGAAGTTCGTGTGGTTCTACTGGTTCTATAGTTTCTATTTCTGGCAACGGCATCTGCACTGACGGATCTTCTTACATTGGATCTGTTGCTATATCCTCTGGAGCTTCTGTTTGCCAAATTATTGTTGCTTCGGCTTAGTGTGGCATTGGAACGCCCGCTATTGTTTCTGAGCAGTCTACTGGAGTATCCACTGGTTCTGGAGGTCAATGTGGTTCCTGGGATACGGGAATAGTACCCTCTTCGACCTGTCATATAAGCATAGTTTCTGCCATAGTATCCTCTATTGTAATATGGGTTGTTCCAGTAACCTCCGTAGTAGCCACCCCATCCATAATAGGGATTGAAGCCGTAGTATCCAGCCCAGCCCCAGCCATTGTATGGGTAGCCCCAACCGAAGTTGCCTCCCCAGCCCCAACGGTTATATCTCCATGGGTTGTTCCAGCCCCATCCCCAACTGTAGTAAGGATAGTTCCATCCCCAACCACCGTTCCATAGCCATGGGTCGTTCCAGCCATAGTAGCCGCCCCATCCCCAACTGTTGTTGTAGACATTTATGGATAAGCTTGTGGGGTTGTCGCCCCAGCCTGGGTTTCCATTGTAATTATTGTTATAAGCAAAGTAATCCGTTTGCTCGCCATAAGGAATGGTGTCATTTTGCATTTGACTGGAATAGCTGTCAATGTCGGTAAAGACCTCACTGTTCAATATCTCGCCATATTCATTTGCCTTTTCGCCAAAATAATCCTTGTAGATATTGCTTTCTTGCTCTTCGATTCTTAGGGCTTCGGCATTTTTCTTTTCAACACTAAGAACACGATCGTTGGCAGAATATATGCCATCACCGTAATAGGAAGCTTGTTGATAAGAACCACAAGAAACCATAAAGAGGGTGCTTACCATCAATATGGAGGCGGTTCGTAATTTATTGTGAAGTAAAGACTGTAACATGGCGCAATTTTTATTGTTGAACATACTAAAAATAATTAGTTTTACCCAATCATATCATGATTAAAGTCACAAGTTTTGTGCCAAACTAAAATAGATGGGTAAAAATTTAACGAGTAGAGCGGAAGATTATTCCAAATGGTATAACGAACTGGTTGTAAAGTCGGATTTAGCTGAAAACTCGGGTGTTAGGGGTTGTATGGTCATCAAGCCTTACGGCTATGCCATATGGGAAAAAATGCAGGGGCAATTGGATAAAATGTTCAAAGAAACAGGGCACGAGAATGCCTATTTCCCCTTGTTCATACCCAAATCGTACCTGAGTAAAGAGGCAAGCCATGTAGAAGGGTTTGCCAAGGAGTGTGCGGTCGTTACCCATTATCGATTGAAGAATGCGGAGGATGGTAGCGGTATCGTTGTGGATGAAAACGCAAAGCTTGAGGAGGAACTCATTGTTCGTCCAACTTCCGAAACCATTATTTGGGACACTTTTAGAAAATGGGTGCAATCCTACAGGGATTTGCCGCTAAAAATCAATCAATGGGCCAATGTGGTACGTTGGGAGATGCGAACCCGTTTGTTTTTAAGGACCGCTGAGTTTTTATGGCAAGAAGGACATACGGCGCATACCACCCGGGAGGAGGCTCTGGAAGAGGCAGAGCTCATGATGAATGTTTATGCTGATTTCGCTGAAAAATATATGGGAGTTCCGGTAATCAAAGGAACCAAGACGGAAAGCGAGCGATTTGCTGGGGCAGAGGAGACCTATTGTATTGAAGCCTTGATGCAGGATGGTAAGGCGTTGCAGGCGGGTACTTCCCATTTTTTGGGACAGAATTTTGCAAAGGCCTTTGATGTGAAGTTCGCCAATAAAGAAGGTCAACAAGAGTACGTTTGGGCAACTTCTTGGGGTGTTTCCACCAGATTGATGGGAGCCCTGGTCATGACCCACAGCGATGATAATGGGTTGGTATTGCCTCCTCAATTAGCGCCTATTCAAGTGGTAATCGTACCTATTTACAAAGGATTGGAACAATTGGATGCCATTTCGGAGAAGGTGGAGCCATTGGTAAGGGAATTACGGGATAAGGGCATTACCGTCAAATATGATACCCGGGACACACACAAGCCCGGCTTTAAATTCAATGAGTATGAGTTGAAGGGCGTTCCTGTGCGTTTGGCGGTAGGTCAGCGCGATTTGGCCAATGGTACCTTTGAGGTTGCCCGAAGGGATACTTTGACCAAGGAAATCGTGAAAGCTGAAGAAGTAGTGGACAAAGTGGTGTCCCTGATGGATGAAATCCAGAAAAATATTTTTCAAAAAGCACTGGATTATAGAAAAGACCACATTACCGAGGTGGATTCCTATGATGAGTTTAAAAAAGTCATCGAGGGAAAAGGCGGTTTTGTTTCAGCGCACTGGGACGGCACCGTGGAGACCGAGGATAGGATAAAAGAAGAGACCAAGGCCACTATTCGCTGTATTCCTTTGGATGTAGAGAGCGAAGAAGGTAAGTGTATTGTAACGGGAAAACCGTCCCTTCGCAGGGTCTTGTTTGCAAAGGCCTACTAAACAGCGTGCAAAAAATAAAAAATACTGTTGCAAGACTTAAAAATAGTTGTATTTTTGCATCCGCAATTATGCAAGCATAATGGCCCGTTCGTCTAGGGGTTAGGACGCCAGGTTTTCATCCTGGTAACAGGGGTTCGATTCCCCTACGGGCTACAGAGCAAGGTTTAAGCAGAAATTTGCTAATTTTAGGATTGTAGGACGTTTAAACTTTGAAATTGAAATAATGGCCCGTTCGTCTAGGGGTTAGGACGCCAGGTTTTCATCCTGGTAACAGGGGTTCGATTCCCCTACGGGCTACAAAGAAAGGATTTAGAAAGAATTAAATTTAAGCAATGGCAAACCATAAGTCAGCATTAAAGAGAATCAGAAGAAACGAAGCAGTACGTTTGCGTAACAGGTATCAGCACAAAACCGTGCGTAATGCCATCAAAAAATTGCGTAGCGAGGAAGACAAAAAAGCTGCTGAAGCTTTGTTGCCCACTGTAGTTGGTATGATTGATAAATTGGCTAAGAAAAACATCATTCATAGCAATAAGGCAGCTAACCTTAAGAGCAAATTGATGACACAGGTTGCAGCAATGTAAACCATGTCCAATCGACAATATTTTAGAACGCCTCCAAAATGGGGGCGTTTTTATTTGTATCAATTTTTTTATCCGAAGGCCCTGCGTCTATGGACCAGTACTCCCACAAGAAAGGACCCGTACAAAATCAGAATCAAAATTCGTAATATGGTCCTAAAATGATAATTTACCCAAATTTTCGGTGCTTCATACCCGACCCAGAACAAGATGGGGAAAATCGAATAAAAGATGATTAATCCCAGACTCAACCAATACATAAGGTTATGTTTGTTTGGGTAAGGGTTGGGGTCGCTCTTTTTTTCTTTGAAATAAAGCCATATGTTGAAAAGTAAAATAAAGGAAGCGATCATATCAGCATAGTACAGATTGCTGTATAATGCGCTTTGAAAAAACAGGCTTATCGCATAGCTCAACAGACTTATCGTGGCCCCGATTTGTATCCATTTTTTATGTTTTTTGGTTTGAACCATTCTCCAATAGATGTAATACAGGAACAAAAATGAAATCACGGAATAGATGTTGAATATTATCACGTTGTACTGCCTATATTGTTCAATGTCCACTACTTGGAATTCATCGAAATATTTGATGAAATAACCCAGTAGTTCATTCAAAAAAGTATACATCAGGTATACGGGGTAGAATTTAAGGGGAGTATCAAAATAGGTGCTGTATTTCGCCATGGACACAATCCAAACGATAAGATAAAATGGAAGAATGTACTGCTCGCTAATAAATGTATAAAACTCTTCCATCGTTGAGTGGGGGGGCTAATTTTGAAAGGTTAAAATAACAAAAAGCCTCCAAAATGGAGGCTTTATAAGTTGATTTATCGATATGCCTTTCTTTGTCCCAATAAAAGCCCAAGCATGTAAAAGCCATACATAATAGCTATGAGTACAAACAATATTTTCTGAAAATGATACTCATACCAAACATGGTCATCTATGGACCCCAACAAGAAAATATACGGGGTTACCAAGTAAAAAATAAAGGAGCCTATACTTATCCAAAAAAGCATGTTTTTCCATTGTGGGTAAGAGGAGGGTTCTCTTTTCTTTTCTTGGAAATAAAATAGGATACAAGCCAATAGTGTCCAAGACCCTATAAGTTCCGCATAGTACAACCCTCTGTACAATGGGTTTTGGAAAATCATGTTTGCCACATAGGCCACTAAGGTAATCAATGTCCCGTATTTCACCCATTGTTTGTGCTTGGGCCTTTGCAGGGTTTTGTAGTACACCCAATAGAAAAACAGATAGGCAGCAAATTGGTATATGTTGTAGATCACAATGTTGAGCGATGCGTATTTGCCCTCTGAAAAAAACTGAAAGCTATTATCGAACTTGATGAAATATCCCAACAAGTCGGTAAAAAACGTATAGGCAATGAAGATTGGGAAAAATTTCAACGTAGTGTCAAAATACTTTCGATACGTCAATACCGATATTATCCAGGTTACCAAATAGGTAAAAAGGAAAAATTGCTCTTTGATAAAAGTGACCAAGTCCTCGATTGCCCTAAGATTTAACCTCCATAATCACCATTAGGTGGTGGTGAGGAATTGCCTTTGTTTAAAATTAAACTCTCATCGCCGCCAGCGAATACAGCCGGGGCAAAACTTGCACTGGACATGTTTTTCTCTTCACTTGTGCCTACTTCAGAACTACCAACAGCATCTTTGATTAATTTGGCTTTGCCATCGGCGTCGATGTAAAACCCATATTCCTCTCCATCAACCATCATTGTGGGTACGATAAAAATAGAGTTTTGTCTTGGATGTACTATTTTTTTTCCATCGGGAAAGTCTGGTTTGTCAGGGTAATTTGCAAAGTATAGGCGGAAAGAAGCTATTTTCACTCCAGCCTTCTTGGCTTCTTGCTCGACATAGGCGGTGTAATTCTTTATTTTGTCAAAACTGAAAGAGGTAAATCGGGAAGGAATGAATTTTTCATCTGGATTGCGTTCAGTTTCTTCAAACTGTCGAATCATATCCACCCTATTTTTTGTGTAGTTGTCGTAGAGTGATTTGGACTCTTCCAACGAAATGATACCTTCTGGGGGTTTCACTTCTTCTTGTCCAGGTTCGGTAGGTTCTTCTTTTTTTGGTCCTTGCTGGCAAGCCCCGAGTAGCAAAAATGAGGCCCCAAAAAAAGCAATTACTGCTTTTCTGTTGTTTTTCATAGTTAAGGTGTTTATGGTTTAGTTTTGGGGAAACCGAAATAAAGATATGTCTTTTCTATAAATTGACTCAACAAAAAGCCCTTCAAAATATTGAAGGGCCCGTAATCTTATGGTATAGAGTGTAGTGAATTTTTACTCGTTCATGGTAAGCAAAAATTCCTCGTTGTTCTTGGTTTGCTTTATGCGTTGCTCCATGAATTCCATGGCTTCCACGGGGTTCATGTCGGCCAAATACTTGCGCATAATCCACATACGTTGAATGGTGTTTTCATCCAACAACAAATCGTCTCTTCGTGTTGAGGAAGAAATCAGGTCAATGGCAGGGAAAATTCTTCTGTTGGAAATCCTTCTATCCAACTGAAGTTCCATGTTACCGGTACCCTTGAATTCCTCAAAGATAACTTCATCCATTTTGGAACCTGTTTCTGTCAATGCTGTAGCGATAATGGAAAGCGAACCTCCATTTTCAATGTTACGTGCCGCACCAAAGAAACGTTTTGGTTTGTGCAATGCATTGGCATCCACACCACCACTCAGTACTTTGCCAGAAGCGGGTTGTACAGTGTTATAGGCACGGGCCAAACGGGTAATGGAATCCAATAGAATCACTACATCGTGCCCGCATTCCACCAATCTTTTAGCTTTTTCCAATACAATGTTGGCCACTCTTACATGCTCGGTTGCTTCCTTATCAAAAGTTGAGGCAACCACTTCGCCACGTACGTTACGCTGCATATCGGTAACCTCTTCAGGGCGCTCATCAATCAATAGGATGATTTGATATACCTCTGGGTGGTTGGCTGCGATAGCGTTGGCGATATCCTTCAACAACATGGTTTTACCCGTTTTCGGCTGGGATACGATCATGCCCCTTTGTCCTTTCCCGATAGGAGAGAACAAATCCATGATTCTTGTGGAAATGGTACTTTGTTTTTCCGCCAACTTGAACTTTTCCTTTGGAAACAATGGGGTAAGGTGCTCAAAAGCTACTCTGTCACGAACCACTTGAGGGTCCAATCCATTGATTTTGTTTACCTTAATCAGTGGGAAATACTTTTCGCCCTCTTTGGGAGGTCGAATATTGCCCAAAACGGTATCACCGGACTTAAGTCCGAACAATCTGATCTGTGATTGGGATACATATATATCGTCAGGAGAAGAAAGATAGTTGTAATCGGATGATCTTAGGAATCCGTAACCATCCTGCATAACGTCCAACACACCCTCACTTTCAATAATGCTGTCGAACTCATATTCAGGTTCTTTGTACCTGTTTTTCAGGTCCTTGTCAAAATTGCTGTTCTTTTTGTCGTGGTGCGACTTGTTGTGTTGGTTGTTTCTCCTATTGTTATTTTGGTTTTTTTGAGAGTTGTTGCTGCCTTGGGATTTGTTGTCTTGCGATTTGTCATCCCTTTTTTGAGGCTTAGCTTGTGGTTTGGTTTCCTCTTTTTTAGCTCTAGGCTCTCTTTTTTGAGGTGCTTTTTTAGGAGCATCCCCTTCAGTTTTTTTGGTATCCGCAGCCTTTGGGCGTGGCGTTCTGGGTTTTCTTGGTTTTGGGGCTGGCTTTTCGTCGGTGGTAGCTGAAACGGTTTCCGCAACAGCTTTTGGGTTGGAGGCCTGAACGTCCAATATTTGGTAAACCAGGTCTAGTTTTTTCAATGATTTGAATTTGGGAACATTTAGACCCTTTGCAATTTCTTGCAACTCAGGAAGCTTTTTAGCTTTTAGATCTGAAATCTCGAACATTAAGTAATGGAATAAGTTAAACTTGTGTGATTCTAAATTTGAAGTAAAGTTATTTATGGATGCTACTGGAGAAAGATTTCCTAGGTAGGTGCTTGCTAATAACGAGACAATATTACAAATAATTTTTCAAGAATAAGGCCTTATTTATCAAAAAGACACCTATTTTTGCGATTCCAAATCGATTTGAACAATGATTCAGCGGATACAAACGTTATTTTTACTCATAGTAGGCCTTATTTCAGGCATACTTCCGTTCTTTCTGAATCTGTGGGTAGAAGTTGGGGGCAAAGAAGTTTTTGCCCAAGATCAAGTTGTGGTAAGCCTCGTCTTTTATGTGGCTACCGTGCTTGCCGTGGTATCGATTTTAATGTACAAGAAGCGACAAAATCAATTTGTGGTAAACAGATTGAATATGATATTGAACCTTTTTTTACTAGGATTTTTCGTTTATCGATCGCTAAGCTTATCCGGAGAAACTGTGGTTTCTGAGAAGGGTATTGGGATGCTGATTCCTGTATTTTCTATCGTTTTTCTTGTCCTGGCCAACAGGGCTATCAAAAAGGATGAAGATCTTGTAAAATCTGTTGATCGCTTACGTTAAACCTAACATCTTAGTAGTATTAGTGCGAAAAAACCCTGGCTCCGGTCGGGGTTTTTATGTTTTTGGCTATCGTTTGCCCAGCTCTATCACTTCCAGGTCTGAGATTTTGTCGCCATCAATCACAAATCGCAACATCGTCCGAATCTGATGGAAACCATGTTTTCCACATGCGCCTGGATTCATATGCAATAAGCCCAATTTTTTGTCATGCATTACCTTTAAAATATGGGAATGCCCGCAAATGAACAGCTTGGGCGGGTTACTTCGGATTTCATCCCGAACGCGGACATTGTACCTGTTGGGGTAACCGCCAATGTGGGTAATCCAAACATCGACCCCTTCACACATGAACCTGTTGTTTTCTGGAAACTCTTTTTGGATTACATGGTCATCAATATTGCCATGTACTCCCTTTACAGGTTTTATGGCTTCCAATTGGTCGGTAACGGATAAGCTTCCAATATCGCCGGCATGCCAAATTTCATCAGCTTGTGCTGCATACTTTAGTATGGTTTTGTCCATGTGGCCGTGAGTGTCCGAAAGCAATAAAATTTTCGTCATTTCGCTAAAAATATGCTAAAAACTATCCGTTGGATTTGTGTTGGTAAGGATTGAATTATCTTTATCGACCTAAAAGTAAGGGATCCCATTGAGATATTTTATCCAATTTTCTTATTTCGGTAAAGCATATCACGGATGGCAGAACCAACCCAATGCCATTACAGTGCAGGAGGAATTGGAAAAGGCCTTGTCCACATTGTTGCGGCAAAAGGTGGCGGTGGTAGGTGCTGGAAGGACCGATGCCGGGGTGCACGCTAAACAGATGTTCTGCCATCTAGATGTCGATGCCATATCGGATATTGATGATCTGGTATATCGGTTGAATGCCTTTTTGCCGGATGATATTGCAATACAGAGAATATTCCAAGTTGCCGATGATGCCCATGCCCGTTTTGATGCAGTGGAACGCACCTACGAATATTGGTTGGTTAAGGAAAAAGACCCTTTTTTGTTCGATTGCGCCCATTTTATAAAGCAGCCACTGGATGTGGACGCGATGAATCAGGCAGCTAAAATACTATTGGACTACACGGACTTTGAGTGTTTTTCCAAATCCAATACCGATGTGAAAACATTCAATTGTGATGTTCGCGAAGCGTTTTGGAAAGTTGATGAGGATAAATGGGTGTTTACCATTGCCGCAGACCGATTTTTGCGAAATATGGTCCGTGCTGTGGTGGGAACATTGTTGGATGTGGGCATGGGAAAAATGTCTCCAGAAGGCATCCATCAAGTCATTGCAAGTAAAGATAGGGGAGAGGCAGGTGCCTCCGTCCCTGCAAAAGGATTATATTTGACCAAGGTTTCATATCCAAAAGAGATTTTTAATGAGCAAAAAGGATGATGTAGGAAAAGCGTTCGATTTTAGATTGTTCAAACGTGTTTTTTCGCGAACCAGACCCTACAGGGGAATTTTTTGGTTGGTGGCCATCGTGGCTGTGTTGTCCGCGGCATTTGCTATCGGGATTCCATTGTTGGTCAAGGAAATCATCAACCGATCTTTGGAGAACAAGGATGCCGAACAATTGCTCAACAATGTATTGTTGATGTTGGCCTTTTTGCTCGGACAGGTAACCACTCAGTTATTGTTCAATTATTATGCGAACCTTTTGGGCGAGTCTGTCATCAGGGATATCCGTATCAACCTTTTTGAAAAGATGACCAGTTTTAAAATGACCTATTTTGACAACTCTTCGATAGGTGTACTGGTAACGAGGGCCGTTGCGGATATGCAGCGAATCGGGGAAATCTTCAGTCAAGGATTTTTTATGATTGTGGCCGACGCTCTTAAAATGTTGTCCGCAGCTATCATCATGGTGGTCATCAATTGGAAATTGGCATTGATCGTATTTGCCATCATGCCGGTAATTTTGATTGCTACCCGACTGTTTCAGCAAGCCATGAAGGTGGCATTTGTGGAAGTGAGGGCGCAAGTGTCCAATCTCAACTCCTTTGTTCAGGAACGTATTGCGGGAATGAAGATAGTTCAACTCTTCAACCGGGAAGAGATTGAAAAGGAGAAGTTTCGTGTCATCAACGAAAAGCATCAAAATGCTTGGTTGAAGACGGTTTGGTACAACTCCATATTCTTCCCCATTGCGGAAATATCCAACTCCATTGGTATAGGTTTGGTGGTTTATTTTGGTGTGATTCAAAATATTGAAAATGTAGGTATGGACAACAAAGGAGCCATTGTGGCTTTCTTTTTCTTGATGGATTTGTTGTTCCGACCACTTCGTCAGATTGCAGATAAGTTCAACACGCTTCAAATGGGAATGGTGGCCGCTAACCGAGTCTTCAAGATATTGGATACCGATAGCCATATTGATGATAACGGGAAGGTCGAGAAAAAGGACGTAAAAGGAGATATTGAATTCAAGGACGTACATTTTGGCTATGTGCCGGATGAAGAGGTACTGCACGGAATATCGTTTCAAGTGAAAGCAGGGGAGACCGTTGCCATTGTGGGTGCGACGGGTGCAGGAAAATCGACCATCATCAACCTGCTCAATCGATTCTATGAGATCAATTCAGGAAAAATCTTGGTGGATAATGTGTGCTTGGATGATTATACATTACGATCCCTGAGATCACATATCGCCATTGTGTTGCAAGATGTCTTTTTGTTTGCCGATACCATTGCTCATAATATTTCACTTCGTGATGACTCGATTTCAGAGGAAGAGATAGAGGCTGCGGCCAAACAAATCGGGGTGCACGATTTTATTTCAAGTTTGCCGGGAGGTTATCAATACAACGTAAAGGAACGCGGAACCATGCTTTCCAGTGGTCAGCGTCAATTAATTGCCTTTTTACGTGCCTATGTGAGCAACCCAAGCATCTTGATTCTCGACGAGGCCACATCTTCTGTGGATACGTATTCCGAACAATTGATCCAACAAGCTACGGATAAGATTACCGAAGGCCGGACTTCCATTATTATTGCGCACCGTTTGGCGACCATCAAAAAGGCGGATAAGATTATCGTGATGGATGCAGGGAAAATTATAGAGATTGGAACCCACAAAGAGCTTTTGGAAAAAGGTGGTTATTACAACGATTTGTATAATGCCCAGTTCTTGGCGGAAGAAGTGGCTTAACCATTTTATTGAGGGGGAGGCAAAAAATCTTCTGGTTTGATAGCTCCAGTTATAAATCCAATTATAGCAATGAAAATGCCAATTCCCATCATCAGTACAATCAGCATTATAAAATAGGCCAAAGCGCGAATCAGAGATTCAAAAAAATTGATTTGATGTATCTTTTTTAGAGCATAGAATTGATAGGCCACCATGAACAATAGAATCAATCCATTTACGGGTTCGTAGCTCACATCGAAGAAGCCAAACAAGGGTATACATATCAAAAATTGGACAAAGGTAACCTGTCCTACTATATATGCGTTGGCAACTAAATGTTCTGTATAATTGAGTGCTTTTTTGTCCAAGAACAAAACCCAGGTCATTAGCGCATAAAAAGGCATGATGAGGTATGACAAAATCCCCTGATAGTCAAAAACAAAATCCAATTTAGGAGTGTTCTCATTGGCAAAGCTTGTTTCCGTGAGTTTAACACCATAGATGTCTTGAAGTATGTAAAACATTATTCCGGAAATTGTAACTCCAATGGCAAAATAGCTTATAGGGTTCATATATCTTTTTCGAACACCGCTATTGTAGCTTTCGATTACAGATTGAGGTTGAGAGAACAAATGCCTAAAGGTTTTAAGGAAGGTGTTATCCAAATTGAAAACTTGGTAACTTATATCTTCCCAAACATTTTTTAAGGTTAATCTGTTGCGGATTACTTTTCCACCACAAGTGGGACAAAAGCTGAAATCTGAACGGAGGCTGTTGTCACAATTGGCACATTTCATTGCTCCAAGTCCTTTTTAATGCGTTTTACCAATTCCTCCCTATTTTTAAAGGGGATAAAGTCCCCGTTTTTGATATAGGATATCGAGCCTGTTTCCTCACTGACAACCAAGCATAGGGCATCTGTTTTTTCCGTGATGCCCACTGCGGCCCTATGGCGCAGTCCAAAGCGAAGAGGAATGTTACGGTCGTTGGAAACAGGAAGGATCACACGGGTTGCGGTAATGAAATTATCCTGAATCACAATGGCACCGTCATGCAAGGGACTGTTCTTGAAAAATATACTCTCCAAGATGGGCTGGGTCACTTTGATGTCCATGGAGTCCCCAGTGGATTTTACAAAATCCAAGGAATTGTTTCGCTCTATAACAATCAGGGCACCGGTTTTCGAAGTGCCCATGCGCTCACAAGCACCGATAATGGCCTCGACGTCGGTACTGGTGGAAATGGCCTCTTGCCGTAAGAATTTAAAATGCTTGAAAATGTTGCGCTTGGAGGCGAAATTGGTGGAGCCGATCATCAAAAGGAATTTTCGGATTTCTTGTTGGAAAACGATGATCAGGGCAATAAGACCAATGTTCATAAACCCCCCGACCATGCTGCTGATCATTTTCATTTGGAGCAATTCGGTCAATTTCCAAAGGGCCCAAACAATCACTATGCCAATAAAAATATTAATGGCGACGGTACCTTTGACGAGTTTGTAAATGTAATAGAGCAGTGCGGCCACAAGGACTATGTCGATGACATCCGTAATCTTGAATTCGAGAAAATTTAAAAAATCCAACGGCAGCGTTTTTGTAAAATTAGCAAAAATAGGAGAACCTCAAATTAGAGGGCATTCTCTTTTAAAGCCTCCACAAGTTTAACACATTCCAAGGCTTCTTTCACATCATGTGCACGAATAATGTTGGCGCCTTTTAATAGCGCTACCGTGTGCAGGGCGGTTGTACCGTTCAACGCTTCTTTCGCAGATGACCCCAAGAGCTTGTAAATCATGGACTTTCTGCTCAAACCGATTAAAATGGGCAAACCAAAGGTTTGGAACATATCCAGATGATTCAGCAGCGTGTAGTTTTGTGCCGTTGTCTTGGCAAAGCCAAAACCAGGGTCTATGATTACATCGTTTATTTTCTTTGATGTGGTCTCTTTTATCTTTTCGGAAAAATAATACCTAAGGTCATTGATCAAATTCCCATACACTGCTTCTTTTTGCATGGACTGGGGTGTGCCCTTCATATGCATCATAATGTACGGTACCTGATGCTTGGACACTATGTCGAACATGGTCTTGTCCAAATTCCCGGCGGCAATATCGTTGATGATGGACGCACCATGTTCAATACTTTCTTCTGCCACTTTGCCTCGGAAGGTGTCCACGGAAATCAAAGTATCGGGAAACTTTTTAAGGATAAGGTCAATAACGGGAACCATCCGTTTCAGTTCTTCATCCTCCGGGACGTGCGCTGCACCGGGTCGGGAACTGTAGGCCCCCATATCGATGAATGTGGCCCCATGGCTCAGCATATATTCAACTTGATCAAGGATGGATGCTTCGTCCTTGTACTTTCCGCCATCAAAAAAAGAGTCTGGCGTAAGGTTGAGAATGCCCATTACTTTGGGCGTTTTCAGGTCTACAAGATCGCCTTTACAGTTTATGGTCATAAAAAATATTTGCTTTGTCGGGTTTCATTATCTTTGGCAAAGTGCTCTAGGGCACAGATAAGTTGGACGAAATTTACGCAAATTAGCAACAATACATGCAGCAGACTTCCCAACAATACGATGCGGTAATACAGACCTGTCGTGAATTGTTTTCAAAGAAAGCCAAGGATTATGGCACCGCTTGGCGAATCCTTAGGTTACCCTCCCTAACGGACCAGATTTTTATAAAGGCACAGCGTATCCGTGGCCTTCAACAGAACGATGTGCGCAAAGTGGACGAAGATGAGCGTTCCGAGTTCATCGGTATTATCAATTATTCCATTATGGCGCTCATACAGATTGAAAAAGGTGTGGTGGAACAACCGGATTTGACTGCCGAGGAGGCCATTGCACTTTATGACGAGCAAGTGGCCATGACCAAGAAGCTCATGGAGGACAAAAACCACGATTATGGTGAGGCCTGGAGGGATATGCGGGTAAGCTCCCTTACGGATTTGATTTTGCAAAAGTTGCTGCGCGTAAAACAGATCGAGAACAATCAAGGGGCCACTTTGGTCAGTGAAGGCGTGGATGCCAACTATCAGGATATGGTTAATTATGCAGTTTTTGCATTGATTCATTTAAAAGAAGAAGAATGAAATATTTGGTCTGGATATCAAGAATTATTGTAGGGGTGTTGTTCATTATCAGTGGACTGATAAAATTGAACGATCCCATGGGTTTTTCCTTTAAACTGGAAGAATATTTCAGCCCGGGTGTGTTGGATCTTCCTTTTTTAACACCACTTGCATTGGCGATTTCCATTTTTGTGGTCATAGTTGAGGTGATTTTGGGAGTTCTTCTTTTGATTGGATTTAAACCCAAATTCACAGTATGGAGCCTTTTGCTCATGATTGTGTTCTTCACTTTCTTGACCTTTTATTCTGCTTATTTCAATAAAGTGACCGACTGTGGGTGCTTTGGGGATGCCATCAAACTGACACCATGGGAATCCTTTACCAAAGATGTTATTCTACTCGTATTTATTCTGATACTGTTTTTCGGTAGAAAATATATTACGCCATTGTTCAGTCCTAAGACCAATTGGATTGTTGGCGGAGTGGCCTTGTTGGCGTGTGTTTTGTTTGCCAATCACGTATTGGCTCATTTACCATCTGTGGATTTTAGGCCCTATAAAATTGGCGCCAACATACAAGAGGGAATGTCCGTTCCCGAAGATGCTCCTAAACCCATTTATGAGTATGCCTGGCGTTTTAAGGTGGATGGGGAAGAACAAATTTATGTGACCGAAGGCGACTATCCCACCGTCGACGGAGAATTTGTGGATGTGGAAACTACCCAAATACAAGCCGGGTACGAACCGCCTATACACGATTTTACCATTGAACAAGAAGGACAGGATTATGCCGCCGAACTGCTGGAAGAGGATAAATTGGTAATGGTGATTGCTTACGATATGGCAAAAAGTGATCTTGAAGCTTTTGAGGAGGTCGCCGAGGTAACTGCCAAGGCAAAACAAAAAGGTTACAAAGTCATAGGCATGTCCGCTTCGAGCAACGATATGGCCAACAAGATAATCGATACCTATGGACTGGATTTTGAGTTCTATTTTACAGATGAAACAACTTTGAAGACTATTGTGCGTTCCAATCCGGCTATTTTAGTGCTCAGTGAGGGGACCATTCGGCAAAAGGTACATTACAATGATTTTGATGAACTTACTTTCTAATCTTAACACTAAAGAAAAAAACCAAATAACATGAGAACAAAGATTGTAGCAGGAAACTGGAAGATGAACAAGAACCTTCAGGAAACGGAGGAATTGTTGGCCGAGCTTTCCGCCAAACTACCCGATACCGATGCCGATGTGATTGTGGCACCGACCTTTGTCAACCTTCAAGCGGCAAAGCAGGCATTGCAGGATTCCAAAATACAGGTGGCCGCCCAGAATATGCACTTTGCTGAAAGTGGGGCCTATACAGGTGAGATTTCAGCGGATATGTTGCTTAGCTTGGGTGTGGATGTGGTCATCCTAGGTCACTCCGAAAGACGTGCCTACTTTGGCGAGGACGATGGGTTATTGGCCAAAAAGGTGAAAACTGCCATCGAAAAGGATGTAAAGGTGATTTTCTGCTTTGGCGAGGAATTGGAGGACAGAAAATCCGATAATCATTTTGCCGTAGTGGAAAGCCAGTTGAAGAATGCCTTGTTCGACCTGGATGCGAGTGCCTGGGGCAAGATCGTCTTGGCCTACGAGCCTGTCTGGGCCATTGGCACCGGCGAAACCGCAAGTCCGGAACAAGCTCAGGAAATGCACGCATTCATCAGAAAAACCATTGCGGACGGATTCAATGCGACCATTGCCGAGGATGTTTCCATTTTGTACGGAGGGAGTGTGAAACCTGCCAACGCCGCCGAAATTTTCTCTAAACCTGACGTGGATGGAGGGTTGATCGGAGGTGCTTCATTGAAGGCCGAAGATTTCTCGGATATCATCAAGGCGATTTAAACAGTGTCTTTGGTTTATCTCGAATACGATTTTAAAATAAACCCGCTCCAACCCGCAACCGATATTCTGATTGCGGAGTTGGGGGAATTGGGTTTCGAAAGTTTTGTGGAAAACGAAACAGGGCTTTTGGCCTACATTCTTAAATCTGAATGGCGGGATGGTATGTTGGAAGACCTTTTTGTGTCACAGAATACAAATTTTGAAATCAGTTGGACCAGCAAGGAAATCGAACAGCAAAACTGGAATGCGGAGTGGGAAAAGAACTTTCATCCAATACTTGTAGATGATCGGTGCATGGTCCGTGCTCCGTTTCACGAAGCTGTTGAGGTGGATTACGATATTGTCATCGAACCGAAAATGAGTTTTGGAACTGGGCACCACGAAACCACCCATATGATGCTACAGCATATCCTGGACAATGATTTTCAAGAAAAATCGGTCTTGGATATGGGATGTGGAACCGGTGTTTTGGCCATTTTGGCCAAAAAGCGGGGGGCTGGCCATACCGAGGCCATCGATATTGATGAATGGTGCTATTTGAATACCCAAGAAAATGTGGAGCGAAATGACTGTTCTGACATCAAAGCTTTTCAAGGGGACAGTAGTTTGTTGAAAGACAAAAAGTTCGATATCATCTTGGCCAATATCAACCGAAATATCCTATTGGAGGACATTCCCGTTTACGCAGATTGCCTCAAAAGGGGTGGGGCACTTTTTTTAAGTGGCTTTTATTTGGAGGATTTAGATGCAATTTCTTCAAAATGTGGCGCCTACGGTTTGGAATTTGAAAAAAATCTGGAGAAGAACAATTGGGTTGCAGCAAAATATGTAAATTAGAAAGACGTAAACTCCGTTTGATATATGAGTACTAGAGAAAAAGAGTTGGAAGACGTTCTTCTGGAGGAAGAGACCACAAATGAGCATGAAATAGTCCTTTTTAATGACGATGTCAACACTTTTGATTACGTAATTGAAACCCTTATCAAGGTTTGTGAACATACCCCCGAACAGGCCGAACAATGCTCCTTGATCGTCCATTACAAAGGAAAATGTACAGTGAAAACCGGGGAGTATTCTTTCTTGAAGCCAAAATGCAGCAAATTGTTACAGGCAGGTTTGAGCGCCGAAATCGTATAGAGTGCTTGTTAATTTCCCTATGATACTTCAAAATACAAACTTGATGAATTCTTTACCTTGACCTAGAGTAACCTACCATCCCAATTCTTTACATTTAGCCTAACGACCACAACCAACAACTAACCATCCATTCTGGGAAATGAGTGAATTTTTTAAGGCTGAACTAAAAGACCGTTTTTTGGAATATGCTTTGGATCGAAGTGATTACTTCCAGATCCAGACCCTTTACGACGAGTTCCTACGACCCAATTACAGTCTGGAATATGTCCAGAAATTGGTTCAGGAGATTCTAGCTTATGATTCCAATTTGTTGGATGCCATGGGAGGAAATGGCCTGGATGTCTTTATGCTGGCCTCTACACCGAGTACACAGGGTTTTCTGGACGAGGGAGGTTTTATGAATCTCTATGTAAAAGAGGAGGAAAAGTGGGATACTTTTTTGGGACATTTGTCGGGCACCCCGAAATTGACCAAGGAGGAAAAAAAACAGATCAAACGCAACACCCCCGATCTTAAACGGGAAAAAGTGATGTTGATAGGATTGATAGTGGCAGTTGCCATCAGCTTTTTGTTCACCTTGATCAGTGTTGTAAAAGAAACCCTTTTGGAGCCCGAATATGTCCCTGCCGATGAATTTGAACGCAAGATAAATCAGCTACAGGAGCAATATATTCTGGAAAACCAAAGGCTTCAGTTGGAATTGAAAGAGGCACAACGCATATTGGATTCGCTGGAGCTGAAGTAACATGGGCCCTTGTTCCAGCAACGGGAACCAAGGGTGGGTCTCTATGGAACAAAAACGATCAAAACCTCGTGAAGATGGATCTGGATGGCCAAAGGCAAGCAATGTGTTGGGGCAAGGTCTTTTTATGATCGATTTGCCTTAATCCCCGATTTTTTCAAGGTTTCCGATAACTTTTGCCCACATATAAGTTTATTTCTTTAATATTGGTCGCCTTAAAGAGATCAGACCATGAACCATACCATTTCCTTCGGTTGTTTTACCGCTTCAGTATTACTGATGCTATCCTGCACCAAACCCAAAGTGGGAGCTGATATCCTGATCGAAAACGGAACGGTTTACAATGGGGTGGATGCCGAACCAAAAAAGTTGAGCATTGCCATAAAAGGGGATAAAATCATTTATATGGGTAAAGCGGATAGCGTTGAGGTGGTCGCTCCAAAAACGATCGATGCCAACGGGCTTGTTGTCTCGCCAGGTTTTATAGACCCACATACCCATGCCACCGCTGATCTGGAGGATTCTGAAAAATCCGATAACACGCCCTTTCTCTTTCAAGGAATCACAACAGTTACCGTAGGTAATGATGGAAGTAGTCCATATCCCTTGCAAGGGTTCCGCAGCCAATGTGGGGACCATGGAGTAGGGACCAATGTGGTACTTCTGGTGGGACATGGAACCGTGCGGAAAGAAGTCATGGGTAAGAGTGACCGGAAAGCCTCTGCCGAAGAGATTCAGAAAATGGAGAAACTGGTTCAGCAAGAAATGGATGCAGGGGCCTTTGGGATGTCTACAGGACTGTTTTATGCCCCTGGTAGCTATTCAGATACCGAGGAAATTGTGGCCTTGGCCAAGGTGGTCGCCAAGAACAACGGTGTTTATGATACCCACATGCGTGATGAAAGCACTTATTCCATTGGATTGATACCTGCCATTCGGGAGACCATCGAAATCGGGCAAAGAGCGCAGTTGCCCGTGCATATTTCACATATCAAATGTTTAGGGGTCGAGGTTTGGAAGCAGAGTGACTCCATTATCGATATCATTGAAGATGCCCGGAAAAAAGGTGTTGATATAACAGCTAACCAATATCCATACGAAGCCTCTGCAACAGGGTTGCAATCGGCTGTCGTTCCCCGATGGGCGGAAAGTGGGGGCAAGGATTCCCTGTTCATTCGATATGGAAACGCTGGATTGAGAAATCAAATACTTGAGCAAACGCAGAATAATATAGCCCGAAGAGGCGGTCCCAACACATTATTGATCGTCCAATCCCCAAAAAAGGATTATGAGGGTAAAACCTTGCTGGAAATATCGGAATCCCTGAATATGAAACCAGAAGAAACCGTCTTCAAAATTTTGGAAGAAGGCTATATTAAAATCGCTTCCTTTAACATGAACCCCTATGACATTGCCAACTTTATGGATGAACCATGGGTGGTCACAGGGTCCGATGGTGGTTCGGGGCACCCAAGAAAATATGGGACCTTCCCAAGAAAATACAACAAGTATGTCAAAGGGGACAGGATATTGGATTTAGGGGGCTTTATCAAACAAAGTTCTTCTGTAACTGCGGATATTCTCCGAATTCCTGAACGTGGTAAATTATTGGAAGGTTATTTTGCGGATATCATCATTTTCGATCCTGAAACATTTAAAGACCTCGCCACTTACAATGATGCCTTTCAATTGGCACAAGGTGTAAAGTACAGTATTATCAATGGGGAACTTTCCATTGACGAGGGGGAATATACTGGCGAAAGAAATGGGATTGTACTAAAAAAGTGATGACCATCTTTTAATTTTTTCTAGTTGGAATAGTTGTATTTTTATACAGGCAATGTTGCTGTATCAATACCAAACAAACAGTTATGAAACTATTCCGCCTTATAGTTCTTGTTGGTTTCTGTATCATTTTAACCCCATCCGATATATTTGGGCAGGACAAGCTGGATGCATCGATTGTGTCCGATTTACAAGAGACAACTCAGTATGCCTTTGGGGTCAGCGAAGAGCGTCATTTTAGAGGTGTTTTGAGCTTGTATGATAAACTCGTGGCCAGTGGAGTAGGGGTATCCGACTATGAAATCGTTACCAAGGGTATGTTGGTCAAGCAGCTGGTGAAAGGCTCGGAACTGGAGACTTTATACAAAAAGTACAATGATAAGGTTCGTGTTACCGTATGTAGTGTGGCCATGGAAAAATTGGGTGTTTCCGAGGACCAGCTCATTCCTGGAATGGAACCCGTCGCTACATGGACAGTGAGAATACTCCAACTACAAGCTAAAGGGTATAATACCGTGACGTATTAGTTTTTTTCGTTTTAAGTTCAGTTCAAACCATGAGGGTAAATCCATATGACAGCAAAATTTGAAGCATCAAAATATGGTTTGGATAGAAAACAATTGATGGAGAACATTAAAAATGCGCTTGAAGCATGTAGGTTCAAAATAAAGAGCATCGATGAAAACACTGGAACAGTCCGCGCCATAACAAGATTGAGTCTTTGGTCTTGGACAGAAAAAATGGAAATAGAGGTTGGCGTTAGGGGAAGTGTGACCGTAAAAAGTGAGTGTTCCCTTCCCAGTCAATTTACAGACTGGGGGAAGTATGAAAGAAATGTAGATACATTTTTCAAAATGCTAGGTTGCGCACAATGAAGATTCCCGACATTCATCCAAACTGTTCGGGGAAATCAGGTGTTTTTACTTCTAAACATTCGACATCGGGGTGCAGCCATAAGAAGGAGGCAGGCCATTGTGGGGTTATGATTTTTTCCTTCAAAATTGAAATGGCCTTTTCCTTGCCGGTTCCATGAACCAAGAGGATGATTTTTTTGGCAGTGAGAATGTTTTGCATCCCCAGGGTCATTCCATATGATGGTTTTTGGTTCAAATCTTTTACCATGCCGTGGTTTTGGGATGTCTCTGAAAGTGGGGCCACATGGCAATAGGGCTGTAAGTGGTGGTCAGGCTCATTGAAACCAATATGCCCATTCTTGCCCAATCCTAAGATACACAGGTCGATCAAACCTTCATTTTCAATCTTCTGTTGGATTCTTTCGCATTCTTGTCGAGCATTTTGTGGGTTGGTTCCAAAACCAGTGTACCGGTCATTGGAAACGTTCAAGGGTTTCAATAGGTGTTTTTGTAGGTAGTACTCACAAGAACCTGGGTGTGTGTCAGCCAACCCTCCCCACTCATCCAATTTTACAATCTGTAGTCCTTCAAAAAGCTCTGGTCCGTTCAAATATTGTTTTGCCAAAAAATCATACGTGCCCGTTGGAGAGTTGCCCGTGGCTGCACAGATACGAAGTTCCCTTTTCTTCTTAAGTTCAGAAAGTACGGTATGGCCAGCATGGGCACTCATTTCCCCATAGTCGTCAAAGAATAGGTAGTTCATGATATCCACGCATTTTCCCCATTATAAGGAATGCAGCCTTCGAACCTACCGGGAACGGGATTGTAACGAAGTGCTTCGGTCGCACCGACCTCAGAAGTGAAATAGCCCCAGAGGGTAAGCTCTTTGAGCATGGTAAAAAAGTGTGGTTCCTCCAAAGACCTGTGTTTTTTGGCCTCTTCATCAAATTGGGTAAGTAGATTTAGTTTTTTTTCTTTGGAAAGGGAAAGGAATGATTCTCCGAACCCATCCATGGACTTTTCTTCGACCTTATCCAAACCATCAATAAAAAGTAAGGTTTCATCCTCACTATAACAGTCATTTACGATTGTTTTCATGAACGTCCCGATATGGGCAGCCTTTGCCCCGGGGGATTCATCCGTGTCCGGAAGAATGGTTTCGCCTATTTCATCAAGGAAGGGAACATCGTCATCGGTCACCATCCAAGGTCTTTTCTTTGGAGGGGCAACACAGCCCGACAAAAAGAATTGGGACCCTATGATACTTCCTCCCAGAATGGTGGCTGTAAGTTTTAAAGCATCTCTTCTTTCCATGTTTTGATCTGTTTGGAATAGTGGGAACCTGACCACTATACTTTCTTCCATAATTTATAGGGCTTGTCCACATCCGATTTGAAAGGAAGTAGCACTTTTTTCCCAGTGCCCGCTGATTCATAGGCTGCAAGTATCACTTCCAGTACGGCCTTGCCATCTTCCCCTGTTACCAAGGGCTGTTTGTCATTTTTGACACAATCCACAAAATGTTCAAATTCCTGAGGGAATCCATAGTTCCAGCTCTCTTCAAACATGGTATAGCTCCATCCAATGGTGTTTCCCGCCTTTTCCACAGCATAGCCCACTCCTTTGGCACTGTAGGTTTGTATGGAGTTGCCTTGTAGTATATCCGCATAGGCCACTCCTTCTGAACCATGTATTTCGGCTTTATCGTCCATGCCCCCAAGTTTGGTCCAGCTTTCTTCCATGACGGCCGTTACACCATCTTCGAATTCCAGGATAATAATGGAGTTGTCCTCACCTTCGGTTTTGTCCTTGTGCACACTGGTCATCATTTGGGCATATACCGATTTGATGTTTTTCTCAGGATGTAACCATCTAAAGAATTGGATGGCGTGGCAGCCCATGTCCATGGTTACCCCACCTCCGGAGCGTTCAATATCCCAAAAGTGGTCGGCATGGGGGCCATCGTGTTTCTCCGATTGTTTAAAGAGCACGGGGTCTCCAAGGGCACCTTCGTCCAATAAAGCCTTCAAACGTACATATTTAGGGGCGAAACAAAGTTCTTCGGCATACATGAGCTTTACATTGGCTTCTTTGCAGGCATCGATCATTGCATCCGCTTCCTTTAAGTTCATGCACAAAGGTTTTTCGACCACTACATGTTTACCGGCTTTTGCTATTTTTAAAGTAATTTCACAATGTAGATAGTTGGGTGCCCCAATGACCACCATGTCAATTTGCGGCATTGCCAACATTTCATCCAAATCAGTATAATGATTGGGAATGTTGAACTTTTCCGCGAATTTTTCGGCATGCCCTTTTGTAGGAGACATTACCGCTAAAATCTCCGCATCCGATACCCTGCTCAATGCATCGGCATGTATACTTGATATGAATTGGGAACCCACTAGTCCGACTCCGACTTTTTTGTCCATAATCTTAATTTATTACAATAAACCTTTTTTAATCTGTGCCGCGGCATATGTGGCTGCCCGTGCTGTAAGTGCCATATACAGAATGGATGGACTTTGATTGCCTGTACTGGTCATACAGGCGCCATCGGTCACAAATACATTTTTACACTCGTGCATCTGGTTGTATTCGTTCAAAAGGGAGGTCTCAGGGTCTTTGCCCATTCTTACGCCACCCATTTCATGGATATCCAATCCAGGGGCTTGGTTGTTGTCCTGTGTGTCTATATCGGTACACCCCATTTTCTCGAGCATGCTACGACTTTCCACAAGAAAATCATTGATCATTTTTTCGTCATTTTCATCGTAACCAACATCCGTGACAAGTAAGGGAATGCCCCAGTTATCTGTTTTATCCGGGCTCAAGTAAACTCTGTTTGATGCTTTAGGGATGGTCTCACCTTGCATATACATATAGATTTGCCAGCTCCCAGGTCTACTTATTTTATGCTTAAAGTCTGCGCCGAGCTGCGGTGTTTCGTCAGGGATTTCTTCGGCTCTGTTCCGATAGGCTCCAGTAAAAATGGTGTATCCGCCAAGAAAATCAGTATCCTGTTCCTTTAAATTACGGTAGTTGGCTATAATACATTCCGAAGGCCTTGAACCATAATAATATTTGTCCTCATATCCGCTGATTTTGGCACCTGCTCGGGCTCTGTAGATATGAAAACCAATATATCTTCCCAATAAGTCATGATCGTTGCCAAGACCATAAGGAAAACGATTGGATTTTGAATTGAGTAAAATCAAATTGGAATTTAGTGCCGATGCATTCACAAAAATAATTCTGGCATTGAAGATGAACTCCTCTTTTGTGTTGGCATCAATGACCTTGACACCGGAAGCTTTTCCGGAATCTTCATCATAAAGAATGGAATGAACTACCGAAAACGGTCTTATGGTAAGGTTACCTGTTTTTTCGGCCCAGGGCAGTGTGGATGCATTGGAACTGAAATACCCTCCAAAAGGGCACCCTCGCATACACTTATTGCGACAAAGACATTTGCCCCTACCTTGGTCCAAATGGGTTTGTTCCGGTTCACTTAGATGTGCCCATCTCCCCTGGGCTAAATATCTTCCAGGGAAATGTTCCTCGAGCGTGCTTTTCATATGCTCCTCCACACAGTTCAGTTCGAAAGGAGGCAAGAACTCCCCATCTGGCATGGCCTCAATACCATCCTTGTTACCACACACGCCGATAAATTTCTCCACATGCGAGTACCACGGGGCAATATCATTGTAATCAATGGGCCACGCTATCCCGTAACTATACTTTTCAGGTGCTTTGAACTCGTAATCACTCCAACGTTGACAGGCCCTTCCCCAAATCAGGGATTTGCCACCAACTTGGTACCCTCGTATCCAGTCGAATGGTTTCTCCTGTACATAAGGGTGATCGGTATCCTTTATGAAAAAATGGGCAGTATCTTCTCCGAATCCAGATGCTTTGGTAATCAGTGGGTTTTCTTCATAGAACTTTTTGGTCATTCGACCCCGGTGTTCAAAATCCCACGGATC
Source organism: Flagellimonas oceanensis (assembly GCF_003992595.1). Classification (GTDB taxonomy): domain Bacteria; phylum Bacteroidota; class Bacteroidia; order Flavobacteriales; family Flavobacteriaceae; genus Flagellimonas; species Flagellimonas oceanensis. The sequence goes on from NZ_RZNA01000052.1 coordinate 115,572, forward strand.
CATAGTCATGGTGGGGTAATCTTTGATATGCTCTACATCCCTTCCCCTCTCCAGTACGAGTGTTCTTAAACCTTGTTCACAAAGTTCCTTGGCGGCCCAGCCCCCGGATATTCCCGATCCTATAACGATGGCATCAAAATGTTCCATAAAAATTCATAATTAGGAAATACTCCGTTTGAGTATTTGTAAAACTGATTTACCTTGCCAATAGATCAGTTTGATAATGGCCCCAATCTTCCGGTTTACTGTTTTTATCCGTAGTGATGTACTTATTCTCAGAAGTAAATTGCAATTGCCTTGATTGGGCTTTAATTTCAAATATGATCAAACCTTATATATGTCTTTTTGTAAATTACTTCATATTTTTTGTAAAATCATGATAGGATATGATAAAAGAAGCACGGATAGATGATTTGAAACGCTTTTATTTTGAGCTTGACGATGAGAGGCCCATCCAAATCATATTGAACAAGCATGAAGATGGGGAAGAAGGTTGGTTTGACATGCACTATGAATTCGAACTGGGCGTGGTATTGGAAGGTAAAATGAAGCGCTCCTACCTCGAATGCGATATGGAAGTAGAACCTGGCGAGGTTTGGTTCTGCAATATGTGGGAACCACATGGTTTCGAAGTACTTGAGGCTCCTTGTGAGGTGGCTGTATTTGTTGTGGACCCAAGGTATTTGGCAACCACACGTTTTTTTGATAGGGACATGACCTCTGCATTCATGTTACCACCGAAAGATAGGCCAAGGACCGCGGCAAATTTGATGAGTGAAATAAAGGGTTTGGCAAAAAAAGTAGAACAAAGGTTCTCCAAAAGCTATGATGTGGATTGGGCCAAACTATATTTATTTCAATTGTTGCTTTCCCTTATGGAAGAGTGGGAGATCCCACTGCAAGATTCAAATTCTGAATCCAGAACCTCCATCCAAGGAGCCTTACGATTGATTTTTGAAGAAAAGAGACTCATAACGACCAAAGAGGCAGCTTTGGCCTGCCACATGTCCGTGACAAAATTCACAGCCTTGTTCAAAGATTTGATGGGTTCAACTTTTTCCGATTTCGCGTTGCAGTATCGGGTAAAAGGCGCCTCTTTCCAGCTAAAAAACTCCAACCTGACCCAAGAGGCGGTGGCACTTAACTGGGGATTTTCCGACGCAAGCCACTTGCATAAATATTTGTACAACCCTAAATATTGATTTAAGCGGAAACAAAAAAACGCCGATGCAAAGCTTGGCGTTTTAATTGAACTATTTATTTGTGACCAGGTGCGGCAGGATTCAAACCTGTGACCGAACGCCCTATATTTAAAGGGTTATGGAGCCTTCCAAAATCTGTTGACCGATTTGTTGACGGGCAATTTGACCGTGTTTATAGTCAATTGAACTTTCCTGATAAATTTACTGAAATTTTTCTTTCATAACTTTTCCAGTAAAAGATGTTCTATGAATAGGTCTCCAACCCATAAGGGCATGAAACATGAAAATAAGCTACCGTTTAATTGAACTTTCACTCTTAAACAAGTACACTGATTCCAAAGAGTTTACTTTTTCGGTACACTTAAATAGTTTACCTTATATACCCTTTTTTACACCTAAGATGAAGTTTGGTTATGCAAGAGTGAGCACAAAATCACAGAAACACGATTTACAGGTGGATGCCTTTCTTAAGGAGGGAATCAAACCTAAGAACATCTATGCCGATATTTCATCTGGAGCAAAAGCGGAAAGAAAGGGTCTTGATGAACTTTTATCCATTTTGCGTGAAGGTGACACTCTTGTAGTCTGGAAACTGGACCGAATCGCCAGAAGCCTTTCTCATCTCACTAAACTCATTGAGGACTTTGAAAAGAAAGGAATCCACTTCAAAAGCATTCAGGAAAGTTTCATTGATACCACTTCCCCACACGGCAGGTTTATCTTCAACCTATTCGCATCGGTTGCCCAATTGGAACGTGATATTATTATTGAACGTACACGGGCAGGAATGGAAAGCTCAAGAAGACGTGGCTTGAAAATTGGTCGGAAGCCTGGTCTCAGTAAACAGGCATTGAACAAAGCTATGTTGGCAGAACGATACTATAGGGACAACAAACTGAGCATTGAAGAAATCATGAAACTCATTGATGTTGGTTCTAAAAAGACCCTCTATAAATATTTGGCGTATCAAGGCAGAAGAAAGTGTATTGAATGTGGAAATCTATTTTGGGACAAGAAACAAGCATTGGACAAAACTTATTGCAAAAAGCACAAGAAGAAAATCAAACCCAATTGACTGTTTTACTCCCCTTTCACCGAATACTCAATTCTTGTTTATTAGAATTTTCCTACATTTAAAAGCTGTTCATTACAACTAACTAAACTTAAATGGAACCACAAAAAACTAACCAAACACCTCAAGAAAAAATTTTCAAAGACAAAGCTTTTTGGGTAGGCACTTTCATTGGAGGACCATTGGTGGCAGGTTATTTCCTTGCCGAAAACTTTAAAGTTTTTAAGGAATTTGATAAAGTTAAGAAGTCATGGGTTTATGCAATATTAACTACCATCATTGTTTTCATAATTTCCTTCTCAATACCTGAAAACGTAAAGGTGCCAAATCAACTGATACCTCTAATTTATACTGGCCTAGCATATTTTTTGGTAATTCATTTTCAAGGAGATAAATTAAAAGAACATCTGGACTCAGGCGGTAAAACCCATAGCTGGTGGAGAATTATAGGCATTTCTTTTATTGGACTAATTGTCACGACTCTTCCCATTATTGGATATGCATATTTTGCAGATCCAGTTACAGATTTTTCAACTGAGACTAGAACTTATGGTACTATGCAACATGAAATTGCATTTGATAGTAAAAATATTTCAACTAGTGAGATAGATAATATTGCCGAAGGATTTAGAAAAACTACGTATTTCGATAATGCTGTTACCAAATACGTGTACGCAAAAGAAGAAAATGGAAATTATATACTGTATTTATCGGTAATAGATGGAATTGAAAATGATAACTATGCCCTTAAACCTTTTAATCAACTTCAGAAGGATATGCAGAAGGAGTTTCCAGACAAAAAAATAATAGTAAATCTTGTTGTTGACTATCTAGACAATGTTGTTAAAAGGATAGAATGAAAAGACCTCTTTTGGGCACACAAAGGAAATGTAATTAAAGTTCAAATAAACGATTCCAATTATTGGTGAAATACATTGCTCAAATATGGATTCTAACAATTATAACCTCTCCACTGGTGTTGGCAATTGTTTTAGGAATTATAATTAATAATTCGAGCCTTTCCGAGATATTTGAATCTTATGAGTTTTTTATTTTAATGTTCTTGGTTGGTTCCTTGTTTTCAATTCCTGCAATGGTTGTTTTTGGATTATTACAGAGAAGTTTAAAATCCTCTATACCAATATGGAAAAGGAAGTTGATACTTTCAATCTATTCCTTTTTATCCGTTTGGATTACTTTTTATATTGTTGATGAAGGATTTATAACGAGATGGACAGATCAAACAGTTTGGCCATTAATTTATTCACTAATCATAGTACTTGGTGTTTGGATTTTTAGACTTCCAAACACGAATAGATTGGCACAATAAAATTAAAGTTCAAATAAACGATTACAATGACTCTAGACGAAATAGATAAAAAAATCAAAAACTCCCCTAGTCTTATTGGAACAACGGGTAATGAAAGATTGGTTCTGAGTGGGCTTTTGGAAGAGTTTGACTTTTGTAAAGTTAATGATAAGAATAAAGCCAAGTATATCCTAGAAAAACTGGGTTTTGGAATAAATGATATAAATGGAATTTTGTCCTAACCGAATAAAGTTTAAATAAACGATTAAATAACATAAAATGGCACGAGTTTGAGTAAATATTCGGCGTTTATCATTTTGATATTACTTGTAGGTTGCCAAGAGACTTCCCAATCCCAAGAAGCATTAGGCACTTGGAATTATTGTACTAGGGATGGGAATTATGAGGAATGGATTATCACAAGGGACTTCTTGTTAATTATGTCAACAAAACCCAAAAAGTTTTTCCTCTTTCAAAATGAGATTAAGGATGGCAGTTTGGTTATTTCAACCATAAAAGGGGAAATAAATTTACCAATGCCTAAGGACACCTTAATCATCTTAGTAGAATCAAAAAAAAAGATGATTTTAAAAAGTGTCTTTGAATCAGAACCTCTACAATTAAACAGAGTAGAATATGACTTTGAACCCGTAGATTGGGAAAATCTGGAGTATTGGAAGAGTAAAGTTCACTCGGAATTTGAAAAAAGAGCAGCGCTTGAAAAATGTCCTGACTTAAGGAGTGATGAAGAAAAAATTATTCCAGAAATAATATTGGATAGTCGAAACATACTAGGCGAAGAAGTACCAATGACCCCAATTCAAAAGAGTAAAAACCATTGAATGACTGAGAACCAAGTCAAAACAAAGTTCAAATAAACGATGAAGTACTTGGACGACCATAACATCCTAAAGCTCAGTAAAATTATCTATCAAACCAATGTTATGCCGTCTGGGAAAAGTGATTCATTCTTAAGGCTTAGTGAGCACCTCCTTAGACAATTACAAAATGATTGTGATTTGGCTAAGGTTCATAGAATTATTTCAAGTGAATTAATTAGCACCTATGGATTAGATGTGACTGAATCTCAAAGTAGAAATATTTCTGAAACAATATATTCATGGTATCATGAATAGCAAAGTTCAAATAAACGATTCCAATTGAAGGTGTTCAAATACATAATTATTTTTCTGCTTTTGGTCAGTTGTAAAAAGCAAAAGACCCAAATTAAAGATTATGGAACATCTAAAGCATCTGATAAAAGTTTAGCTGTCCCAATAATTATATCGGACTTTAATAATTACGGAGAACTTATAGATGAAATCAGACAGGTAACTTGTAATGATAGTATTGTCAAAATAGTTCTCGAACAAAAAGACCTAGTTAAAAATGTCTACCCTATTGAGTATTGTGAACCGATTATTTTCGACCCAAATGAAAAGCACTATGTTACTTTTTGGAATGATGGAAAACCCTATGAACATTTAACACTAATTGAAATTTCAGCTGATTCATTAGAAACAAAACTTATAGATGATTTTTCGTACTACAGAACTTCCTCTAAAACCAAAGAGATTGAAAATTACTTGGTTATTATTGAATCGGAACGAACTGGAAAAGTTGTGGGAATCGAAGAATTTTTAACTAATTTGACTAATGCATATGATAATTTAAAAACAAAATCGGACCTGAACGTGGCGTTTTTTGAGTTTAGTCCACCATCAATACCAATAGAGGAAATTGAATGATTAAAAACTACGCCATACTTTAGGAGTGTGTTATATTAAAGTTCAAATAAACGATAACTAACGACTGAAAGTGATTAAACAAAAATTATCTCAAACAGAAGGTTTCAGTTTATAACTATATGAATACGGATAAGCAAATAGAGATTTATCAGGCCAATGACGGTTCCACTCAAATTAATGTTCAATTTGAACAAGATACTGTTTGGTTAACCCAAGCGCAAATGGGTCAACTATTTGAAAAAAACAAGCGTACGATTTCAGAGCACATACGAAATATTTTTAAAGAAGGTGAACTGGATGAAAAACTGGTTGTCCGGAAATCCCGGACAACCACTCAACACGGTGCCATTGCAGGGAAAACACAAACCTCCAACGTTAACTTGTACAATCTAGATGTTATAATTTCTGTAGGTTATAGGGTAAAATCTCAAAGAGGGACACAATTTAGAATATGGGCTTCCAATATTCTAAAGGAATATCTTATACAAGGGTACGCTGTAAATGAAAAACGTTTGGCCCAAAAGGAGCAAGAAGTACAACTTTTAAAAGGAGGCATACAAATATTAAGCAGGGCCATTGAAGAAAAAGTAGAAGATAATGAATGGCTTAAAGTTTATGCTAAAGGTTTAAGTTTATTAGACGATTACGACCATGAGCAATTAGATGCCAAAGGATTAACTGCAAGAGCGGCAACCTATCCGACTATAGAGGCTTATTTTGAGGTAGTGGATCAAATGAAATCTGAATTTGACAGTGCTGTATTTGGAAAGGAAAAGGACAACAGTTTTCAAAGCTCTCTAAGCCAAGTCGCAAAGGGTTTTGGCGAAACGGATTTTTATCCGACATTAGAAGAAAAGGCTGCAATGCTTTTATACTTGATTGTGAAAAACCATTCATTTGTAGATGGTAATAAACGAATTGCGGCAGCATGTTTTCTAAAATTCTTGCAACATAACAATATGCTTTTTAATAGTAAACAACAACCAATAATCAATAACGAAACACTAGCTAGCTTAACCTTATTTATAGCATCAAGCAAACCTGAGGAAATGGAAACAGTAAAGCGTTTGGTGATCAGTGTTTTAAATAGAAGCAATCAATAGTTCAAATAAACGATAGCTGACTAACCTATTAGCGAGGCGTATATACTCACTTTAAATTTTTTAAAAAGAGCCATACACATCACAAGTGGTGCGAAAAAGTATTATATTGCATCACAAACATAAATTTATGGAAACGGTTAGAAAGTCAATCACTTTTACAAATCAACAAGACGGTTGGATAAAGCTTAGGGTTCAATCAGGTGACTTTACCAATGATAGTGAATATATAAGGGATTTGGTAAGAAAGGACCAGGAAGAGAACATGAAACTCGCGGAACTTAAGGCCGCAATTGATGATGGATTGCAAAGTGGCAGAAGTAGTCTCAAAATAAGTGACATTATCACAAAAGTTGATAATGGGGAATTATAATTTATCTACTAGGGCCCAATATGACTTAGTAGGCATTTACAAATATGGTATAAAGTTTTTTGGTCCTCAACAGGCCTCCAAGTATTTATTGAATTTGGAAAATTTTTTAGAGGAACTCGCCGAACGCCCAGAATTGGCCAAAGACGCATCGGCCATTTCCGGTCCTTTAAAATACTACAGTTATAAAGCTCATGTCATTTTCTACCAATTTGATAGTGCCAACGAAATTTTTATTGTTCGGGTGTTGGGCAAACGCATGAATTTTATTGAACATCTTTAAAGTTCAAATAAACGATGAGCGATAAGAGACTGGGGAAGATTAGAAAGAATTTTGATCGATTAACTGCAAGCCTTGTAGTAATAGCTATTTTTTTTCTGACTTATGGACTTTATCATTATTTGATTTTGGGCACTACTACTGTGTAAGCTGTCCCTTATTGATAAAGTCTCAATGCAGTTACCAGTTTCCTGACAACAAGGATATGGCGATAGGAATATCGTGAGTAAAGACAGGAGTACACAGAGAAACTTCATAGCGTATAGATAACAAATGCTATAAAAATCTTGAAGTTTAATGAGAGTTGCCCTTGTTTATAAACAGGGGTATAAGCAAGAAATAATAATAGAAAAGGGAATTGAAATACTTTTTTATTTTTGTAAATAAGTAATTTTAATTTGGAACATTTCAGCCATTTTCTCTGCCCTTAGCTTGGCTTCCTTGGCTTTTTCCCCTAGGAAGTTTTCATCAACGGTCTCAAAAAACAATTGTTTCCAACGTTCAAAATGTTCACCCTTAACTGGAAGTTTCACATGGGGTGCAAATGGACTTCCAGAATAGGTGTGCTCCTCTAATAGAATCGTTTGCCAAAACCTGTACATCTTTTCTAAATGTACAGGCCAATTATCTTTAATAACACCATTAAAAATAGGGGAGAGCAGCTCATCCTCCCTTACCCGATCGTAAAAGGTATCCACCAATATTTTGATGTCTTCCAAACTTTCAATTTTGGTTCTCCGTGGCATATTCTTGTGTATTTAATGAATGTCCAAGTTGTGAATTGGATAAATCATATAAGATTAATAACTATAACAATAAGACTGAAGAGCGTAGAAAGGATTAACAGGTTAAAAGTAATCAAGGGCTTTAACTGTGCCAGCACAGCACCGTTGAACGCCATACAGAAAATCGTCACAAAAAACAATAATATCATTTTGAGCAGCATATCCATATCCCCCATTAAAAGCATCATGGCAGCAGCTGAACCAAGACAGCTTTGACCAATGATCGCTATGGTCGAATACCCCATCTGGCCTTTTTTGAACTCCAAGAAAAGCTGATTGTGCAAGTTCGTTACCCTATTATTGCTTCGATTGACTCCATTGGTAGCCATAGGAATGTTTGTTAGATAATTTACTTTCCAATGTTTCCGCTTTTGGGAACAAGATGTTGTTTTCCAAATGGATGTGTCGATGGAGGTCTTCCTCAAATTCCTGAAGGAGCGAAAAGGTGACCCGGTAGGTGTTGCAAGCATCGGCAGGGGGCGTGTAGTCATTGCTCAAATGAGCTATTTTTCGGAATCGTTCTCCTTCATTGTCATGCTCCTCCATCATCATTTTGATAGGGTTTTTCACGGTTCCAAAATAAGGTTGCTCCTTAGAGGAACCTTTAGAAGGGCCATTGACCATTTTACGTACCCAAGGAAAGAGGACCAACTCTTCTTTTTTCATGTGCATGGCCAATTCCCCAGCCGAGGTGTGAAAATGTTCTGAAACTTGATGTAGTTCTGGATGTTGCCCGCCATGCACTTTGCAGAGCTTGGTCAGGTATTGTTTTATAATCGGGATTTGCCGTTCCACATAGCGATGGTGTTTTTTCTCGATATAATCGATAAGTAGGTCCAAAGGCCATGTTTTAAAGTCAGGTTGATCACCTTGGTCTTGCTCCTGAACAATATCGAGTTCTTGCATCAAGCCTTTTAGATCCAAACCTTTTTTCTCTGCAATTTCTTTGAGGGTACGGTTGCCTTTACAGCAGAAATCAATTTTATGGTTTTTAAAGATTTGTGCGGCACGGTAGTCTTCCGCCACCATTTGTCCAATAGTTTTTTCCATGTTTCAATATTTTTTATGCTATACAATCAGTTTATTCATATTAATCGGACAAAATTGTCCGAAATAAAATCAAAATTTTTTAACGTTTCAAAAAGGTCAAACCAACCTCCAATCCCATGGCCAGCTCATATAAGCTTGTGCTTCCCAACATTTTACTTAAATTGGTTCTAATGTCAACGAATTTATCGTGTAGGGGACAAGGCTTGTTTGCATTACACTCTTTGAGTCCCAGACCACAACCCTTAAAGATCTTATCCCCATCGATAGCCTTGACGATCATATTCAATTTTACATTGTTCATTTCCTCTCGATCAATTTCAAAGCCACCGGTAGGCCCTTTTACCGATTTTATGATATCGTTCCTAGTAAGTAGTTGTAGGGTTTTGGCAGTAAAAGCAATGGGTGAATCTATTTCCTCGGCGATCTCATTTACGCTGACACGTCTTCCTTCCAAAGATTGGAGTGTAATATATACCGCAGCGCGTATGCCATATTCACAGGCTTTTGAAAACATCATAAGGAAACTTATATAGGTACAAAGATAACATTAAAAATAAATCGGACAAAATTGTCTTTTATTTATTTAAATCAAAATTCACTTGGTAATCAAATATACTTTATTGGGGGGTAATCCAACACAGATTAACAATTTATCTTAGGTTTTAGAACGGTTTTTTATGAGCATCATGGCAATGCTGATAGCAATCAGGACGCTAGTCCAGGACAAAAGCGTCGCTTGTCCGTCGAATATGACCCATCCCTGCCAAGCAGCAATACCCTTGTAGAATATCAGTGTTTCGGTAAGGATAAAACCGAGGAAATACCACGAAAAGGATTTTGTTGATATTCGAAGCAACTCAAAATAATCCATGAAAAAGAATAAAGCCATGCTGATGACACCTAAAAAAGTCAAGTGCAAATACCCGATTGTAAAGTCAAGATACGTAGCCGCCATAGTTGAAAAATAGGGGAGTACGGTCAGTAATTGAAGCACCATTTTAATCAAACCCATCGCCACCACTAATTTAATGAGCAGGGTTTGCAGTTTTGTCAGGGGTAGTCCATGGAACAGATTCTTGATCATTCCCCACAAGCATGCAAATGCATAGAGTTGAGCCACCGCACCCAACCCGGCAAGGGTATAGAACCCAAAAGAGGGCTTTGTCCAAAGAGTGGATAAGAAAAAGGTAAATACAATGCCCAAGTTGAAGTTCAAAAAAAAGTGGGTGAAGGGTTTTTTGGGTATTTCCAACCCATGTTGCTCGCAAACAAAAAGGAATATCCCCACTACCGCAAGAATCATCCACCCATTGTACTGAAAATGCAAATAAAAATATATGGCCAGTCGATACCAAATGGATTGAGGGCCTAAGCTGTTCATGATGGCACCCAAAGCCCAAGGCCCCAAACTGGAAATCATCATATAAATTAGGGCTGCTTTGGCACATTTTAGCCCCTTGCTCTGTTCGTATTTTGGGTCGATGTTTTTCCAGAAATGATATGCGTACACATAGGATACGATCAGGAACAATGTGGAAAAAACAATGGAAAGGAGTGCATACCCTTGAAATGGGAAGGTCAGCAGCATCCCGATCAATGTGGCTTGGGTACACCAAAAAATACGTTTGTACGTCCTGCTGGATTTCTTTTTTTCCAAAAAGCAAAAATGTAGCAAAGTGGTCAAAGCAACATACACCCATCCCAATAAAGCTATGTGTGAATGGCCGTGGACAACAAACCTATAATTGAAACTGAAGCCGAGCATAGGGTAGAAGCGTAGCAATAAGCCAAGTATGGCTGCCACGAGAAAATATATCATGGCCATCTGGAGATGCGATTGATATGATTGACCCTTCACGTTAAATGATTTGAAAACATACACCTATCAGGATTAAAAATCTTTTTTTCCAGCTTTGTACCGTAACCCCAATAAAGGCAGTATGGTCCACAATAAAAGTATGGCCAGTGAAATCAAGAAACCTAGATTGGTGCCAAAGAACTGTTTGAAAATGGCCCCTGTGTACCCCAGTAGGGCAGAAATATCCAATTTGAGCAGTATCAATATCCTGGAAAGATCAATGGGGTTGAGAATAGTGGCCACCAAGGAGAATGTGTCCAAAGGGTATTCTTCGAAAACGATGAGCGACATCAAGAACAATCCATCGTAGACCACGGCCAAGAAAAGCCAGAGCAAGACTGCATAGCCAAAGCCCTTTATCTTGTTTTCGTTGGATATGGCGATCACAAAGGACAGCCCTACAAAAATGAAGGTCAAAAATGCCCCGGTGACCAGTAATAGGGAAAAATCAAAAATGGCATTGCTCCGTAAAAGCCCATACAGTACAAATGGGATTCCCAACCCCAATACCAAGCTCAGGGTCAGTGAACCGGCCACGCCAAAATACTGTCCCAAAAAGATGGAACTGCGTTTTATGGGCTGTGCCAACAGGAGCTCGGTAAATTCCCGGGAGTTGTAATAGTACATCACTCCGAATATGGTTCCTATCAAGGGAATCAGGACAATGATCACGTTCATTAGGGTAATCACGGCCTTGGATACATCGTTGTTCAGGAACAACAATACAAAACCCAGGGCGAGGTAGAACAAAAAGTAAACATAGCTCCAACGGCTTCGTATAAGATCGTAAAAACTGTACTTCAATATTTTAAGCATGGCTAGCTGTTGTTATGGCCGCAATGGCGTGTTCAAAATTGGTTTGTTCAGTCTGTTCCATAAGTTTTCCGATACACCCTTTGAAATAAATTTCCCCTTCCAACAGGTATACGATTTCATCGGCCACTTCTTCCACAAACTGCATGATGTGCGAAGTGATCAAAATGGTTTTTCCATTGGCCTTTTCTTTTTGGATCAATTCCTTTAAATGAATCAATGCCTTGGGGTCCAAACCTGTGGTAGGTTCATCCAAAATAATCAGTGGACTATCAAACATAAAGGTCAGAACGATATTCACTTTTTGCTTGGTGCCCCCGGATAGGGTGGCCAGTTTTTTGTTCAAAAACGGTTCCAGTCCAAAGAGGTCGATGAGCTCAGCTTCTTCACTAGGGCTGTTTCTGAGATCTTTGATCATACCGATCAGTTCCTTGACCTTGATATTGGGTGGGAAATTGGCAATTTGCGGGAGGTAATCGATTTTTTTGCGGTATTTCCATCCTTTTTTTATCGGTTCTCCCAAAACCGAGATCTGTCCTTTATTTGGAATCACCATGCCCAAGATACTCTTGATCAAAGTGGTTTTTCCGGAACCATTTGGCCCGAGAATGGCATAAATGTTACCCTTGTCAATGCTTAGGTCAACCCCTTTCAAAACCTGGTTCTTGCCAAATTGCTTGTGAAGCTTGTTTATTTCAATGGTCATGATCGTACTTTCATTAAAGGTTGGGCATCTTTTAAATTATCGGGCGTAAAAACCGGGGAGACCCTTTCCGAGAAATCAATAATGTCCATAAAAAGACTCCGTAATAGCACAATGGTCTCTGGAGTTCGGTTCACAACATAGGAAAATAGTTTTACTGGACGATAGGGAACATCCCCAATGCCATCCTTGTCCAAATCGTATCCCGTATAACTGCTCCAGAAATTACCCTCAAAGACATTATCGTTGAGTTTGCTGTTGTAGGAGATGTCAAAGGAATTGTACAAGAAATTATTGCCTTTGAAAATATTGGTATAACATGCTCCGATTACACGTATGGCCCAACCATTGCCAATAAAATCGTTGTCGTTGTACTTGATTCGGTTCGACCCTTCTATGTTGATACCGATGGTGTTCTCCTCAAAAATGTTTCCACTGATTTCCGCATCGTTGATCTCTTTCAATAACATACCATAGGCAGCCGTGCCCCAATTCTTCCGAAAGGTGTTGTTTCTCATTGTGATGAATTTGGAGAACATCACGGCGACACCAGCGCCATTATTTTCAAAAGTATTGTTGGTATAGACATCATTGTTGGAGAACATGAAATGGAGGCCATAGCGAAGATTCTCCATGCTCACATTTTCAGCAATGGTGATCTCATCGGAAAATTCGAGGTAGATGCCGTCCCGGGTACCCTGTACATGGTTTTTTAGCACTTCTATCCCTGAAGAATACCAAAGCTGTATCCCATTGCCCGAGTTGTATTCGTCGACAGCTTCCCCTATGATCCTGTTGTGGTAGACTTTGCCATGGGATGATTTCTCCAAATAGATTCCAAAGAACAATTGCTCCAACACCATGTTCTGAATAAGGAAATTCTTGCTCTGTACCACACGTATCGCAGCATTGTCCTTGGTATAACTGACCCCTACATTGATGATGAAAAGTCCATCTAAAGTGACATGGTCCGATGTAACCCTGAAAATCTCCCCTTTTTTTTCACCATCCACAATAGGATAACCGACTCCTCTTATAACTAAGGGTTTATCCACCAATATTTCAAATTCCCGATACGTGCCCTTTTGTACCAATAGGGTGTCATAGGGCTGGGCTAGGGAAATGGTCTCCTTAATGGAGTTGTGCTCGCAGTCGTCACAGACATTCCATGTTTTCGCCCAAACCAAAGACGTCCACAGCAGAAGCGGCAGGGCTAGGATAAATTTGTAATGTGGATGGGAGGTTGGCATATAGTGATTACTATTTATGAGGTTCTATATTTAAATCCATTTAGGTTCGTTTTCCAAGTATCCGTTAGATGTAACCTATAATTCCTTTACTAACTTTCCCGTAATGTCGGTAACTGCTATGCGGTATACCACTGGCATTTCCGCTTCCTGCAATCTACCGGAAAAATGGCTCAAGAAATGGGGGCGCTCTGCATTTTTACGGTCAATGGTGCGCTGTACGCCTTCCGCAAAATGCTTTAAATATTGCTTTGCGGCATTTCCCGAAAGCTCTTCAAATATCCCGTGTACCTGTATCGACTCCCAATGACGGAACGACTCGATTCTATCGACTTGAAATGAGACTTTGTCGTGTTTTCTTAGGGCATTGATTCTATGTCCGTTGGAAGCAAAACATAATATACTCTTTTCCTCCTTAAGAAAATAGTAGGTTGACGGTACCACATAGGGTTCGTTGTCAGCTATATAGGCCAAACGACCCACATAATTGTCATTCAGTAGATGTTCACATTGTAAGGGCTCCAAATCAATCATTGTACTCGTGTTAAAGTTTAAACCTTTTTTTTAATTCCGTCCATGTATATAGTTTGCCGCCATTGGCACCCAAAGTGTTTTGGGCGGCCTGTTTCTGCTCAAATGCACTCAAAAACGCTCCCATGGGGCTCGGTATGTTTTCACTGATCAAATAGATGGCCTTTGTACCGTCCACCAAAGAACCGGGCTGGTCAAAATCGTTGACCATGAACAATGCCATGGTAGATTTGTCTTGATCCTTTAAATGGTTCATCATACATTCAATGGCATCAAAATTAAAGACCTTGCCTTTTTTGGTAACCAATTGCGCTGCATGTTGTTTGTCCACAATCGTCATGCTACAGTAATGACAGCCCACATGGCCATAATCAATGGGTTTTGGTCGTATCGAACAACCTGAAGCAAGGCCCAGGACCATAAATAGCATAATTATCTGTTTTTTCATTTTGAATTATTTATTGTTTTGAGCTTTTCCATCCCAAGAATCCTGCAAACAAAGTGAGCATCATCCCCACGAACATTAAATAACCACCAATGGATGGTAGAGAAGTGACATCAAAATTCAACATTTTGACATGTCCCAACAATGGTGGCTTGTAGGTCATGGGACTACCATCGGGATTGGTCAATTTCATAATGGCATTTGGATCTAAGTTGGTACCATAGTCAATCAACCATTCATTAAAATCGTACATGCCCAAAATACCAAGAACGGACATGAGTAGAAACCATCCCCAAAACCATTTATAGCTTACCTTGTTTAGATATCCCAAAATACCGATCAACACACCGATTCCCACCATGATCCCAATGATCAAAGGGAAAGTGCCGAATTCCCACATCTCCTCAGGTTTTGGCAACGTATGCATTCCAATATAGTGGTTTAAGCCATCGATGTTCTGGATATCAAACTCGTTTACTCCCTTAAGACCACTAATGTGGATGTTCAATCCCAACGGGTCTGGATATTGGGGCGCTCCCAACATGATGTTCCAGAGCGGGAAAATATACAATCCCAATAGGAAGAGCGGGCCAACAATCATTACTATACTAGCCTTTTTCATTTTTCTAGATTTATTGGTTACAAACTGAGTGCGGTTTTTTGGTCAAGGTTGTATGTCAATTTGTGAAAAAGCGGGCAGGTCCTGGACACAGCCCGCTTGATTATAGGGTATATCAATCCGAATTATTCACCCAAAGACCATTTGAGTTCTACATTGGAATTGGCAGGGGAGACCCTAACATATCCTTGCATTTCTTGGTGCAGAGCAGAACAGAAATCGGTACAATAGAATGGCCATACCCCAACTTTTTTTGGTTCCCAAACCGAAGTTTTGGTCTGTCCGGGCATAATGAGAAGCTCAGAGGTGTTCTGTCCTATCATCGCAAAGCCGTGGGGTACATCGAAATCCTGCTCATGGTTGGTAATATGGAAGTATACCTTATCCCCAACTTTGATGCCCTCGATATTATCCGGGGTAAAGTGACTTCGGATAGTGGACATATAAATATGCACTTGGTTTCCGTCGCGAACCACCTTGGAATCAGTAGGCGTTTTTACCGCAAAAGGGTGTTTGTTTTCATCCAAGCGATAAATTTTCTGCGATTTAGGTGCCAAAATCTCGGCAGGTATTCCAGCGGCATAGTGGGGCTCACCATGAGTAGGGAAATCATAGATCAATTCCATTTTGTCCCCAGAGATATCATAGATCTGGGCAGAGTGTTCCATTTCAGGTCCTGTGGGCAGATATCTGTCCTTGGTAATCTTGTTCATGGCCACGACATACTTACCGAATGGTTTTCTGGAGTTCCCTCCGGGAATCATCAAGTGACCTACGGAGTAATAGGTTGGTTTCCTGTCAATGACCTCCCAAGTCCCCAATTTCCATTTTACCACCTCAGAAGAGATGAAGAACGTGGTGTAGGCATTCCCCTTACCATCGAATTCTGTATGTAATGGGCCGAGACCACCACTTTTTACTTGGCCTGCCAATACATCCTCGAACTTAAGGATTGGAATCCCATAAGCTTCCCCATCAAATTTTTCTCCTTCAATGGCAGCAATCATCTTGTCAAAGGAGTGAACGGTCAAATCAGCGGAGAGTTTACCATTCCCTATAATATATTGACCGCTAGGGTCCACATCACAACCATGGGGGGATTTAGGCGTTGGCAAGAAGTAAACCGCTCCAGGGACTTTCAATGGGTCTACTGTCAAGACCTCTTTTTTCATGGTAGTTGTGGCTGTGTGGCTACCTTCATCATATAGATTGTGGGCATAGTTGGCGGGCATTTTGGTGCCTCCACCATTGTTCACGTATTCCTCGATTTTCTTCCAGTTGACCGCTGCAATGAAATCCTTGTCGTTCTGTGAGGCATTGACTTCTTGAAGTGTATGGGCTTCTTCGGTATTATAAGTAGTGAAAAAGAACCAACCATGGGATTTACCCCTTCCAGGGTGCGAAAGATCATAGTTGAACCCTGGCATCAACAATTGGAACTTAAGGTCCATGTGACCATGTTCCGGGTCTACACTGATAAAGGACAATGATCCCTTGAAGTTGCTCTTGTATTCATTAATGGGCATGTCTCTTTGAGGGATGGGTACGGAAAAACGAGTTCCCGCCACTACATATTCAGTGTTTTCGGTAATAAAGGAGGAACTATGGTTACCGGCACTGTTGGGTACCTCTATGATTTCCTCTGTTTCAAAGGTGCTCAAATTAATACGGGCAATTCTTGGCGTATTGTTACCGTTTATAAAAATCCATCGACCGTCCAATTCCCCATTGGTTTGGGAAATATCAGGGTGGTGGGCATCATCCCAAGGCACAAAACCATGGGAGGTGTTGAGCATGGGCTTGGTTTCTTCGGAATACCCATAGCCCGATGTTGGGAATTGGGAGAATACCGGAATCTCTTTGAACATTCTACCTGAAGGTAAACCGTAGACAGTAAGGTTGCCACTATACCCGCCTGATAGGAAAGCATAGTACTCATCTTGCTCACCTGGAGCCACATATACTTTTTCGGCGGCACTTGATGCGAGTGCCCCGTTCGAACTTTGGTTTTGTTGACCACAGGAAACCAGCAGCAGGGTAGCTCCAAAGGTCATTATTAAACGATTATGGATTTTCATTGTATTAGGGTTTTTGTTTATTCAATTATGATATTTTATTACGGGGTAGGGGGTAGTATTACTTTGTCCACGACATGTACGATTCCGTTTCCTGCCGGGATACTGGCAATTATTTTGGCCCCACCTACATAAACCTCACCTTCTTTTGTTTCTACGGCTACATTTTGATCATTGGCTTGTCCCAATTTTTTGAAGTTCTTCAAAAAGTCCTTGGAATAGTTCCCTGGGGTTACATGATATTTGAGAATGTTTGCCAGGGATTCTTTGTTCTCTGGTTTTAACAGGTCCTCAACAGTACCTTCTGGGAGTGCATCAAAAGCAGCATTGGTGGGTGCAAAGACCATTAAAGGTCCAGCGTTGACCAAAACATTTTCCAATTGTGCAGCTTGCACGGCGGCCACAAGGGTCGTGTGGTCATCGGATTGTAAAGCTATCTGCAAAACATTTGGGGTAGACTCGTCATCTTCGATAAAGGCTTGTCCCTTTGTGTATTCTGAGGCAACCTTGGGTTTGTTATGAGTTGCTTCCTTTGATTCATTTTGAGTTGCATTTTTACAGCTACTGGTTATCGTTAGCAGCGCAAAAAGACCCATCATACGGAGTTTAATGGTTGATTTCATAAGGTTTATTCTAGGGTTCTGAAGTATTCGAGAATGGCTCTAGCTTGGTCTTCGGTCAATCCTTGGTTGGACATGGGCGACCCATTGAACTCTTGCAAAAGGTCTTTGGCCAGTGGATCTTGTTGTACCATTTCCTGAGGGTTCAAAATCATGTTCATGACCCACTCCGGGGTTCTTCTTTCCAGTACACCATTGGGTGCAGGTCCTATGAATTTTTTTCCAATCCTGTGACAGGCCAGACACATTTGGTCATAAACCTTTTTGCCATTTTCTGCCATGGATTGGTCGATTTCGGGAGCCAATTCAACGGATTTAACAGGGCCAACACCCTTGGTGGTCAGGTCCACACGTTCAGAAGCCTTGACCTGATCAGTGGTGTTGGTTTCTGCTGGCTGTTCTGTTTGAACCTTTTTGCGTTGAACGCTAAATCCATCATCTTTCTTTTCTTCCTTCTTTCCACCACAACCGATCATGATCAGGGCGAAGAGTAATGTTATTCCTTTTAGTACTGTCTTCATGGGATAGAGAGTTAAAATTTGGTACCAAAAGTATGTAGCCATAATCACCTATAACATGATTTTAATCATAAAAAGGATAAAAATATCTTTTAATCTTTGATTTATATTTTTCGCCATGCTTTCCAATTCATCCAAATATGCCATTAAAGGAGTACTTTATTTAGCATTGAACTCCAATAGGGACCATAAAGTCATGGTCAGGGATATTTATACCGTAGTGCATGTGCCCGAAGCTTATTTGGCCAAGCTATTACAAGAACTCTCAAGGCATGGTATCATCTCTTCGACTAGAGGGCCAAAAGGAGGGTTTTATTTGAGTGAAGAAGATAGAAAGCACACGCTACTGGAAATTGTCCAGGTCATAGATGGAGAGAATCGACTAAATTCATGTGTTATGGGTATCCGTAATTGTGATATGGATAACCCTTGTGTTCTTCATAAACTAGTTGGAGGCAATAAGTCCAAGTTCATTAGAGTTCTTGAAAGTACGAAGATTTTAGACTTGGTTGATGGAAAGCAGGGCATTGAGGAGTTTTTTCCATTGTGATCCATGTTCGCTTTTGCATGCACAGCCTACTACCAATGTTTAGGGTACTATGTTGAGATTTTTCAATAACTCCTAAATCTTCAGGTTTATTGCTGTCCTTCACGGATTTGGCTTAAGGTTTAAGGAAGTTTCTGAGGATTACATTTGTCCAGTATGTGGTTCCGATAAGAACTTTTTTGAATCCGTTTGCTTGGTGTTTGGTTAATGAACACCTCTTTGTGATTCCCCAAAAACAGAGGGCTACCTAATTGTTTATCCCTGGCAATGAAATTTGAACATTTTAGGCAGGAACATTTCTGCGGTACTTCTTCGAATAGTCCAACGGGGTCATATCGGTTATTTTCTTGAAGGTGTCCCTAAACGCTTTGGAGTCGTTATAGCCAACTTCATACATCACTTCGTTGACTGTTTTTCTTCCTTTTTCCAATTCCTTTTTGGCAGCTTCCACTTTTACGCGCTGCAGGTATTCTATAACGGTATTTGAAGTAGCCTTCTTAAAACGTCGTTCAAAGGTTCGTCGGCCAACAGCCATTTGCTTGGCGAGTGCACCCACGGTAATCTTATCTTGAAAATGATGTTCGATGTACTCTTGGGCCTTCAGAACTTCCTTATCGGTATGGGCTTTTTGACCCTTGAAAATGATAAAAGGGGATTGACTGATACGACTGATATCTATCTCGAAAATTTTGGAAGACAAAATGGCCATTTCACGGCCCGCAAATTTTTCCACCAAATAGAGGTTCAAATTTAAAGATGAATACGCTCCTCCACTGGTGTACAAGCCATTCTCATCTGTTATGATCTTATCGTCGATCAAGTTGACTTTGGGGTACATTTCCCTAAATTCAGCTGCTGCTAGCCAGTGTGTGGCACATTCCTTTCCATCGAGCAGGCCTGTGCCTGCAAGTATAAAAGCACCAATACACAAACTTGCTACCTCCGCCCCCTTACCGTATTGTTCTTTGATCCAAGGGATAAATGCATTGTTCATGGAAACCACCTCCTTATAATTCCCATGAATGGCCGGAATGATAATCAAGTCGGTTTGGTCCACCTCTTCAATGGTACTACTGGGGGTGATACTAAACAGCCCATTGCTGGATCTTGCCTTTTTCTGCGTACCCACCAAATGGGTTTCAAATATGGGGGCCTTACCCTCTCGTTGAAGTGCCGTATTGGTCATATGGAACATTTTAAAGGTAGCCTCTAAATTGCTCAAGCTGGAATCGCCTTCAGGAACTAGGATTGATATATGCTTCATTTTCTGAATATCAATTGATTGGCATCAATTCAAAGGTACAGCATCACACTGTCGTAATCAACCCGTTAGTATGACGTAAAGACGCCCCCTAACTTCCATACTGGATGTTTATCTTTGGTAACCTGTTGAATTTCAGATAAAAAAGTGTAAAGTCACTACAACAAAAACTCGAATTTATGGAAATGAGATTGCTGGAAGTCTATGACTCCGTAACTATAAAACTGTTGCAACTTTTAAGGTCGCTAACGCAAGATCAGCTCAACAAACAGGTTTTTGAACATCATTGGACAGCTGGACAAATCGGTGACCACTTGGACAAATCATACAATGTTTCCAGTATATTAAAGGGTAGGGTGGCGCATACCCATCGACCACCGGACCAAAAACTTGGGGAAATCCAAGAACTCTTTCTAAATTTTGACATCAAAATGGAATCGCCCGAAGCCGTTCTTCCAACGCATAAGCCCATTGACAAAGGCAAACTTCTTAACCGATTGGAGCAAAAAATTCAATGGGTCAACGACCATGGAAAAACCATGGACTTGTCGAAGACCTGTTTGGATTATGAGATTCCAGAATACGGACCATTTACGCGTCTCGAATGGATAGGCTTTAACACGATCCATACACAGCGTCATATCCATCAACTCGAACAAATTATTAAACACATAAAATGATACCTAAAAAAATATGGGCTAACCTTGCCGTTGAAGATATTGGTAGAACACAGAAGTTTTACCTGGCCTTGGGGTTCAAACAAAATGGAAACCCTACAAAGGATTTGGTAAGCTTTTTATTTGGAGAGGATGATTTTGTCATCCACTTTTTTGAAAAGGAAAAACTAAAAACAAGTCTTGAGGGTGAGGTGGCCAACCTAAATCTGGGCAACGAGATTATGTTCACCCTATCCGCAGAGAGCAAAGAAGAAATTCACGAGTGGATTGATAAAGTAAAAGCGCTAGGAGGAACCGTTCGTTTTGACCCTAGAAAGGACAGAAAAAGATTCTATGATGAAAACGGTTATTACGTTTGTGTATTTGCCGATTTGGATGGACACTTGTTTAACCTGTTCTGTAATCTAAACAATTAATCGCTGCATGCAAGAAGGAAGAACGATCACTTAAACAAAATCTCATGAAAACAATTTGGTTGAACTTACCTGTAAAGGATGTAAAGAAATCGAAAGAATTTTTTAAAGCCATAGGTTTAAAAGAAAACCCCATGCACGAAAAAGCTGATCATATGGGAAGTTTTCTGATAGGGGAGAACAATTTTGTATTGATGCTGTTTCCTGAGAGCAGCTTTAAAAAATTTGCACAAAATGAAATCAGTGATACTCAAAAAGGAACGGAAGTACTGATCAACATTGATGCCCAGAGCAAAGCGGAAGTTGACGCAATGGCCAGAACAGTGAAGCAGGCGGGCGGTAAAGTCTTTGCCGAACCAGGTGAATCAGAGGGCTGGATGTATGCTTTTGGATTTGAGGATCTAGATGGACACCGATGGAGCATGTTGTTTATGGATATGAAAAAAATGCCCAAATAAAATGCAATACTGATGATACAGCTAAAATTCGAGATCATAATTAATGCCCCCACCGATAAGGTGTGGCTCACACTTTGGAGTGAAGAATCCTACCGAGAATGGACGTCGGTTTTTTCTAAAGGCTCGTATGCCAAAACAGACTGGAAGGAGGGAAGTAAGGCTTATTTTTTAACACCAGACGGAAGTGGAATGCTAAGTAAAATCAAAAAAAGCATCCCGGGTAGATTGATGTCCATCGAACATTTGGGGATTGTTGTTGATGGGGTGGAGGACGTGCAAAGCAATGCAGCAAAATCATGGGCAGGGGCCATGGAAGATTATACTCTCGAAGTCATTGAAGGCCATACACTATTACGTTTAAAGATCGATGTTGTCGAAGCATATAAAAACTTCTTTTTGAAAACTTGGCCCAAGGCTTTGGATGGCATAAAGGAATTGGCGGAAAAACAATCATAAAACCATATAAATATTAGGACAATGAAAGTAAACCCATATCTGAATTTTGACGGAAACGCTGCCGAAGCATTTAACTTTTATAAAAGTGTATTTGGTGGAGATTTTATTGCGAACATCACAATGGGCGATGCGCCCGATGCCGATAAATTATCGGAAGACGAAAAACATCGTACGATGCATATCTCGTTGCCCATTTCAAAGGATACCATTTTAATGGCTTCGGATATTGTACCTTCCATGGGGCAGACCTTGAACAAGGGAAACGCCGTCTATATTTCCTTACATCCCGAAAGTAAGGAAGAAGCGAATCGTTTGTTTAATGGATTGTCCAAAAATGGGAACATTGAAATGCCTATGGCCGACCAATTTTGGGGCGATTACTTCGGTAGTCTTATAGATAAGTTCGGGATTCATTGGATGATTAACTATAATCCAAAAGCTCAGTAATTCCATAAATTTTACTGAATAAAGTATGTGTAATAATTTCAAAGGACATCAACCAAAAGCGGTAGAGGTATTCTGTACATCGGTTACAACTATTGAAAAAGCGAAATTCCTGCTGGGAAAACTTCAACAGGAATTCCCCTATTGTGAAATCAATTTTGATTTGGAGGACTGTGACAATATACTTCGGGTGGTTACATTAGGACGGACATTGGATGTGCATTCCATTATCAGGCTTGTAAGAGCTTATCATGAAGACATACAGGTCTTGCCAGATGCTATTCCTGATAAAAGGGCTATATGGTAAATCGAACTTTTAATCGGACCACAATGCATGTGTAAAACTGTAAACTTTGAACAAAGTGAAACTGAATATCAAGCCAGACTGTGGAAATGCTCCAAAAAAAGAGCTGGTCAAATACCTTACCTGCTATTTTGCATCCAATGAAATAGAAAAGGGAATGGGTTTCCTAGATACTGATATTAGGTGGGAATTGGTCGGTAGCAAAACCATCAGGGGTAAAGATCAGTTCAGATTGGAATTGCACAAAAGACGCCAAAATAGCGTAGTCGAATTAACGATTCACAGCATACTTTCCCATGGCAAAGAGGCAGCAATCAATGGTGAAATGTTATTCGAGGATGGCAGTGTTATCGGTTTTTCCGATTTTTATGAATTTAGCAGTGCAAAAGGAAACCGCGTCAAGACTATTGTTTCCTATATGTGTGAAGTAAAATGAAATGTCTACATACTAAAACTGGCACTTCAGGATAAACTAATGATTGATATTAAGTTTCTTTTGAAGGGCCAACATGTCCTCGGATAATTTTTTATCCAAAACACGAGTATAAATTTGTGTGGTGGCCAATTTGGTGTGACCCAACATTTTGGAAACTGTTTCAATAGGTACACCATTAGATAGTATTACCGTTGTGGCTAAGGTTTGCCTTGCCATGTGAAGGGTCAGGTTTTTTTAATACCCACTGCATCAGCAATCTCTTTCAAGTATAAGTTAGTTTTAAAGTATATTAAAATATACTTTATTTAATAAAATACAATTTTGAGTATAATATATTATACTTAAATATTTAATCTAAATGCTTTTTTTAGAGTTTGGGATTGTATTTTGGGAATCCCTGCTTTATCGGAATATTGTTCCCATTGACCCAACGTTTTTCTGATGGTTTCAATATCCTCATTGCCCTTTTTATAGTTTATTTGGTCGGCGACCGTTTGCAGATCCTTTCTATTGAAGTTGTCACGTTTTCCGGTAATTGTCATTTGATGACCGTTGGTCCATTGACCGGACGGATTGTACGCATAGGTGACGTCATAAGCTGGGGAAAGTCGCCATCTCCCAGATCGGTCCATTAGGAATGAAATGTTCTTTGTATGATCATCTTGATTCCGTGCCAGTACATTGAAGACCATTCTTCTAAAGAGTTGAATGGCTTGCTCTTTTGGAAGTAGAAGTTCTCTCATCACATCTAGAGCGTCTTCATAGCCATATATGCCAGGTTTCCGGTAATCGAAATGGGCAAGAGCGCAGAGCGTTTGCATGTGCATTTTTTCTCCTTGACCGATTCTATCAAATCGTTTTGTCATAAAGTGGGCCCGTCCATTTTCTTCCAAAAGTTGGGAAGGCATCATTTCAATCCCGCAATCAATGGCCATCAGGTAATAAGCATATTCTATTCTCCCGTACCCTTGAGGGTCACCGAGCTCATTGTTGGTCACACCGTCAAATTTCAATATGAAATGCTCAAAACCATTAGGTACTTTTGTTTGACCGGAACGCACTTCCTGTGTAGCTTCATTATAGGCTATGATGGCCTTTGCCCGTTGTCCTCCAGCTGACGTCCCCACTTTGATCAATTCGTTCATTGCCTCGGTTTCCTGAAGATTCAATGAAATGTTCTCCCTTTCCTGTTGAATCTTTCCGGACAATTCCACCAAACTTGAAATGTTCAATGTCGTCGATTGATCATAGCCTAATTTTTTAGCTGGTTCGAACTCCAGTGCTCCCATGCCTCGGGTACCGATATAGGTGAGACGGTCCAGCGGTGAGAAGTCGGACTTTCTTATACCGTTCAATTTTAACCATCTATCAATTAGATGGTTTCCAAAGTCATCGGGCAACACATCGGAAATCATTCCAGGAAGACCTTTATAGGTCTGCTCATCCAAAGATGGAAAATTGTAAATCTTACCCTTCGAACCGGAAATGGGCATGTGTATTGGTGATACGTTCAGAGCCTTGCTGAGAAAACTGGGTTGGAACTCAAATGAACCAAGATTACGATCATTGTCCCAACTCAATGCTCCGATATTTTCACCCCATAGCGTGACACCGATTACATCTACCATTCTGAGGTCTTTTCTTTATCAAAATCAGCACCGGACGCACGCTCACGCTCTTTTCCCTTTAATTTGAGCAGTTGAACTGGGCTAATCCCGGGATCGGGTAGGAATTTGTCCAAAGCTGTAAGGTCACCGAATGCCCTAAGAATTTGAATCAAGGTCAATAATGAGGTGTTGTTGCCGGACTCAAAGTTTTTTATGGTTTGAATGTGCAGGCCGGTTATATTGGCCAATTGCTCTTGCGTCATATTTAGATTCAGTCGTCGCTGACGAACCCTTTTCATAAGTTCCTCCAAAATGGATTCATTTGATAATTTAGAAGTTATCATTTTAGGTATATTTAATTATACTTAATATAGTAAAATTACAAATAAAGTATAATATAATATATATTAAAGTTATATTTTTTGTATTCCACACTTGTAAACTGTTTCGATTAACGAACTTTCTGGGTATTCGAAAATTCCAGTTTTGACCTAAGCTCTTGCATATCTTCACTGATCTTTTTGTCCAGTACCCGAGCGTAAATCTGGGTTGTTGCCAACTTTGTATGCCCGAGTAATTTGGAGACTGTTTCAATGGGTACACCGTTGGATAAGGTAACAGTTGTGGCAAAAGTGTGCCTGGCCATATGGAAGGTCAGGTTCTTTTTGATGCCCACCGCATCTGCGATCTCCTTTAAGTATAAGTTGGTTTTTTCATTGGTGATCTTGGGCAAAAGAGTTCCAGAATGCTCCGTGACAGGATGCTCTTCATATTTATCCAGGATTTTTTTGGCAGGGTCCAAAAGGGGTACCCTTACTGACGTTTTGGTCTTCAATCTTTTTGTGGCTATCCAGCTGTTGCCTTCTATTCCTATGATGAGATTCGTTTTTGTCAGGCCCATAATATCAGAATAGCTAATACCGGTGTAGCAGCTAAAAACAAAAAGGTCTCTGACCCGGTCCAAACGATCAATGGGGAAATGATAGCTTTCCAAATTGTTCAGCTCATTCTGGCTGAGAAATTCTCGCTGTTTTTGTTCAAATGTAGGTTTCCATCGTAAAAAGGGATCTTTGTCCATCCATTCCAATTGGTAGGCGAGATTGACTATTTTACGGAGACGTTGTAGGTGTTTCATCACCGTGTTATGGCTCATGGCTTTTGGATAATAGTTGACCAAGAACATTTCAAGGTCTGAAATGAACTTGTAATTAAGTTGGTTCAGATTAACATCCGTTGTTTTGAGTTTTTGCTGTAGAAACCTATTGATGTAATTTTCAGTGACCCCAAAGTTTCGGACAGTGCCCTTGGCCAGCGTGTTTTCTATTTTTCGGTTATGTTATTCCAATAACTCCAACAGTGTTTTGGAATTGATGCTCTCACCGTTGTAAATTGATTTGACCAATTGTGGGGTTATAAGGTCCCCTTTGTATTTCAGGTCTTGATAAATGTTGAACAATCTGGATTGGACAAGGTTCAAATATTCGTTGATCTCCTTGGCCTCCCTTGTTTTGCCTTTTGCCTTTTTGCTTTTGCTGTCCCAAATGTGAATGTCGACTTTTCTTTTTAGGCCAATATTGGTTCTTTTCCCATTGATTGTTACCCTTGCGTAGAGCTCAGCACAGTTATTGGAGCTTCTTGACTTGTTGATCCAGAAGAGGATCGTGTACGTGTGAGATGTTTTCATACCTATGATTTTAGCGTTAAAAACATGTTAATGAAAAAGCCAAATCAACTGTATGTCAATGTCTTACGGGGTTAATCGTCAACAGTGTTGACGACTTGATTTTTGTTGACCGATTTGTTGACGAATCAAACCAAAATAAACCAAATTAAATGGTACCCCAAAAAAGCCGAAAACCTTGCAATCACGTGGATTTTGCAAGGTTTTCCTTTAGTTTGGTATTGCTACCTAGTGACCGCGGCAGGATTCAAACCTGCAACCTTCTGAGCCGTAATCAGATGCGCTATTCAGTTGCGCCACGCGGCCTTATTTAAGGGCTGCAAATATATTTCTTTTTAACTTTACCACAAAACCCTAGCACACAAAAAAATGGATTTTGAACCCTACATTCGTGATATTGAGGACTTCCCCAAGCCCGGTGTTGTTTTTAAAGACATTACACCACTCCTAAAAGACCCCAAAGCTTTCCAAAAAGCAGGCGATGCCCTGTTGGGTTTTACGAGCAATATGAAGATAGATAAAGTGGTCGGGGTGGATAGCAGGGGCTTTATTTTTGCCCCAATGTTGGCAGAAAAATTGGGAGCCGGCTTCGTTACCGTCCGAAAATCAGGGAAACTGCCCTATACAACGGTATCTGAACCCTATGACTTGGAATATGGTACGGGAACACTCGAGATCCATGCAGATGCCATTGAAAAAGGGGAGAAGGTGTTGATCCATGATGATGTCTTGGCCACTGGAGGAACTGCTCAAGCGGTATGCAAACTCGTTGAAAAGTTGGGAGGCGAAGTGGTGCAGTGCAATTTTTTGATTGAACTCACCTTTTTGAACGGAGCTGAAAAACTAAAGGGCTACCGTAAGGAAGTATTGCTCCAATATTAATCCAAGGCTTTTTTGGTAACGTAATAGCGCCAACCAATGATGGCCATTTGTAGTTTGGATGCCTTGGCCAAGTCCAAGCCTTTTTTAGAGTAAGAAGGGAGCACTGCTTTGTTGATTTTCGCCAATATCTTGTAAAACATATAACCACATTGCTTTTCACAAATATAGGTAAAGCAGTTTACAAGCTATTTAAGCAATAGCAATGGAGCAACCCTAACGGTTTTAAATAAATATAACCGCTAGGAGTTGCACAAGAAGTGTGATGAAAAACTTTACAATTGCTATCATTTTTTGATTGATTTTAAGTTTGAAAAAACAAATATTTTACTGTTGTTTCTTCGAATATAGAATGATAAAAGTCATGATTCCAAGGAATTAGATGGAAAATAATGAGATTGCATACGAGATTGTATTTTAAAAAATGAATCTATGCTACAACTGAAACCGTGTCCCTTGAAAAAAGTTTAAAGTTGTAAGTGTAAAATCATTTTAATCTATAAAAATGTTAGAATTGTAGGGGCTTTTTGAGGTCTCTTTTAAAAACCAAGGGAGCTTTCGTTTAAAAATGGGCTGATTTTCATTGTTTCGTTTGAGGGAATAAAAAAAGAACCGCCTTAAAAGACGGTTCCTTGGACTATTCAAAAAATGATTATACTGTAATTATTTACCTTTTTTGGTGGTTATTTCGATTACCCCGTTTTTTGCCTTTTTACCGTACTTCTCCACGGCCTTATCACCTTTAAGTACTTTCATGCTCTCAATGTCTGAGGGGGAAAGTTTTTTTATGGCAGTTGATTTTGATTTTTTGCCATCCACATAATACAGTGGTTCATTCTTGCCATCATTGTCCAGGAAAAAATAGCTGGAACCAGAACCGCTTATGACCTCAATGTCTTCGTCATCATTGGAATCTTTGATGAGCACAACATTCTTGCTTCTTTTTACAAATACCTCATCATCCTCATCGGTATCGATCACAGTGATGTTTTTTCCTTTGCCCTTCTTTTTGATTTCTTTGATGATGATCTCCTTGTTGTTTTCATCATTCTTTTTCACATGAATGGATGAGCCTTCCTTGATATGAAGTTTTTCAACCTCTTCATCACTCAATTGCTCTCCATCGACGATTACTATGGCTTTGCCACCTTTTTTCCTGATTTTGATTTCGTTGCTCCCATCCACGGTGCGCTTTTCATCTTTCTCTATTTTATGAATGGTCACAGTGTTTTCTTTGGAGGCGTTCCAAAAGGAAACTCCATTGTTTTCGTCATCATAAATAACCGTAATGGGTCCAATGGGGCCGTCGGAATTACTGGAGTAATTGCCACTTACTTTTTTACCATCATCGTTTTTGCCGGTCAAATGCAGGGAAATCTCAATAATTTCTTTGTCATCGTTTCTAACCGTGGTGTAGCTGAAATCAATGCCTTCTTCTTTCAAATCCTTTTTAATGTCCTCTAGCTCGGTATCCGAGGTGTTCTTGTCTATGGTCAGCTCTACCATCTTATCGTCCTTCGGGGTTTCTTCTTCCATAACGCTTTCGAGAGTGTCGGAATCTTTGTAGAGGTAATTTTCCTCAATGTTAAAACTCACTAGGAGCAATCCCAACAATGGTGCTACCACCAAGGTTTTCAGAACATTGATTTTTTTCGATTGATTTTGATTTAACATGACTATTCGTTTTTTGATTAATGAATTATAAAATGAGTTAGCTAAAGTGTATTCCTGAGTATTTACTGCCTGTTTGAGCATAAGGTACTGGTAGGATTTTTTATCCGTTGCGCTTTCAATGGCAAAATGGTCTGCTAAGTATTCCAGATTTTGCTTTACCGCACTTTTGTACAGCCATAATACTGGATTGAACCAGAAAAAAATCTTTAAAACTTCCAAAAGCAGGATATCCAGGGTATGATATTGACGGGCATGTACCTTTTCGTGCTCTAGAACTGAATCCAGTTCTTGTGGTTCAAAAAGTTTAGGATTGTAAAAAATATAGTTGAAAAAAGAGAAGGGGGATATTTTCTTTTCCGTCTCCATGTGCAAAAATGGCCTTTCCTTTCTTTTGTGGGCATTTCTCGCCAATTTATTTAAGGCAACCAACCTGATGATTAGCCGCAGCAACAAAAATGCACTTACTCCGAGGTAAACAGCGAGCAGTACGTTTTCCATGGTATAGATATTACTTTCAGGGACTGCCATCGGAGTGTTCTGTGTGGTAATTTCCGATGTTTGGAGTAAATTGGATTTGTCGACCACAATGGTTCTCTGGATTTTAATCAATGGAAATACAAAAGCAAGGACCAGTCCCGATAAGAGAAACAACCTATTTTCCTTAAAAAGGGTGTCTCGTTTTAGAAAAAGATGGTACACTGCCAAGAATCCCCCGGAAATAAGGGCGGATTGTAATAAGTACATATATATTGGTTCCATCATTTCTTCTTTTCAATTAGGTCGATAATTTCTTTCAGTTCCGTAATGGATATTTTCTCCTCTTGCGCAAAATGGGACACCAAACTCTTAAAAGAGTCATTGTAGTAATCAGCAATGGCCGCATTCACATATTTCTTTCGATACTGTTCCTTGCTTACCAAAGGGAAATAGCGGTGTGTGTTGCCAAAGGCCTCATAATCCACGAATCCCTTTTCTTGGAGGTTCCTCACAATGGTGGATAAGGTGTTGTAATGTGGTTTCTCACCCCGTATTTGTTCCAGTATTTCCTTTACAAAGGCTTTTTCAAGCTCCCAAAGGATTTTCATGATCTCCTCTTCCTTATTCGTCAATTTTTGCATGGTGCTCATATTATTTGCCCAAACATAATACTATTGATTTAGTTAAACAACTATTTTTGTAGTTTATTAACTAATTTTGTAGTTTTTCTTTTTGATGGATCCTTCTTCAGTGAGTGAATCTTCCATTATCTTTACGCGAAAATTTATTTTTTGGGAAATCTACTTTTTATTGTTTTGGGTTTGGTCCTGTTGATTGCAGGGGGGAATTGGTTGTTGAAGTCGGCGGTTGCCCTGTCCTTGAGACTGTATATCCCCAAGATTGTCATTGGTATGACAGTGGTATCCTTTGCCACCTCTGCCCCTGAACTTATTGTAAGTATAAAAGCAGCTCTGGATGGGTTTCCCGATCTTTCGTTGGGTAACGTAGTGGGCTCCAACATTGCCAATTTGGGATTGGTTTTGGCCATAACCGTTATCATGGGCAGTATAGATGTAAGGAAAAGTTTCTACACCACCGATTGGCCTGTGATGATCGTAGCTTCCTTGCTCTTCTGCGGTTTCATTTATTTTGATGGTATATTGGAACAATACGAAGGAATTATCCTTGTTTCCTTCTTGTTTGTTTTCCTAGTGTACCTATTGAGATTTCAAAAGACAGCCGTTGTGGATGAGATGCCCGAGGATGATGTGCCCTTACCATTATATAAGATTGTACTGTTTTTGGGAATAGGGGGAACTGCATTATGGGGTGGCTCCGAATTGCTCATTGATGGAGCTGTGGGCATGGCCTCGTCATTTGGTGTAAGCGATCGTGTCATTGGGATAACCATTGTGTCCGTAGGGACGAGTATCCCCGAATTGGCAGCTTCGGTAATTGCCGTGTTGAAAAAAGAGAAGGCGATCTCCCTGGGTAACCTTATTGGCTCCAATATTTTCAATCTATTGGCTGTACTCGGGATAACATCCATAATCACTCCAATAACGGTCATGGATGAAGGCTTGCTCTCCAGTGATATCTTTTGGATGTTGGGAATTTCCTTTCTTATATTTCCTTTGGTGTTCTTTCCAAAGGGGTTGCGGTTGGGATGGCGAGATGGACTGGTTCTTTTGGCTTTTTACGCCACCTTCATCTATTTTACCCTAAAATAAAAACCGCCCCAAAAAGCGGGACGGTTTTCATCTATAATCAACAACTAATTTATATACGCGTTTATACCTTTGCGGATTTTACGGTTTTCACGATTACGGCCGCTACTTTGTATGGGTCGGCGTTAGAAGCAGGTCTTCTGTCCTCCAACCATCCTTTCCAACCTTTCTCAACGGTCATAATTGGAATTCTGATGGATGCACCCCTATCGGAAACACCATAGCTGAAATCGGTAATGGAAGCTGTTTCGTGCTTACCGGTCAATCGCTCATCGTTGTACTCACCGTAAACAGCAATATGCTCTTTGGTCACGGGACGGAAAGCTTCACACACTTTTTCGTAAGTTTCTTTAGATCCACAGGTTCTCAACAAAGTGTTGGAGAAGTTGGCGTGCATACCGGAGCCGTTCCAGTCACCTTTGATGGGTTTGGGGTGGTATTCAATGTAGTATCCGTAGCTCTCGGTCAATCTTTGTAGCATGTAACGAGCCACCCAGATCTCATCACCGGCTTTTTTGGCACCTTTGGCGAACAATTGGAATTCCCACTGTCCAGCGGCAACCTCCTGGTTGATACCTTCAAACTGAAGACCGGCATCCAAACAAAGATCGGCGTGCTCCTCAACTAGGTCTCTACCCCAAGTGTTTCTTCCACCAACGGAGCAGTAGTATAGACCTTGAGGTCCCGGATAACCACCAACAGGGAATCCTAAAGGTAGCCCAGTAGATGTGTCCATAATGAAGTATTCCTGCTCAAATCCAAACCAGAAGTCATCATCTTCGTCATCAATAGTGGCTCTGGAGTTGCTCTCGTGTGGAGTTCCATCAGAATTCAACACCTCGGTCATTACCAAATAACCATTTCTTCTTGCTGGATCAGGGTAAATGGCAACCGGCTTCAACAGGCAGTCAGAGGAACCTCCTTCGGCTTGTTTGGTAGATGAACCGTCAAAAGACCACATTGGGCAGTCTTCCAATTTACCGCTAAA
Source organism: Flagellimonas oceanensis (assembly GCF_003992595.1). Taxonomy (GTDB): domain Bacteria; phylum Bacteroidota; class Bacteroidia; order Flavobacteriales; family Flavobacteriaceae; genus Flagellimonas; species Flagellimonas oceanensis. The sequence continues at coordinate 147,946 of NZ_RZNA01000052.1, forward strand.
ATCTTCTTCTATTCTAGTTTTACTTCTAATGTTGGCTGTCGGTTCATAACCATCCAACCATAGATACTCTAATTTAGATTTGCTCATAATTTTGGTAGTTAATCGTTCTCAATTCTATGATTAACAAAAATAGTTTTTTCATTTAATTATCAATGTTTTAAGGGGGTAAAATCACAAACTTGTCTATATTATTTATATTACCCCTGTTTTACGATGGGTTGAATGAAAAAAAAGTAATTTTTGCAGTTTAAATTATTAAATTCTTAATTGTAGATTTGAAAATTAAATTTTGTTGAAAATGCCGAAAACACGATTCCAGGCCTTGGCCGAAAGCCGTAACAGGGAACATGCCAATATTAATGAAACGGGAAAGCGTTCCGAACTTTTTGGGAAGAGCGTTTTCAATGAGGAAAAGATGCTTCAATTTCTTACTGACGAAGCGTTCGATAAGGTAAAATCCGCAATCTTTCAAGGTACAAAAATCGACCGTAAAATAGCCGACCAGGTGGCTGAAGGGATGAAAGCTTGGGCACTTTCCATGGGGGCCACACACTATACGCATTGGTTTCAACCTTTAACGGGTGCCACTGCTGAAAAGCATGATGCTTTCTTTGATATTCTTCCCAACGGAAGGGCCATGGAGAAATTTGGTGGGGCGCAATTGGTTCAACAAGAACCCGATGCATCCAGCTTTCCCAGTGGCGGAATCCGAAATACTTTTGAGGCACGTGGATATACCGCTTGGGATCCCACTTCGCCCGCATTTGTATACAAGACGACACTCTGCATCCCGACCATATTTGTAGCCTACACCGGAGAGGCATTGGATAACAAGGCACCACTGTTGCGTGCACTGCATGCCATTGATCAGGCTGCAACCGGAGTGGCCCAATATTTTGACAAAAACGTAAAAAAGGTACACGCCACCCTTGGGTGGGAACAAGAGTACTTTTTAATAGATAAATCGTTGGTGAATTCCCGTTTGGATCTTTCAGTTACGGGACGGACCTTGGTAGGGAGTTTTTCTGCGAAGGGACAACAATTGGATGATCACTATTTTGGTGTGATTCCACCGCGGGTCCTCGGTTTTATGAGCGAATTGGAAAAGGAATGCACCAAATTGGGCATTCCCGTGAAAACGCGTCATAACGAAGTGGCACCCAATCAGTTTGAGCTGGCCCCCGTTTTTGAGGAAGCCAATCTTTCAGTGGACCATAATCTGTTGTTGATGGATGTGATGGAAGAGATTGCGGATAAATACAACTTTTCCGTATTGTTCCATGAAAAGCCGTTTTCTGGCATCAACGGGTCGGGGAAACACAACAATTGGTCGTTGGGAACGGATACGGGCGTTAATCTGTTGAGTCCGGGAACCACTCCCATGAAGAACCTACAGTTTTTGACCTTCTTCGTTAATACCATCAAGGCGGTGGATACCTATGAGGAGTTGTTGCGAGCCTCGATCGCTTCAGCAAGTAATGATCACCGTTTAGGGGCCAATGAAGCTCCACCACCCATCATATCCATATTCATTGGGCAACAATTGAGCGACGTACTCGATGAGTTGGAAGGCGTTTCCAAAGGAAAGCTGTCCCCACAGGAAAAAACAGAGCTTAAACTCAATGTGGTGGGCAAGATTCCTGAAATATTATTGGACAACACCGATCGGAACCGAACCTCCCCGTTTGCCTTTACGGGAAATAAGTTTGAGATGAGAGGGGTGGGGGCCAAAATGAACTGTGCCAAACCGATGACGATGCTCAACACCATTGTGGCCAAACAATTGACCGACTTCAAAAAAGAGGTGGATGCACTTATCGATAAGAAAAACCTGAAAAAGGATGAAGCGGTCTTCAATGTGCTTCGGGAATACATCAAAACCTCCAAGCGTATCCGTTTTGAAGGGGATGGTTACGGAATTGAGTGGCAGGAAGAAGCAAGGAGAAGAAAACTCAGCTTCAACAAAAATACACCCGAGGCCCTACAGGTCATTACATCAAAAGAAAGCTACGAGCTCTTCAAGCAGATGGATGTGATGAACGAAGTGGAACTCAAAGCCCACAAGGAAGTGGAATTGGGTGCTTACATCTTCCATATTCAGATTGAAGGTCGGGTATTGGGTGAGATGGTCTACAACCACATCATCCCTGCCGCTGTGAAGTACCAGAATATGCTTTTGGAAAATATTCATGGGCTCAAGGAAGTATACGGAGCGGCGCATAAGAAAGTAGCCGAGGGCCAATTGAATATTTTAGAGCAAATCGGAGAGCACATTGTGGAAATCAAAAAGCTTACCGATGAGATGGCAGATGCGCGCAAACGGGCCAATGGCATGTCCGTTGTGGATAAAAAAGCTCAGGCCTATTGCAATAATGTGAGGCCATATTTTGAGAAAATTCGGGAGCATTCGGATACTTTGGAGAAATTGATCGCGGATGAATTCTGGCCGTTTACCAAGTATCGGGAAATGCTGTTTTCCAAATAGAACAATCCATAAAAACGAAAAGACGGAAAGCATATCAATAATTTGATGGCTTTCCGTTATTTTTGCCCAAACCTTTCATATGTCATCGGATACCAGTAAAAGATACGCACAGCGAGGTGTTTCGGCCTCCAAGGAAGATGTGCACAATGCCATCAAGAACATCGATAAAGGACTTTTCCCCAAAGCGTTCTGCAAAATCGTACCCGATTATTTAACAGGTAGCCAAGACCATTGTTTGGTAATGCATGCCGATGGCGCAGGTACCAAATCCTCGTTGGCCTATATGTACTGGAAAGAAACCGGTGATGTTTCCGTTTGGAAGGGGATTGCCCAGGATGCACTCATCATGAACGTGGATGATTTGATTTGCGTTGGAGCCACCGATAATATTATGCTTTCATCAACCATAGGACGTAATAAAAACCTGATCCCTGGCGAGGTGATTTCAGCCATCATCAATGGGACCGAGGAATTGATTTCCGATTTAGACAAGCACGGAATCACCATTCGCTCCACGGGAGGGGAAACTGCCGATGTTGGGGATTTGGTTCGAACCATTATCGTGGATTCCACGGTGACGGCCAGAATGGAGCGAAAAAATGTCATCGACAATGCCAATATCAAGGCAGGGGATGTTGTCGTTGGTTTGGCTTCCTTCGGAAAAGCGAGTTACGAAACCGAGTATAACGGGGGAATGGGCAGTAACGGTCTGACCTCTGCCCGACACGACGTATTTTCCAAATACTTGGCTGAAAAATATCCAGAAAGTTTTGATGCGTCCGTTCCAGAGGAATTGGTGTATTCAGGGAACACAAAATTGACGGACGCAGTGCCCGGTTCCCCACTGGATGCGGGTAAATTGGTATTGTCGCCAACGCGGACCTACGCGCCTATCATTAAAAAGATATTGGAGCGATATTCAGCTGAAGAAATCCACGGTATGGTACATTGCAGTGGTGGTGCCCAGACCAAAATCCTTCACTTTGTGGAAAACCTTCACATCATCAAGGACAACATGTTTCCCATTCCTCCTTTGTTCAAAATGATCCAAGAACAATCGGGCACCGATTGGAAAGAAATGTACCAGGTCTTTAATTGCGGCCATCGCATGGAGCTGTATGTGGACGAGCAGGTTGCAGAAGAAATCATGGCCATTTCCCAAAATTTTGATGTGGATGCACGGATTATCGGACGGGTGGAATCATCCGAAAGTAAAAAATTGACCATTCAAAGCCCCTACGGCAAGTTTGAATACTAGCATACGATTTCTCTCGAAATAGCGTTTAAATATATAAACCTCATGCTATGGAAAGAAAAGAGTTTCTTCGAAGTTTGGGAGCAGGCGCAGCCTTTGCTCTTACATTTCCCTGTTTACAAGGATGTTCCAAGGATGAAATTGATGGCAACTTAGTGGATGAACCCACAGGAGTTGATTTTACCATCGATCTTAATTCGGCCGAAGCATCCAATCTTTCCCAAAATGGCGGTTTTATTCTGATGAATTTAGTGGTTGTGGCCAGGAACTTGCAAGGTGGGTATGTGGCAGCCAGTCAAGTTTGTAGCCATCAATCGTACGATCAGGTGCGTTTTGTGGATCAAAATGGCGGTATTTTCTATTGCGATGTGCACGGTTCACGATTTGATCAAGATGGAACTCCACTCAATCAAGTGGATGGAACACCCGCTAGGGCACTAAAAGTATATAACACGGAGCTCAACGGTTCCACCTTACGGGTTTATGAATAGCTTTTTGAATCCCAAATCAAATGAAAAAATTAATCTACATACTCCTATTTGCCAGCTGTGGTATGCTGCAGGCGCAACAATGGCAAGAAAGTTTTGATGATGCCCTTACCAAGGCAGCTACTGAAGACAAACCTATTGTGTTGGTTTTCTCGGGGTCGGATTGGTGTGCTCCATGCATCCGTTTAAAAAGACATGTTTTTGATAGTGATGCGTTCAAGGCGTATGCTTTGAAACACTATGTAATGTACGATGCCGATTTTCCTCGTAAGAAGAAAAACCAATTACCAGAGGAGAAACTCAATGTAAACAAGTCCTTGGCTGAAAAATATAACCCAAAGGGTTATTTCCCATTGGTGGTGGTTATGGACAAAGACCGGCATGTCCTGGGCACCACAGGTTTTGTGGCACGGACCAGTCCCGAAAAGTATATCAAGACCCTTAATAAATTCCTGAAATGAAAACCTTCGTTGCCTTAGCCTGTAGTCTTTTTTGCCTGCTGTCGTTCGGGCAGTCGAGGCAGACCGACGTCACTGTAAAAAAGACCCTGAAACTAATGGGTACACGCTTCGAGATTACCGTGGTGGCACCCAACGAGGAAATTGGGTATATCAATATCGACGAAGCTGTGTCCGAAATAGAACGGATAGAAGGAATCATTTCATCCTGGGACAAGGATTCCGAGACCTCGCTGATCAATAAAAATGCAGGAATCAAACCTGTCAAGGTAAGTCGGGAACTTTTGAACCTAATCGAGCGTTCCATCAAAATATCTGAAATAACCGATGGTGCTTTCGATATAACTTACGCCTCCATGGATGAGATTTGGAAGTTTGACGGTACCATGGATAAGGTTCCTTCGGAAGGAAAAATCAAACAGTCCGTATCAAAGGTCGGGTATCAAAAAATACAATTGGATCAAGAAAATCAAACGGTTTACCTCCCCGAAAGGGGCATGTGCATAGGATTTGGTGCCATAGGAAAGGGATATGCTGCCGATAGGGCCAAAGAGCTATTGGTGTCCAAAGATGTTAAGGGAGGGATCATCAATGCTTCCGGAGACCTTACCACTTGGGGAACCAAAGTGACCGGAGAAAAATGGTTGGTGGGTATTGCAAATCCATTGAGCAAGGATAAAGTGTTCAGTTGGTTGCCCATTATAGAATCTTCCGTGGCCACATCGGGCAACTACGAAAAGTACATTATCCTTGATGGTAAAAAGTATTCACATATCATCGACCCAAGGACAGGATATCCCACTAGAGGCATAAGCAGTGTTTCGATTTTTGCAAAACAAGCAGAATTGTGTGATGCTTTGGCAACTGCTGTTTTTATAATGGGCCGTGATGTAGGGCTGCACATGATCAACCAGATTGACGGGGTGGAGGCCGTTATTGTGGATGCTGAAAATAAAATTCAAAAGAGTTCAGGTATCATGTTCGATACGAATTAGTACATTTAGTGTATGGGAAGACCTTTTTTTTTATTACTGCTTTTGATTTTCTCCAGTTCCTGCGTGGCCGTACGAGAGTATGATAAAGTGTATGTGAACGATGAGGAAATGCAGTTGAGTGCGAGGCCGAGCGAACGGTTCGAGACCAATTTCCATATTTACAGGGAAGCTTCCTCTGGTGCCAATGGTGGCAAAACAGGAGGCGGATGCGGATGTAATTAATGGTTAATTCAAAAACACGATTGTCTGGATGTTGTCAACCTGAACTTGTCTCAGGTTCTCATAAGGCTTTTGATTACCAGTACAATGAGATTCCGAAATACCTTGCCTACCGGCAGGCAGGAATTCGGAATGACGTGCACAAGGAAAATACTACAGATTGCAAGTTTTAATTTTTAAAAATCTTATGACCCAGTTGTCCAGATCAGTAAAATCCGTTTCCGTAGTCTTGTTCTTTTTTATGGCGTTCATCGGCTGGTCACAGCAGGGCGATACTTCGTACAAGCGAAGGGCTTTGGAGACAAGTGAGGTGGACTTGTTGTTCAGTTATTACAACCAAGATGGGCAGAATGCCGCCGTAACCGGGGGCGAGGGTACGGAGGAATTAACCGATGCCACTTCTAGCATTGTTCTTCGCATGCCCATGAACGAAGATGATATTTTAACGGTCGATGTTGGTCTTTCGGCCTATACTTCGGCATCTTCCAGTAATGTAAATCCGCTGGATGGAGGGCTCAATGTCACTCCTTTTGATGCTTCTTCGGGAGAATCCCGAAAGGATTTGTTGGCTTACATCAACCCGACCTATCAGCATAGTTCGGACGACCGGAACACTATTTGGAGCGCCAATGCCTATTTTTCATCGGAATACGATTATTTCTCGATTGGATTCGGCGGTAGTTTTACCAAATTGTTCAATGAAAAGAATACTGAAATTACGCTAAGTGGTCGTGTATTTTTGGATAAATGGAATTCACAATATCCGATAGAGCTGCGGGAAGGCTTTTTTGATGATCGTATCACGGGGAATGGTACCTACAATCCTATTTTTACGGAGTTTGATAACGAGAACAGGAATTCGTATTCACTTTCCTTAAGTTTTTCCCAGATTTTGAGCCAAAAACTGCAAGGAGCGTTGTTTATGGATGTGGTTTCCCAGAATGGATTGTTGAGTACGCCCTTCCAACGGGTCTACTTTTCGGATTTTGAGGACTTTTTTATTGATGGGTTTCAGTTGGCGGACAATGTGGAGCAATTGCCCGATACCCGATTCAAAATACCTGTGGGCGGTCGGTTGAATTATTATTTGAACGATTTGGTCATCCTGCGTTCCTACTACCGTTTTTATTGGGATGATTGGGGCGTCAGTTCACACACGGCCAGTTTGGAAGCTCCATTCAAGCTGACGGATAAGTTTACCCTGTACCCAACCTACCGGTACTACACTCAGACTGCGGCGGATTATTTTTACCCAAAAGAGCAGGCGTTGTCCACCTACGGGTTTTATACTTCGGATTACGATCTGTCCCAATACGATGCCCATCAATATGGGATAGGGGTACAGTACAAGGACATTTTTACAAGTGCGCGAGTCCTCAATTTCGGGTTGAAAACCATCAATCTTCGATTTAGCCAATACGATAGGAGCGATGGCCTCAATGCTTTCATCGTTACCTTGGGGACTACTTTTGTTGGAAACTGACTTCATTTAGTTGGAAAATAATCCAACGAAAAAATCGTAAATTCGCATTCCACTAGGAGGATTGATTTATGCTAGACAAACTCAACATCGTAAAACAGCGTTTTGATGAGGTTTCGGACCTTATCATTCAGCCGGATATTATTGCGGACCAAAAAAGGTACGTGAAACTGAACAAGGAATACAAAGACCTTAAGTTGCTGAGCGATAAACGCGACGAATACATTACCCTTACCAACAATATTGAAGAGGCAGAAGAAATCATTGCTGACGGAAGTGATGCGGAAATGGTGGAAATGGCCAAAATGCAATTGGACGAGGCGAAAAGCGCTATGCCCAAGTTGGAAGAGGAAATCAAATACTTGTTGATTCCGAAGGATCCTGAGGACGAGAAGAACGTGGTGATGGAAATCCGTGCGGGAACGGGTGGCGATGAGGCCAGTATTTTTGCGGGCGACCTATTCCGTATGTACACTAAATATTGCGAATCCAAAGGATGGAAGACCAACGTAATTGATTTAAGCGAGGGAACCAGTGGCGGATACAAGGAAATCCACTTTGAGGTAAACGGAGAGGACGTCTACGGGACACTTAAGTTCGAAGCTGGGGTGCACCGTGTTCAGCGTGTGCCGCAGACCGAGACCCAGGGTAGGGTGCACACAAGTGCAGCTACCGTGATGGTGATTCCAGAAGCGGAAGAGTTTGATGTCCAGATAGATCCAAAAGATGTTCGAATCGATTACTTCTGTTCTTCAGGACCAGGAGGGCAGTCGGTGAACACGACATATTCTGCGGTACGTTTAACACACGAGCCTACGGGTATCGTTGCGCAATGTCAGGACGAAAAATCCCAGCACAAGAACAAGGATAAGGCGTTCAAGGTGTTACGTGCCCGTTTGTACGATATGGAATTGGCCAAAAAACAGGCGGAGGATGCAGCCAAACGTAACTCTCAGGTAAGTAGTGGTGACCGTTCGGCGAAAATCCGCACCTACAATTATCCGCAGGGAAGGGTAACCGATCACAGGATTGGACTTACCCTTTACGATTTACAGAATATCATTAACGGGGATATCCAAAAAATCATCGATGAATTGATGTTGGTGGAAAACACCGAAAAACTCAAAGAAGCGTCGGAGATATTTTAAGCTGGTAAACCCAAGTTTCAGTACGGTCGAGAATCCATCAAAATGAAGATTGAAGATTTAATTGCCCAGATACATCAAAAAAAATCATTTCTCTGTGTTGGTCTCGACACTGATTTGGATAAAATCCCAAAGCACCTTCTAAAAGAAGAAGACCCTATTTTTGCATTCAATAAAGCCATTATTGATGCCACACATCCCTATTGTGTAGCTTACAAACCCAATATCGCTTTTTATGAGGCTTATGGTCTGCAGGGGTGGAAATCCTTGGAACGAACTATGGAGTATCTGAATGCAAACCATCCGGAAATGTTCACCATTGCTGATGCCAAGCGAGGGGATATCGGGAATACTTCAACACGGTATGCCAAAGCATTCTTTGAGACCATGGATTTTGACTCCATAACCATTGCACCCTACATGGGCAGAGATTCTGTTGAACCCTTTTTGGAATTTGAGGACAGGCATACCGTTTTATTGGCATTGACGTCCAATCAAGGTGCTTTTGATTTTCAGACCAAGAATGTGGATGGTCAAGAATTGTACAAAGAAGTATTGTCCGTCTCCAAAACCTACAAAGGTTCGGAACGGTTGATGTATGTGGTAGGGGCGACGAAGGCCACCTATTTGGAAGATATTCGGAAAATTGTTCCAGAAAGCTTTTTGTTGGTACCTGGAGTGGGAGCGCAAGGAGGGAGTTTGCAGGAGGTTTGCAAGTATGGAATTACCACGGATGTAGGTTTGTTGGTAAATTCCTCCCGAGGCATTTTGTATGCCTCCACCGATTTGGATTTTGCTGAAATAGCTACGAATAAGGCACAGGAAATCCAGCAGCAAATGGAAATTGAACTGTCTAAACTGAAATAGGGTTCAGGTTACAGGCTTTCCAATACTTTTTTAATGCTCCGTGCTTTATTTTTAAAGAATTCACCCAACTGATTATCCTTACCGGCAACACTGGCTGCTTTTTCCATAAAATTTTGGTGCATTACCTCCAAAACCGAGGCTGCTTGGCTTAAACCTGTGATGGGCGTGACCGATCCAACTTTACAATACTGATTATTCATAGCTCTCAAGATTTGTTAATAACAAAGATACGTTCAAAACGGGCTTGTGGATTATGACCAAGGATGGTATACATCTATAAATCAGGTAATTTATCTAAAATTTAACGTATGGGTTCCTAACTGGCTAGATAGGTTACATTTAGGTTGGATAAAATTAACGTACCTTTAAAAGGAGTCCTTTTTTGATCATAAATCACCCTCATCATGAGAAAGTCCGTCTTGGCCCTGACCATTTTATTTCAGTTTGTTCTATATGCCCAAAATGATGACAGCTGCAATTGCTGTACGGAAAATCACAGGGCCTTTGATTTTTGGATAGGGGAATGGGAAGTGGTCAATTCACAGGATGGAAGCCCAGCAGGGTCCAATGTGATAAGTAAGGGACAAGACGGCTGTGTTATCCATGAGAAATGGACAAGTGCCAAAGCGGGATATACGGGGACCAGCCTTAATTTTTACAATGCAGGAACCGAACAATGGGAGCAATTGTGGGTGGACAATGCCGGGGAGGTACTAAAATTGAAAGGCAACAGAAAAGGTGACGAGATGATTTTGGTATCGGAGGAGTTTGAAAGGGATGGTAAGACCTTTGTAAATCGGATCACATGGACCAAAAATGATGATGGCTCCGTTAGGCAATTATGGCTGGTTGTGGGAAATGATGGTACCGTTTCAGTTGCTTTTGACGGATTGTACCAAAAAGTCCAGAAAACAAAAAACCGGTGAGAAACACCGGTTTTTAAACTAACTAACTCAAAAAAATGCTAACTCAGATAACTTTTACAAAATTCAGTTTTAACCTTCAGGTCAAGGTTAATTTAACTTTAGGAATTTGTTATAATTATTCTTGATTATTGGGTTTATAACGGATGATTTTTTGAGTTATTGCGTTTTTGACAAAAAATTATGATTAATCTTGAAGTGCAAAGACCTTTTTTAACAAATCTGTTGTCCTGGACGAAACTTTTGTCCTAATTTCTTTCTCTTCCACGGCGATCATCGTGTATACTCCTTCCAAAGCTTCGTTGGTGGTATAATCCGTTAAATCGGGGTTTACATCATTGGTCAACGGCAGGCTGTTGTACTTTGTTATGATATTGCTCCAGATTTGGTCGGCCCCTACTTTTTGAAATGAATTTTTGATGATCGGGTTGAATTTATTGTAGAGCTGGGTACGAGTGGCCTGTTGTAAATATTGGGTCGCTGCATTGTCGTTCCCCAAAAGAATTTGTTTGGCATCATTGAAAGTGATGCCCTTTACCGCATCCACAAATATTGGAGTGGCTTCGCCCACGGCATCCTCGGCAGCTCTGTTGATGATCCTGAGTCCTTCATCGGCCAAACTGGACAAACCAACATCGCGCAAGGTCTTATCCACTTTTTGAAGCTCTTCGGGCAGTAGGATCTTTACCAGTTCATTCCTGTAGAACCCATTTTCGCTGGTAAGTTTGTTCACCTGTTTTTCAATGCCCATGTTCAGGGCCTCCCGTAATCCTTGGGCTATTTGGTCATTACCTATTCCAGAGGTTCCTTGGGGCAATTGGTTCACGACTTGTTGAAGTTCGGCACAACCTACAAGTTGAATCACCAATACACATAGCACTAATCTTTTCATGGTTGAATTTTTAAGTTGATATGAAAATACTCCGAATTACCTTAATTCAAAAACCAATCCGGTTTTAGCACCGATTTCCATAGCTTGATTCATTTCATATTCCTGCCCTGAAATTATGTCCAACCCTTTTTGGTGTCCTTGGATACCTTCCGAAAATCGCTCGAGGTCAATTGTTTGGTCTTTATCGGAATTGTTCAAGACCACCATTACGGTTTCATCAGGATGTTCTGGCAAGTATCTAAAATATACGTAGACGTTGTCTATGGGAGTAAAGTGAAGGGTTTTACCAAAATGAACGGCTTTTTTTTCTTTTCGCCAGTTCAATAGCTTTTGGCTGAAATCGAAATACTCATTTTGTACATCGGTTCTTCCCTCGGAAGTAAAGGCATTTTGTTCATCTGCGGCCCATCCGCCCGGAAAATCCCGACGTATATCGCCGTCGCCCTTGCCCTTGTCGCCCAACATTCCTATTTCATCACCATAATAGATCTGTGGTATTCCACGTAGGGTCATGATCAAGGTAAGTGCCATTTTGTATTTGTCCACATCGCCATCAAATTCCTGATTGATACGGTTGACATCGTGGTTGCCCATTTTTATCAAAAGGTTGTTGATATTGGGGTAGAGGAAATCCTTGGTCAAATGATCGTAAACCCGATATACACCGTCCCCCCAATTTTGCTCATCCTCTTTGAAAACCTTTGGTAGAATATCGTGCAGTGGAAAATCCATTACTGTCGGCAAATTGGAATTGAACCCTTGTATTGCACCGATTTTACTGTCTTTTTGCCAATAGGCGATGTGGGCGGTTTCGTGCATGAAGATTTCTCCCATAATGTTGAAGTTGGGATACTCTTCCATCACACGGGTCACCCACTCTGTAATTCCTTGCTTGTCGTTGTATGGGTAAGTGTCCACCCGGATGCCGTCCAAATCCCCGCTCTCTATCCACCAAATGGCATTTTGTACCAGGTAGTTGATCAACATGGGATTGTTTTCGTTCATGTCGGGCATGGTGTAGTCGAACCATCCATCCATACAGCCCTTGGCGTCGATTTGCGAGGCGTAGGGGTCAAACTGGGTAGTTTGGATATAGTTACTTCGCTTAAACCCATTTTCTCCACCTTCCCAATAGTGTATCCAGTCACTCGAAGGTAAATCCTGGATCAGCCAATGGCTCAATCCCCAATGGTTGGGGACAAAATCCATGATGTGCTTCATGTCCCGCTGATGGAGTTCCGCGGAAAGTTTTGCGAAATCTTCGTTGGAACCATAACGCGGGTCAATTTTGTAAAGGTCGCTACTCGCATAACCGTGGTACGAATAGACTTTTTCATTGTCCAAAGTAAGCGGTGTGCTCCACAATGTGGTGGCTCCAAGGTCGTTGATGTAATCCAAATGATCGATGATTCCCTGGATATCTCCACCATGCCTGCCACCTTGGTGCTCTCTGTTGGCTTTTTCAATGGTCTCCGCAGTACTGTCGTTTGATGGATTTCCGTTGGCAAACCGGTCCGGCATCAGAAGGTAAATCACATCTGATGAGTCAAATCCTTTTCTATGCGCGGAATTTTCACGCCGGGATTTGAACTCATACGCATAGGTATCCACCGTTTTACGTCCTTTTTTGAAGGATAGAGTCTGTGTTTCAGCGGTGATTCCATCCGTGTCGATCGTTACGAACAGATAATTGGGATTTTCTACTTTCACCACTTTTTTGATGGTAACATTCCCTGAAAATTCGGGTCGTAGGTCGCTGATATTGTCACCATAGACCAAAAGTTCCAGTTTGGTCTGTTTCATTCCAGCCCACCAATAGGGAGGCTCTACGCGTTCTACTTGACCAAATGCATTCGCGCAAATGGCCAAGAAAACCAAGATTATCAATTTTTTCATGATGTTTTTTCTAATTGTTCAAAATGGTCTCGTCAGAAGACCAATCAAGAAAGTCTAACGGGTTCGCCGTTCATCAAAATTTCCAAAGCTTCTCCTTCGTTCATATCAAAGGTGGTTCCGTCTTGGGTTGCCGTCACTTTTAAGATCCTGTCCCTGAAATTGATTTTAAAGGAATACTTCTCCCACTGATCAGGGATTTTTGGGGCAAAGCACAGCTTTCCATCCCGTACTCTCATACCACCAAAACCTTCTACAATGCTCATCCAAGTACCAGCCATGGAGGTAATGTGCAATCCTTCTTCCACCTCTTTGTTGTAATCGTCCAAATCCAATCTGGATGTGCGGAGGTAAAAGGTGTAGGCTTGCTCCATGCGGTCCAATTTCGCAGCTTGAACGGAATGCACACAAGGCGATAGCGAAGACTCATGAACGGTAAATGGTTCATAGAAATCGAAGTGCTTTTCGAGCTCTTCGTCGGTAAAGTGATCTTCGAAGAAATAGAATCCTTGCAAGGTATCGGCCTGCTTAATGTATGGAGATCTTAGAATGCGGTCCCAACTCCAATGTTGGTTGATGGGACGTTCTTTTTTATCCAAATCGGCCACGCGGACCAAATCTTTATCCAGGAAACCATCTTGCTGCAGGTAAACCCCATGCTCTTCGGAGTAAGGAAAATACATGTGGGCGGCGACTTTTTTCCAAAGCCCTGTCTCGTCGATGGACAATTGTGTCTTATCCATTACCCTTTTGTAGTCGGAAGGGTGGTTCTGTTGCACATGTTCCAATTGTTCCAATGCGTATTCCAAACACCATTTGGCCATATAGTTGGTGTACCAATTGTTGTGCACGTTGTTTTCATACTCGTTTGGCCCTGTTACACCAAGCATTACATATTTGTTACGTTTTTCGGACCAGTTAACACGTTGCTGCCAAAAACGGGCTATTCCAATCAGGACTTCCAATCCCATTTCAGGTACGTAACTGTAATCCTCGGTATAGCGGGTATAATTGTAAATGGCGTAGGCTATGGCACCATTTCTATGGATTTCCTCAAAAGTGATTTCCCATTCATTATGGCATTCTTCACCGTTCATGGTTACCATGGGATAGAGGGCGGCACCGTTTTTAAAGCCTAGCTTTTCAGCGTTTTCAATGGCCTTGTCCAAGTGGTTGTACCTGTATTTGAGTAATTTTCGGGCTACTTCCTGATTCTTGGTCGCCATATAGAAGGGCAGACAGTATGCCTCGGTATCCCAATAGGTGCTGCCGCCATATTTTTCTCCTGTAAAACCTTTGGGGCCAATGTTCAATTTAGAATCCGTTCCCGTGTAGGTCTGATTCAGTTGGAAAATATTGAATCGAATGCCTTGTTGTGCTTTTACATCGCCTTCGATATGAATATCGCTCATCTCCCAGACCTGTGCCCAAGCTTTTTTCTGTTCTTCCAGAAGTCCGCTAAAACCAAGGGCAGATACTGCGTCCAAAACAACCTTGGCAGCTGTAGTCAATTTATCGGCTTTATGATTACGATCTACCGTGTAACCTCCGTACTTGATCAAGCTGACCTTTTCTCCTTTTTTTACTTTATGGGCAAATTCGAAACCAATGGAAAGCTCTTCTTTATTTTCGGAATCGGGTGTGGTTTTTATGTTGTCGTTGTATACCGAATGGGCCTGCATGAATGTGCACACATTGAAATGGGTCTTCATGGTGTGCGACTCGATAAATGCCCTGTTTTTTTCTGATGTTACCTTTGTTGTGTTCCAAAACTTATCGTCCCAATTACTGTCCTCATTGGTAATCCCCGCATCGATATAGGGCTTGAAAACGATTCCTGCATCGGAATTAAGCGGAGTGACATCAAACGTAATGGCCCCGACTTCATCGTGCGATAGACTTAAAAACCGTGTGACGACCACTTCAATTTCAATGTTGTTAGGGGTTGTTGCTACAAAGCTTCTTTGGTACCAACCCTCTTTCATGTTCAGTTCGCGCTTAAAATCCTTAACGTCGGGGCAGATGGCCAAATCTAAAGGTGCTCCTTCGATCTCAACATCGATACCGATCCAATTGGGAGCGTTCAATACCTTGGCAAAATATTCGGGATAACCATTCTTCCACCAGCCCACACGGGTTTTATCGGGATAGTATACCCCTCCGATATAACTGCCTTGGAAGGTGGGGCCTGAATAGGATTCTTCAAAATTGGCACGTTGGCCCATGGCTCCGTTTCCCAAGCTGAAAAGGCTTTCGGAAGACTTTACGCGTTCCTTATCAAAACCCTCTTCAATAAGGCTCCATGGATTTGGTTGTATATAATCTTGATTCATTTTTTACTGTTGATTGACGTGTTTCTTTTTTGTATAAAATCTAAAACCTATGGTTTTGTTTTTATGTGTGTTAGGGCGGCTTGAAAAATATGAATTTAAGTTAAATTGAGAGTCCTTTGTCATCAATATCTTCTACTCTTGCCACCAATAGTGCAGCAATTAAAAAAGATACCCCGCTTGTTACCAATGCGAAAATCGGATGACCACCATAAAGGTATTCCACCATAGGTCCTCCGATAAAGGCATTCACGATCTGTGGTATGACAATGAAAAAGTTGAAAATACCCATGTAAACCCCCATTTTTTGGGGAGGGATGGCTCCAGCCAATATAGCGTATGGCATTGCTAGGATACTGGCCCAAGCAATACCGATTCCAACCATGGAGAGTATCAACCAATTTTCGTCGGGCATCATGTAAATGGAAAGGAAACCTATGGCTCCTATGACCAAGGAAATGGTATGGGTTTTTTTTCGTCCTACCTTTTTTGCAATGGCCGGCAGGAAAAAGGCAAAAATGGCAGAAACCCCATTGTACACTCCAAAGAGGATGCCCACCCAATCACCAGCATTTTGATAGGCGGTACTTTGGCTGCTATTGGGGTCCAGACCATAAATATGTTCTGCAATGGCCGGGGTGGCGAATACCCAAAGACCAAAAAGTCCAAACCACGAAAAGAACTGTACCCAGCTCAATTGTCGCATGGTCTTTGGCATTTTGGCAAAGTCGGTAAATATATCCAACAGTCCCCCAGTGCTTATCGTATCAATTTCAGTTTCTTCATTTTGATTGAGCAACGCCATCTCCTCAGGTGTGTACTCCTTGGTGGTGAACACCGTGATTGCCACACTGACAATGAGTACCAATGCACCTATGACGAAGGAAAGTAACAGATTCAAAGGAATTTCCCCCGCAGCTGCCGTATTGCTGATTCCCACCCAATTCGTCAATGCGTAGGGAAGCCAAGAGCCTATAACGGCCCCAACCCCGATAAGGACGGTTTGGATACTGTAGCCCAATGTTCTTTGGTCCGAAGGAAGCATGTCCGCAATCAAAGCCCGGAAAGGTTCCATGGCAATATTGAAGGAAGCATCCATGACCATGAGCATACCCGCGCCAACCCATAAGGAAGGCAAAAAGGCAGTGAACATGTCCGCATTGGGCATTAGAACAAGACCTAGGGATGCCAAAAGGGCCCCTGTTAAAAAATAGGGACGTCTACGGCCCAAACGGGTCCAGGTCTTATCACTATAATGGCCAACAATAGGTTGCACGATAAGTCCAGTGAGAGGAGCTACGATCCAAAACCAAGATAGTTCATGGACATCGGCCCCAAAACTTTGGAGAATTCTACTGGCATTGGCATTTTGGAGGGCAAAACCCATTTGAATTCCAAGAAATCCAAAACTGAGGTTCCAGATTTCCCAGAAACTTAATCTACGCTTTTGAAACATTGTGATCGGTGTTAGTTTCACAATATGAGCGGCTTAACCTGCTCGTTTTATTTACTTGGGAAGCAAAATATAAGCGTTGATAGGGACAAAGATATGTCTTTTTATGA
Organism: Flagellimonas oceanensis; assembly: GCF_003992595.1. Taxonomy (GTDB): domain Bacteria; phylum Bacteroidota; class Bacteroidia; order Flavobacteriales; family Flavobacteriaceae; genus Flagellimonas; species Flagellimonas oceanensis. The sequence goes on from NZ_RZNA01000052.1 coordinate 164,939, forward strand.
TAAAGAACCTCTTTTTGGCTTTTCCAGCTACAATTCAATTGATGTATTGTTTCTGGTGGAATCCCGAATAATAAGGTTTGTTTTAACCACTTGGGTGGTGTAGGGAGGTATCTGGTCCTTGTCCATTTTCTCCAATCTGTAAATGAGTGTTTCCGCTGCGAGTTCCCCCATATGAAAGCCATGCTGACTGACCGTGGTGAGGTGAGGTCTTGCATACTTGGAGAGGATACCATCGGAAAAGCCGATGACGGAAAGTTGTTCGGGTACGTCGAGGCCACGCAGCCTGGCCACATTTAGGGCGGTTACAGCGTAGATTTCGTTGACCCCGAAAATCCCGTCAATATCCGGGTGCATTTCAAACACCCTGTTGATACGTTGTTCCAAGTTTCTTTGGTCATCTTCGGAATCCCCAAGTTCCCCGATTCGTACAACTAAATCTTCATGGTAGGGGATGTTGTTGGCAGCCAGTGCATCTTTATATCCCTCTGTTCTGAGTCGACCTATGTTCAAATAATCTTTTGTGGTAAGCAACAGGATTTTTTGGCGCCCCTCATCAATCAATTTTTGAATGGCCATACGCCCCGCTTCGCGATCATCTATGATGACCTTATCGCATGGAATCTCATCAACGGCCCTATCGAACATTACCACGGGTATATTTTGGTTGATGGTCTCTCGGATGTGTTTATAATCCTTTTTCTGTAATGTTTCTTTGGAGAGTGATATGATAAAGCCATCGATACTGCCATCAATCAGCATTTCCATGTTGATGATTTCTTTGTTGAACGATTCATTGGTCACTCCGATAATAACGTTGTATTCTTTGGAGTTCGCCACTTCTTCTATACCGGAAATGACTTTTGCGAAATAATGGTGGACTATTTCGGGAATTATCACGCCAATGGTCTTGGTTTTCCTGTTTTTGAGGCTGAGGGCAACACTGTTGGGGCGGTAGTTGTAGTATTTGGCGAATGCCTGTACTTTTTCCCTGTTCTCCTTACTGATATCCTTATTGTTCTTAAGTGCTTTGGATACGGTTGAAATGGAAAGCCCCAACTCCGAGGCAATCTTCTTGAGCGTCATTTTAGGCTTCATTCTGCATAATCTTTCATCGGATTCAGGGGAAAAAATCCAATTATTTCTCAAATATACTCGGATTAAGAATCAGAAGGTAATTTTTTGTCAACCAGAAAACGTTGTAAGTGCCCAAAACTGACAAATGTCAAAAAAATGGGGGTCTTAATTACATATTTTCGCCTTTGGGAAGTGAAATATAGCATATTCTTAAAAATTAACTTTAACAAACTTCAATATGAGAATTAAACGAATGTACCTCTTATGGTGCATGTTCTTGGTTCCTTTTGTACAGTATGCCCAAATTACTGTGCAAGGGATGGTCACGGATACCGCGACCCAGGATCCATTACCTGGTGTGAGTATCATCATAAAAGGTACGAGTCAAGGTACGGCAACGGATTTTGATGGAAATTACCTGATAGAAGCCAATATGGGCGACACTTTGGTCTTTTCCTATATTGGATTCCAACCTAAGGAGGTAGTGGTTTCCGGGAGCACAATGAATGTTACCCTGGATGAAGATACCACGCTGCTCGATGAGGTTGTGGTCATCGGTTACGGTACCACAACGGTGGAGGATGCCACGGGCTCTGTTTCTTCAATTACGACAGAGGATTTTAACAAAGGTGCCATTGTTTCCACAGACCAACTCCTTACGGGTAAAACCGCGGGGGTTCGGATTACAAACAGTGGTGGGCAGCCCGATTCCGCACCGAATATCCGTATTCGTGGTGGGTCTTCTCTGACCGCGAACAATAATCCATTGATTGTTATTGATGGTATCCCGGTAGACAATACAAACCCTGCTGGTGTGAACAACCCGTTGACGCTTGTGAATCCAAACGATGTGGAAAGTGTTTCCATCCTAAAGGATGCATCGGCAACAGCGATTTACGGTTCCAGGGCCTCCAATGGTGTTGTCATCATTACTACAAAAAAGGGTTTGACAGGAGAATTTAAGTTCAACTTCTCTTCCAATACAACGGTAAGTACCGTGGGCAAGGAAATTGATATGATGGATTCCAATAGGTTTACCCGTTTTATTCAGGAATACCATCCCCAATTTACCAATTATTTGGGTGTTGATGACCCCAGTACTGATGCTGAGGATGATTTGGCAACCACTGATGTGATCGAGGGTAGAATTTTATCCGATACTGATTGGCAAGATGCCATTTACCGCACGGCAATTTCTTTTGATCATAATTTCAGTGCGCGTGGCAGTATCTTCAACTCGGTGCCCATTCGTATGTCGTTGGGATACACAGAAACCCAAGGTTTGGTGAAAACCAGTGATTATGAGCGTATTACTACTTCGGTAAAGCTGACACCACGTTTCTTGGATGACCATTTGAAGGTTGATTTCAACGCTAAGGGAATCATGTCTAAAAAGAATGCCATTGACGAAGGCGGTGCATTGGGCGGTGCGGTGAACATGGATCCGACAAAACCGATTTATGATACCACTGCCGACAATCGTTTTGGTGGGTACTATCAAAACACAGTATTGGATGGTAGCTTTCTTAGCTTGGACGGTCAATGGAACCCGGTTGCTATTTTGATGCAACGTTATCGCCCTGAGCGGGTAAGCAAGATTTTGGCCAATATGGAGCTTGATTATAAGATGCATTTTATGCCAGAACTTCGTGCCGTCGCCAATATAGGTGTCGAAGCTTCCAAAGCAAAAGTTAGGGAAGAGTATACCGACAATTCATTGGCAACGTACCGTCAGGACGATACCGCTGTGGATCCAGCGGATAATTATCGATTCAATCCAGGGGTAAACTACAGGGAGAATCAAGATATCGTCAATAAAACCCTTGAAGCCTATTTGGCTTATGAAAAAGATTTGGAAGGCGCCATCACAAATTTTGATGTACAAGCCGGTTACTCCTACCAAAACTTCAGGAACGATGGTAACAAGGAAGAATACAATTATGACACAGCAACTGGTGAGCGTTTCTTGGTGTTCGATCCACAAAACCCTACCAACAGATATTTCAACGAACTCAATTTGCAGTCATTCTTTGGTCGAGGAAATATCAACTTGTACAATAAATACTTGTTGACTCTATCTTTTAGAGCGGATGCATCTTCGTTGTTCTCGGAAGAAAATAGGTGGGGTTATTTCCCAGCGGCAGCCTTTGCATGGAAAATCTATGAAGAGGATTTTATGGAGAGTGCCGAATTCGTCAATACCTTGAAGTTGAGACTTGGTTGGGGTAGAACCGGGCAGCAGGATATTACCGGTGCCGTAGGTTATTACCCGTCACTTCCGTTGTTTGAGGCAGGTTCGGTGACCAGTCAATATTTACAGGGGTATGCTCTTTACTCTGCGCGTCCTTACAATTCCGACCTAACTTGGGAAAAAGCGGAAACCTATAATGCTGGTTTGGATTTTGGATTGTTCCAAAATAACGTACTGAGCGGTTCTTTCGATATTTACTATAGGACCACATCGGATTTGTTGGCAACAGTACCCGTGGCTCCAGGTCAGGCACTCACTTCATCGTTTGTGAAAAACGTTGGGGAAACCGAGAGTAAAGGTTTTGAGGTCAACTTTAATGTAAGGGCATTGACAAAAGACAATATGTCTTTGGAGTTTTATGGAAACACTTCCTACAACAGGGCGGAAGTGACCAATCTTGAAGATGTTTCCCGAATTACGGCCAGTGAGTCGGGTATCCCAACAGGTACAGGTGTGAATTTGGCCTATCATGCAGTAGGGTACCAGCCCTATTCTGCTTGGGTGTTCAGACAATTGTATGATACCGAAGGAAATCCAATCCATGGCGCATTTGCCGATTTTAATGGAGATGGAACCGTGGATAACGATGATAGGTATTACCGTTCGTTGCGTCCCAACTGGACCTTTGGTTTCGGTTTTAATTTCAACTACGGCAAGTTCGATTTGAGTTCTAGCTTCCGGGGACAATTTGGAGGTCAGGTCTACAACTCAAGAAGATTGACATCGGGTTGGACCGAGAGTGCCATTCCAAACAACTCCAACAGCTTGTCCAACGTTTTGGACTTTTATGGTGGAGCTGCGGATTTCAACTTTGTTGATGTTCGTGGAAATGTACCATTTTCCGATTATTATTTGGAAGATGCCACTTTCCTGAGATGCGAGAACATAGTCTTGGGTTATCGTTTGGATGACGCCTTGCCCAATGTAGCCATGCGTTTTTATGGCGCTTTGAACAATCCCTTCATCATTACAAAGTACGATGGACAGGATCCTGAGAATTTCAATGCAATAGACAATAATTTCTATCCAAGGCCTCGATCCTTCACGTTTGGGGTAAATGTGGATTTTTAAGATATAGCTGACATGAAAAAATTAACATCAATATTATTTTTAGTAGTTCCCTTGGCCTTAATGATTCAAGGGTGTACCAAAGATTTGGATACCGAACCAGAGGTAGAGCTTACGTTGGATGAGCTCTTGGAGCAGGACCCAGATGCCGTTAGTGGTATTCTGTCAAGACTGTATGCCTCTTTTGCGCTTTCAGGACCAGATGGGCCAGGAAGCTCGGATATAGACGACGATGCAGGGGAATCACCATTTCTTAGGGGGATTGTCAACCTTCAGGATTTTACGGCCGATGCCATGAAAAACCGATGGGGGGATGATGGTTTAGATCAATTGACCACTACTTCCGATTGGGATGAGAACAACAAGTTTTTCCGTTACCTCTACAACCGTATTTATTATACCATTCCACAATCGAACAACCTTCTTTTGGTTTTAAGTGCGGTCGATTTGGAAAATAAGGGTCAGATTGAAGGTGAGGTCAGGTTTATTCGTGCCTTGGCCTATTATTATTTGATCGATTGTTTTGGTAAAGGAGTGTTGGCCACCGAAGAAAACTATGGTACTTCGGACCCACTGCCCGAAGTGGACCGTCAAGAGTTGTTTACCTATGTGGAGAACGAGTTGTTGGCCGTCATTGAGCTATTGCCAGAGACCAACGAATATGGTAGGGCCAATAAAAGCGTAGCACAAATGCTTCTGGCCAAGCTTTATATGAATGCAGGGGTTTATACGGGGACAACCATGTTTGATGAAGCAGTGCCTTTGGTGAATCAGGTAATCAATGAAGGAGGCTATTCATTGGCTGAAGACTTTGTAAGCATCTTTTCCGGTGACAACTTCATGTCCAATGAAATTATCTTCCCGCTGATTGCCGATGCCGACATCAGCCAGAGTTATGGGAACACCACCTATATCGTCAACGGTAATTTGGGAACGGAAACCATGACCCTTAGCGATTTTGGAGCTGAAGAAGGATGGAGTGGGCACAGAGCCACCAAAGCATGGTATGGGCTTTTTAATGATGGAGACCTTGAAAACAGTACCGACGACAGGGCGGCTTTGTTCTGGACAGAAGGCCATAATTACGAAATGACCGATTACAGGGCATGGACCGATGGTTATCCAGCCGTTAAGTTCAGGAACACCTTCTTTTTCAGTGATTCCAATCCAACAAGTTTCTCCAGTACCGATTTTCCATTGTTCCGATTGGCCGATGCTTATCTAATGTATGCCGAATTGGCCGTTCGAGGAGCTTCAGGTACTGAGATGGCAACCGCATTGGGTTATGTGAACGATGTAAGAAATCGTTCCAATGCAAGCTCCATTTCCCAATCAGCTATGACCTTGGACTTCATTTTGGACGAGAGAGCTAGAGAACTCAACCTTGAAGGGCATAGGAGAAGCGATCTTATCCGTTTCGGCAAATTTACAGGGAACAGTTACCTATGGCCTTGGAAGGGAAATACCTTGAATGGTACCTCGATTCCAGATACCTACAGACTTTTCCCAATTCCATTGACCGCTTTGGAGGCCAATGAAAACCTAACTCAAAATCCAGGATTCTAATTAAAACGACTCTCATGAAAAACATAAAATTATTTATAGCACAAGTTTTAGGGGTGGTAACGGCCCTAGCTCTTTTCACTGCATGTGAAAATGACGATCACGTACCGGAATTCACCTTGAAGGCTGCTTCAGAAGATGTAGCTTTTCAAAATGAATTCTTGGCGGATTATTTACTTTCTGATGAAACGCCCGACAATATAGCCGAGCGCTTTGTTTGGAACGAAGTGGATTTTGGTGTGCCTACCGAAGTATCGTATCAATTGGAAGGATCTATTTCTGAAAACTTTGATGCCGATGGGGCTTATCAATTCGATTCGGGAACACTGACCACCCTGAATGCCAGTGTAACCGTAGGTCAATTGTTGACCATGGCCGAAGGTTTGGGATTGGACGATGACCCAGCTACAACGGATGATCAAGGAAACCCAAATAACACCGGAACTGTTTACTTCAAAGTAACCGCCTTTGCAGGAAGTGGGGAAGGTGTGGATGCTGTGACTACAGAGTCCCAAGTAGCAGCACTGACCATTACCGTTGTGGAAAAATCAGCCGATACTGGAGGGGGAATCCAAATTTCCAGTTGGGGAATTGTAGGTTCTGGTTACAACGACTGGGGTGCGTTTGAAGATGCTCCATTCTACACAACGGATACAGACGGTGTGTTGGTAGCTTACGTTAACTTGATTGATGGAGAAATCAAATTCCGTGAAAACAACGAATGGAATAACGATTTTGGAGATACTGATGCTGATGGAACCTTGGATGCCGGTGGTGATAACATAGTAGTAACTGCTGGGGATTACAAAATCACAATGAACTTAAATGATAACACCTATACCATGGAGGAATATTCCTGGGGCGTTGTGGGATCTGGATACAATGATTGGGGCAATTTGGGTCCCGATGCCAAATTCTTCTATGACTACACCACGGATACCTTTAAAGTTGGTGTCAAGTTGATCGATGGTGAGATCAAATTTAGAATGAACAACGAATGGGTTAACGACTTTGGTGATTCAGGAGCCGATGGAACCTTGGATGCAGGAGGTGACAACTTGGTCGTTACAGCAGGATATTATTTGATCACTCTGGATTTCAATGCAGGAACTTATACCATGGAAGAAGCTGAACTTCTAGGTGTGGTAGGTTCTGGATACAACGATTGGGGCAACGCAGGAGGTGACTTCATGTTGACCGAAGTGAATCCAGGGGTATGGGTTGGCGAAAATGTGGAGTTGATCGATGGTGAGATCAAGTTCAGGGTAAATGAAGCTTGGGATTCCGATTATGGAGACACAGGTGCCGATGGCACATTGGATCCAGGAGGCGATAATATTGCTGTAACAGCGGGTACTTATTTGATCAAATTAGATCTTTCCGAAGGTGGTTCGTCTGCTTATTCGCTCAATGCGAGATAGGTAAGAGCCCCTTTTTGTAACTAAAAAGATAAAGGGGAATGGCTTAGCCGTTTCCCTTTATTTATAAATAATCGGTATGAAGAAATTTTTACTTTTTGGATTATTATTATCTGCCTTGACTTCTTGGTCCCAAGTTACCATTGAGCCCTATCCCTTTGCAGTGGATGATGAGATAACCATTACCGTGGATGCCAACAGCAATGAAACGGACTGCAATGGATTGTCAAATCCGAACAAGGTCTATCTACACTCAGGTATTGGTAACGATGTAGACCCTTGGACCACGGTCATTGGAAATTGGGGTCAGGATGATGGAATTGGCGAGATGACCGACAATGGAGACGGTACCTGGAGTATCACTCTTGTACCCGAAACCTATTACGGGTCAACTGCCGAGCAAGCCGATAATGCCACTCAAATGGGAATGGTATTTCGTAATGCAGCAGGCGATCAGGAGCTGAAGGATAATGGCTGTAACGATTTCTTTTTTGAGGTAGGGACCTTTCAACTGCAATTGAACAGTCCTACGGAAAGTTTGACCTTGTTGAATCCGGGAAATAATTTATCCATAGCCGCATCAAGTTCGGTGGTGGCGGATTTTACCTTGACCGTTAACGGTAACATCGTGGATACATCCATTGGAACCGAATATATCTACGATGATGTGAACATCACAGAAAATTCACAGTATACCTTGGAAGCCGAAAGTGGAGGGGAAACCCGTACTGAAGGCTTCATGGTTGTGGTTAATGTGGAAGAAGAGGCAGTTCCCGTTGGAATGATGGACGGCATCAATTTGGACCCAAACGATGATACATCCGCAACATTGGTCCTTTATGCGCCCGGGAAGGAGATCGTCCATCTCATTGGGGATTTCAACAATTGGACCATTGGAAATGATTACTTGCTGAAAAAGGACAGTGCCCAAAATCGTTTTTGGATAGAGTTGACAGGGCTTACCCCTCAAACCAATCATCTATATCAGTATGTAGTGGATGGGGAGATTACAGTGGCCGACCCATATTCCACCCTTATTTTGGATGAAAACAATGATTCGTACATAGATAATTTTACCTATCCAAATTTGCCAGAATACCCCACGGGACAAACAGAACACGCTGTTACGGTACTCAGAACGGGAGACCCGGAATACAATTGGGTTAATAATGATGTGGCATTGCCGAGCAAGACCGATTTGGTCGTTTATGAACTGTTGATAAGGGATTTTGATGAACTGCACAGTTTCGATGCCGTACGCGCTCGGTTGGATTATCTACAAGCGCTTGGTGTAAATGCCATAGAACTAATGCCCGTTTCCGAGTTTGATGGAAACGAAAGCTGGGGCTATAATCCATCCTTCCATATGGCCTTGGACAAATATTATGGGAATGCCGAAGCCTTCAAACAATTGGTGGATGAATGCCACGGCAGGGGCATGGCTGTTATTTTGGACGTCGTTTTCAACCATGCTACGGGACAAAACCCATATTATCGACTATGGAATACCGACAACGGAGGTTATGGAGGAGCAGCTAGCGGGGAAAGTCCATTTTTCAATGCAGAACAGACCCATTCCTACAATGTTTTCAACGATTTCAACCATAGCCAACAAGCCGCCCAGGATTATGTGAAACGTATTTCACAGTTTTGGATTGAGGAATATAATATTGATGGTTATCGCTGGGATTTGACCAAAGGTTTTACCCAAAACTGCACTGCTTCCGATGAAGGCTGCACGGGCAGTTATCAAGCTGATAGGGTTGCCGTACTCAAAGAATATGCGGACTATCAATGGGAGGTCAACGAGGATTTCTTGGTCATTTTTGAGCATTTGGGTACCAATGAGGAAGAAACCGAGTGGGCCGAATATCGATTGGATGAAGGCAAGGGAATCATGTTGTGGGGCAATCTTAATGGTCCATACAGTGAGGCGGCTATGGGTTGGAACGACAACTCTGATTTCTCGTGGGTATCCTATCTAAACCGAAACTGGACGGTTCCTTCCAACGTGTCTTATATGGAAAGTCATGATGAGGAGCGCATGATGTATCGTAACCTGAATTACGGAAATGCATCAGGCGATTACAATATACAGGAACTCTCCACCGCTTTGGACAGATTGGAACTGGCAGGAGCCTTCTTCTTTACCATTCCGGGTCCGAAAATGATCTGGCAATTCGGGGAACTGGGATACGATTACTCCATAGACTACAACGGAAGAATCGGGAACAAACCCATCCGGTGGGATTATTTCGACAATGCCGATAGAAAAGAGGTATACGACACATGGTCGGACCTAAACCTTTTGGCAGTGGAAGAACCCATTTTTGAAACCGCTGATTTTTTCTTGGATGCGGATAGTTCCACTGGCTTAAAAACCATTCATTTAACCAATGCTTCAGCAGGAGTTGATGAAATTGGTTACGTGACCATTGTGGGGAACTTTGGAGTGGAAGAACAGGAAATCGACCCAAAATTTCAAGAAACAGGCGTATGGTACGAGTTTTTGGTGAACAATCTAAAACATGTCGTGGTCGATGTGAACGAACCGTTGGTTCTGGCTCCAGGGGAGTATCGCATATTTGGCAACAACCCAACTGGCCTTTTTCCAAACGATAATCCACCCGATGAAGATTCCGATGGGGTTGTTGATGCTAACGATCTTTGTCCAGGCACAACTCTCGGTGCAGTGGTAAATGTAGATGGTTGTGAGGTTTTTTCCTTGCCAGAGGAGAACTTTACTGTAATGACCAGCAGCGAAACCTGTAGAGGAAGCAACAATGGAAGCATAACAGTCACGGCTATCGAGTCACTCGCTTATACAGCGAGCTTATCAGGGAGTACAGAGGAATCTGCCAATTTTGAGGATGAAGTTGTGTTCGAAAACTTATCAGCAGGAAGCTATGAACTTTGTATCACGGTTTCTGGACAATCCAACTACCAGCAATGCTATGCATTGACCATTACAGAACCTGAGTCCTTGGAGGTGTATTCCAATGTCAACAAGAATAGTAATGTACTTTCCTTGGAACTCAAGGGTTCCGATTTTTATACGGTTCAAATCAATGATGAGGTGTATTTGACATCCAAGGGGTCATTCGAAATGAAGCTGAATCAATCGGTGAACAAGATGAAGGTATCTACCGATAAAGATTGCCAAGGAGTGTCCGAAGAAACGTTTTTGCTAGCAGATAAGGCAACAGCCTACCCGAATCCCATAGTTGATGAAAATACCGTGTCGGTCGATCTTGGTTTTGATATCAATAATGAAATGAACGTTCAAGTTTTTGATTTGAACGGAAAGCTCCATTGTTCCAACAGTATCGAAGCACAGTTTGGCAAATTTGACATCGACCTATCCGGTTTTGCCAATGGCATGTACTTTATTAAAGTATCCGGCAAGGAAACGTCACACGAATTTAAAATCATAAAACAATGAAAATAGTCTATAAATATCTCGTTCTTTTCATGGTGTTGCCGCTATTTTCTTGTGGAGGTGGAGGCGATGACCCAACACCACCTGAACCTGAACCAGAGGTGCCCGCTCCATCGGCAGCCACATTGATTTATCCAGATAATAACGAGGCGTGCACCGAGGGAGTATTGGTTTCCGAAACTGAGAGCCAGGTTACTTTTGAGTGGACAGCTTCTGAAAATACAGATACCTATACCCTTGTGTTGACCAATCTGGAGACTGGGGCGGAAAGCTCTACCAACACATCAAATATTGATATTCAGGTAACGTTGGAGCGAGGCACTGCCTATTCATGGTCGATTGTCTCCAGTGCTGAGGGAACCAATGAAACGGCTTCAAGCGAAATATGGCGTTTTTACAATGCAGGAGCCGCCATAGAAAATTATGCACCTTTCCCGGCATACGAACCTTACCCAAGAATGGGGGAAGCCATTAATGCTGGAACAATCAGTTTAGCATGGGAAGGAGCGGATTTGGATGGGGATGCCTTGTCCTACACCATTTATTTGGGTACATCAAGTCCGCCAAGCTCAGTTTTGGGGGAAACAGATGCAAATAGTTTTGAGACCACCATAAATGCTGATACGGTTTATTATTGGCAAGTGGTCACTGTGGATAGTGCAGGAAATAGTTCCACATCAGAAATTTTTGAGTTTAAGACCAACCCTTGAAATGGTCTTTTAGTTTAGTTGGGATAGGGGCTTTTTGCCCCTATTTTTTTGGTTGTGATCAAGAAAAAATAACGGTCTTGTTGTTGTAGACCATTGTTTTCCGTGCTACGTGAAGCTGCACGGCACGTGAAAGGACTATGCGTTCCAAATCCCTTCCCTTCGCTATGAAATCCTTGACGGCGTGGGTATGCGAAACCGTAGTGACGTCCTGTTCGATAATGGGTCCTGCATCCAAATCTTCGGTAACATAATGGCTGGTGGCACCGATGATCTTTACGCCCCTTTCAAATGCAGCATGATAGGGTTTTGCACCAGCAAAGGCAGGCAAAAAAGAGTGGTGGATATTGATTATTTTCTGCGGAAACACATCAATTACCTTTGGTGATACAATCTGCATGTACCTGGCCAAAACTATAAAGTCTACCTCGTACTGCTCCAAAAGTTCCAACTGTTTGTCCTCTGCTTCACTCTTGGTCGCTTTGGTCACAGGGATATGGTAATAGGGAATATCAAACTGCTCTGCGACATACTCCAAGTCCTTGTGGTTGCTCAAAATAAAAGGGATGTCCACAGCTAGTTCGCCCGAGTTGTATCGGCTCAGTAAATCATACAGGCAATGGTTGTACTTGGATACGAAAATGGCCATTTTGGGTCGGTACACATCGGTATAGGCATCCCATTCCATATGGAATTTGGTGGCCAACTCTTTTCCGAAATCCTTCTTGAACTGAGATAGGTCCAATTCCTGCTCAAATTCACTCTTCAAACGCATAAAAAACACGCCCGCTTGTTTGTCCACATGCTGGTCCAAATAGACCACGTTTCCCTTTTGCTGATGGATAAAAGTGGTTACGGAGCGGATGATTCCCGATTGGTCGGGGCAGTTGATGAGAATGGTCAGTTTCATTGGACACATTTAGGGGGATAAAATTATGGTATTCAAAAAAGGAAGCCCAAACATTTATTATTTTTTGTATAATCTTAATCAAAACCAATTTTCAGTTGCATTTTCTGTAAATTGCAGTGCAAAATCAGACCTTTTATTGCAGATGGAACAAATTAAACCCTACACGCCCAAACACAAAATAAGAATTGTTACCGCGGCCTCCCTATTTGATGGACACGACGCGGCCATCAATATTATGCGAAGAATCATCCAGGCCACTGGGGTAGAGGTGATTCATTTGGGGCACGATAGGAGTGTTGCCGAAGTCGTGGACTGTGCCATTCAAGAGGATGCCAATGCCATTGCAATGACCTCATACCAAGGGGGGCATAACGAATACTTCCGTTACATGTTCGATTTACTGAAGGAAAGAGGGGCTGGTCACATCAAAATATTTGGCGGTGGTGGCGGTGTCATCCTACCAGAAGAGATCAAGGAACTGATGGATTATGGTATCGAACGAATTTATTCCCCAGATGATGGCCGGGAAATGGGGCTTCAGGGAATGATCAATGATTTGGTGGAACGTTGTGATACTGAGGTTCCCGATTTGGATGTCCCCAAAGGGAAATCTTTGGAAGATGAATTGCAAGCAAAACGACCCAACACCTTGGCACGTTTGATCTCTTTGGCAGAGAACCGTCACGAAACGTTCGAGAAGTATCAAACCATTATTGAGAAAGAAGAAAATAGTGTTCCTGTTTTGGGGATTACCGGAACTGGCGGAGCCGGTAAGTCCAGTTTGGTAGATGAGCTGGTACGTCGATTTTTGATGGACTTTCCAGATAAACACATCGGAATTGTGTCTGTAGATCCATCTAAACGGAAAACAGGAGGTGCGCTTTTGGGGGATAGAATTCGAATGAACGCCATCGACAGTGATAGGGTATATATGCGCTCCTTGGCGACAAGACAATCCAATTTGGCCTTGTCCAAGCATGTTTCAGAAGCGGTCCAAGTGCTGAAAGCGGCAAAATACGACCTGATTATTTTGGAAACCTCTGGAATTGGTCAATCCGATACCGAAATACTGGAGCATAGCGATGTATCGCTCTATGTAATGACGCCCGAATTTGGTGCAGCAACTCAATTGGAGAAAATTGATATGTTGGACTTCGCCGATATTGTTGCCATCAACAAGTTTGATAAACGTGGGGCTTTGGACGCCATTCGCGATGTAAAAAAGCAATACGCCCGTAACCACGGCTTGTGGCATACCAATGAAGATGAACTTCCCATTTTTGGGACCATTGCTTCGCAGTTCAATGATCCAGGAATGAACAGTCTCTATAAAATGGTAATGGACACCTTGGTGGAAAAAGCAGGTTCCAGTTTAAATTCCACCATCGAGATTACCCAGGAAATGTCGGAGAAAATTTATGTGATCCCGCCCTCTAGAACGCGGTATTTATCAGAAATAGCTGAAAACAATAGAGGTTATGATGTCAAAGTGAAGGAAGAAGCCAAAATAGCCCAGAAGCTGTATGGTATCTTTTTAACGCTGGCATCGGCCATGGAAATGGACCAAGAGGAAGCCGAAAGATTATGTTTGGATAAAGCTGGTTTGAATGAAGAGGAAATTGAGAGGCACATCAAAAATGAGGAATCCAAGGAATTGATAAATCTCCTCATCAAAGAATTTGATCGAGTCAAGATGCACTTGAACCCTCATCATTGGGAAGCCATTTTAAAATGGAAGGAAAAGGTTGCCCGTTATAAAGCGGAAATCTACTCCTTCAAAGTGCGGGACAAGGAAGTGAACATAAAAACACATACCGAATCATTGTCGCATAGCCAGATTCCTAAAGTTTCCTTGCCCAAATACAAAGCTTGGGGCGATATTTTACAATGGATATTACAAGAAAATGTTCCAGGTGAATTTCCATATACTGCAGGACTTTATCCTTTCAAAAGGGAAGGGGAGGACCCGACCCGAATGTTTGCAGGCGAAGGTGGTCCGGAGCGCACCAATCGCCGGTTCCATTATGTGAGTATGGATATGCCCGCCAAACGCTTGTCCACTGCTTTTGATTCGGTGACTTTATATGGAAACGACCCCGACCACCGACCGGATATCTATGGAAAAATAGGAAACGCTGGAGTTTCTATTTGTTGTTTGGATGATGCTAAAAAGCTGTATTCTGGGTTCGACCTGAGTAGTCCAATGACCTCGGTGAGTATGACCATCAATGGTCCTGCACCGATGATCTTGGCCTTTTTTATGAACGCAGCCATAGATCAAAACTGCGAGAAGTATATCAAGGAAAATGGCTTGGAAAAGGAGGTCGAAGATAAAATCAAAACCATTTTTAAGGATAAAGGAATAGCGCAGCCCTCTTATTATGGTGAACTTCCCGAAGGGAACAATGGTCTTGGTTTGATGTTGTTGGGCGTAACGGGAGACCAAGTGCTACCTGAAAACGTTTACCAAGAAATAAAAACTAAGACGCTGAACCAAGTTAGAGGCACGGTACAGGCCGATATTTTAAAAGAGGACCAGGCGCAGAACACCTGTATTTTTTCTACCGAATTCGCGTTACGTTTGATGGGGGATGTGCAGGAATATTTTATTGAACAACAGGTGCGCAATTTCTACTCGGTCTCCATATCTGGCTATCATATTGCCGAGGCGGGTGCCAACCCCATTACACAGTTGGCCTTTACACTTTCCAATGGTTTTACCTATGTGGAATATTACCTGAGCCGCGGCATGGACATCAATAAGTTTGGTCCCAACCTTTCGTTTTTCTTTTCCAACGGCGTAGACCCGGAATATGCGGTTATTGGGCGCGTAGCTCGACGCATTTGGTCCAAGGCCCTAAAAGAAAAATATGGAGCCAATCCCAGGGCACAGATGTTGAAATATCACATCCAAACCTCAGGACGGAGCTTGCACGCCCAGGAAATCGACTTCAACGATATACGTACCACCCTTCAGGCATTGTATGCCATTTATGATAATTGCAATTCCTTGCACACCAATGCGTATGATGAAGCTATCACCACGCCGACAGAGGAGTCCGTCCGTAGGGCGATGGCGATACAATTGATCATCAACAAAGAATTGGGTCTGGCCAAAAATGAAAATCCAATACAAGGGTCATTCATTATTGAGGAGCTTACCGATTTGGTAGAGGAGGCCGTTTTACTGGAGTTTGATAGAATTACGGAACGTGGTGGCGTACTTGGTGCTATGGAAACAATGTACCAACGTTCCAAGATTCAAGAAGAAAGCCTTCATTATGAAACCTTGAAGCATTCTGGGGAGTATCCTATTATTGGGGTAAACACATTTTTGAGCTCCAAAGGTTCGCCGACTATTTTACCTGCAGAGGTGATTCGCGCTACCGAAACGGAAAAGGAAAATCAGATAAAGACCTTGCAGAATCTTCATAAGCGCGAAGCTGATGAAGCCGCGAAACAGTTGAACGAACTTCAGGAGGTCGCTATCAAGAATGAGAACATTTTTGAAAAATTGATGGAAGCCGCCAAATATTGCTCACTAGGACAAATTACGGAAGCATTGTTCCAAGTAGGAGGGCAGTACCGAAGAAATATGTAAAGGGAATCAATCGTTTTTGTTGATCAAGGACTTTCTCCATTTTTTAAAGGAAACACGGAATATGCGAATCTCTTTTCTTAGAAGGTTCAAGTATTCCTTCTCTTTGACCCCGTCGCGTTCCAAACCATTACAATAGGCCAAAATATTGCGGGTCATGATGTTTACGTAGGAAAGACTTCTCATACGAACGGATGGGCAATTGCTCAATGCAGCCTGTTCTACCTCTTTGGTGATCAAATCGGCATCGGCCAATAAGGATTTGGAAATATCATCCCGGAAAGAATCTATTTTGCGCAAGGACAAAATCTCCCTGTTCTGGGCAAAATAAGCCGCAACCGCCTCGCTCATATCACGAAGGGCCAAAGATCTACGGTATACACCAAGGGAGTTAAGAGAATTTCTCTCCATTTTCATAGCAATTTTGTAGTATAAAATTAAGCACGAATTAAATTTTTTTACTTTTGTTACTAAAGCAATTATTCGATTTTACTTTCGATAGTAAAAAAGTAGTGGTAAATTTCTTTATATATGAAGATAGATGACTTGAATTGGCAAATATTGAACCATTTGCAGCAAAATGCGAGGGAGTCGTTTGCCAATATTGGAAGGAAAGTTGGGTTGACGCCACCGGCTGTAGCGGAACGTGTAAAAAAGATGGAAGACCTTGGAATCATCGAACGTTATGGTGCCAACATTTCCTATGTGGAAGCAGGGTATCAGCTCAAGGCCATCATCATGTTACGGGCTTTTATGGGGAAGTTGAAACCCTTTTTGGACAAGGTGAAAACCTTTCAGGAGGTGGTGAACTGTTATCGGATAACGGGTAATGAGAACATTATCATGGAGGTGGTGCTTCGGGATCAATCCCATTTGGAGAAATTTATTGATGAGCTTATTGTGTACGGCGAATGTAGGACCCACATCGTGTTGTCCAATGTTGTAGCCAACTCGCCCATAAAAAAAAGTAGGGCCAATAAATAGTTTTCTTGTTAAATTGATGAATGAGTGGCATACTTTGGCCAGATTTTTGTGAAATTAGTATTATGAAAAAGATATACTCGCTAACCTTTCTGACCTTTTTTTGTGCATTTTCCCTTTTCTCACAACAAATGGTCTTTCAAAAAGGAGAGATTATTGGGAATCTCTCTATAACTGATACCACTGAAAATACATATTCCATTTATTTGCCCAAAGCATTTTCCATGGACAGGGAGTGGCCATTGCTCATGGTGTTTGATACGGATGGGAATGAAGAAAAAGCACTTTCCATGTTTATGACGTCAGCGGAAAAAGAAGGCTATGTGTTGGCTGCGCCAAAACTGGTGGATACCATCTCGCTGACTAAAAATATGATGTTGACTACCAGGGCCATTCAAAAAGTTGCGAGTTTGTTTCCAATCAAACGAGAGAGGGTCTATGCTGCTGGAGAAGGAGATGCAGCCCAGTTTGCTAATTTGATGCCTGTCCTTGTTCAAGGGGTAAATGGTGTTATTTCCATAAATGCAGCGCTGACCAATAGGGAATTGATGAATAGGAAGACTCCCTTTCATTTTGTTGGCATCGTTAACAAGGAAGACTTCAATTATCCATTTTTGCTTACAGATGCCAAACTTTTGGACAGATATAAGTTTCCTAATCAGGTTTTGTTGTACGATGGTACAGGTAAGTGGCCGCATGCATCCTATGTTCAAAAAGGAATGCAGCTTTTCACACTGGATGCCATGGGAAGAAAATGGATTCCAAAGGATACTGCATACATAAAGAACGCGTACAAAGATGACTTGGAAAAGGTAAATCAGCTGAAAGAAATCGGAGATCTATTATGGGCGGAACAGTACATGACCGAAATGATGTCCATGTATGGAGCATTGAAGAATATGGACTCCCTTAGGTCGGAGCAAAAGGATCTGCGCAGGGATAGGGCGTTCAAAGTGATGAAGAGGGCCGAAAACGCGGCTTTTCTAAAAGAATCCATGCTTCGGGAAGATTACCAGTACTATATAGAGGATGATGTATATACACATAACTTCAACAATTTGGGATGGTGGAAATATCAAATGACCGAAATAGACAAGTTCATCTCGGGTTCAAAGCCCTTTGAAAAACAAATGGGGCATAGGTTGAAGGGTTATGTGAATGCCTTGGCCGAGGACAACATCAGTCTTATTTTATCCGATGAAGTTATAGATGAAGATGCATTGGCGTTTTTGTACATGCTCAAAACCATTTTGGAACCGGACAATCATGAATTTTACCTCCATACCATATCACTGAGTGCCAAGAACGATGATTTTGGAACTTCCCTCTTCTATTTGGAAGAGCTCTTGAAAACTGGGTTCAACGACAAGGATGAACTTTACAGTTTGGAGAATACGGCACTTCTTCGGATTACCCCGGAGTTCAATGAGCTTGTTTCAAAGTATTTGGAAGATGCCAGGTACGATATCAAAATCGAGGAAAACAGACCTTAGGCAAAGATTTTATTTCTTACAGGTTTAAGCTGTATTTTAGCATAAATCTCATTCAGAATGAAATATACCATCTTACTTTCTCTATTTTTTTTGATGTCCTGCGGACAGGGTAAAAAGTATCATGATGACGAAGAAACCGTGAAGGTGGAATCCGATTTGGTCGCGGATATCCTGGAATTCCAAAAGGAACTGGATGAAAGCTTCAAAGACCCTGATTCATCCCCCTTGCCCGATAAGTACCGTAAAGATTTTGAAGGGCTTGATTTTTATAAACCCGATACCACTTATGTTGTAAAAGCCCGTTTTGAGCGTACTCCAGAAGCAGAACCTTTTTTGATGCCCACTACAACCGATAGGCAAACGCAAGAGGTTGTTTACGGAATCGCCCATTTTACTTTAAATGGGGAGGAGCATCAACTGGAAGTGTATCAAAGTTTGGGTTTAATGGATGATGAGAAATATGAAGATTACCTCTTTTTGCCTTTTTTGGACAATACAAATGGGGAAGAAACCTATGGGGGAGGGAGGTATATTGATTTGACCATTCCCGAAGGGAATACCTTGGTGATCGATTTCAATAAGGCCTATAATCCTTATTGTGTGTACAACAAAAAGTACTCCTGCCCTCTAGTGCCAAGGCAAAACTATTTGAGAACTAAAGTGAGAGCAGGAGTGAAAAATTTTAACAAGGACTAAAAAAAGCCCTCATCCTATTTGGAGAAAGGCTTTTTCATGTCATATCTATCTATGATGTTTCTTAGAAGGAGTATATGGCAGCTATCAAAATGGAAGACTGATTGCTGGTAAGAGCTCCGTCACTATCGGTATATGGTTCCACATCATTTCCCCATGTATCCAAACGAACTTCTGGTTTGATGATAAGGTTATCTTTTGTGAAGCTACCGGTTAACGTCAGTCCTAAAACAGGAGAGTCATCCTCAACGGCATCATCAGTGAAGGTCATGTACTCACCACGAAGTCCAATCGCAAAATTGTCGGATGTCGTCAATTGTGGGTAAATGGCTGCTCCATAGAAGCCAGTACCTGTTTCAGAGTTGTCATTATAAGCTGCATTGATTCCAAAGAAGAAATCCTCAGTCACGTCAAATCCACCGGTGTAGTCAATTTCAAAACCAAGACCACCGCTTTTTCCGCTGTCGTAGTAAAGGTTCAAGAATTGACCATAAAAACCTAGTTGACCACCCAAAGAATATTCTCCAGAATCGCTTATGTCGTTGGTGTCCCATGGATTCATTACCGCAAGCATTAAGCTAACATCATCGGATAGTGCAAAATCCGCTTTAACCCCCAAATGTGAAAATGGTCCGTTGGAGAATAGGTAGGAAACACTATAGTTGAAGTTTGCTTGTGGAGCGATTACTTCATAGCCCAAAAAAGTATTGAAACGACCCATGGTCAAGGTAGTACCCTCGGACACATTCCAATAAACGTATGCCTGATTGATGATACCGTTAAGAACATCGTTTTCAAAAGTGGCTTCGGTACCTCTTGGACCAAAAACCAAATCAACCACGACACCTGTGTCTCCCATATCGTATGTACCTACCAGATTGGCCATACCCAAAGCAAAACCAGTTTGGTTGGCAAAGGAGGTATAAGTACCGGTTGTGGCATCCCCTGCATCATGGAAGGTAGTTCTGTAATAGGCATCCACAGAGCCACTAAGGCTAAATTTTGAGGCCTCTTCCTCCTCCTGTGCGGAAGCTGAAAATGTTACTAATGAAACTATGGCAATAGCCAAAAATTTTCCGAAATTTGTATTTATAATCGTTTTCATATCATAATCGTTTAAGTTGTCCTTTTTTGTTTAAGGACAGTTGTTTAATTGTGAGTTTGATTGAAAAGGTTATTAAACGGAGCGTTTGGCAGAACGCTCCGTTCCTTTTTTTACAATCTTGTTTGTTGTTGTGAGTTTGAAAGACTTATTTTATTTGTCCTGGGAAATGTGTTCTGGGTAAGCTTCCACACCGTGTTCGTGGATATCCAGACCTTCAACTTCCTCTTTCTCAGATACTCTAAGGCCAATAGTTTTCTTCAAAATGAAGAGTACTATAAAGGAAGCAACGGCAGCCCAAACTATGTAAGCCAATGATCCATAGGTTTGTACCCAAAGTAGTTTTCCACTACCTCCGTAGAATAATCCGCCATCCAGTGCAAAGAGGCCGATAAGTACGGTTCCTAGGAAACCACATACTCCGTGAACGGAGATGGCACCTACAGGGTCATCTATCTTAAGCTTTTTATCGATAAATTCAATGGACAGTACCACGACGAGACCACATACCAAACCAATGGCAAGAGCTCCCCATGCATTTACGGAACCACATCCGGCGGTAATACCCACCAAACCGGCCAAAGCACCGTTCAAGGTCATGGAGATATCGGCTTTACCATATCTGGCCCAAGTAAAGAACAGGGCTGCAATGGCACCGATGGCGGCTGCTAGGTTGGTGTTGATGATAACGCTTGTGGCCCCGACAGTGTCACTACCGCCCCAAGCCAATTGGGAACCTCCGTTGAACCCGAACCATCCCAACCAAAGGATGAATACTCCAAGCGCACCGAAGGCCATATTGTGACCTGGAATCGCCTGTGCCTTTCCATCTACGTATTTACCAATTCTTGGGCCTACCAAAATAGCGGCTACCAAAGCAGCGGCACCACCTACGGCGTGTACTACGGAAGAACCTGCAAAATCGACAAATCCTGCGGTGTTCAACCAAGCATCGTCATCGAATGGCCAGTACCAGCTACCGGAAATTGGGTATATCAACGTGGTAAGGATAGCGGAGAAGATCAAATACGTAGAGAATTTGGTTCTTCCCGCAATGGCTCCGGATACAATAGTGGCTGCTGTGGCACAGAACACTGTTTGGAAGAACAGGTTGTACCAATCATCGGCACTGAAAAAGAAGTACCCTTGGTCAGATGGACTGGACCTAAAGAATCCGCCACCTACCAGGTCGCTACCATACATAATGGCATAACCTACTGCCCAGAACATGACCGAACCAACGGCCAAGTCCATTACGTTTTTCATAATAATGTTACCAGTGTTCTTGCTTCGGGTAAAACCTATTTCCAACAAGGTGAAACCTGCCTGCATGAAAAACACCAAAATCGCTGCTAGGGTAATCCACAAGGCACCCATGTCGCCAGTGATGGCCTCTACAGCTTTATCTATCGCTTCTTGTTCTTGTACAATCATAATCTAAGTTTTAAAGTTTTTTGGCTATTAATGTTAGTTGATTCCGGCGCTTCCGCTTTCCTTGGTCCTAATTCTGTAAGCCTCGATAACATCGGAGACGAAAATTTTTCCATCACCCACATTACCGGTACCTGCAGTGTCCAGTAAAACGTTTACGGTTTTTTCCAGAAAGTCATCGCTAACCACGATAACCAAATACCTTCGTTGGATATCGCTAGTGCTGTACGATATGCCACGATAGACATGTCCCTGTTTTTCATTTCCAACTCCAGTTACATCCCAGTAACTAAAGAAGTTGACCTCAATTTGATGGAGGGCTTTCTTTACCTCATCAAATTTGGATTTTCTAATAATTGCCTCGACTTTTTTCATAATTAAGTAGTTAATTGATGATTCAAATATATAGGAATTAGAATGAGACTATTAAAAAACGAAGGGTAGATGCGTGATTTTTATGGGTATAAGAAAAATACCCCCAAAATTTTAGGGGTATTCAATTTTAGATTAAGTTTTGTTATCTTTTTTTTGATTTAAACTTAATATTGGATGCTTTGAGGTTTGTTTTTATCAATAATAGAGCTCCAAAACATGTAAAATGTTTAGTTTTTAACAAATTTTAACTGTAAAAATGCAATTTGTAACTATGAAATGTGTTTGGCAAGCCACAATCCTAAAATAACTGCCAAAACACCCACACCGATACTGGAAATCATGTAGATAGCTAAATTGAATAGTTCGCCATTCTTTAAATAGGAGTGTTTTTCAAAGGCGAATGCTGAAAATGTGGTAAAGCCACCACAAAATCCAGTGGCAAGAAAAAGTGTACTGTTATAGGTAAGTAAATGACCCCTTGCGGAAAGTCCCAAAAATAACCCGATCAATAGGCAGCCAATGATATTGACCAAAAAGGTCCCCAAGAAAAAATTGTGGAAAAGCGGATTGAGGGGTCGAGAAATCAAATAGCGCAGAACACTTCCAAATCCCCCGCCCAAAAAAACAAGTAAGGCCTGTTTCATGCCCTAAAGGTACAAACTATACCGCTTCCTTATATTCGGTTTCCATGGCCTCACGAGGGAAAAGTCTGGTAGTTGAGGTTTTGGAAATCCGTTGCACCGGTTTAGTAAACCTTTCTTTAGCTCCGTTGACACTGAAAATCAACAGAATGGCGTTCACAGCAAGCAATACAAAAAGAATACTTAAAAATACAGTCATTACAGGTTAGGTGTAAAGTATTGTTAAACAAAAGTACGGTTTTTCCTATAATAACGAAATCAGGTCTCTGCTATTGTTGTGAAAACGAGAATTTTTGTGGTTAACGCAATTCCATTGTTAATTTTTGAGGAAGTATTTAATTAAGAACAGGATAATTATGAAAGTTATGAAGGAAATCAGTATCCAAATAACGCCTTTGTAATTCTTTTTGTGCAGTTTTTTATCCTTTTTGTATGAAAATGAGATGATTGCTACAAAGGCGATAAAGAATAGAGCCGCAAAAATTATCTGTCCTGTGCTGAACATATTTTATATTTTTACGCAAAGCTAAATCAAATAAGTGTAATGGAAAGTAAAATAAAAGCCGTGGAGCTCTTCCACAATTCTTTTGGATTGGGAGTTTCGCAAAAGCCAAAGGCCGATCTTGGAAAGGATAAAAACAAGCTTCGTTTCAATTTGATGGATGAAGAGAACCGGGAATATCTGGAAGCGGCAAATGATAACGATTTGGTGGAAGTGGCCGATGCATTGGGGGATATGCTGTACATTTTATGTGGAACCATTTTGGAGCACGGTATGCAATATAAAATCGAAGAGGTTTTTGAAGAGATACAGCGAAGCAACATGAGCAAGCTTGGTGCCGATGGAAAGCCCATCTACCGTGAAGATGGGAAGGTACTGAAAGGCCCAAATTATTTTAAGCCGGACATTCAGAACATAATCGATAAATAAAAAAAGCGCCAACTGGCGCCTTTTCTTTTTCTAGATGACTTCGTGTCGCCATCCAAACTTATCTTCAGCGCGGTTGTATTGAATATCCGTGATTCTTTTCTTTAAAAGGGAAGCATAGCTTTCCTCCAATTCAGGGAGGTCATAATCCTTCCCGTGGTATCCAAAACCTGATATAGGTGAGATCACTGCTGCTGTACCTGCACCGAACATTTCTTTCAAGGATCCATTTTCCGCAGCTTCCACCAATTCGTGAACGGATATTTTACGCACCTCGGTTTTGATGCCTTCGTCATTGGCGATGTCCAAAATGCTCTTTCGGGTTATCCCATCCAAAATACGGTCGCTGGTAGGGGCTGTCATCAAAGTGTCATTGATACGAACAAAAACGTTCATGGCGCCCGCTTCCTCGATATACTCGTGGGAGTTGTCATCTGTCCAGATGACTTGTTGGTAGCCTTTGTCCGCAGCCAATTTGGTTGGGTAGAACTGACCCGCATAGTTACCACCGGCCTTTGCATATCCTACACCACCGTTAGCGGCACGGGAGTATGTTTCCTCGATCAACACCTTTACCTTCCCAGAGAAATAAGCCCCTGAAGGAGCACAGGCAATGATGAATTTATATTCATCGGCAGGTGAGGCGTGGAACCCATTTCCCGAAGCAAACATAAACGGCCTTATATATAAGGAACTGCCAGGGTTTTGGGGAATCCAGTCACTCTCCAATTGAATAAGTGCATTGAGCCCTTCCATAAAATACGCCTCAGGTATTTCCGGAATGGCCAATCTTTTGGCGGATCTGTTCAAACGTTTCCAGTTTTCCTCGGGCCTAAAAAGCCATGCTTTGCCATTCTCGTCCTTGTAGGCTTTCATCCCTTCAAAAATAGACTGTCCATAATGGAAGATCTTTGCGGATGGGTCCAGGGTGATAGGTTGGTAAGGAACCACTTTGGGTTCGGACCACTTACCGTTTTTATAATCACAGACCAGCATATGGTCGGAATAAACACTTCCAAAAGAAAGGTTGTCAAAATCCACGTCATGGATTTTTGATGATTTTGTCTTCTCGATAGCAATTTTGTTAGCCATTGTTTCCATATCACTTACATTTACCGTGATAAAATTAGCTATTTATTGTTAGTTTTGGACAATTCGTAAATCTAAATGTTGGACTTGACTTACAATTACTTAAATGTTATCAAAAATGAGGATTTTTAACACTTTTACTACTGTTTTTTTACTAGGTATTGTGATGGTTTCCTGCAAACAAGAAACCATGCAAGGTGATTATTTTGGAGAGGAATTTGAAATTTCCAGAAAAGCTTCCAAAACATCGGCTCCTTTTGACAAGATTTCCGGTAAGGATTCCTTGCAGACCCAAATCGTTGGCGAGATCAAGGAAGTTTGCCAGGCCAAAGGTTGCTGGATGAAGGTACAATTGGAGTCAGACGACGAAGTTTTCGTCCGTTTTAAGGATTATGGATTCTTTGTTCCCAAAGATGCTGCAGGGAAAAAAGTAGTGATGAACGGCGCGGCCTTTTTTGAGGAAATGTCCGTTGAAGACCAAAAACACTACGCAGAGGACGAAGGAGCATCTGAAGACGAATTGGCACTAATAACCGCTCCCAAGAAAACACTTAGGTTCGAAGCGGACGGGGTGCTGATCGAAACCCAGCCTTGAAAAGGAAAATAATCACCACAGGGGATGGTTCCAAGACCATCCAAATTGAGGGTTGGGACGAACAGTACCATTCCAAGCACGGAGCTGTCCAGGAAGCCTATCATGTTTTTATGGAACATGGTTTGCGATTGTTTCAAAATGAAGAAGTCAAACTGTTGGAAATCGGCTTTGGCACAGGGTTAAATGCCCTTATCACTTTAATGGAAGCTCCCAAACAACAATTGAGTGTTGATTATGTTGGGGTTGAGGCTTTTCCGGTTTCAATGGAAGAAGTAGGTGCTTTGGACTATTGCCGGCAATTGGAAGCCGAAGTCCATCAAGCTGACTTTCAAAAAATGCACAGTTCACCTTGGGAAGAAACTGTAAGTATAACCCCTGGCTTTTCCCTTTTGAAGCAGCAAAAGGATTTCAAGGAAATCGATGATCAAAATTCTTTCAACCTCATATATTTTGATGCGTTCGGAGCACGGGTACAACCTGAACTTTGGACAGAAGGGGTTTTCTTGAAGATGTACCATGCACTCCGGCAAAATGGGGTTTTGGTAACCTACGCGGCCAAAGGTAGTGTGAGACGGGCCATGCAGGCAGTTGGTTTTACCGTGGAACGCTTACCGGGACCACCTGGGAAGAGGGAGATGCTGAGGGCCAAAAAGCTTTGATGAATGTCAATGATATCTTAACAAACAGCCTATCGAATTCATAAATACCCATAAAATTCCAGCTAAATATGTTAAACCTAAATTAACATCTCATATACAGTCGATTAAACCGATAAATTTGCATAAAATGATAGTATGAAGGTGTTGATAACAGGAGCTACGGGATTGGTAGGTCAAGCCATAGTAGAGGTGTTGAACCGCAGGGGGATACCCGTAAACTATTTGACCACAAGTAAAGGAAAAATTACATCCTCAGAAGATTTTCAGGGATATTACTGGAATCCCTCCAAAGCGGAGATAGACTTGGATTGTTTCAAAGATGTACAGGCCATTATCAATTTGGCAGGAACCAGTATAGCCAAACGTTGGACCCCTCAGCATAGAAAAAAGGTGCTTTCCAGCCGTCTCGATAGTTTGAGAACCCTAAAAAAGGGACTGGGAGATTCGGGAAACAAAGAAGTTGAGTGTCTTGTTTCTGCATCTGCCATTGGAATTTATCCAGATTCAAAATGTGATTACTACGAAGAAAGCGAAACAAAATTGGATGATGGCTTTTTGGGCGAAGTAGTGTCAAAATGGGAGGCCGAGGCGGGTACTTTTGAAAAACTTGGTGTTGATGTGGCCAAAATCAGAATCGGGTTGGTGCTTTCCAGAGATGGAGGAGCCTTGCCTAAAATGGCCTTGCCTGTCAAGAACTTCATTGGGGCGCCGATAGGGAGTGGAGACCAATGGCAATCTTGGATTCATATTGAAGATTTGGCGCAGATGTTTGCCTTTGCCGTTGAAAATAATCTACAGGGAACTTATAATGGTGTGGCCCCAAATCCAGTAACGAATACAAAACTTACCAAAGAACTGGCCAGAGTATTGGACAGGCCCCTTTGGATGCCCAATGTCCCCGCGTTTGTCCTGAAGGTGGTTTTGGGTAAAATGTCAACACTGTTGCTGGCAAGCCAGCGAGTGAGCAATAAAAAAATTGAGGAAGAGGGATTCGCTTTTCAATACACTAATGTTTGCCAAGCTTTAAAGAGCATTTATACTTCGGAAGAAGAAGGTGTCCCCGCATCGGTTGAAGCTTAGTCAATAGGTGTTCATGACGTTTTTAATCGATAAAGTCCGCTTAGGCGGCTTTTTTTATGTTTTGCGGTGACATTTTGACATTTTTGGACAATTGGCAGTACTTTTGCCACTTCAAATCGGAATAAAACAATAGAACATGAGCAATAAAAGTAAGGTTGAGGAAATGGAAGATGAGCCTAAAAAAGGGCAAACCGAAGAGAGTACTGAGCTGAACGATGAGCATATAGAGGCTGAAAACGCAGAAGAGAATAAAGAGGAACTTTCCGAAGAGGAAAAATTGCGCGAGGATTTGGCCAAAGAAAAAGAAAAGTTCTTGAGGCTTTTTGCGGAGTTTGAAAACTACAAGCGCAGGACTTCCAAGGAACGTATGGATTTGTTCAAAACTGCAGGACAGGAAGTCATGGTGGCATTGCTTCCCATTATGGATGACTTTGATCGTGCCCTCAAGGAACTTTCCAAGTCAGAGGATAAAGAAATGTTCAAAGGTGTGGAACTCATCAGCAATAAATTCAAGGAAACTTTGAAGAACAAGGGCTTGGAGCAAGTGGAAGTGGGGGAAGGTGATGTATTTGATGCCGAGGTGCACGAAGCCATTACCCAGATCCCTGCACCGAATGATAAAATGAAAGGGAAGATCATTGATGTGGTGGAAAAAGGGTTCAAACTCGGCGATCGCATCATAAGGCATCCAAAAGTCGTTGTTGGAAACTAAAGTTGTATGAAGGAAGATTATTACGAAATATTGGGAGTCTCCAAAGGGGCTTCAGCTGCAGAAATTAAAAAGGCCTATAGAAAAAAGGCCATCAAATATCACCCGGATAAAAATCCAGGCGATGCCAAAGCTGAGGAAATGTTCAAGAAATCCGCTGAGGCATACGAAGTGCTGGGCAATCCTGACAAAAAGGCAAAGTATGATCAGTTTGGCCATGCAGCCTTCGATGGTAGCGGCGGATTTGGCGGCGGAGGTATGAATATGGACGATATCTTCAGTCAATTTGGTGATATTTTCGGCGGCGCCTTTGGTGGCGGTGGCGGATTCAGTGGGTTTGGCGGATTTGGTGGCGGACAGCGCAGGGCCAAAGGAAGCAATCTTCGAATCCGAGTTAAGTTGACCCTCGAAGAAGTGGCCAATGGTGTGGAGAAGAAAGTCAAGGTAAGACGTAAGCTTCAAGCGGACGGAGTGACTTATAAAACGTGTCCCACTTGTAACGGTACCGGTCAAATCACAAAAATCACTAACACCATATTGGGTAGAATGCAGACTGCAACCACCTGTACCACATGTGGTGGGGCTGGGCAGGCTATTGATAAAAGACCTGCAGGGGCCGATGCACAGGGACTTCAGGTGGAAGAAGAGACCGTATCCATTAAAATACCACCAGGTGTGGAAGATGGCATGCAGTTGAAAGTGAGTGGTAAAGGGAACGATGCCCCAGGAAACGGTATTGCCGGGGATCTGTTGGTGGCTATTGAAACCTTAGAGCACGATACGCTCAAGCGTGAAGGTGATAACCTGCATTATGATCTGTACATAAGCATGCCCGAAGCGGTTCTGGGAAGCTCCAAAGAAATCGATGCCATAGGCGGAAAGGTCAGAATAAAATTGGAGGCTGGTTTACAGTCCGGAAAAATTTTAAGGCTTCGAGGCAAAGGGATCAACAGTCTTAACGGGTATGGAGCAGGAGATTTGTTGGTGCATGTAAATGTATGGACACCAAAGAACATCAATAAGGAGCAAAAGGAATTTTTTGAGCGCATGCAAGACGATGACAACTTTGTCCCAAGGCCCGAAAAATCAGATAAATCCTTTTTTGAGAAGGTAAAAGATATGTTCTCTTAAGAGAAAAACCTTCTGTTTAAATAAAAAACGTATATTTGGAACTGATGTTGGGTAACCGATATCTAATTTTCTTTTTCATAGCAATTTTTTTCCCATCCTTGAATTTTTTAAGGGTGGGTTTTTGTTTTTATAGGAAAACAGGTCTCTAGCAAATACATATCTTTGAAAAAATAGTTTACATGGATCATATCCTTGTTGCCAAAAATGTGACCAAAACTTATGGTGAATACACAGCACTGAGCAACATTTCATTACAAATCCCTGAGAATTGCATTTATGGACTTTTGGGTCCCAATGGGGCGGGGAAGACCTCGTTTATCAGGATAATCAATCAAATAACGCACCAAGACTCTGGTGAGATTCTGCTCAATGGCGAGCCATTGGCTCCAAAGCACATTGCATCCATTGGTTACTTGCCCGAGGAAAGAGGGCTGTACAAAAGCATGAAAGTGGGAGAGCAGGCATTGTACTTGGCACAATTGAAGGGATTGTCCAAAAGTGAGGCCAAAACCCGGCTTAAATTCTGGTTCGACCGTTTGGACATTGGAGACTGGTGGGACAAGAAAATCCAAGAGCTTTCCAAAGGAATGGCACAGAAAATCCAGTTTATCGTTACCGTGCTCCACGAGCCCAAACTATTGATTTTTGATGAACCCTTTAGTGGTTTTGACCCCATTAATGCCAATATCATCAAGGATGAAATACTTCAGTTGAAGGAAAACGGCACTTCCATTATTTTCTCCACTCACCGAATGGAATCTGTAGAAGAACTGTGCGAGTACATTGCCCTTATCCATAAATCGGAAAAAATCCTTGACGGAAAACTCTCCGATATCAAAAAGGCATACAAGAACAATATTTTCAATGTCGCCGTACAAATGGAACAGGATGCGGAAGCTTTTATGAAATCCCTGGAGCAAAAATTCAATATACTTTCTTCGGATGTTGATCTCATCGAAAAGCAATTGAACTTCAAAGTGCAACTACCTTCATCCCATACAGGCGATATTTTGATGGAACTTTCCAAAGTGGCCAACATCAATAAGTTTGAGGAAACCATTCCATCCGCCAACGATATTTTTATTCAAACCGTAAACAGCAAGGACAATGGCAAATAAACTTGGGTTGATCATAAAACGAGAATATTTGGCCAAGGTGCGTAACCGCTCCTTCATTGTCATGACCATTTTGAGCCCTTTGCTGATGGTGGGAATGATAGTCTTGATCGCTTATTTGGCCAAGGTAAATGATGATGAGACCAGAGTGGTGACCGTTTTGAACGAGAGCTCTTTTTTCCAGAATGACTTCAATCCCTCAAAAAACATATCCTATGTACATCTGGATGATCTTAGTTTGGAGCAGGCAAAGGATTCCACTACAGCTTTGGAATATTACGGATTGCTGTACATTCCAAACGAGCAGACTGTGGAACAGGTTGCCAAAGCTGCGTATCTGTTTACCAAGGACAATCCAAATACATCCGTCACGCAGGAGTTGGAGAATGTCTTCCAGACCCAGTTGAGGCAGCACCGACTTCAAAAACTCGGGGTTACTTCGGAACAGTTCTCCAGTGTGGAGGAACGTTTTGAAATCAATCTCTCCACTTTTGATGGCGAACGGAGCATGAGGGGCATTAACGAGATCAAAGCCATTATAGGTGGTGGGTTTGGTTATGCCATCATGATGTTCATTATAATTTATGGTGGTTTTGTGATGCGGAGCGTGATTGAGGAAAAAACCAGCAGGATTATAGAGGTCATCATATCATCGGTAAAACCGTTCCAATTGATGCTGGGCAAGATCATCGGCAACTCCTTGGCGGGAATCACACAGTTTTCCATTTGGATAGTTTCCGCATCTGCCCTGTTGTTCGTTGCTGTGATGATCTTGGGCATCGACCTGTCCGCACTTTCCGCCGATGGAACTGTACAGCCAGGTCCAATGGGCGGTATGTCCCAATTGGGAGGGATGGACAGTGAAATGATGATGTACGCCAAGGAAATCTATGATATCCCATGGGGACTCCTTATTGTCTCCTTCTTTATCTATTTTGTGTTGGGCTACCTTATTTATAGTTCCATATATGCGGCAATTGGTGCTGCTGTGGATAATGAGACCGATACACAGCAATTTATCTTCCCTATTATATTACCTTTAATGTTGGCAATTTATGTGGGGTTCTTTTCTGTTTTCAGTAATCCACACGGTCCCATTGCAGTTGGGTTTTCATTGTTTCCATTGACATCGCCCATTGTAATGCTGATGCGTTTGCCAGGGGGAATCGGGGAAGGAGGAGTGCCTTTATGGCAATTTTTGTTGTCCGTGTTCATTCTGATCATTACCTTTTTGGGTATTGTGTCATTGGCGGCCAAAATATATAGAACAGGTATCTTGATGTATGGTAAAAAACCAACGTACAAGGAGTTGATAAAATGGTTGAGATATTAAAATAGTATGCAAGAGGGCACACAGGAGATCAAAGAGATCATAACGCAGGATGTTTGGGGATCCATAAAGGATTTTTTGAACATAGGGTTTCATATTGGGGAAGGCGACAAAGCCATTGACCTTACCATTGGGCTATTATTGCTCTTGACGGTTACATTAGTGGTCACGAAGTTCTTGCTCAAATGGATGCGGCATCTTTTTACCCGAAAGATGCAACAGGAGGACAAACAGAAATTTGCCAGTGTGTTCAAGTTCACCAATTATGTGATCTATCTGATCGCGGTATTGGTAACCCTGAGTGCGGCGGGAGTGGACATCACGTTGGTGATTACGGCTTCGGCGGCACTATTTGTCGGTTTGGGCCTTGCGCTTCAGGAATTGTTCAAGGATATTCTGGGTGGAATTTTCATCATAATTGATAAGTCCTTACAAGTTGGTGATGTTGTAGAGGTCGATGGCAAGGTTGGCAAGGTGTTCGAGATCAAACTACGTACCACCAGAGCCATTACAAGGGACGACAAGGTATTGATATTGCCCAACCACAAGTTTATCAGTGACATCGTTTATAACTATACCCAAAACCACCGGACCACTCGGGAAAGGGTAAGTGTCGGGGTGGCTTATGGGAGTGATGTGGATTTGGTCACCAAAATTTTAGAGGAAGTGGCCCATACACAAAAGCAAGTATTGAAAAATCCAAAGCCATTTGTCCTCTTTGAGGATTTTGGAGACTCAGCGCTTATGTTTTCCATCTACTTTTTTACCAACGACACCTTCCGGGACCCAAGGATAAAAAGTGAAATGCGGTATAAGATAAATACCAAATTCAAGGAAAACAACGTTACTATTCCGTTCCCACAACGCGATGTACATATTATTCAGCCAAAACAATAGAGAGCGATAAAAAATTCAATTCATCATACTGCAATTTGGAAGTGCTTTGCTTTCATTGTAATACTGTGTGGCCCTTGTGCAAATGCCCAGAGCACGGATGTGTTCAGGTTGGAATACCTGAATATTCCAGAAAACGATACGGGCATAAAAACACAGCGCTATAAGGCATTGTTGAATTTGCCCATAAAACTAAACGCCAAGAAAGATTATCTGATAACCGGTGTGGAATATAACCGTTTTGATATGGGGTATTCCCAAAATCTGCCCTTTGATAAAAGTGAACTGATCCGTTTTCACATCATAGATTTGAACGTGGGACTGATCACCAAATGGAACGAGAATTGGAATTTGGTTACGATTCTTACACCCCGAATGGCCTCCAACTTTGTTACGGGTACCGTTACTGGGGATTTT
This sequence comes from Flagellimonas oceanensis, assembly GCF_003992595.1. GTDB lineage: Bacteria > Bacteroidota > Bacteroidia > Flavobacteriales > Flavobacteriaceae > Flagellimonas > Flagellimonas oceanensis. The sequence goes on from NZ_RZNA01000052.1 coordinate 197,630, forward strand.
TTTATGAACGCAACCGCTACCTTTTGGAAAGAACGTGCGGATGCTGATAAGCCATACCGTATTGTTCTCGGCCTTACCTATAATAGTACTACGGGCTTACCGGTCCCATTGCCCTTGATCAATTATTACCGCAGGTTTCACCCGGATTGGTCGTTTACTTTTGGAATACCCAAGTCGGGGTTGAGTTACCATATCTCCAAAAAACACTCTTTGGAAATGGCACTGTTATTGGATGGGTATTATATCAACCTGCAAAACAACATTCCCTTGGAAAACGGTCAGGTGGCTTCAAAGATCTCTTTGACCTCCTTGTTGGGCACATTGGTATATCAATACCATATTTCCAAAAGAATGTCTCTTTTTGCGATGGTCGGAAAAACGGTCATACAAGAAGGAATTTTGAGGAACGATGACGAAGACAAGGTTTTTTTATTGAATGACGAGTCAAATTTCTATATTAGAACAGGCTTCAAAATCGGAATATTTTAAATAGCAGCATATGTCAAAAATTTTGGTAATAGAAGATGAATCGGCAATTAGAAGGGTTTTGGTGAAAATACTGGCCGAAGAAAGCGATAGTTACAATGTAGTTGAGGCTGAGGATGGCCTTGCGGGAATGGATATCATCAAAAAAGAGGATTTTGACCTGGTGCTGTGCGATATCAAAATGCCAAAGATGGATGGTGTTGAGGTTTTGGAAGCTGCCAAGAAAATAAAACCCGAGATACCCTTTGTCATGATTTCTGGACATGGTGATTTGGATACAGCCGTGAACACCATGAGACTGGGAGCCTATGATTATATTTCCAAACCACCGGATTTGAACAGGTTGCTGACAACTGTTCGCAATGCCTTGGAAAGAAAGGAGCTTGCTGTTGAGAACAAAGTGCTCAAGAAAAAGGTCTCCAAGAATTATGAAATGATCGGCGATAGCAAGGAGATAGATGCCATCAAGGATATGATAGAAAAAGTGGCACCCACCGATGCCCGGGTGTTGATCACAGGCTCCAACGGAACAGGAAAGGAATTGGTGGCCCATTGGGTACATCAAAAAAGCCCACGATCATCCGCACCCTTCGTTGAGGTCAATTGTGCCGCTATTCCTTCGGAATTGATAGAAAGTGAGTTGTTCGGTCATGTGAAAGGAGCTTTTACCTCTGCGGTAAAAGACCGGGCAGGTAAGTTTGAAGCTGCCAACAAGGGAACCATATTTTTGGATGAGATTGGCGATATGAGTCTGTCCGCACAGGCGAAGGTACTCCGTGCATTACAAGAGAACAAAATCAGCCGTGTGGGCTCTGATAAGGACATTAAAGTGGATGTTCGGGTGCTTGCGGCAACGAACAAGGATTTGAAAAAGGAAATTGAAGAGGGAAAGTTCCGTGAGGACCTATACCATAGATTGGCTGTTATATTGATTAAAGTTCCTTCACTGAATGACAGGCGGGACGATATTCCATTATTGATAGAACATTTCGCCAAAAAAATAGCATCTGAGCAAGGAACAGGCGAAAAGAGTTTCTCCAAAAAGGCCATAAACCTGCTCAAAAGTTACGATTGGACAGGAAATGTCCGTGAACTTCGCAATGTGGTGGAACGATTGATCATTCTCGGTGGCAAGGAAGTATCCGAAGAAGATGTAAAGCTATTTGCCAGTAAGTAGATTAATCGCAACTGCCCAGCTTATCAAGAGCTTCCTTTGTCAAGGTTTTGACCCTTTGGTAATATTCTTTTTTGTGTTGTGATAGATTGGCGTTCAATAAGGTCAAACGTGCTTCTTCATAAGTGTTGGAGATAAATCTGTGGGCATCTTCGCAATCCACATCGGAAACCACTTTGTTCAAAGAGGATTCAAAGTCCAACAAGCACTGGTGCACCTGTTTTTTTATGGTGGAGCCTTGAGTCAACATCATTCCATTATTAAAATCAAGCACATCAGTGGTGTTCATGACCAACACATTGCTTCCGTATTCGCTGGAGGTTTCTTGTTCAAATTCCTCCAATACATTAATGCCAATAATGGTCTTTTCCAGGGCTTTGTGGAGTGCCAACTTCGTTTTGGGCAGTGCATTTGCTTTAGTGGCCGTCTTTAAATGGTCCAGTGTGGATTCGAGACTTTCTATGGCTCCTTCACAACCACAATCCAAAAAGTTGCTTCTTGTTTTTTCGATACCGTTCAAAGCTTTGTACGCATGGTATTTGGCCATGTTCACATCTTCGGCCATAACGGCATCCTGTATTTTACTTTTGATGTACTCCAGATTGGAACTTGCATATTGGCACGCACTTGCCGGGGTTGAGAATGAAGCCATGAGCCAAAGACCGAGTAGGCCAATGCCAAAGACCACAAGTAGGATAATCTTTCTATTGTTCATAACGCTTTTTAGATTTGGGACGCTGCGCCATTGATTTCCATAAAGTTACATTTTCATCGTTTTGGTGGATAAATAGATCGATTAAATAACCAACTTTGAGTATAAGTGGTCAAATCATCGATGAACGGCATGTTTGGATCATGGTCAGGTTGAAGGAATAATCAAAAAGAATTATATTCAACGCTATGAAAGAAATCAAAACTGAAGATTATAAGGTAGTTGATACGGTAAAGCTATCAGAAAAAGATACCTACGAGGATTTTGATGCATCCAAAAAGAAGCTCAAAAAAGAGTTGAAGAATATCCGAAAGGACCTTGGTGATTTTCAAGATACCCTTTACGCTCATGGAAAGTATGGTGTGCTGGTCTGTTTGCAGGGAATGGACACGGCGGGCAAGGATAGTCTGATTAGGGAGGTTTTCAAGGATTTCAATGTTAGGGGAGTGGTGGTGCATAGTTTCAAGGTGCCATCAACATTGGAAAAGAAACATGATTACCTATGGCGTCACTATATCGATTTGCCTGAAAGAGGCAAGTTTTCCGTCTTCAACCGCACTCACTACGAAAACGTACTGGTAACCAAGGTGCATCCTGAATATATCCTGGCAGAAAATCTCCCGAAAGTGGATTCCGTGGATGATATTGATGAAGCATTTTGGGAAAGACGATATCAGCAAATCAATGATTTTGAAAAACATGTCGCCGATAATGGTACCATCATCTTCAAGTTTTTCCTGCACCTTTCCAAAGAAGAGCAGCGACAGCGACTGTTGCGAAGAATTCGTTTAAAACGAAAAAATTGGAAGTTCTCCCCAAGCGACCTTGAAGAAAGGGAGTTGTGGGACAACTATCAAAGGTGTTACGAAGAAGCATTGAACAAGACCTCCAAAGAACATGCCCCTTGGTTTGTGATACCTGCCGACAACAAAAAAGCAGCCCGGGTCATTGTGGCCTCCATAATGATGGAAGCGTTAAAAAAGTACAAAGATATAGAAGAGCCCGAGCTGGACGATGAAATAAAAGCTAACTTAGAAACCTTTAAACAAGAACTGGAAAAAGAAACCACATGAGAACCACGCTACTTTTGGCCTTTTTGATGGTCAGTACCCCATTTTTTTCTCAATCCGAAGACGAAAAACAAATTAAAGCCATTTACGACGAGGCCCTGACCAATGGTAAGGCCTATGATTGGCTCAATTATCTGTCCAATCAGATCGGAGGACGCCTTTCAGGTTCCGTGCAAGCACAACACGCTGTGGAATACACTAAAGCGCAGTTGGATTCCCTTGGGTTGGACAAGGTTTGGCTCCAGCCCGTTATGGTGCCCAAATGGGTAAGGGGTATCCCCGAATTCGCCTATTTGGAAACAAAACCAGGGTTGAGCACCAATGTTCCCATTTGTGCCCTTGGAGGCTCTGTGGCAACGCCAGCAGGAGGCATAAAGGCCAGTGTGGTGGAAGTAAAGGGCATTGAGGACCTGGAAAAATTGGGTCGAGACAAAATAGCGGGCAAGATTGTTTTCTATAACCGTCCGATGGACCCCACATTGATCAACACTTTTTCGGCCTATTCAGGATGTGTGGACCAGCGCTACGCTGGTGCCGCCGAAGCAGGTAAGTATGGTGCGGCAGGGGTTATTGTGCGTTCCATGAACCTTCGTTTGGACGATTACCCGCACACGGGTTCCATGGGATATGGAGACACCCCGGTAAATGAACGGATTCCAGCAGCGGCGATCAGTACCAATGGAGCGGAATTGTTGAGTGCCACCCTTAAATTGAACCCAGATGCCAAGTTTTACTTTAAGCAAAACTGCAAACAATTGGAGGATGTGCAATCCTACAATGTAATCGGGGAAATAACCGGAACTACGTACCCCAACGAAATCATGGTCGTTGGCGGACACCTGGATTCATGGGATTTGGGAGATGGTTCCCACGATGATGGTGCTGGTTGTGTACAGAGCATGGATGTGTTGCGACTTCTAAAAGAGACGGGCTATGAGCCAAAACGAACATTACGCGTTGTATTGTTTATGAACGAAGAGAACGGAATGCGCGGGGGCAATAAATATGCAGAGGTGGCTCGTAACAAAAACGAGCAACATGTATTTGCCCTGGAGAGTGATTCCGGTGGGTTTACCCCCAGGGGTTTCTCGATTGATGCATCCGACGAAAATGTCAATCAGATTCAAGGTTGGAGGGATTTGTTCGAGCCCTATTTGATACATATGTTCTACAAAGGAGGCGGGGGAGCAGATATTGGTCCCTTGAAAGAAGATGGAATGGTATTGGCAGGATTACGACCCGATACCCAGCGTTATTTTGACCACCACCATGCCGAAAACGATACGTTTGAGCATGTGAACAAGCGTGAACTGGAATTGGGAGCGGCCACAATGGCGAGTTTGGTCTACTTGATCGATAAATATGGAACCATTCCCACCAAAAAAATAAAGGGATAAAATAAATTTATATTGTAAGATGGTTGAACCGTTCAGGCTCTTGGTCTGGACGGTTTTTTTATGTGAGAGCTTTGTTTTTGCTGGCTTTTCTCATCCGTTTTGGGCCATACCATAACCAAAACCCTGTAATGGTAAAAATCAAGAGGGACACACCCATTACAGTGGAATACACAAGTTTTATATAGCCGTCTGTCCCCAAGTAATCGTCTAGTATGGAACCGTCGTGTATGTTTTCAAACAAGTCGGACCTTCGTTGCCCAATGGATAGCACATTACCAGTGGCCCCGTCCAATTGTACTTCATAAAAGGAGTCCACGAACACGAATTTCACAGACCCTTTTTCCTTTCTCATGTCAATACGGTCTATTTCCAAAGAGAGCTCGGGCGATACCTCATTGTGCAAAGTGGTGCAGGCGATGGTGTGCAGACTATCTACGGGCAACCATTTTTGTAGGTCCGCTGTGGTTCCTATTTGTGTTTTTGGCAGAATGTATCCGTTGGAATTCTTTTTCCAGCCCAAAATGAGTCCGGTTACGGATATGAAAAGGAAAAAAATGAATAATAAAGCTCCTGTGGTTCGGTGTACTTTTCTAAAAATGCGTAATACTTTGGCTTGCTTCTTCCTTTTGCCCATTCCAGCTAGTTAAAAACCTTAAAGATCGGCAAATTTTGTCAAAATGGACTAACTGCCTGCCAATGGCGTACCAAAAACACCAACGGCCAATTCCGCCCAAACAAGAAGAAAAAGAACAACAATGGCTGTGATGACCAAATACCTTTTGTTGATGGTTTTGGTTTTTCTGATGGCAAGGTCGATAGCGAAACCCAGTGCCAATAATAAGCCACCTACGACCATAAAATCGAACAAAGACCAATTTACTTCGGATGAGAATTGCATAACTGTAAACGGAATCGCCAGCAATGCGAAAATGGAGGACAGAATTATAACTTGTCTTTTACGGATTATCATGGGTAAATATATTTTCCAACTAAATTATACTTTAAAGCGTTTGGTTGGAAATATTTAGGGAAAAAATTAACGAGGTTTAGCTCCTATCATTTGGTAATACGGTATTGATTGGGGCAAAACATGGAAGAGATCTTACAGGTTGTACTTATCGGTTAGCTAAATATCGATTCAATGATTTTTAGCGTACGATACCGAAACTAGTTCGGCACAGGTAAGTGAAGTTATTGATAAAGAATTGGAAATTCCACAATTAATTGATGGATGCAGCTTATGAATTGACGAATGTTTCAACCTACCGATACGCATCATTCAGCCCGATACCTTCTTTGATCATGGGCAGGATTTTTTCCAACCTACGTAGTTTCGTTTTCTCCTGTTTGGCTCCTGCAATGTGTTCGCAGAACTCTTTTTGTTTGTAAGGGGTAAATTTTTCAAAAGCAGTTTTTAAAGCGGAGTCTTTATTTAATTCCGACTGCAATAATTCTGGAACAACCACCTTTTGTGTTTTCTCAGCTTTTACCTCCAAGCCATTTTTCTGGTTGTCCAATGCTTCTTTCATGTAGCCAAGCACAGCTTTACCATCCACCTCGTTCAAACGCTGGAACTTCCAGTGTCGCATACCCTTGGTTTTACCTTCCTGCGCATTTTCCAATACCTTTTTTGGGTCTTTTAAGAACACGCCATTAAAAAACCACACCCCAAAATGATGTTTGAACCTACAAATGCCAAATACATTGCTATTGTTCAAGGTGTACACGGGAATACTCCATTTAAAATCCTCAACTGCTTCCGTTTTCATGGCAAGTTCCCTCAAGTAGGCTATTTCCTCTTTGAACGGATGCTCCTTCCCGTAATACCCCTCCAGTTTTTCAGACTTGTCCACAACTACTTGATTTGACTAGCCGTAAGTTCGCAAATTTTTACGATAACCATCACGGCTTTTTGCATACTCTCCAAAGGAACATATTCGTATTTGCCATGGAAATTGTGTCCGCCAGCAAAAATATTGGGACAGGGCAGCCCCATAAAGCTCAGTTGTGAACCATCCGTTCCACCTCGAATGGGTTTGATGATGGGTTCAATTTGAAGGGACTTCATCGCCTCTTCGGCAATCTCGACAATGTGGTACATGGGCTCCACTTTTTCTCGCATGTTCTTGTACTGGTCTTCAATGATCACATTGACAAATTCCCCATATTTTTTGTTGAGTTTTTCCTTGATGTCGTTCAGAAGGTCTTTCCTTGCTTGAAAATGCACCGCATCGTGGTCACGGATAATGAGTTCTATCTCCGCTTTTTCAATTTCGCCCTTGATTTTGTGTACATGGAAAAAACCTTCACGACCCGTGGTATGCTCGGGGACTTCGCTGGGAGGTAGGTGGGTCAGGAAGTCGTTGGCTATGCCAATGGCATTTACCATCTTGTTTTTGGCGTAACCGGGGTGCACGCTTTTGCCTGTTATGCTTATGTTGGCTTTTGCCGCATTGAAATTTTCGTATTCTAGCTCGCCCACTTGGCTGCCATCCATGGTGTAGGCCCATTCGGCGCCGAACTTTTCCACATCAAACTTATGTGCTCCCCTACCAATTTCCTCATCAGGGGTAAAAGCTATACGTATTTTACCATGTTTGATCTCAGGATGCTTGATGAGGTACTCCATTGCAGTAATGATTTCCGCAATACCCGCCTTGTCGTCCGCACCCAACAAGGTTGTACCATCCGTAGTAATCAGGGTCTGGCCTTCGTATGCATTTAAATCTTCAAAATAGTCGGGAGACAGTACAATGCCCTTCAATTTGTTGAGGACAATATCCGTGCAATCGTAATTTTCAACGATCTGTGGTTTTACATTTCTGCCCGAAAAGTCTGGAGAGGTATCAAAATGGGAAACAAAACCTATGGTTGGTACTTTTTTGTCCATATTGCTGGGTAAAGTGGCCATAATGTAGGCGTTCGCATCTATGGATACCTCCTGCATGCCAATCTGGTGCAGTTCCATAACCAGTTTTTTTGCCAAATCCCATTGCTTTTCCGTACTGGGTGTGGTTTTGGAATAGGGGTCACTTTGTGTATCCGTGGTCACGTATTCCAAAAATCGTGGGAGTAACTTTTCCATGGTCGTTGTTGAGTTTTACCAAAAATAAAGCTTATTCAAACGTAATCTTGCAAATCAATGGCATTAATACCTATCTTTCGCAAAACCATTAATTGTAATCTGAATTGAAGGCGGTTGTATTTTTTGTTTTTTTGAGTTTGAGCTTTAGCGGATTTGCTCAAATGGACTGTATTTTGGGTGTGGGTGGACGCGATAATGAAACTATAACCAAGGTCTTTGAATTGACGGAAGAACAGCAAAAGAACCTGAAGGATTGGAGTGCCGAACTCAAGATTCGTAATGACATCTTCAAGGGTAAGGCGGAATATCTCATGAAACAGAATGAAGAGAGTTCTCCCGAAGTATTGATAGAGGTGTCCAAAAAGTACCAATCCTTTATCGATAGTATGACCAAAAATGTCCGAATGATGGATAAAAGACTGTTGACAAGCTTCAATGAAGTCCAGTATGAGCGGTATTTGAAATTATGCCGCCAAATGACTTTGCGTCCTATCCATATTAATAGGTCTGTTGACGAAAATTGACCGAAATGCCAAGAACTGTTTTAAGAGTTTTTATTTTTGTCTTAAATCCATTTTGAATGTATAAAATCCTTATCCGCCCGGTACTTTTCTTGTTCGATCCAGAAGCCGTGCACCACTTTTCATTTCGGGCCATTAGGTTTTTTTCAAGATTGGGTTTGATTGGTCTTTTCAGGAAGATGTTTATCGTAAGCGACCCAAAATTGGAACGTGAGGTGTTTGGTGTGAAGTTCAAGAACCCCGTGGGACTAGCCGCAGGTTTTGATAAGGATGCCAAATTGTATAACGAATTCTCCGACTTTGGCTTTGGATTTGTGGAAATAGGGACGGTAACCCCAAAACCCCAGCCGGGAAACCCCAAAAAGCGGCTCTTCCGTTTAAAAGATGATAAGGCCATCATCAACCGAATGGGCTTCAATAACAAAGGGGTTTTTGAGGCAGTGGAACAGTTGAAAAAGAAGCATCGGGTAATTATTGGCGGAAATATTGGCAAAAATAAGGTAACGCCCAACGAAGCTGCCATCAAGGATTATATGATCTGTTTTGAAGCGCTTTTTGAACATGTGGATTATTTTGTGGTCAATGTGAGTTCGCCGAATACCCCTGGACTTCGAGAGCTTCAAGATAAGGAGCCATTGACAAAATTGTTGAAGAAACTAAAAAGTCAGAATAAAAAATTGGCAAAAAGTTTCAAGTTGAAAGAAAAGCCCATTTTATTGAAAATAGCTCCGGATTTAACGGATGATCAGTTGTTGGATATCATAGAGATCGTTGCGGATACCAAAATAGATGGCGTTATTGCGACCAACACGACCATAGAACGAAAAGGGCTGAAATCACACTTGATATTGTCCGAAGAAAAAGGAGGACTCAGTGGAAAACCTTTGGCCAAGAGAAGCACCGAAGTTATTCGGTTTTTATCTGAAAACAGTAGAAAGGCTTTCCCGATCATAGGGGTAGGTGGTATCCATTCCGCAGAGGATGCCTTGGAAAAGTTGGAGGCCGGGGCTGACTTGGTACAGCTCTATACTGGATTTATTTACGAAGGTCCAGGACTCATCAAAAAAATCAACAAGGCCATTTTGGAGAAAGTGGACTAAGATATATGCACAGTTTGTTTTTATTTCTGGAAACCGTCAATTACCCCATATTGATAGGATTTCTAGTGTCCTCATTGGCTTTGGCCATTTCGCCGGGACCTGACAATATTTTTGTGTTGACCCAAAGCATCAGTAACGGTACAAAATCAGGGTTGGCCACGGTTTTTGGCTTGGTCTCAGGCTGTTTGGTACACACAACTTTGTTGGCTTTTGGGGTTTCGGAAATCATCAAACGCAGCGATACCTTGTTTTTTGCAATCAAACTGTTTGGGGCCTTGTATCTTTTGTACTTGGCCTATCAGGTGTACCGAAGTGATGCCTCTATTCTTTTAGACAACGGAAATAAACAAACCCAAGCGCTCTCAAAACTTTTTTGGAAAGGTTTTACCATGAATGTGCTCAACCCCAAGGTAACCATCTTCTTTTTGGCTTTTTTTCCAGGTTTCTTATTTAGCACCGAATTCAATACCGTTGTTCAATTCTATGTTTTAGGGTTGCTTTTCATGCTCTCCGCGCTTATTGTTTTTGGTGCGATTGCTGTACTTGCCGGAAACATCTCCAAATATCTGACCAGTCATGAAAAGGCGGGTGTTTACTTAAAATGGGTGCAGATCGTTGTTTTTGTAGGGATTGCCATTTATCTATTTCTATCGGATAAATAAGTGCTATTTTTACGGAAGCCTATGCCAAAAGTAAAACTCATAGAATGTCCTCGGGACGCCATGCAGGGAATCAAAACCTTTATCCCCACGGATGAAAAAGTGAAGTATATCCAATCTTTGCTGGGTTGCGGTTTTGATACCATCGACTTTGGAAGTTTTGTGTCCCCAAAGGCCATCCCGCAAATGCAGGACACTGCGGAAGTGCTTGCCCGATTGGATTTGTCGAGGACCCAAAGCAAGCTTTTGGCTATTGTGGCCAATGTTCGGGGCGCACAAGATGCATGCAAGCATAAAGCCATTGATTATTTGGGCTTTCCTTTTTCCATTTCGGAAAACTTTCAGATGCGCAACACGCACAAGACCATTGCTCAATCGGTAGAAACCTTAAAAGGAATCTTGGAGTTGGCGAATGCGCATGATAAAGAAGTCGTGACCTATATTTCCATGGGATTCGGGAATCCGTATGGAGATCCTTGGGATGTGGAAATTGTAGGGGAGTGGACGGAGAAATTGGCCGATATGGGAACCAAAATCCTCTCTTTGTCGGATACCATTGGAAGTTCCACCCCAGAGGTTATTGATTACTTGTTCTCCAACCTGATAATAAAATATCCGGAAATTGAGTTTGGTGCACATTTGCACACCACGCCCACCAAATGGCATGAAAAGGTGGATGCGGCCTACAAAGCGGGGTGTCGTCGTTTTGATGGTGCCGTGCAGGGTTTTGGCGGTTGTCCCATGGCTAAGGATGAGTTGACCGGTAATATGCCTACCGAGAGAATGCTTTCCTATTTTACCACGGAAAAGGCGGATACGGGCGTTAATTGGATGGTTTTTGAAGCGGCATTCAATAAGGCCACGGAGCTTTTTTCCCAGTACCATTAAAACATCTGACAAACTTAAGGGGTTGATTTGTTATTTAGATTCGGTCTAAATGGATATATTTGATGCTTCAATGATGTATCCTATGAAGTACAATGGTTTATTGCCGACACTGCCCAAAGAACTGCGACTTTTTATTTCCGTTTTTGTAATCGTACTTTCCGTGGGATATTTTACAGGACTGCTTTTTATACAAGAAACAGAATCGACCACTCCCGCTGGGATTGAGGAAAATTACCTGGGCAATGAAGAAGATGAAGATGCCGAGGTCATGAAATTTAAAAAAGGGGGGCGTGAAATGCTTACAGTGATCCATACCCATGTGCTTTCCATGTCATTTATTTTCTTTCTACTGGGTGGATTGGTCTGGTTGACGAAGGCTCCAAAAAAACTAAAGTTCTTTTTGACCATTGAACCGTTTCTTTCCATCATCCTGACCTTTGGTGGGATTTATGTGATGTGGTCGGGGGTAAATTGGTTTCGGTACGTTGTGGTTTTTTCAGGAATTTTAATGACGATTACCTACACTGGTTCCGCTGTCATGGTACTGTGGCAATGCGCACTTCCAAAAAAGTTCCAAAACACCTTGCCGGCTTAGTTTTCTATGAACTGATAGTCTATTTCGTCATGCGAGAGTAGCTGAACCTGCTGTTTTTCAAATCGAAGCAAGCTCAATAGTTCGTCCACTTCTTCTTTGTTCACTAAAATGATAAAGTGCTTTCTCCCAACCGAAATAGGGATTTTACGCTGTTGGCTCCAATGTTTCAAATGATTTTCCCAATAGGGGATATCCAATTGTTCAATGTATTCCTTCAATGCTTCCAACTCCCACTCATACAATTCAAAACAAAGATTGTTGTATAGGAGTTGAAACAATTTGGTACGGTTACAGAAGGTCAACACTCCGTTTTTAGATCGGCCCATTACGTTTAAATAGCTACACATATAAAAGATTTGAGCCATAAATATAACAATTATATAGAATGATTCTAAATAATTGGACTAAATTCCGAACAGTCTTCAAAATGGAGTGGTGGCACAAGGCGGTATTCAAATAAATTAGTGGTATATTTGCACGCAATTAATCCGTAATTGCAATGGAAGCTCACCAAAACAAAATTGTTGGAGAAGGCCTTACGTACGACGACGTTCTTCTTGTGCCCGCTTACTCCGAAGTACTTCCCAGGGAAGTAAACATCCAGTCAAAATTTACCAAGAACATTACCATCAATGTCCCTATTGTTTCAGCGGCCATGGATACGGTAACCGAATCCCGTATGGCCATTGCCATGGCAAGGGAAGGAGGAATCGGTGTTCTTCATAAAAACATGACCATAGAGCAGCAGGCGCTCAAGGTTAGAAAAGTAAAGCGTGCCGAGAGCGGCATGATCATGGACCCGGTGACGCTTCCTTTGGAGTCAGTGGTTCGAGATGCGAAGGCAAGTATGAAGGAGCATAGCATCGGGGGTATTCCGATAGTGGATGCACAAAATAAATTGATAGGGATCGTTACCAATCGCGACCTTCGTTTTGAGAAAAACGATAATCGTCCCATTGCAGAGGTCATGACTTCGGAAAACTTGGTCACTGTGGGAGAGGGAACATCCTTGCAACAAGCAGAGGTTATCCTTCAGGAAAATAAAATCGAGAAATTGCCAGTGGTCAACGATAAGGAAGAGCTTATCGGATTGATTACGTTCAGGGACATTACCAAGCTAACCCAAAAGCCGATTGCCAATAAGGATCAATATGGTCGTTTACGTGTGGCTGCCGCCATTGGTGTAACTGCTGATGCTGTAGAAAGAGCAGAGGCATTGGTAAAGGCCGGTGTTGATGCCATCATTATTGATACGGCACACGGACACACCAAAGGTGTGGTCAGTATATTGAAAGAAGTAAAGAAATCGTTTCCGGAATTGGAGGTTGTGGTTGGAAATATCGCAACTGCAGAAGCTGCCAAATATTTGGTGGAAGCAGGTGCTGACGCTGTTAAGGTTGGTATTGGACCGGGCTCTATTTGTACCACACGTGTGGTGGCTGGAGTGGGTTTTCCACAGTTTTCAGCGGTTTTGGAAGTTTCCGCAGCTTTGAAAGGAACCGGTGTCCCCGTAATTGCCGATGGAGGAATTCGTTACACCGGAGATATACCTAAAGCATTGGCCGCAGGGGCCGATACCGTAATGTTGGGCTCGTTATTGGCGGGTACCAAAGAATCCCCAGGTGAGACCATTATCTACGAAGGGCGTAAGTTTAAATCGTACCGTGGGATGGGGTCTGTTGAGGCAATGAAAAAAGGTAGTAAGGACCGATACTTCCAAGATGTGGAGGATGACATCAAAAAATTGGTTCCCGAAGGTATTGTGGGCCGAGTGCCATACAAAGGCGAATTGGTGGAAAGTATGCACCAATTCATTGGTGGGCTACGTGCTGGAATGGGATATTGTGGTGCGGGCGATATCGAGGCCTTGAAAAACAATGCCCGTTTTGTGAAAATCACTTCTAGTGGTATCCACGAAAGTCATCCGCATAACGTGACCATTACCAAAGAAAGCCCGAATTATAGTAGGTAATTAAAATAAAAATGTACGCTGGGGAATTTATTTCCCAGCGTAGCTTTGCCAATCCTTGTCTTTGTAGATATTATCGCCAAAGTATTTGGCAATCTGCATGAATGGCTCCACTTGTTGATACCCGGGCACAGGGGACAACATATTCAATTGTTCGTCCAGAAATACCACGGTAGGGTAGCTCATTTTACCCTGTAGCAGAGCGGCTGCCAATTCATGATAACCTCTTCTTCCAGATGGTACAAACTTGAAGGTCCTACCCTGATACTCAATGGGGTCTTTGCCTTCGGCATCCATTTTTACCATATAGAAATTATCCTGCATATATTTGGAGACATCAGGATGTTGAAAGGTGTTTTTATCCATTTTTTTGCACCATCCACACCAATCGGTGTAGACATCGACAAATATCTTTTTGGGCTGGGCATCCGTTTGGGAAAGTTGCACGGCCTCTTCCCAAGAAATCCATTGGATGTCTTGAGCATGAGCAGTAAAGCTCGTGAATACTATAAAAAGTAAGCTGATTTGGGTAAAAATTGCGCGCATAGTCTAGTTTTTTGACGTAATCGTCGTCCTATCAATACAAAACTAACGAAAATTGTGCCAAAAAAGTATGCGCTTTAACAGTCTGATAAGGCGAATAACCTACTTTACAGTTTCTTTTTCTGGTGCATCAAAAAGCTCCTTCACGTCCACTTGATTGTGTAGGATGTCATCAAAAGTTTCCCTTTTTCTGATCAAATGACCTTTACCTTTGTACCAAAGTACTTCGGCAGGTCTGTATCTGGAATTATAGTTGCTTGCCATCGTGAAGCAATAGGCTCCTGCATTTTTAAAGCAAAGAATGTCCCCTTCCGTGATTTCATTGATCCTGCGATTGCTTCCGAAGGTATCCGTTTCGCATATATAGCCCACTACCGAGTAATAACGTTCTCTTCCTTTTGGGTTGGAAATGTTGGTGATTTGGTGGGTGGAACCATACAACATGGGTCTAATCAAGTGGTTGAACCCAGAATCTATACTGGCAAAAACGGTTGAGGTGGTCTGTTTTACCACATTTACCTTGGCCAAGAACACACCTGCTTCACTTACCAAGAATTTACCCGGTTCAAAGGCTAGGGTAAGCTCTTTGCCGTACTCCTTACAGAATTCGTTGAATCTTTTGGTCAGTTTCTTGCCCAATTCATCCACATTGGTTTGGATATCGCCTTCTTTGTAGGGTACTTTAAATCCGCTACCAAAGTCGATGAATTCCAAATCCTTGAAGTTTTTTGCTGCTTCGAAAAGGATTTCCGAAGCGTAAAGAAACACATCAATATCCAAAATATCACTACCGGTGTGCATGTGGATTCCGTTGATGTTCATGTTGGTCAACTCCACAATGCGCAATAAATGCGGGATTTGATGCACACTGATGCCAAACTTGGAATCAATATGTCCTACGGAAATATTGGAGTTTCCTCCAGCCATCACGTGTGGATTGATACGGATACAAACGGGAATATCGGGATGTTTGCTTCCAAATTGCTCTAAAATGGACAGGTTATCTATATTCACTTGAACCCCGAGTGCCGCGGCTTCTTCAATTTCCTCCAAGGAAACACCGTTGGGCGTAAAAATGATGGACTCTGGTTTGAAACCAGCCAAAAGTCCCAATTTTACTTCTTGGATGGATACGGTGTCCAAACCGCTTCCCAAGCTGTTCAGCAGTCTAAGGACACTGATATTGGACAATGCCTTGGCGGCATAGTTCAGCTTTAGATTAGGAACACCTTTGAATGCATTGGTCAATTTTTTGTACTGCGAAGTGATTTTATCCGCATCATATACATAAAGAGGGGCGCCGAATTGCTCCGTAAGCTGAAGTAAGTCCTTAGAATTCATATTAAAACGAGTATTTTGAACAAATCTAGCTTATGTAGCCCTTACACACAAGGATTCCGTGTAATTTATCAAAATATAACAAATTGTTGTGTTTTCAACATTTAGAATCAACTGAGCTTGTGACTTTAGGTTTTGATATGTATTTTTAGACAAATCACAAGCATGAAATTACCTTTATTTCCATTGAAATCCGTGTTTTACCCTGGTGAAACTGTTCCCCTTCACATTTTTGAAGATCGCTACAAACAATTGATCGCCGATTGCAGGAGGGAGGCTCTAACCTTTGGAATTCCCGTGTACATTAATGATGTTGTATCCTACGGGACGGAAGTGCAGTTGGTAGAGGTGGTGAACACATACAAATCAGGGGAGATGGATGTGGTTTGTGTGGCACGTCAGGTGTTTAAGGTGTTGAGCTTTGAAAAACAAATGAACGGAAAGCTCTATGCTGGAGGTGAAGTGGAATTTCTGGAAATGGAAAATGATGCCAATGATGGTTTGCGGGAGGAGGTGCTTCAAAAAGTGGAGGTTTTATACGATGTAATGGGGGTGCCATTTACCAAAATATCCCCAAAGCAGTTCAACAGTTACTCATTGGCCCACAAAATGGGACTCTCCTTTGAGCAGGAATATGAATTATTGCTTATGCCGAAAGAGACGGACCGCCTGAATTTCATCAAAAAACATTTGGAGGCGACCACCAATGTCCTGAGCGAAGTAAACCGTACCAGAGAAGTGATTGAAATGAACGGACATTTCAAAAATTTTGACCCACTGGACTTCCAAGATTTCAAGTTGTAATGTTTCCTTTTGAAGAAAGGGGCACTTTCTTCGTATTTATCACTAATTAATCATTTAACATCTTCAATTTGTCAGCGGTGTTTTTTATTTTTGTCTGCAAACAAAAGTAAATTCACAGATGAATCTTCACGAATATCAAGGAAAAGAGATTTTAGCCAGTTTTGGTGTTAGAATCCAAAGGGGAATTGTTGCCCACAACGCCAAAGAAGCGGTAGATGCCGCAAAACAACTTACACAAGAAACCGGAACCGGATGGCACGTAATCAAAGCGCAGGTGCATGCTGGTGGCCGTGGTAAGGGCGGTGGCGTAAAATTGGCCAAAAACTTGAAAGAGGTGGAAGAGTTGGCAGGTAGCATTATAGGTATGAACCTTGTTACCCCACAAACATCTGCTGAAGGTAAAAAGGTACACCAAGTATTGGTGGCCGAGGATGTGTATTATCCAGGCGATAGCGAAACCAGTGAATTTTACATGTCTGTTCTTTTGAATAGGGGAACGGGTAAGAATATGATTATGTATTCTACCGAAGGAGGTATGGATATCGAAGAGGTTGCTGAAAAGACACCGCACCTGATTTTCACCGAAGAGGTAGACCCGGGGTTGGGCTTATTGCCTTTCCAAGCAAGAAGGATTGCGTTCAACTTGGGATTGTCAGGAACCGCTTTTAAGGAAATGGTAAAATTCGTAACGTCCTTATACAAGGCTTATGTTGAAAGTGATTCCAGCCTTTTTGAAATCAACCCGGTACTTAAGACATCCGATGATTTAATTATGGCGGTCGATGCCAAGGTGACCATAGATGATAATGCATTGTACAGAAGAAAGTCCTATGCGGAAATGAGGGACCTTCGCGAAGAAAATCCAATTGAGGTTGAAGCTCGCGAGGTTGGACTTAACTACGTGGACTTGGATGGTAATGTAGGTTGTATGGTAAATGGGGCCGGATTGGCGATGGCCACTATGGACTTGATTAAAATGGCCGGTGGCGAACCAGCTAACTTCTTGGATGTTGGAGGGACCGCAGATGCAAAAAGGGTGGAGGAAGCCTTCCGCATTATTCTTAAGGACCCTAACGTAAAAGCAATCTTGATTAACATTTTCGGGGGTATCGTACGTTGTGACCGTGTGGCACAAGGTGTTGTTGATGCCTACAAGAATATGGGGGATGCCATCCAGGTGCCAATCATTGTGAGACTGCAAGGAACCAATGCGGAGTTGGCCAAGGAAATCATAGACAATTCTGGTTTAGCCGTACACTCAGCTGTTCAGTTTAAAGAAGCTGCGGACAAAGTTGAGGAAGTTTTGAGCTAGATTCATTTCAATAATAGAAAAAAGGGCAACACTTTTTTAAGTGTTGCCCTTTTTTATTTTCTGATTTTCAAGGTTTTTTTCCATTGTTTGGTGCTGTAAAATCGTACCACTTTCGTTTTGAGAAACTTCTGTAATCTGACCTTTGGAATTGATGAAATTGCGGTATTAGCCCAAGGTTAAGGACATTAAACATTTGTTAAATAACTCTAAAGTGTAACAATTATGTTTTTTTATCGTCTTATTTTTGAAGTGTCGTTAAAATGGAGCCTTAATCAAGCTCTGATATTGACATATTATTAATCATCAGTTTAATCAAAAAACAAAATCATGAAAAAATTAAAAACTGTTTCAGTAGCGTTGGCATTATTTGCCACAATGAGTGCATTCGCAACAAAAGGTAAGAAAGTGACCAAAGAAAACAATCTTACGGGTCAAATCTACGAGTTGCTAAAAGAGCATGAATTTAAATTGGATTCAGAAGAATTGACAGCAGAAGTTCGCTTTATTTTTAATGAAGAAGGTGAATTAGTGGTGTTGTCAGTCAAGACTGATCATGATATTGTGGAAGGTTTCGTAAAAAACCGTCTCAACTACAAAAAGGTGCAATCGGAAGAGATTGTTCCTGGTAGGGTTTATGAGCTTCCAGTCCGTATTACCGCTTAAAAACCGGGAATTGTTTGAGTTAGTTAGAAAAAAGCCCTGAATTTCAGGGCTTTTTTATGTACTAAAAAGGAGTGTTTTGGAGTTATCTAATTAGGATAACCAACCAGAACCAGACCTCATGGGTACTTACAAGGAAAAATTGAGCATTCTTTCGGAGATGATCGGCTTTGCTAGAGTTGATCATTCCCTGAAACAGTCCGAATATGAATTTTTGTTGAAAGTGGCCCAGAATTTAGGGGTAAGCAAAGATGTTTTTGACGGATTGTTAAAGGAGAAATCCCCCAAAGTTCGCCTAAAGACACAAGCAGAACGCATTGTGCAATTCCATAGACTTATTTTGCTCATGAACGTGGATCATGAACAGCATAAAAAAGAAATCAATACACTTTATAATATTGGACTCAATATGGGCTTACCACCAGCCGCAATCAGTCAGGTGTTGGAAATAATGCATCGCTATCCCAATAAAATTGTCCCTCCCGATGTGCTCATTAATATCTTCAAGGCACATTACAACTAATGTCAAAATGACATCTATTTTTTCTTGAATCATGTCAAATAGACATGGTTTTTCCATTGGTACAGGTTTTGACTTATACAGGTTGATTTGAATGTTTAACTAAAAATTGAATCGCCATGAGTATAGTAAAAAGAAACAACCTGTTTTTTCCATCCTTGATGAACGATTTTGTAAGTCCTGATTGGTTCGGTGGAACAGAAAAGTGGAATGCTTCCATGCCCGCTGTGAACATAAAGGACAATACCGAAGGATTTGAATTGGAACTTGCGGTTCCAGGTATGAAAAAAGATGATTTTACTGTGGAAATCGACAACGATGTGTTGACCATTTCCAGCGAAGTGAAATCCGAGAACGAGGAAAGCAACGATAATTATACACGAAAAGAATTCTCTTATTCTTCGTTCAAAAGAGCTTTTACACTACCAGAAACCGTAGATGGATCTAAAATCGATGCCAAGTACGAGGATGGGGTGTTGAAATTGACTTTGCCCAAAAAACAAGAGGCATTGCCAAAACCAAAAAGATTGATTGAGATAGGGTAAAACATTAGAACACCAACTATAGGTGTTTCATGATGGTTGGATTAGTTGGTTAGTTGAGGCGCGCTCTCGCACATGCGGGGGCGCGTTTTTTTATTCCTTTTCCTGAAGCATTTTTATTTCGTCCCTAAGTTTGGCCGCTTCCATAAAATTGAGCTCCTTGGCCGCTTTTTCCATGGCCTTTCTTTTTTCCCGAATCAGTTTTTCCTTCTGATCTTCGGTAATGTACTTCAAGTCGGGTTCTGCAGCTCGCAACTCTTCCTTCTGGAAATGATAGGTGGAAACTGAGTTTTTGGCCAGTGCGCTGTCCAAGTTTTTCTTAAGGGCCGTAGGGGTTATATTGTTCTCTTTGTTGTAGGTCATTTGTTTGTCCCTACGATAATTGGTCTCATCGATGGTCTTCTGCATGCTTTCGGTAATTGTATCGGCATACATGATGGCTTTTCCGTTCAAATTCCTTGCTGCCCTTCCCACGGTTTGCGTCAACGAGCGGTTACTTCGTAAAAAACCTTCTTTGTCAGCATCCAAAATAGCAACTAGGGATACTTCGGGCAAATCCAATCCTTCACGCAGGAGGTTGACACCGATAAGTACATCGAAAAGACCTTTTCGAAGATCTTGCATGATTTCCACACGTTCCAGCGTGTCCACATCACTGTGGATGTAGCGGCAACGCACATCAATTCTTGATAAATATTTAGTGAGTTCCTCTGCCATACGTTTGGTAAGGGTCGTGACCAAGGTGCGTTCGTCCAATTCCACACGTTGCTGAATCTCCTCAACAAGATCATCGATTTGGTTTTCGCTGGGGCGAACTTCAATCACTGGGTCCAATAAGCCTGTTGGACGGATAATCTGTTCGACATAAACCCCCTCGCTCAATTCCAGTTCGTAGTCCGCGGGTGTGGCACTCACATATAGCACTTGATTTTGAAGGGTCTCAAACTCTTCAAACTTCAACGGGCGGTTGTCCATGGCAGCAGGTAAGCGAAAACCGTATTCCACCAAATTTTCCTTTCTGGAGCGGTCGCCACCATACATGGCATGCACTTGCGGTATGGTCACGTGGCTTTCGTCCACCACCATCAAATAATCATCCGGGAAATAATCCAACAAGCAGAAAGGTCGGGTCCCTGGTTTTCTGCCGTCCAAATATCTTGAGTAATTCTCGATTCCCGAACAATAGCCTAGCTCTCGAATCATTTCCAGGTCAAAATTGGTGCGCTCCTCCAAGCGTTTGGCTTCCAATGGTCGACCGATTTCCTTAAAGTAGTCTATTTGTTTTACCAAATCATCCTGAATCTCCTTTATCGCGTTTTGAAGCACATCGGGAGAGGTCACGAACATATTCGCAGGGTAGATGTTCAGGGTGTCATAAATTTCAATGACCTTATTATTGTAAGGGTCCAATGCTTCGATTTCCTCAATCTCATCCCCAAAAAAATGAATACGGAAGGCATGGTCGGCATAACCGGGAAAAACATCCACGACATCGCCTTTTACCCTAAAGTTCCCGTTCCTGAAATCAGCCGTGGTTCGCGCATATAGACTTTGAACCAACTGCTTTAAAAACTTGGTTCTTGAAATCACTTGATCCCTATGGATGGTAATGACGTTCTTTTGAAACTCTATGGGGTTCCCTATTCCATACAGGCAGGAAACAGAGGCGACCACAAGTACATCCCGCCGTCCTGAAAGAAGGGAAGAAGTGGTGCTCAAGCGCAATTTCTCGATATCCTCATTGATGGAAAGGTCCTTTTCTATATAGAGTCCACTTGTGGGAATATAGGCTTCGGGCTGATAGTAATCGTAGTAGGATACAAAGTATTCCACCGCGTTATTTGGAAAAAACTGCTTGAACTCCGAATACAATTGTGCGGCCAGGGTCTTGTTGTGGGCCAAAACCAAGGTAGGCTTCTGAACCGATTCCACTACATTGGCCACCGTGAATGTTTTACCAGATCCAGTCACGCCAAGCAACGTCTGATGCTGGGTCTTGGATTCGATGCCCTCTACCAGTTGTCGTATGGCTTCGGGCTGATCGCCCGTCGGCTTAAATTCGGAAACTACCTGAAATTTCATTACGTAAAAATACTAAAGGTAGGTGCCAAATAGAAGCAAAGCTTTAATATTCTCACCGAGAGAAACTACAAATCACGTTTCTTCAATATAGCATAGGATAAATAGATGAAAATGGCGGTCCAAACGATAACAATCAAGAATTCATACCAGTACACATGGTAATCGAATCTCATGTCCTCACCTATTTGTTGACCAATGTTCTGCACTGCTGAAAGTCTGGTGGCAGGTTCTTTTATCAAGTTCGCCATGGATTCCAAAGGGAAGAAACGTTTGACCATTTTGGCAGCTTCCCAACTCATGACTTTCCATCCCAATAAACCAAATACCACTTGCTCCAATATGGTCCACAGAATCAGAAAACCAAGCGCAAAGGCGGAACGTTTTACCAACATACCCAAGAAAAGGCAGAAGGAGAAGAAGGCGACCAACTTAAAAAAGAAGGCGGGCAAGAACTCCAAATCAGAGAAAATGATTGACATTTCATTATAATCGGAATAAACCAGCCCAAGGATCAAGGATCCCACAAAAACAAATATGGTGGAAATCAAGGCAAAACTGATAACGGTAAGGACCTTGGAGAGAATAAATTCTTTTTTGGACAATCCATCGATAAGATTTTGCTTGATGGTTTTGTTGCTGTATTCGTTGGACATCATGGAGACAATGACAATGGCCAAAAACAGCTTGAACAAAGCCGTGACATAGGTGTTGAAATGCCAGATGTAAGGGAAATTGAAAATCCCTTGATCGGCCAAGTGAAATTGTACAGGGCCAATATCAAATTTTATGGCCGCAATCAGCGCAATGGAAGTGAGGAGCACAAAATAGGAGATGATCAGCACCTTGCTGGCTCTATTGTTCCAAAGTTTTATGAATTCTATTTGTAGGAGACGTAACATTCGTTTTTTGATTATTGGTTCTTGGTCAAGGTTAAAAATTGTTCTTCGAGGCTTTCTTTTCGTTTCACAAGATGGGATAGCACGATTCCTTTGTCAAAGAGCATTTGGTTCAAGCTTTCGGCATCCATTTCCTCTTTTAGATAGGCTGTGAGCGTGCCATTGAAGTTCTCAATTTTTCCGAAACTGGCACTTTTCTCCAATAGTTTCTGCAGTTGATCAAGATCATTGGACCTCAATTCAAAAAAGCCATGACTCGCCAGCATACTGTCTACCGGTCCTGAATACAGGTTTTCGCCCTTACGGAGAATGATGACGTGCGAACAGACCTTTTCCACCTCGTCCAATAAGTGGGAGGCCAATAAAATGGTGGTGCCTTGACTCGCAATTTTCTTGATGATTTCCCTTATCTGATGGATTCCCTGAGGGTCCAAACCATTCGTGGGTTCATCCAAAATCAATATTTCCGGGTCGTTCAGCAAGGCCGATGCAATGGCCATACGCTGTTTCATCCCCAATGAATAGGTCTTGAACTTACTATTGCGACGATCCCACAAGCCTACCAATTCCAGTTTTTCCTGAATTTTGGTTTCAGGAACATCCTTTATTTTACAGACCAAACGCAAATTCTGGATGGCGTTCATGTAAGGATAAAAGTTGGGACGTTCTATAATGGCGCCTACTTTTTTCAAGGCTTCGTGGGTGGATGTGGTGCCATCGAACCAACTGAATTCTCCCGAAGTTCGGTTCACTACGTTGAGAATAATGCCCAAGGTTGTGGATTTACCGCTTCCGTTAGGTCCCAGAATACCGTAAACATTTCCTTTCTCAATGGTAAAGGAAAGATCTTTTACGGCTGTGAGGTACCCAAACTTTTTGGTGAGATGGCTTACATTAAGTATTGTTTCCAAAAGATGCTATCGTTTTTTGAATGGTTTATACTAACTTGACGAAGTATATTGCAATTTGTTACAAAATAATCGAATACAATGTCGGAAGAAAAGTTGATGTCGAAAAAGAAACCTGCTTACCCCATAAGCAAGGAACTGGATGAATATTTGAAATATTACAATAGAAAAATTGAGATTCCCATTCATTATGATGACCTGCTCCGGTTCTCGGGAAGCGTTGCCGTATATGATGCGAATGATGAAGATACCCTTTGGGTACGGGTGTTCTACCCTGAGTTTGATCGCGATGAAATTGACCTGGCATTAAAACGGGTGTACTCCAATTTTGTGTCGGATGGTAGCGATTCCATTTTTCAATATTTAAATGTGGATTATGTGGACTACTGCACATTTGGGAACTCAAAACCTTTCAGGATCAAGGTGCGTAACATTTTGAACGATAATTACACCCTGTTCTATGTAAAAAAGACCGATGCCTCCCGTGTTTACGGTTTGGAACTGGAACATATGCTATCCCCGTACAACCTCAATTTTGTGATTTACGAAAACACCTTGATCGAGGAGCATATAGTGGGCATACCCGGTGATGTTTTTATGAAGAAAAACCTTCCCGAATGTACGGAGTTTGACAAAGCCCAGATTGCCAAGGAATTTGTGAAGTTCAATGAGCGTTGTATGATTCGTCTCTTGGGCGATATGCGCTCCTATAACTATGTAATAGTGCCGACCCACGATTTTGACAGTGTGGTCTATAAAATCAGGGCCATAGACTTTGACCAGCAGTGTTACGAAGGTAAAATAAAGGTATACCGTCCCCAGTTCTTTAAGGAAAACAAAACCATGGTCGATTTGGTGCAGGACAAGTTGACCGTTGACTCCGTTAACCAGTACATTGTTGAAGAGCGTTCCATTATCGCCAAAAGGATTTTGAGCTGGGGCAGAAGGTTAAAACGGTTGTTGGATGTGTGTCAAATTGATACCATTGCTCCGCCAGAAAATACCGAAATGCTCAAAACCCAATTATTGGAACTTACCGGTGACATCAATTTCAGGGACAGCAAAACCATGGGTGAAGTATTGATTCACGCCTTGGATTTTGTGAAACGAAATTATGAAGACGTAAGCATGAAGCAGATTATAGACAAAAAGTTCTAACTCTTCTGCTCTTTGTTGAAATACACGAGGTAATAGTACATCTGGCGCTCTTCGTCCCATCCCTTTTCCACAAACTTTTCTGCGGATTCCGGGTTGATGAAATCCATCTTGATTTGGATATTGGTATCCAAATTGATGACATTCTTGATTTTCTTTCGGGCATCGCTCACAGCCTTGTTGGCAATGTCAAAATTGGAAACGTCCTCAATACTGTATTTTGGTCCTTTCTCTACTTTGTAGTGTTTGAACTCAGGTATAAGCTCTGGGTTCTCCATGACCTCGTTCAAGAATGAGGTCTCCTCAAAATTATCGTTTTTGGCGAAATGGTTCACAGCTCGGTTCATGAACATCACTTCTTGTTGCTTGTCCTCGGCTGGCAAAACCACATCTTTAGCGAAGTTTTGGCAGAACTTAAGGTAGTTTTTGGTGTAGAAGTTCTCATCGGTCAAAGGAAGAACGCCCAAGAAATTTTCCAACCAATATTTGGCATCGTATCGGTTACTGTCCACCGAAAGTACCTTGTAACCTTCTTCTTTACCAAGATTGAAAACGATACAACCCTTGTCCAGTTTGTTGATATTGATTCCTTGGCGAATCAAAATCTCCAAATTGTGTTCGTTTTCCTCAAACTGTAGAAAATCGTGCTTCAGTTCACTTTTAAAAATACCTACGGCATCCGTTTTTTGGTTGTCTATTACCATATCGGAAAAGTGAACCACATAAACCTCTCCGCTTTTAATATGCGGATGGTTGGACTGCTCGTACAGGTGCGTGGTTAATTTTTTGGATAACCTATGGTTGTCGGATGGATTGTCGAATATCCCAGAAACTGCGGTATATACCTCATTGAACTCCAAATCCACCTCGTGGCCAAACTTATAGTAGTTCTCCTCTTTTTCCCTGAAGGGTTTGAAAAAATACTCTTTCAGCAGACCGGACATTTCATCGTTGAGCGAAAATGGCTCTGCGGATAAAAAAGCGGATTCGTTTTTACTTTTATTGCCTACACGGTGAAGCGATATGCTTTCAATTTGGGCGTTATACAGGTTCAGCATTTTTTGGGGTGTGATTAATGGTTAAAACTTAGGTCTAATATCGTTTAGTTCCAGTTCTCGTCAAAGTCCATATCGTCATAACGATCTAGGAGGTCGTCATAATCGCCTTCGTCATCGCTTGGCTTTGCCTCAAACTGTTTTTCCGGCGGGGCATCTGGCAATTCCCCAAAAGTGAACAGCAAGTTGGGATAGACCCGGCCGTCCTCTTTATCAACAATATCGGCTAATTCCACAAAAAAGGTCCACATGCTGAAAAAGTCGTACACGTAGATCATTTTTGGATTGTCCTCGGTTAAAACATCGTCAAGGGACGTTTCGTTCATCAATCGGATATCGGAACCGCTCTCGCTCATGTCGAAAAGGGCAATTTCCTCATCTTGGTTCCATTCTTCGTCACATGTATAAAAAGAGGCCATTTCACTTCCCTCAAAACCAAAAGCTTGGGTTATGGCATTGTGGAAATCCTCCAAATTACTTTGGTCCTCAATTTCGATATCACGAAAGATATCTTCCTCAGCATCAAGTATTATCCTGATTTTATAAATCATCCATCAAATTTTAGAGTGGGCACAAAGGTACAATAAATAGACCTTATTTCGAGAACCTGTGCAGGGTAAAAGTCATGGCGGCCAAAAGGAAAAAAGCACCGATTTGATGCGCAATTCCCAGCCAGAGCGGTACCGCGTAAACCAACGTGAGCACACCCAATACAAATTGTATAAAAACCAGGGCGAGTAAGCTTTGCAATCCCTTTTCCTGTAGGGTTGTCCTTGGTGTTTTTCGCGTTCTGAACCAAATAAGGCCAATAAAGCCGACTACAATGTAAGCTAGGTACCGATGTACGAACTGAACCCCACTTTTTCCTTCAAAAAAGTTTTTGATGACAGGTTGCTGCTCTATGTAAACGGTTTCGTGAATGAGTTTACCATCGCTCATCAATGGCCAGTGGTTGTGTATGAAACCTGCATCCAATCCTGCAACAAAGGCGCCCCAAATGATTTGAAGCAATAAAAGGACAAGTCCAACTCGAATCAGGTTTCTGATGTTCTTGTTGATTTCTTTCCGCTTTGGATAGATAAGGTCCAAGGCCACCCATAAACTGTAGGCAAAAGTCAGGAATGCCGTGGTCAAGTGTGCTGCTAACCTAAAGTGGGACACATCCGGACGGTCCACCAAACCACTTTTGACCATGTACCAGCCCAAAAAGCCCTGGAATCCACCCATGAAGAGCAGAATCAAACATTTTTTGATGGTGGGCCTGTCCAATTTTTTGGTAATCAAAAAGAAAAGGAATGGTATAATGAACACAACTCCAATGAATCTTCCAATAACCCTGTGCAACCATTCCCAGAAGTAGATGTCCTTAAATTCTTCGATTCCGAAATGATAATTGAGCTTCTGGTATTCTGGATATTGCTTATAGAGTTCAAAGGCTTCTTGCCATTCCTGCTCGTTCATTGGGGGAATGGTTCCGTGAATCAATTTATAGTCGGAAATGGACAATCCCGAGTGGGTAAGACGCGTGATGCCCCCGACCAAGACCATCACAAAAATGAGAAAACACCCAGTTAACAACCAATACACTACATATTTGCTCTTTTTCATTCGGAGTGGACTTTTAGGTTCATTTTTTTGCCTTTTTCCAACATAAATTGATAGGCAGCCTCATATTCATTGGGTATTTCCCCTTCCAAAATGGCTTCTTTGATGGCGTCTTTGATGATGCCTATTTCCTTGGAGGGTTTTAAGTTGAAGGTTTCCATGATTTCTTCACCGGAAACAGGAGGTTGAAAGTTTCGGATATGGTCACGTTCTTCGACCTCTACTATTTTTTGACGAACTATTTTAAAGTTGTTCTTGTATTTTTTCTGCTTGCGGGGATTCTTGGTGGTAATATCCGCTTCACATAAGGTCATCAAGTCTTCCACAAAATCCCCAGCATCAAAAACCAATCGTCGAACTGCGGAATCGGTCACGTGATCTTCGGATAGGATGATGGGGCGTGAACTCATCAATACCATTTTCTGAACGAATTTCATTTTCTCGTTCAATGGCATCCGGAGTCTTTTAAAAAGTTTATAGACCATTTTTGCTCCCACAAACTCGTGCGCATGGAAGGTCCAACCAATCTTTTTGTGGAACTTTTTGGTGGGTGCCTTACCGATATCGTGCAATAATGCGGCCCAGCGCAACCATAGGTTGTCCGTTGTTTCCGCAATGTTGTCCACTACCTCCAGGGTATGCCAAAAGTTGTCCTTGTGACGTTGCCCCTCTATTTCTTCAATGCCTTGTAACGCTGTAAGTTCCGGTAGAATCAGGGACAACAATCCTGTTTGGTGCATCAGTTTGAAACCAAGTGATGGTTTGGAACTCATCAATATTTTGTTGAGCTCGTCCACGATACGTTCCTTGGAAACAATTTTGATGCGGTCCTTGTTCTCGGTTATCGCTTGAAGTGATTGCAGTTCAATGGTAAAATGCAATTGTGTGGCAAATCGGATGGCACGCATCATCCGCAATGGGTCATCGGAATAGGTAATGCCTGGTTCCAGTGGCGTTCGAATGATTTGCCTGTCCAAATCGTCCAAACCGTCAAAAGGGTCTAAAAGCTCCCCAAAATTGGATTGGTTCAATGCCAGGGCCATGGCGTTTATGGTAAAGTCACGACGGTTCTGATCGTCTTCCAACGTACCATCTTCCACAATGGGCTTTCGGCTATCCCGATTATAGCTTTCCTTTCGTGCACCCACAAATTCAAGCTCCAATTCCTTGTGCTTGATCATGGCCGTGCCGAAATTCTTGAACACGGAAATCTCTGGTTTGCCCTTTAGTTTGGAAGCCACTTTTTTGGCAAGTTCTATGCCGCTACCAATGGCAACAATATCAATATCCTTCGGGGTATTTCTTTTTAAAAAGTAATCCCTCACAAAACCACCGATGACATAAGCATCTACGCCCAGCTCATCTGAAGCTTCGCCAATAAGTTTAAAAATAGGATGTTGTATTGCCTCTGTATGGAATTCCTTCGCCATTGTTACTCCCGAATAACCTTCACTTGTCCGTCCGTACTCAATTTAATGATGGAGGAGGGGGAAGGGTTTATATTTTCATCGGGCAAATTTACCACATAGTCCACTCCTTTTAAAATTTCTTCATCAATATCCTTGAATTGTTTTGGGGTGGGATTGCCCGAAATATTGGCCGATGTGGATACAATGGGCTTTCTGAATTTATTGATGAGATATTGGCAGAATTTATCCGAAGCCACTCTAATGGCCAAAGTGTTGTCTTCCGCCACTAAATTGCTGGCTATGCCCATGGGGTTGTCGAATACGATGGTGGTGGGTTTTGTGGCCAAGTCCATAATATCGTAGGCGACATCGGGCACTTCTTTTATGTGGCGCTCCAACATGGCCTGATTGGACACCATACAAATTAGTGCCTTGGAATCCTCTCGCTTTTTTAAAGCGTATACTTTTTTGACCGCTTCGGGGTTTGTGGCATCGCAGCCTATGCCCCAGACCGTATCGGTAGGGTAGAGGATGAGCCCGCCTTCCTGCAGTATTTTATTGCAATTGTTGATTTCTTCGATCATTTGATTTGATTTTCTTCAAGAAAATTGATGTAGTTGTTTTTCTGCGCTTCAAAACTCCACTTGCTTTCCAGATATTTCTTTTTCTCTACTTGTCCCTGACTGATTTGCTCCAAAACCATGGAGAGTCCTTTTGCTCCATCATAAAGTATGGAATGTTTGCCAATGTCAGGGATATGGCTGAGGCCGATAGGGGAAATCAAGGTTTTCCGGTACCCAAAGGCTTGATTGTAGCACCCCATGATTTTATGCTTTGCATAATTATCCCCGATAGCATTCAATGGGATGAGAATGTAATCTGATTTTTTCAAATAGTCATGGAATACATCATTGTCCAAGAAGGAATCAAAGGTCATAAAATGCTCTTCAAGGTCATTTTTTTGGATGAATTCTAGGAATTCACTGCTTCTAGGGTCATTGGAATTGGTGCTACCCAAAATCAGAATTTTCAAATTGCTTTTTGATGGTGTTTTTTGAAGAGCCTCTGCAACAAGATAGTAGTCCCTTCTTCCAAAATCAAGTTTGCCGGGTATGCTGATCCAAACCTCTTCTTTTGGTTTTTTGAGGGTCGTTTCCTCGTAGGTTGGAAAAAAGATAGGATAAAAACGCTGCAGTTGTATCGATGTGTCTTCCAGTTCGATGGAGTTTTCTAAAAAATCATTGAGTACAAAATAGTTTTTTATGGACCTGTTGATGAGCTTTTGGGAAAAGCTGTGGTTTACTTTTTTTAGATTATGCAGAATGCCAAATAACGCGGTTCGCTTATTCAATAAAAAACCCAACAAAATCACTTCCAGCCTTGAACTTGCCGTATTGAATATGACTGTTATTATGTCTCTTTGATTTAATTGCCTTTTAAGTTTCCATGAGAACGAAATACGACTGAAGAGATTCTTTTGATGTGAACGGTCAAATGTTATCACCTCATCGGGAATATCCAAATATTCAGAAGCCCGGTCCTTTATTTGACTGCTTACGACCAAGATCTGTGAATATCCAGCGGAGTCGAGGATTTTAAGCTGCGAATACAGGCATTCATCATGATATGGGTTCAACTCGACAATTGCTACTTTCTTCATTGGGAGTTTTTGGATAAAACCAAAGGTTCTTTTTACAAAGTTATCTTTTAAATGATAGACTTTACTATTTTTGCTCAAATGAGCCCAAAGGAAAAGGAATCGCCGAAAATATCAGTAATCGTAAGCACTTATAATGCCGAGGAATGGTTGAAAAAAGTGCTTTGGGGTTTTAACTGCCAAATTTTCAAGGATTTTGAGGTGGTTATTGCTGATGATGGTTCTGGCCCGAAAACCAAGGAGCTTTTGGAGGAAATGTCCGAAAAGGTCTTTTACGATATCGTCCATGTGTGGCAAGAGGATGATGGCTTCCAAAAGTCGAGAATTTTGAACAAGGCCGTTGAGGCCTGCAATGCGGATTACATCATTATGACGGATGGTGATTGTATTCCGCGGGAAGATTTTGTCGAAGTACATTACATCAACAAAGAACCCGGTTATTTTATTTCTGGGGGATATTACATGCTCCCGATGAACATTTCCAAGATGATTACGTTGGAAGATATCGAGAATCAAAATTGTTTCAATATCCAATGGCTCAAGGAAAAAGGTATTCCCAAGACGTTCAAGAACAATAAATTAACGGCGAACGGAATTGTTTCCAAGTTGCTGAATACATTTACACCGACCAATGCCAGTTGGAACGGTCATAACTCATCAGGTTGGAAAAAGGATATTTTAAATGTGAATGGCTTTGACGAGCGCATGCAATATGGTGGCCAAGACCGTGAATTGGGCGAGCGCTTGTTCAATTTTGGGATAAAATCCAAGCAATTACGCTATAGCGCGGTGTGCGTACATCTAGATCATAAGCGAGGCTACAAAACACCGGAATCCATTGCCAAAAATCAAGCCATACGAAAGGAAACCAGGTCCAGTAAGTTAGTTTGGACGCACTACGGCATTACCAAATAATAGGCAAGTTCATTTTTCTTTTCCAAGCGTTTCAATTCCCTGAATCGCTCCAATACGCCAAGAGCATTAAGATAGCAGATGGTCCATCCCTTTTTGCCATCTAATATGCCTAAACGAAGGATGTAATGGTTAAAGAACTTCCAAAACGGTTTTACCGTCATCAAAAGGTAATTGAAGTGCTTTTCTTTGTAAAAGTCCTCTTTGGCTTTTAATTGGCCATATTTGAGCATTTTGCCTTTGTAGTCCTCGTAGTTTTTGTAGCAAAAATGGGTTAGTTTTTCCTTCAGGATCCCGGATTTGCCATCAACCACCAAGGTTTCGTGTACAATCTTACGATCGGTAAAATGCGCTTTGCTTTTTTTGAAAAGTCTATGGTTTTTATCGGTTTGCCAGCCACTGAAGTTCAAGGGTTCATTTTGGAACATGAACTTTCTGTAAAACCAATAAGCTTCATGAGCATCTGGATTATTTATAGTTTCGATGATTTCTTTTTGAAGATTTTCGGTAACCACTTCGTCGGCATCCAAAAACAAGACCCAATCGTTGCTGGCTTGCTTTAATGTAAATGACTTTTGGGCGGTAAAATTTTCAAAAGGATTCTGAATTACCTTTACTTTCGGATGGTCCAAAAGATACTCATAAGTACCATCAGTACTGAAGGAATCAACCACTAAGATTTCATCTGCAAAAGAAACGGAATCGATGCATTTTTCAATGTATCCCATTTCATTGTAGGTAATGATAAGTGCTGATAATTTTTGCTTTGGGGTGCTCAATCCAGCCATAATTTATTGGTGTAGTGTTTTGGTGTTTACAAATCTATAACAAAAAAACAGGTTAAAAATTGTCCAACTGTTTATTTTTCTTACAACAATTAAGTGTGCAATTTTCCTGCCTATTTTTTGTCAAAATCGTATAATCGATTCGTCTTATATTGTTTAGACGGGAACAAGAGAGGAGCGTTGCGTGGGATTATGGGATTTTTCTTAAAAAAATGAAATAATCAGTCAAACATCTTTTTGGTCTTGGATAAAGCAGCGCCGATTACTTGGTGCATATCATAATATTTGTATTCGGCCAGCCTCCCTCCAAAAATAGTGTTCTCCTTTTTCGCCATGTCCTGATAAGCTTTGAAAATAGCCGTATTCTTGCTATCGTTGATAGGGTAATAGGGTTCTTTTTCCGAAGAAGCTTCCAAGGGATATTCCTTGGTAATTACTGTGGTTTTTTGCTTGCCAAATTCAAAATGTTTGTGCTCTATGATTCTGGTATATGGAATTTTGGCTTCTGTGTAATTCACTACTGCATTTCCTTGATAATTGGTTGTTTCCAGTATCTCATGTTTGAAATCCAAGCTTCGATATTCAAGCTTTCCGTGGCAATAATCAAAATATTCATCAATTTTACCGGTAAAGACCACTTGTTGGGCTAAACTGGTCAAAGTTTCTTTTTCTTTGAAAAAATCAACATTGGTCCTGCACTCCACATTTTCGAGCAAACCTTCGGTTAATTTGTTGTACCCTCCAATGGGTATACCTTGATAAGCATCGTTAAAATAATTGTTATCATAGGTAAATCTCAATGGTAATCTTTTGATAATGAATGCAGGAAGTTCGTTGGTCTTTCTTCCCCATTGCTTCTCGGTATACCCTTTTATCAATTTCGTGTAAATGTCATCTCCTACCAGTTTTAAGGCCTGTTCTTCAAGGTTGGATGGATTGATATCCTGGTATTTGCTTGTCTGCTGGTCAAGAACAGCCTTAGCCTCTTCGGGTGTTTTTGTACCCCAAAGCTGATAGAAAGTGTTCATGTTGAAAGGTAAATTGTAAAGTTTCCCTTCAAAATTGGCCAATGGGGAGTTCGTGTATCGGTTAAAAGGAACAAAACTGTTCACGTAGTCCCAGATGGTTTTGTCGTTCGTGTGAAAAATATGGGCGCCATATTTATGCACATTTATTCCGTTGATGTCCTCGCAATAGGTATTGCCGCCCAGATGGTCCCGTTTGTCAATTACCAAACATTTTTTGTTGCGCTTGGTCGCTTCATGGGCAAAAACGGCTCCGTAAAGGCCTGCGCCAACAATAAGATAATCATATTCGGGGCTGCTTTTCATTGGGACAGTGTTTAATTGTTCTGGAAAATGTTTGGCCGCAATTTATGGATTAGTTGTTTGAAAAAAGATATTTTTGGAAAACAAACACTTAACCATGCAAAGCACTGACCTGTTTTATATTTCCCGAAACTATAAATTTTCCAAGAACGCCGCTTCCAAGCCCAAAATGGATTGCGAAAATGTCTTGTCCAAAGCGGGTTTTAAGAATTTGGGGTTTAAACAAAGTAACCACCCCAGTTCAGCCATAGGGGCAATCATTAGTTTTTTTGGCATTACCAAGGGATTGATTTTGTTGCCCTTTTCATCCACTCTTTGCATGCAATACCCGCTCAGTAAGTTCTTCAACTATAAAGTTGGCGTGGCCAAGCTCAAAGGGTGTAAAATAGTTTTGATTGTCCATGATGTGAAAACATTGATGGGCAAAAACAAGGATGTGGAAAAAGAAATGAAACGCTTCAACAAAGCGGATGTTCTAGTGCTTCATAACGAGGTAATGATGAAATGGTTTGCGGAAAATGGGTATAAAGGTAAAAAGGTCCCCTTATATTTATTCGATTATTTGCTCGCTCACAATCAGGAATTACCTGAAACACCTAAACATGCTGAAAAGGAGATTGTTTTTGCAGGAGGTTTAGGAATGGAAAAAAGTGCGTTTCTATATAAAGTGGATGAGTTGGGACAAAAGGATTTTACCCTAAAGCTCTACGGGAATGGTTATCAAAAGGAAAAAGTGGACGAAAATTCCACTTTAGACTATCAAGGGGTTTTTGCCCCGGATGAGGTGTTGGATAAAATGAAAGGGAATTTTGGATTGGTGTGGAACGGCAATGCCATCAAAGAGTGTGATGGAGCATTTGGCAAATACATTCAGTACAACAATCCACATAAAACATCTCTATACTTGTTGGCAGGTTTGCCTGTCATAGTCTGGGACAAAGCAGCGGTGGCCAAACTCATTGAAGAAGAACAAATAGGCTTTGCCATTTCATCTTTGGATGAATTATCAGAAAAGCTCGCTAACATTGATGATGCGACTTATTCCAAAATGGTCGCCAATGTTGATGCGATACGGCATAAAATAACGAACGGCCACTTTTTGCAAGCGGCCGTCGGTAATGCTTTATATGAATTAAATAGCTGATTACACGGCAACATTGTGCTCGCGCAAGGCATTGTTCAAAGAAGTCTTCTTGTCCGTACTTTCTTTTCGCTTACCAATAATCAAGGCACATGGTACTTGATAATCCCCAGCAGGGAATTTTTTGGTATAGCTTCCAGGTATCACAACGGACCTAGCTGGTACGCGACCTTTCAATTCCACTGGTTCATTTCCCGTCACATCAATAATTTTGGTAGATGCCGTCAAAACTACGTTGGCACCCAAAACAGCTTCTTTCTCCACTCGGACACCTTCCACAACAATACATCTGGAGCCGATAAAGGCATTGTCCTCAATGATTACGGGAGCAGCCTGCAATGGTTCCAAAACACCACCGATACCAACGCCGCCACTTAAGTGGACGTTTTTACCGATTTGCGCACAACTTCCTACTGTGGCCCAGGTATCCACCATGGTTCCTTCATCTACGTAGGCACCAATGTTTACGTAGCTTGGCATCAAAATAGTGCCTTTGGAAATATAGGCGCCGTGTCGTGCCACCGCATGGGGAACCACACGAACACCTTTTTCTTTGTAGCCTTTTTTCAAAGGAATTTTATCGTGATATTCGAAAATGCCAGCTTCCAACACTTCCATTTTTTGGATGGGGAAGTAAAGCACGACCCCTTTTTTCACCCATTCGTTTATCTGCCACCCATCTTCCGTAGGTTCCGCACATCGCAGCTCTCCTGAATCAATTAGCTTTACGACTTCGCGTATGGCGTCCTGAGTCTTTTCGTCTTCCAGTAATGCTCTATTGTCCCACGCTTTTTCAATTAGCGTTCTTAATTCTGTCATTTTTCTTAAAGTTTTGACAAAGATAAGCCCCGTGGCAGAATTATGGTGGCCATTTTTAAGCGCATAACATTTTTAAGGTTATTTTTGCCAAAAAATTATTTTGGCTAGAATTTTAGCTTTGGATTTTGGAAAGGTGCGTACCGGAATAGCGGTTACCGATGAACTGCAATTAATTGCATCTGGTTTGACCACCATGGAGACCAAAGACTTGCTGTCCTTTCTGGAAGAATACATCCAAAAGGAATCTGTGGAACGTTTTGTAGTGGGATTGCCCAAACAAATGGATAATACCGCTTCCGAGTCCGAAGTGCTCATCCAAGAGTTTTTAAAAAAGCTGAAAGCCAAGTTTCCTTCCATTCCTGTAGAGCGCCAAGATGAGCGGTTCACCTCCAAAATGGCGTTTCAGTCCATGTTGGACAGCGGAATGAAAAAGAAGAAGAGAAGGGACAAGGCCCTAGTCGATGAAATAAGTGCCACGCTCATATTGCAGGCCTATTTAAACAGATTTTGATTTATGATTTTACCCATAGTAGCTTACGGAGACCCCGTTTTGCGAAAAAAGGCGAAGGATATCACATCCGACTATCCAAAACTTGACGAGTTGATCACCAATATGTGGGAGACCATGTACAATGCCCATGGTGTTGGTTTGGCCGCCCCTCAAGTCGGACTTCCCATTCGCATGTTCATGGTGGACACCACTCCTTTTGCGGATGATGATGAATTGACAGAAGCGGAGCAGAAACAGCTCGATGGTTTCAAAAAAGTGTTCATCAATGCGACCATTGAAGAGGAAAACGGCAAGGAGTGGGATTTCAACGAAGGTTGTTTGAGTATTCCCGATATCCGTGAAGATGTAAAGCGCAAGCCCGAAATAACCATTACCTATTTGGATGAAGATTTCAAGGAGCATACCGAGACTTTTGATGGTCTGTTGGCTCGGGTAATTCAGCACGAATACGATCATATCGAAGGTGTTCTGTTCACCGACAAGCTTTCAACCCTTAAGAAACGATTGTTGAAAAGCCGATTGGAAAAGATTTCCAAAGGAAAAATAAATGTGGATTACCGAATGAGGTTTCCCAATATCAAAAAAGGACGTTAAAAAAATCGCTGTTTGCGATAAAAACATATTTTTGCGCCCATAAATTACTATTTGAATGGCATTAGAAAAGATTTTATCTATTGGAGGTAAACCAGGACTTTACAAATTATTGACCCAAACCCGAGGTGGCTTTGTTGGCGAATCCCTGTTGGATGGCAAACGTGTAACCGTTGGTTTAAGAAGCAATGTAAGCGTGTTGTCCGAAATAGCCATTTACACCTTGGAAGAGGAACTTCCTTTGCGGGAAGTCTTCCAGAAAATCAAGGAAAAAGAAGGAGGTGAAAAAACCTCCATCAGTCACAAAGCTGAAAAAATCGAATTGGAAGAGTATTTCTTCGAGGTGCTTCCCAATTATGATGAGGACCGAGTGTACGCCAGTGACATCAAGAAAATCATACAGTGGTACAACATCCTTCTCGACAACGACATCACTGACTTTGTTGAAGACGAAAAGGATGCTGAAGAACCTACTGTGTCCGCCTCAGAAGAGGAAGAATAAACACTATTCTTTTTCCCAATCCACCAATATAGTTGGGTAATAGTTGATTTGCATGGCTTCCAAATAAGCAGCCTGTGCGGCCAGGCGCTCTTTGTAATCGTCCCAGTCAAGGTGTTCGCTTAGGGACCATCCCAATTCGGCATATCCAATCAATCTTGGGAATGCCAAATATTCCAATTCGGTCCCATTGCTAATGGTTTCTGACCACAGTGGAGCTTCAATTCCGAGAATGTTCTCTTTGGCAAGTCCTTCGGCGTAGGTTTCGGGATCCCAGTTATAGCCTACATCAACTGGTATGTAGCCAGCCCATTTTAAGCCATATTCGGAAATGGAATCATATTTCATGTCCAAGTAGGCCTTTTTCGCTGGCGATATTATGATTTTGGAACCATTTTCTGAAGCTTTCAAGGCATTTTCAGCGCTGTTCCATAATTGAACTACCGAGCTAGGGTCAATATCCGCTTGTGCTATTTCGTCCCACCCGATCATTCTTTTGTTGTGCTTTTTAACCAAATCACCTACTTTTTCAACAAAAAGGATATAATCACTCTTTCTGGTAACATGGCTTTCATCCCCTCCAATATGAAAATAGGGGCCAGGTGTCATTGCGGCAATTTCGCCGATTACATCATCCAAAAAGCTGTAAACCGTATCTTTTTGTGCATCAAAGGAACTGTAGCCGACTTTCATGTCTGTGCGAACTCTTGGTGTTTCTGCCCCAGCATAATGTAAAAATGGATAGCTCAGCGATGCTGAATTGGTGTGCCCTGGCATGTCGATTTCTGGTACAATGGTTATGTGTCTGTCACCAGCGTAGGCCACAAGGTCTTTGTATTCTTCCTGTGTATAAAAACCGCCTTCGCCACCACCAACTTCGCTGGCACCACCGACCTCTGTCAGTTTCGGCCAGGACTTGATTTCAATACGCCACCCTTGATCGTCCGATAGGTGCAAGTGCAGGGTGTTGAATTTGTAATATGCCAAGGCATCGATATATTTTTTGACCTCATCCACGGTGAAAAAATGTCGGGCCACATCCAGCATGGAACTGCGGTATCCGTATTTTGGAGCATCCATGATCTTGCCCGAAGGGATCACCCATAAAGGATGGTCGGTCAACGTATCATTGCTTTTTGTTGGAATAAGCTGTTGAAGGGTCTGAATCCCCCTAAAAGCACCCGCTGCGGTTTTGGCGTTCAATAAAATGGAATCTTTTTTAATGTAAAGTTGATAGGATTCCGGCGTTTCCAAATCCACACTATCGGATTGGTTGATGTAGATCAAACGCTCCAATTTGTCTTCGGATGCTGTATTTACTCCGATATCCAGCCCGGTTTTGGATTTAATGTTCTCGGATAAAAATCGTCCTACTTTCTCAAATTCGGGGTCTGTGGTCGAAGTATAAATAGCAGTGCCGGCATCCAATCCAAAAGCACTCCCTGTGGGAATGGTTTTAATGGGTTTGGGGATTAACGGAGCACTGGCTAGGTCGGTTTTCGGAAAATTGATTTCCTCTTTTTCGGTTTGGCAAGCTGCCATGCAGATAACTGCAACGAACAGCAAAATTGATCTGTAAATCACGTTAGTTCAGTTTTAGTCTATGTAGTCTTTGATCACATCGTACCAGATGTCATAACCTTTATCGTTCATGTGCAGGCCATCTTCAATAAAAATGTCCTGTTTTACCTTTCTTTCATCCAACATGGGGTACCAAACATCCACAAAATCGATTCCGTCGGTTTTGGATGCCAATCGGTCGAGTTTACGGTTTAATCTGCGGTACCTACCTCTATATTTCCAACGGGAAATGCTTGGTTTGGCGGAAATGAGCACAATCTCCATGTTCGGATTTCTTTGTTGAAGAATGCCAAGAATGTATTCGGCTCGTTTCAGTATTTTTCGAGGTCTCTTTTTGGCAAAGATATCGTTGTCCCCCTCATAAATAAAAACTTTTGATGGATTGTAGTTCAATATCAATTCATCCAAATAAAGTTCAAGGTCCGAAAATTGTGAACCACCAAAACCAGTGTTCAATACTTGGTGCTCTGGAAAACGATCCTGGACATCTTCCCAAAAACGAATACTCGAACTTCCCGTAAATACAATGGTCGGTCGGGACGAATCCCAAAGGGAATCATTCTTTTGCTGGATTGCCTTAACTTCATTTTCAAAGGGATTGTCGGTCTGCGCAATGGCCATCAATGGAAATGTGAGCAATGCAATAAAAAGATATTTCATTCTACTGTTCTTTTACCTTAAAATGACGTTGAAGATAGTGATATTTTTCCGTAAGTATGCGTTGTTGAAAAATACCAAAAGACTTTTCATAAGTAAAGTTTGAAGATGGAATCACAACCAAAGGGAGTTCGTATTTTTGGTCAAAATCCAAAGTCATGAATACAAGATCGGAACAGTTGGCCGCTTTTGACCGCCTTTTGACCATTATGGATGAATTGCGCGAACAATGTCCGTGGGACAGAAAGCAGACCATGCAAACCCTTCGCCATTTGACCATTGAGGAAACCTATGAACTGGGCGATGCCATTCTGGACAACGATTTGGAGGAAGTAAAAAAAGAACTGGGCGATATCTTGTTGCACATTGTTTTTTATTCGAAAATAGGTTCCGAAACACAGGATTTTGATATTGCCGATGTGGCCAATGGCATTTGTGAGAAACTCATCAATAGGCATCCGCATATTTATGGCGATGTGAAGGTCGAAAATGAAGAGGATGTAAAGCAGAATTGGGAAAACATCAAATTAAAAGAAGGGAAGAAAAGTGTACTCGAAGGTGTGCCCAATGGTCTGCCCTCCTTGGTCAAGGCCAATAGAGTCCAAGATAAGGTCGCAGGAGTGGGATTCGATTGGGAACGACCTGAACAGGTCTTTGAGAAGTTAAAAGAGGAATTAGGAGAGCTTCAGGAAGAAGTGGAGGCCAACAATGCCGATCAAATGGAATCTGAATTTGGCGATGTGCTGTTTTCAATGGTCAACTATGCCCGTTTCCTGAAAATCAATCCAGAAAATGCATTGGAACGTACCAATAAAAAGTTTATTAAGCGCTTTCAATATGTGGAGCAAAAAGCAAAAGAAGCAGGTAAATCCATGAGCGATATGACATTGGCCGAAATGGACGTGTTCTGGGAAGAGGCAAAACAGCTATAATATGTATCCATTCCCTAACAGATTCATTCATCTTAATTGTGGGCAAACTGACTATCTTTGCCATCCTTTTTTAAATATACGTTGTGTTTCAAAACTACACTAAAGAATTTGCCTATAATCTAAAACTGTCCTATCCCGTGATTTTGGGAATGTTGGGGCACACCTTTGTGGCCTTTGCGGACAATATTATGGTAGGGCAGCTGGGAACGGCCGAACTGGCCGCCGTTTCTTTGGGGAACAGTTTTGTTTTTATCGCAATGTCGCTCGGAATTGGTTTTTCCACGGCCATTACACCCTTGGTGGCCGAAGCGGATGGCGCAAAAGACCAAGCGGCGGGCAAAAGTGCCCTAAAACACGGTTTGGTACTTTGTACGCTTTTAGGCTTGTCCCTGTTCGGGCTTATCCAAGTTGCCAAACCTTTGATGTACCATATGGAGCAGCCTCCCGAAGTGGTGGAACTCGCTATGCCCTATCTGGACTTGGTGGCTTTTTCCTTGGTGCCTTTAATCATATTCCAGGCGTTTAAACAGTTTTCGGATGGGCTCTCACAGACCAAATACCCTATGTACACCACTATTGTTGCGAATGTCGTCAACATAACCCTGAATTATTTACTCATATTTGGTTCATTCGGATTTCCAAAATTGGGCATTGTGGGGGCTGCAGTGGGTACTTTGGTTTCGCGAGTGATTATGGTCGCTTTTATATGGTATTTACTCCAACGAAAAGAGAAGTTCGAAGCTTATGTGACCCATTTCAATTTTAGAAAAATCGAGAAAAAAGTGATGCGGAAAATCATCAGTCTTGGTTTTCCCTCTGCGTTGCAAATGTTTTTTGAAGTAGCCATTTTTACCGCGGCCATTTGGTTGAGTGGAGTTTTGGGTAAAAATGCACAGGCCGCCAATCAGATTGCTTTGAATTTGAGCAGCATGACATTTATGGTGGGAACAGGGCTCAGTGTTGCCGCCATGGTAAGGGTGGGAAACCAAAAAGGGCTTCGGAATCATAAAGAACTGAAGCGCATCGCGGAATCCGTGTTTTTCTTGACATTGCTTGTGGAAGTCGCTTTCGCTGCCATTTTTCTGTTGGGAAGACATTGGTTCCCCACGATTTATTTGGATGTTGACGATATAGCCAATCAGGCCGATAATACCGAAGTGATTTTTATAGCTGCCAAATTGTTATTGGTTGCTGCTTTTTTTCAGATTTCAGATGGATTGCAAGTGGTGGTTTTGGGGGCTCTTCGAGGTCTTCAGGATGTGAGGGTTCCCACACTCATCACGTTCATAGCCTACTGGTTGATTGGTTTTCCCATCAGTTATTATTTGGGATTGCACACAAGTTTTGAAAGCACAGGCATATGGATCGGATTATTGTCGGGGCTTACGGCATCGGCCGTAATGTTGTATCTTCGATTCAACTTTTTGACCAAGAAATTGATAACGAGTTAGAGGATTTCCAAGATTGGAATCAAAATAAGAACACATGGAACTACCTAAATTTTTATTGGCCGACAATACGGATCATCCCGAGGCCATTTTTATCGTCCATACCGAATACCCTAGATTCATCATCAACCTGGAAAATGACGAGGTGGAATGGATGGAAGAATTCTCCAAACAAGACGAAGCCGATTTAATGGAGGAAGCCGAAAGTTTGATCGAGGCCGCCACAGCTTTTTATGATCGGGAAGTCTCCAGATACGATCAGTAATGCTGGAACAGTTACTGCAACAGGATAAAGAGCTGTTTTTGTTCCTTAATGGATTGGGAACCGAAACTTGGGACGGCTTCTGGATGTTTATGACAACAACCAGAAATTCCGCACCCCTTTATTTGCTATTGCTTTACTTGTCTTACCGAACCTTTGGTTGGAAGGGAACAGGAATAATATTGGTATCCATCGCCCTGCTGATTACCTGCACCGACCAATTATC
This sequence comes from Flagellimonas oceanensis, assembly GCF_003992595.1. Lineage (GTDB taxonomy): Bacteria > Bacteroidota > Bacteroidia > Flavobacteriales > Flavobacteriaceae > Flagellimonas > Flagellimonas oceanensis. Next base: position 239,464 of record NZ_RZNA01000052.1, read on the forward strand.
CAATTTTTTCAAATATGGTATCGGTCGTTTGCGTCCATGCCACGAACCCGAAGTAAGCAGCGCAATGCGTTTGGTAAAGAGTTATTGCGGTGGACAGTTTGGATATTTTTCCGCCCATGCGGCCAACTCTTTTGGTCCAGCTGTATTCTTTATTATAATGTTCAAGAACAGAGTAAAGTATATTTCTTGGGTTTTGCTGCTATGGGCCTGTATTGTAGCCTATAGCCGAATTTACATTGGTGTGCACTATCCGTTGGATGTGCTTACAGGCGCCTTGGTGGGTACACTTTTCGGTTGGTTGTGGGCCAAGTTGGCTATATTTGCTTTCCAAAAAACAGGGGTATGATCTCGACAGCCAGATACTGGTTTTATATTGCATTGATCGTGTTGGTGTACATCATTGGGATGTTCGTGACCCTGTTCGAGAACGATTCCGCCCAATTTGCAGTTATGGCCATGCGAATGGTGCAGGAAAATGATTTTTTGAGCCTGTTCAAAGGCCCCGAAGAGTATCTGGACAAACCACATATGCATTATTGGTTGGCCGCACTTTCCTATAAAATATTCGGCATTCACGATTGGGCCTACCGCATTCCCGGTATTTTGTCGACTTTGTTGGGTGCCTATAGTTGCTACGGACTTGGAAAATTGCTCTACAATAAGGACGTGGGGCGGTTCGCCTCATTGATTTTTATGACGGCCCAAACGATGGTCTTGGCCAACGTCGATGTACGTACCGATGCTGTTTTGACTGGATTCACAATTTTTTCCATTTGGCAATTGGCCACATATATCGAGAAAAATACCTTAAAAAGCATTGCTTTGGGGGCTTTTGGGGCGGGAATTGCATTTTCGACCAAGGGTCAGATTGCTTTGGTGGTCATTGGCATATCAATACTGTGTCACTTGGCCTATACCCGAAAATGGACACAATTACTGAACTGGAGAGTAGTGGTGGCCATTTTGGTCTTTGGATTGACCATTACCCCGATGTTGTACGCCTATTACCATCAGTTTGATTTGCACCCTGAGAAAGTAATCCGTGGAAAGGATAACCGCAGTGGCATCTTCTTTATTTTTTGGGAACAAAGTTTTGAGCGGATGAGCGGCGAAGGCATCGGGAAGAACAGTAGCGACTTTTTCTTTTTCTTTCACACCTTTTTGTGGGTATTCCTACCGTGGACGGTTCTCGCATTGATAGGCTACTGGATGAAAGTAAAAACGTTTTGGCAAGCCAAATTCGCTTACATGCCGAATTTGGAATTCTTGACCTTGGGCGGGATTTCAATTCTGTTCCTGCTAATCAGCTTTGCCCAGTTTAAGCTTCCCCACTACATGAACATCCTGATGCCCTTGTATGCTATTCTGTCGGCAGGGTTTTTATATGTCTTGCATCAACAACAAAAATTAAAGATGGCCAAAATCATTTTGGGTATCCAATATTTTATATTGGGATTGGTAGTGATCTTCTCAGTTCTAGTGAGTTTCTACGTTTTCAAACTGGAGCATTGGTATGGTTATTTATTCTTGTTGATGGCACTCGCATTGGTGTCGTACATTATCCTCCAAAAGGAAGCTCCGTATACAAAGATCGTCACTGTTGCCATTTTGAGTTCTGTTCTGTTGAATGGCTTGATGAACGCCCATTTTTACCCAAAATTGCTCGATTATCAGGGTGGTTCCAATATGGCGGAAAAGGTACAGGAGAAGAATATTCCCGTGGACCACATTTATAAGGTCTCGGAAAGATATTCCTGGTCGTTGGATTTTTACAATAAAAAGCCGGTTCAAATAGTTACGATGCCGGAAATAGCCAAAAAGAAGGATGTTTGGGTCTATGCTACGGAGGAAGAATTGAACAGATTAAAGAAAAATGGAATTGCTTGGGATGAGCAAATTACCGTGGATCAATTTCGTATTACCCGATTGCAGATCAAGTTTCTGAATCCGAATACCCGTGAGGACAAATTGAACAAAATGCATTTGGTCCATCTGGATTAGTCCACCGCTTCCAATTTTGGCTTTTTAAAATGAAAAATCACACCAAAAAGTGAGGTCAGTGCCGTAATCAAAAAGAAGGTAAAGCTGATGCCAATGGACATGCTTTCATCCAAGCCCAGCCATTTTGCTCCGTACAAAAAGGTAACCTCTCTACTTCCGATGCCGCCAATCGTCAACGGAATTACGGAGACAATCGAAGAGACCAAAAACACAAACAGGTATTCAATACTATCCAAACTAACGGACAAAGACTTCAAAATAAAGAGAACACAGACCAATTGTGCCAATTGGACCAAGGCCGAAAACCCAATGGATTTCCAAAATACGGGTAGGGTAGCCGTGAAAAAGGTCTTGTTCACAAACCAAAATACCACAACACTCAACGGAATGGCCGCAACAATCAACCAGTAAAAACGCTGGAAAAAGTCATTCTTGGATAATAAAGCGAGTACACAGGCATAAACAAAAAGCAAGAGCATCCCGCTTAAACGGTCCAGCAGCAAACTGGAGACCACCTTTTTAGTACCAGGTCGATATTCTTTTTGGATGATGTAGCCCTTGTAGGCATCACCGCCGATACCTCCAGGTAAAAAGAGGTTGTAGAACATGCCCAACAGGTATAGCTTCAAATTGCCCAACTGGGAAATCTTCGCCCCGATTTGATGAAAATACAAGTTGGTCCTAAAAGCGGATAAAACCTTGGACAACACAAAAAACAGCAGCGCTAAGAATAAGTATAGAGGCTCGCTTTTTTTTAGGGTCTGGACTACATCCTTCAGCTCTATTTTCGTGAAAATAAAGTAGATCAGTACCGCGCTAACAATGATTTTTAGAGCAGTGATGAGCTTTTTACGCAGCTTTTCCGTCACCTATGGTAATTTTTTTGATGCGATATGGCCGTTTCTGTTGTGATTCGTAGTAGGTACGGATCAAGAGTTCCATCACGATTCCGATAGTGAACAACTGGATTCCCCCAACAATGAACATCATACCAAAAATAAGTAAGGGTCGGGTTCCGATGTCCTGACCGAATCCAAGTTTCACGATCAACAGATACACATTGATCAATATGCCAAGTATGACCAATAACACCCCAAAAATTCCAAACAAGTGGATGGGACGTTGGAAGTATTTTCTAATGAAAAGCAACAGCATCATATCGGCCACTACCTTGAAAACCCGTTCCAGACCGTACTTGGAAACCCCAGCGTGCCTCGCATGGTGCTTTACTGGCACCTGTTTGATCTGTGCACCTTCCAAATGGGCCAAAAGGGTAATAAAACGGTGCATTTCCCCGTATAGGTTTAGGCTTTTTGCAATGTCTTTGGTAAAAACCTTGAGCGCACAACCGTTGTCCTTGATGTCCAATTTGGTAACCCTGCGTACCAAAAAGTTGGCGATTTTTGAGGGTATTTTTTTTGCCAAGGAATCCTTTCGCTTCTGACGGATACCGGTCACGACGTCGTATTCCTCGGTGATGGCATATTGCAACATATTCGGAATATCAGAAGGGTCGTTTTGGAGGTCGCCATCCATCGTGATGATGTATTCGCCCTCGGCATAGTCAATTCCTGCGGCAAGGGCCAAACTTTGGCCATAGTTCTTTTTCAATTCGATCAAGTGGACCCTCTTATCATCCATTTCCTTAACCTTGATTCGGGTTTTATCGGTGGAAAAATCATCCACATATACAATTTGGTAATTGTACCCTTCAAGGCTTTCATTGATTTTTTGGGTCAAAAGAACCACGTTATCTTCCTCGTTGTACAAAGGAACCACTATGGATAAAAGGGAATCGGTAACAGTGCTCATTCAGTATAAAATCTGTGCAAATTTATTGCTTTTATTTAAAGTTCCTTGGTAATCTTGTCCAATAGGATTTTGGCAGCGTAAAATGGTGAAATTTTATGCTCTTCGATTTCTGTCAACAACTTGGCCTGTTCTGTTTTAAAGGTTTCTTTTTGATGGAAAAATTGTTTGATGTATTCGTCCACGGTCTGAAGGAACCAATTTTTGTTCTGCTGTTGTCGGTTCTTTTCAAAAAAACCGTTTTCCTTGTTGTGTTTCACGAATTGCTGCACCATTTCCCAGATGTCTTCAATCCCTGTGTTCTCCACGGCAGAACACTTCATCACTTTAGGCGTCCAGCCGTTGGCTTTGGGCGGATACAGATGCAAAGCCCTTGAAAATTCTGTCACTGCTAGCTTGGCGTGTTCCAAATTACTGCCATCCGCTTTGTTGATGGCGATGGCATCGGCCATTTCCATAATCCCTCTTTTTATGCCCTGGAGCTCGTCTCCCGCTCCTGATAATTTGAGCAGCAGGAAAAAGTCCACCATGCTGTGCACGGCAATTTCACTTTGGCCAACGCCCACGGTTTCCACTAAAATGACATTGTATCCCGCAGCTTCGCAAAGTATGATGCTTTCCCTGGTTTTTTGTGCCACACCTCCCAAAGATGTACCGGAAGGAGAGGGGCGGATAAAGGCATTCGGGTCTTTGGCCAAGGTTTCCATTCGGGTTTTGTCCCCTAAAATGCTACCCTTGCTCAAGGAGCTGGTCGGATCCACGGCCAACACTGCGACTTTGTTGCCTTGGTCGGTCAGGGTTTTGCCCAAAGTTTCGATAAACGAACTTTTACCGACCCCTGGAACCCCTGTAATCCCAAGGCGAATGCTATTTGTAGATTTGGACAAACACTTTTCAATAACGGCATTGGCCTTTTCAAAATGGGCCTGTTTGGTACTTTCCAATAGGGTTATGGCCTTGGCAAGCATAGCTTTGTTACCATCAAAAATACCTTGTGCCAAAGCATCGGCAGAAAGTTCTTGTTTTCTGAGTGCCTTGATTTTGGAAATAGTATGCGTGGGTATTTTGTTATCTTCTGCCAAGGGAACGGTTCATCGGTTTATACGAATTTATGAAGATTTTATGGGTTTGTCAGGACTTTGGTCGGATTGTAAACGCATTTTTAATCCAACCATTTCACAAAAATTTAATATCTGTTAAAGTGGACTTCCGCCAGCAAATTGGTACCTTATTCGTTACATAACCGGCAATCGCAAGAGTGCCGATTTTTTATGAACCTATAAACATTTAAAAGATGAAGACTATTTTTGAGGCCAAGGCCACCAATACAGGAGGAAGAGCAGGACATGTAAAGAGCGAGGACGGTGTTTTGGATTTCCCGATAAGTATGCCGAACTCCAATGGGAAGCCAGACCCGAAATCCACCAATCCTGAAGAACTTTTTGCTGCGGCTTACTCCACTTGCTACGCTGGTGCGGTAGAGGCCGTTGCCAATAATCACGATATTGATGACCTTGGAGATTTTAATGTAACCGCCATTGTAGCTTTCAACAAAGAGGAGGAAGGTTTTTTCTTGGAAGTTACCCTTGACACTTATTTGCCAACAGTGGATAAGGAAATGGGAGAGACCATTATTAAGGAAGCTCACGAAATGTGTCCTTACAGCAAGGCCACACGCGATAATATTACCGTGCATTTAAATTTGTTAATGGACGAATAAGCCACGTAACTTTTTAATTATGAGCCCCGTTGAAATTATCAGCGGGGCTTTTTTTGTTAAAAATGCGCCAAAAACGTACTAATTTGCAACGTTGCATTTTTTGCATCGTCCTTAATACAGAACAACTAAAAAACCAAACATAGAACCAAGTGTGCTCCATATCGAGCTTGTAGAAAAGTGCAAGGCGAACGACCGCCAGGCGCAAATGAAACTGTATCGTCAGTATTGCGATGGTATGTTTTGTGTGGCCATGCGCTTTCTAAAAAATGCCGAGGACGCAGAAGATGTGTTGCAAGATTCGTTTATCAAGGCGTTTCAGCGAATTGAACAGTTTAAGGGAGATGTAACGTTCGGGGCATGGTTGAAGAGAATTGTAGTGAATGGCAGTATCGATTTTTTAAAATCGAAACATCAACGTACGGTGGAGCTCAATGAAAGTTATCTACAGGTGGCGGAAGAGGATGATTGGTCGGTGGAGGAAGGAATCTCCATCGAACAAGTGAAGGAGGCCATTGAGGAACTGCCCCAAAAATATAGATATGTTGTGCAATTGTTTTTAGTGGAAGGGTATGACCACTCGGAAATTTCTAAAATACTAGGAATAACCGAAACGGCTTCACGGACCCGATTGCTGCGGGGAAAGGCACAATTAAAAGAAAAACTAAAAGATTTGGCTTATGGCACGTGATCTTAGAAAATTGTTTGAAAAAGAAAGGAAGGAGAAGCGCTTCAAAATGAAAGAGGGTCATGAAGACCGTTTCTTTGCGAAGCTGGAAGATGAGTTGCCGAAAGACTCTCCTGAGAAAAGTGTCTTTTCCCTTTGGATGCAGATTGCTGCCTCTGTAGTGGTTGCCGTGGGATTATCCTTCTATTATTTCAGCAGTGATGAGGGAACAGTGGACCCAGATGAAAAAATAACCGTTGTGGATAGGAATAATCCAGGTAAAAAGGCACAGGGCATTTCGTTGGGAGATCTATCCCCTGACCTAAAAAAGATAGAAACTTATTACACGACCAATATCAACCTGCAGTTGTCCGAATTGGCCGATGACCCGGGTAACAAGGAACTTGTGGACAGCTATATGGAGCGATTGGCGGAACTGAACAAGGAATACCAACGGCTGAACCAAGAGCTGAACGAATTGGGCCCGAATGATCAGACGATAAGCGCCCTGATCAATAATCTACAACTCCGGTTGCAATTATTGCAAAAGTTAAAATCAAAGTTGAATCAATTAAAATCATCAAAAAATGAACAGGAATCATCAAATATTGTTTAGCGGCTTGCTTCTTGCTTTGTTCGGGTTTACCGGCCAAGCGCAGGAAAAGTCCAAAACCTACAAGGAAACCTTCAATGTCAACAAGGACACGGAACTCAACATCAATACAAGTTATGCCGATATAGAGTTTGAGACTTGGAACAAGGATGAGGTGGAAATCACTGCCGTAATCGAGCTGGAAGGAGTGGACAAAGAGGAGGCCGACTCATATTTTGAACAGGACTTGGTCAAAATAATGGGCAATAGTAGGGAAATTGAAGTCAGCACTGAAGGCGCTGGACCCAACTATGCTTTCAATTTTCAAGGGTTCAATATCGATATTCCCGAAATGCCATCGGTTGCTGAGATTATGGCCGATGTCGAGATTCCTGAAATATCAGAATTTGTCATTCCAGAAATTGCCGTAATGCCATCTATGCCTCCTTTACCACCGATGCCCCCTATTGAGTTTGATTATGATGCCTATAAAAAGGACGGAGAGAAGTATATGAAGAAATGGCAAAAGGAGTTCGCCAAAACTTTTGATGAAGAGTATAAAGAGCAATTTGAAAAATGGGGCGAAGAAATGGAAAAGATGGCTGAAGAGCGGGAGGCCCAAAGAGAGGAAATGAGAGAGGAAAGAGAGCGATTCCGTGAAGAGCAGCAGGAAGTGCGCAGGGAAATGCAAGAAGTAAGGAGAAAGCAGCAAGAGGAGATTCGAGCGCACCAAGCCGAAATCAGGGAGGAGCAAGCTAAACTTAGAAAAGAGCTTCGGGAAAAAGCACGATCCGTAAACGGTGGTCCCAATGTGTTCTATTTTTCTTCCGACGGGAAGCACAAAGAATATAAGGTCAAAAAACGAATCATCATCAAAATGCCGAAGTACATTAAATTGAATATGAATGTACGTCACGGTGAGGTAAAATTGGCTGAAAATGCCAAAAACATCAATGCAAGCTTGTCCTACGCAAGCTTGCTTGCCTCAACCATTGATGGTGCCAATACCGATATTCGGGTATCCTACTCGCCAGTAGTTGTACAAAACTGGAACTATGGCAGCTTGAGTACGGACTATTCCGATAAGGTCAACTTAAAAGAGGTAAAGGAACTGAAATTGAACTCGGTTTCTTCCAATGTAGTGATCGGCAGGGTGTCCAATAGGGCAGTGGTAACCAATAATTTTGGGGCCTTGAGTATTGATGAAGTGTCCAATGGCTTCAATACCATCGATATTTCCTTGGAAAATGGCGAGCTGGATTGCAAACTGCCCGAAACACCATATGTGATTTCGGTAAATGAGATCACTTCGGGCTTTCAATACCCCAAAGCATTGAAGATGACTTCTACAAAGGATAGGGGTGGGAATCGATATACGGGATACAACATCAACAAAAATGATGGGAAGACCATCACGATAAACTCCAAATTCAGCGAGGTGGTTCTAAAGAACTAGCTTTTTTGCCCGTCCCAAGGAACCACCTCAAACCTATTGGTCAATATAATTCTTCAATGACCAGCACCTACCCAATCATTTATCAGTGAGCACCTTCTTTTAGGTAGGACTCAAAATTCTTTTTGAAACGATTCAATCTGGGAATCGATACATTTCTCACATAACTGTTGTTTGGATTTCGCTTTTCGTAGTCCTGATGGTATTCCTCCGCCATGTAGAATTTTTCAAAAGGGGTTACCTCCGTTACAATAGATCGGTTACCGTAAACATTCTCAGATTCCAGAAGGTTGATATAATCTTGTATGATTTTCTTTTCGGCATCGTTTTTATAGAAAGCGATAGATCGATATTGTGCGCCACGGTCAGGTCCCTGTCGGTTGAGGGTGGTGGGGTCGTGCGAACCAAAGAACACCTGAACCAATTGTTTGAAGGATATGACATTGGGGTCGTAATAAACTTCCACAGCTTCCGCATGATGCGTTCTGCCATACGAAACCTCTTCGTAGGTGGGATTCTTCTCCGAACCACCGGAATATCCTGAATATACTTCTTTTACCCCTTTCACGCTTTCAAAAATGGCTTCCACGCACCAAAAGCATCCACTGGCAAAATACGCGGTCTCATATTCTTGGAGTTGCTCAGCCGTAAGTTTGGTCTTCATATGTGATGCTGATCGCTCTGTTTTGGCAACTTCTTGTTTGTCGGATTTGTTTTTGGGTTGGCAACTTATGGATACCAATAGGAGTAGAATTAAAAATGGAGTTCTCACGATTTTCATTTTAGTTTCTTGTTTAGTTGTAATAAGATACCAACAATTACTGGGATGGCCGTTAAAAAATGTTAATCATCTCTTTTTGGACACTCAAAATGTATTTAGGGAAAAAATTGACATTCGTCAATTATAGTTGTGTTTTCCTACATAAACTCACAAAAATTAATCTTTTTCCTACAAATAAATTATTGTTGTTCAGTGAGTTGCAGATGAACAGCATAGCAGATTATCGATGAAATGCATATGCGTTCGGTATGTTGTTTTTGGGGTCAAAAACGTTTGTCGAGGATAAAAAACACTTTACCCGAAAAAAATTTATTCACCGAAAGAAAGGGGTCATTGAGCGATGGAAATCGAGTTGAGCTTGTTCGCGAAAGTAATTTTACATCGTAAAACAATCAGAACAAATGAAGACAATTTTAACCATCATCGCAGTAACTTTTTTCGGAACTATGGCTTCTGCCCAAGATATTTCTAAAGAAACTAAAGTAGCTACCACTACAATGGGTGTTGAGTTGAAAGTTGAAATGAACAACACAATCAGAAAGGATAGGAAAACAGCGAGATTGTACAAATTCAAGAACTCCAGAATCAAAAAGGAGCTTTCTTTCAAAACGAAAAGGAACAACGCTAAATTGGCTTAATAACGATGTTGGATGTGTTGATACCCTTTGTGTTGTCGCTAAGTATTGCTTTTGTTCTGGCAAGCATAGCGTTCTCTTTTAGGGAAAGAAAATTCTAGAAGTTTAAGTTTATATTGGAATATATAGGATGGGTCGGTGCAAGCCGACCTTTTCTTTTTGTGTGTGGTCAATCAATCAATTATTGATCGACAGAGTTGAACTGCTCTATCACTTCCTCGAATTCAATGGTGTAGTGTGTGCCTTTTTTGGCATAGTCCCTGGTAATGGAACCCCTGAGTTGGCGTGCCAGGTTGTAAATAAGCTTTAACCCCAAGGAATTGGATGTCTTTGGATTGATTTCTTCTGAATAACCGACCCCATTATCACCAAGGTACATTTTGTAACGGGTTTCATCCATTTTCTCCACAGAAACATGGATTTCGCCGTCATTTCCTTCTGTGATACCATATTTTAGGGCATTGGTAATGGTTTCGTTGATAATCAATCCCAAAGGGATTATGGTATCGATGCTGAGTTTGTAATCGGCAATGTCCAAATTCACTTTCACATCGCGGTTGCTTCCCTTTACCGACCGTACCAGATAATCGCATAATTCCCTTACGTAGGGTTCAAGTTCAATTTTGGAAAGATAATCATCCCGCTTGTACAACATTTCGTGGACCATGGCCATGGAAACCACCCGGTTTTGACTGCTTTTGATGATATTACTGATTTTACTGTCGTCTATTGCTCTGGATTGAAGGCTCAGCAAGCTGGATACGGTCTGTAGGTTGTTCTTGACGCGATGATGTACTTCTTTGAGCAATGTTTCCTTCTCATCAATACGTTCTTGTATCTCATTTCGGGATTTGTACAGCCTATGGTGCGCGTTTAAGAGGTTTTTTCCAAAAACACCTCCCAAAAGATATACGGCAAACATGGCACTCAAATAGGCGAACCAACTTCTTGCTTCCAATGGAACGGTGTTTTCGGAGATTTTAAAATCTCCCACATCATAAAGGAACAGAAGGGTAAGTACTGCTAAATTGAGGATGAGGTATAGTTGCCCAAAAACCCTTGTGGTCACATAACCGGCAAATACAATAATGGCCAGGACGAAAACAAACGGACTTTCGATTCCGCCACTGTAAAGGGTAATGATGACTGCACCCAACATGGAAAGAATGGATGTTGAATTGTAGGTGAACACCAATTTTTCGTGTTGTTTATAAAGGAGCGTGTTTATTAGGTTGATTAATGCGTAGGCCCAAAAGGTATAGGGAATGATTCCTTTTATATCCAAAAAGAAATAGCATGCCAATCCAAAAATGGCAGCAAAGAAGGAAGAATTGTAATTTACCTTAAGTATCAAATCAATCTTGTCTTGTAGTCTATATGTATCCTTATTAGGATTCTTCATATGCTGCGCGTGAATATAACCCTATCACAAAAAAGTTGCAAAAATGGTGTGATAGAGTCGCTTAATGGGGTGTTTTTCAGCTGTAAATCTAACTATGTTTTTGATATAAAAAAAGTGGCAGCTATAATAACTGCCACTTTGTAAGCTATATTGGGAATGGTTTAGTCGTTTACCAAAACCCATTCGCCTTTGTCAATCAGAGGTTCTGCTTGCTTGTATTTTACGGTTTTGCTTTCCCCTGACATTACATTTTTGATGGTAACCCTTTCATTTCTACCGATTTTCGGTTTTTCCCGAACAATGGTTTCTGTTACTTGAGGGCGCTGTCCTTGGGTTTGGCCCGCAGCCCTGTTCTGTGCGGCCAATTCGTCGCTGTTCGGAATTTCCTCTTTTGAGGTCTGTATGTTTTCCTTTGGTCTGCGAACATTTCTGGCCTCTTGAATCTGTTCCGTATTTTCGGTAGGCAGTTCTCCTTTGAAAAGGAAGGATATTACTTCTCGGTTGACTTTGTCAATCATTTCCTTGAAAAGCTCAAAAGCCTCGAACTTATAGATCAATAAAGGATCTTTTTGTTCGTGAACGGCCAATTGCACGGACTGTTTCAATTCGTCCATTTTTCGCAAGTGCGTTTTCCAAGAATCGTCGATAATGGCCAAAGTGATGTTTTTCTCAAAATCAGTGATCAGCTGCTTCCCATTGGTATTGTAAGCCTTTTCCAAGTTTGTTACCACGTTCAAGGATTTGATACCGTCCGTAAAAGGAACTACGATGCGTTCAAACTTGTTGGACTCATCTTCGTACACCTTTTTGATGACTTGGAAGGCAACCGTGGCGCTACGCTCCATTTTTTCTTTGTAGAAACTGTAGGCTGCATCGTTGACTTTATTGGCAATCTGTTGAAAGCTCATTTTCTTGAACTCTTCCTCATCGATGGGAGAGGTTATGGAGAAATATTTAATGAGCTCGAATTCAAAGTTCTTATAATCATCGGCCATTTTATTGGTTTCGGCAATGGCTTCAGAAGTATCATAGATCATGTTGGCGATGTCCACTTTCAAGCGTTCACCTTCCAAGGCATGTCTTCTTCTTTTGTAGATGACCTCACGCTGGGCGTTCATTACATCATCGTATTCCAATAGTCGCTTACGGATACCAAAGTTGTTCTCCTCCACTTTTTTCTGGGCACGTTCAATGGATTTGGTCATCATGGAATGTTGAATCACTTCACCGTCTTCCAAGCCCATGCGGTCCATCATTTTGGCCACACGGTCCGATCCGAACAATCGCATCAAATTATCTTCCAAGGAAACATAGAACTGTGAACTGCCCGGGTCTCCTTGACGACCGGAACGACCTCTCAACTGTCTGTCCACACGTCTGGAATCGTGACGTTCTGTACCGATGATGGCCAAACCACCAGCTTCTTTGACTTCTGGGGACAATTTAATATCAGTACCCCTACCGGCCATGTTGGTTGCAATGGTCACAACGCCACCCTTACCGGCCTCGGCTACGATGTCTGCCTCTTTTTTGTGCAGTTTTGCGTTCAATACATTGTGAGGCACTTTACGCACACTCAACAATTTTGAAAGCAATTCCGAAATTTCAACAGAGGTAGTACCAATCAATACGGGTCTTCCTGCTTGTGAAAGCTTTGTGACCTCGTCGATGATGGCATTATATTTTTCCCGTTTGGTCTTGTAGATCAAATCTTGCCTATCGTCACGGGCAATGGGTCTATTGGTCGGGATTTCCATAACATCCAACTCGTAGATTTCCCAGAACTCCCCTGCTTCGGTCACAGCTGTACCGGTCATACCGGCGAGCTTGCTGTACATCCTAAAGTAGTTTTGCAGGGTAACTGTCGCAAAGGTCTGGGTCATGGCCTCGATTTTAACGTTCTCCTTGGCCTCGATGGCTTGGTGGAGTCCGTCCGAGTATCTACGACCATCCATAATACGACCTGTTTGCTCGTCCACGATCATTACCTTATTGTTCATGACCACATATTCCACATCTTTCTCAAAGAGGGTGTAGGCTTTCAACAACTGGGTCATGGTATGGATTCGCTCACTTTTTACGGCAAAATCCTTAAAGAGTTCCTCTTTGAGTTCAGCTTCTTTTTCAATTTCAAGGTCCTGATTCTCAATTTTGGCAATTTCACTACCAATATCGGGCATCACAAAAAACTCTTTGTCCTGATCGGTTGATATATATTCGACACCTCTATCGGTAAGCTCTATCTGGTTGTTCTTTTCATCTATAACGAACAATAGGTCCTCGTCCACCTTGGGCATTTCCCTATTGTTGTCCTGCATGTAGAAGTTTTCGGTCTTCTGGAGCAATTGCTTAACACCTTCTTCACTCAAAAACTTGATAAGTGCTTTGTTTTTAGGAAGTCCGCGGTGTACGCGGAGCAAAAGGAAACCACCTTCTTTGGTATTTCCTTCTTTGATAAGTTTTTTGGCTTCGGCCAATACACCGGTCAAATGCTGACGCTGTTTTTGAACGATATCGGAAACTTGTGGTTTGAGCTCGTTGAACTCGTGACGGTCCCCCTCCGGTACGGGACCTGAGATGATCAAAGGCGTACGGGCATCATCGATCAATACGGAATCCACCTCATCCACGATAGCGTAGTGGTGTGGTCGTTGTACCAAATCGTCGGGCGTGTGGGCCATATTGTCACGCAAATAATCAAACCCGAATTCGTTGTTGGTTCCGTAGGTAATATCGGCATTGTACGCCGCTCTTCTACCATCGGAGTTAGGTCTATGCTTATCAATACAGTCCACAGAAAGCCCGTGGAACTCGAATATAGGGGCCATCCAGGCACTATCCCTTTTCGCCAGATAATCATTTACTGTTACCAAGTGGGCTCCTTTGCCCACCAAGGCATTGAGGTAGAGTGGGAGGGTGGCCACCAAGGTTTTACCCTCGCCTGTTTGCATCTCGGCAATTTTGCCTTGGTGCAGAGCAATACCACCAATGAGCTGTACATCGTAGTGAACCATGTCCCAAGTGACTTCTTTTCCTGCGGCATCCCATGAGTTTTGCCAAACCGCCTTGTCACCTTCCAATGAAACATAATCCTTATCGCCCGAAAGTGCCCTATCGAATTCGCTGGCTGTAACGGTAAGTGTTTCGTTCGCTGCAAATCGCTTGGCGGTTTCCTTGACCACCGCAAAGGCTTCGGGAAGAATATCTTCCAATGTTTTCTCTGAAATGGTATATGCTTCTTCGTTGAGCTTGTCGATTTCGGAATAGATTTCCTCGTTGCGATCAATGTCGTTGGAGTTTTCGACCTCTGCCTGAAGCTCGGCTATTTTATCGTTGACCTCTTTGCAATCTTCGGCTATTTTGGCCTTAAAAGAGGCTGTTTTTTGTCTCAGTTCGTCATGTGACAATCCTTCGAGCCGTTGTTCAAAGGATTTTATCTCTTTCACCAAAGGTTGTAGGGACTTTACATCCTTTTCCGATTTATCTCCTACAAATACCTTTAGTACGGAATTAATAAAACTCATGAAATGTTTTTTCTTTTGATTGTCAAAAGCTGTTCCATTGATGGGATTTCGATGGAATTCTTTCGCTAGGCTGTCAAAATTACATAAAAAAAAGCCTCAAATGAGACTTTTTAACGTGGTTTGTGTTTTTCGGATCTAATATTCATCCTCGTTCCAGAGGTAGTCCTCTTCGGTGGGATAATCGGGCCAGATTTCTTCAATTGACTCGTATATCTCGCCTCCTTCTTCCTCCATCGATTGTAAATTTTCTACAACTTCCAACGGCGCTCCTGTTCGAATAGCGTAATCTATCAGTTCGTCTTTGGTTGCTGGCCAAGGTGCATCACTTAAATATGAAGCTAATTCTAAAGTCCAGTACATAGTAACGGTTTGATTTATAATTTTTTGCAAAAATAATTTTTAAACCCAATTTGCCAAGTAAAAACAGTATTATTTAAAAATTATTTTATTGTTGGCAAAACAATTGGGATAAAAAAGCGATTTTTTCAGTCTAATTTCTCAGGGATCCACTTTATCTCATCGGCATTCAGGTCTTTTGACAATTTTCGCGCCAAAACAAACAAATAGTCCGAAAGTCGGTTAATGTACGATAGCACATTGTCTGGAACGGGCTCATTCTCGTGTAAATAGGAAATCATACGCTCGCCACGTCGGCAAACTGTTCTGGCAATATGACAGTATGACACGGTGGTGTGCCCGCCGGGAAGAATAAAATGTGTCATTTCTGGAAGTTCCTCGTTCATTCGGTCCATTTCCTGCTCCAAAAATTCAATATCATCGGAACTTATACGTGGAATTTTGAGTCTATTGTCTTTTTTGGGCTCTGTGGCCAAAATGGAACCGACCGTAAAAAGCTTTTCTTGAATGAGCGTGAGCGTTTTTTTGGAGTGCTCTTCCATGTCTTGATCCCGCAAAAGCCCAAGGTGGGAATTAAGCTCGTCTATGGTGCCGTAACTTTCAATACGGGCATGGTGTTTGGGTACACGGGTGCCTGTAAACAATGATGTGGTGCCCTTATCACCCGTTTTAGTGTATATCTTCATTTTTTCAGTAGTCAGTTATCGGAATTGCTCACAATAATGTTGTTACCATTCATGGTTGTCAATTGATTATTGTTCATTGTTCTTTTCGTGTTGGCGTTTTCCCTCCATAAACTTGCGGGACTTTCTACGCTTTGTGGCTTTTTTGTTCCTGAACAAAATAATCAGATAAATGAGTCCCAAAACGGCTAGTATATACCAAATGGTGTTATCTGTTGCTACATTTTCCATAACCTAAAATTACCGCTTTAAATTCGAATCGTAAAATGTTCCTTTACCTGTTCCCTTCGGATGGAAATAAGACCGCAATAGTACATATCAATACTTACTGTGATTTCCGGTAAGGCAATCAAACGGTTCCATTGTTCCAAATTTTCCTGGTTGCCATGAATAGAGTCGATTAAAACAAGACTGTCGTTGTGCAACTTTCCTTCGGAACGTATTTTTTGAAAGCTGGTCATGTCCATTTCATCCACAAAAAGAAGATCCAAAGGTTTTTCATCAAATCCAACTTTGGGAAAAGTCTGTTTGACCAATTCTTTTACCGCTCCATTATTTTTGATGCTGACCGTTTCAAAACCAAAATAACCAATGGTCTTGAGCAACACATTGATACTTTTCTTGCGATGAAACTTCTTTTTGATATAGAGGCATTGCGTCATATAGGCAAACACGAAAGGGGAGTGCACTCCATGTTGGTTGGTGGATCTGAGAAGAAATTTTATGTATGAAAATATTTTGAATGTCATTTTGATTACACCCCTATGGTCCCCTCAAGAGGACAATTTTACCCCTCTAAAATAGAAGAAAGTTCGAACCAGCGTTCTGTCTTTTCCTCGATGGCATCGGTTACCTCTTTAAGCTCAATGGAAAGGTCGGCAATTTCTTCACCCTCCAACTCAGGGTCCGTGAACTTGTTCTGCAGCACTACTTTCTTTTCTTCTAGTTTATGGATGTCCTTCTCCAGTTGTTTGTATTCTTTCTGCTCGGAATAAGATAGTTTACCGCCGCTGGTATCCCGCCAATTGTTTTCCGCTTTTTCTGAAGAAGCCGTCTTGTTTTCGCGTTCCTCAATTACTTTACTGGTCTCGTAGCTTCGGTAATCGGAATAGTTTCCAGGAAAATCTTCGATAACACCTTCCCCACGGAACACAAACAGGTGGTCTACAATTTTGTCCATGAAATAACGGTCGTGGGAGACCACGATCAAGCAACCTGGAAAATCCAATAAAAAACTTTCCAATACATTCAATGTGACAATGTCCAAGTCGTTGGTCGGCTCATCCAGAATAAGAAAGTTCGGGTTTTGTATGAGCACGGTGCACAAATAAAGTCGTTTGCGTTCTCCACCGCTCAATTTTTCAACAAAATCGTATTGCTTTTTACGGTCAAAAAGAAAACGCTCCAACAGTTGCTGGGCGGAAATCTGCCGCCCTTTTTTCAAAGGTATGAAATCCCCAAACTCGCGAATCACGTCAATGACCTTTTGGCCTTCTTTATCGGGGATTCCCTTTTGGGTGTAGTAGCCAAATTTTACCGTGTCGCCGACCACTACTTTTCCGCCTT
Source organism: Flagellimonas oceanensis (assembly GCF_003992595.1). Lineage (GTDB taxonomy): Bacteria > Bacteroidota > Bacteroidia > Flavobacteriales > Flavobacteriaceae > Flagellimonas > Flagellimonas oceanensis. The sequence goes on from NZ_RZNA01000052.1 coordinate 256,651, forward strand.
CCACATCCTCCCTTTCGGTAATAACGTTCAAAAAAGTCGATTTCCCCGTTCCATTTTTTCCGATGATGCCTACGCGTTCGCCCTTGGTAAAGTTGTAGTCGAACTTGTCCAAGATGGTTTTGTCGCCATAGGATTTGGAAATATTGTGCAGCTCCAGAATCTTGCTGCCCAAGCGTTCCATGTTCAGTTCCAACTGTACCTCGTGCTCTTGGCGCCTTTGATGGGCACGTTTTTTTATCTCGGCAAAATCATCAATCCGTGATTTTGATTTTGTGGTACGTGCTTTGGGTTGCCTACGCATCCAATCCAACTCCTTTTTGTACAGCATCTTGGTCTTTTGCTGCTCCACGGCCTCGCGCTCCATTCGGGCCTCTTTTTCGTTCAGATAATAGGAATAATTGCCCTTGTAAGTGTAAAGTTGGTTGTTGTCCAGTTCCAAAATCTCATTACAGACCCTATCCAAAAAATAACGGTCGTGCGTTACCATGAACAGGGTTATGTTTTCCTTGGCAAAGTAAGCTTCCAGCCACTCTATCATTTCAAGGTCAAGATGGTTGGTGGGCTCGTCCAAGATCAACAAGTCGGGTTTGTTGAGCAGGGCATTGGCAAGTGCCAAACGTTTCTTTTGTCCGCCCGATAACGTGCTGACCTTCGCATCAAGTTTGGAGAGCTGTAATTGAAAAAGTATTTGCTTGTACTGTGTCTCAAAGTCCCATGCATTCAGTCGCTCCATGGCCTCGAAGGCTTTTTGGTACTGCTCCGTATCCTCAGGGTTCTCAACGGCCTTTTCGTAATTGGCAATTACTTTTAGGATTTCGTTGTCCGTTGTAAAAATGGTCTCCTCAATGGTCAAATTTGGATTTAGGTCCGGTTCTTGCTCCAAAAAAGAGATTTTGATACCCTTGCGCGTTGTCACTTGCCCGGTTTCTGAGGTATCCTTCCCAGACATGATGTTAAGGATAGAAGTTTTGCCGCTCCCATTTTTAGCGATAAGAGCTATTTTTTGGTCTTTGTTGATTCCAAAGGAAATATCGGAGAAGAGCACTAACTCTCCATACGATTTTGATATGTTTTCGACCGTTAATAAGTTCATGGGTGTTGTTTGTTGGCCAAACTATAACTTGGAATACCTGATGATGTACAGGTACCGAATAGCCAGCGTCAAAAGTAACGGAATAACCACAGGAGAAAAAATCTGGACCTTAATTATCCAGAGCAAAATCGTAACAACCATCAGCCCTAAAGCGACCCACAAATATTTTGGCACCCATTGAGGCACTTTATCTTGGAACACCAGGGCAAATGCTGTACAGGCATTTATTGGAAATGCCCATAAAATATTGAAATTATAAGGAGTGGAGGTGTGATCGGCAGCTACCCAAAGCAAGAATAAAAAAGTGCCTGCCAGTCCTGTTATGAATAACAGCGAAAAGTCCAACCAGCGACTGCGTGTTTTGTGTTTAAAGTCAAAATAGGTGATAATGGCCGTAAAAGCCATCAACATCAAAAACCAAAATAACGGTGATAGGGGGAAAAAGCCTTTTTGGGTGTGTTCGCTGTAATCCAAAATGGTACGTTCTCGCTGAACCAAGGGTTTTCCGTTCAAAGTCGTGTTTCGCAGTTGCTCCATGGCATAATAGGGCAAAAACATGTGTTCCTGTACGGTGGCTTTTCTGTCAACCGGCGAACCAAATGCCAAATCAATTCCAAACATGGACCAAGTGTTCACATCCATGAATTGTCGCACCAACTGACGAAAAGTGTATTGTTTCTCGAGATATGAACCGTCAAAAACAATGGCATCTCCGAATTGTTCTTTTAAAATATCTCCTGTGATACTTGAGCAGTTGTTCAATAATGGGTCGTATAGGTAATCCCTGTTTTCAGGAAGGTAGTTTTCCTCAAAAAATGCCAGGAGTTGGTTTCGATTTTCAAGATCGAGGTCCAAAATCTGCTCTTTTACCCATCTTTTCTCCAGTTCATATTCATACAGAAAACCTTCAAAATTTCTTCGGGAAAGGGAATAGATCATCTTTCCTTTCGTGAAATTCAAATAGAAATTAGGCTGATTGAAGTCGAAAGTGCCATAGTTGTATACCACATCAATGCCAAGTGCAGGGTCTTGTACACGAAACGCGCTATGGCCAAAGGCAGAATATAGTTCATCGCCCGCTGCGCAGGTAAGCAAGCTTACTTTTGAGTTTTCCGTAAGCTGTGGGGCTTGGGAAAAAAGAAAGTTCCCGATGATGAAGCAGAGAAATAGTAGATGGAGCTTTCGTCTCATTATGATTTTTATCAGGACAAATATCAGAATAAAAACGACTCGGTCTACCATCCGTTGCACACAGTTTAATTTTTCCGTTATTTTTACGGAAACCTAATTCTATGAAGTCCTATATTCCTAATTTTCTAACCCTACTTAATGTATTAAGCGGTTGTATTGCTACAGTATTTGCGGTACTCAATCATTTGGAGTGGGCGGCACTTTTTGTGTTCATCGGGATTTTCTTTGATTTTTTTGATGGTTTGGCAGCCCGTGCCTTAAACGTGCAGAGCGAAATTGGAATTCAGTTGGACTCCTTGGCCGATGTGATTACCAGCGGACTTGTTCCCGGTGTTGTAATGTTTCAATTGTTGAATATGTCGCAGACCGGTGGATGGAATATGCCATTTAGTAGTGAAGCAACTGATACCATGATGTGGTATGGAGGAAAGGTCAATACAATTTCGTTTATAGGATTTGCCATAACCATGGCTTCGGCCTACAGATTGGCCAAATTCAATGTGGACGAAAATCAAGTATCTTCTTTTGTAGGATTGCCAACACCGGCAAATGCACTTTTGATTCTTTCGTTGCCCATGATTCTTCTGTACCATAACAATGAGGTTTTGAATAATATTATTCTAAATCCATGGTTTTTGGTCATTTTGACGGTTTTGAGTTCGTATTTGTTGAACTCTCCTATTAAACTATTCGCTTTAAAGTTTAAGAATTGGAGCTTTAAGGATAACGGAATCCGTTATTTGTTCATCATTGGGAGTCTTGTATTGCTCCTGACATTGCGCTTTTTGGCAATACCTGTTATTGTTTTCGCCTACATTTTGATGTCATTGATCAATGGAAGTGGAAAAGGGGCATAGTGTAAAACAAGAAGCTTCGACCAACAGTGTTGTTTATCCTTCCAAGGTGGGATTGGAGTTGCTCATTCCCTTTTTTTTGATTTTCGGGATAGCCATTGTCCTCTCTTTTGAAAAAAGCAGCTTGATAAGTGTCATTGTCCAGTTTGGGATTATGTTCGCTTTCATGGCTCTATTTTTCTCGATTTCTTATGAGGTTACTGATGATGTTTTAACCGTAACCACCTTTTTCTTTATCAAGAAAAGTATTCTCATAAAAGATATTACAAGGATAGTGGAGTCAAACAATCCGCTTAGCTCTCCGGCAGCCTCCTTGGATCGTTTGGAAGTTTATTATGGGAAATACAGCAGCACTGTTATTTCCCCAAAAGATAAAGCAGGTTTTATTAAACATTTAAAATCCCTAAAACCGGAAATAACGGTAAAAATGAAGAAGGGACAGGAATAAACTTTGAGTTTCGCCAGTTTTGGTTTTGGGATAAAAACCCTTTTTTAATTCTTCTCCAATAAGCTTTTTGGAACAGTTTGTGTGGGAATTCTACTAATAACGATTATTTAAGGTGTACAAGATGGACTTTTTTAGAAAGTATATCTATCTGTGAAACAAACGCATTAAAATATTTAGTGTTGAAATTATTTCATGGTACGGTATAATGATAATTAAGTTTATAGTTGATAACCTTTAATTATCCATATAAGAATAATTGTATTTATTGTTGATAACCATTAATTCATTTAGAATGTCTAAACACACACCATTATTGTTTTACTTTTTGTTCATATTCATTTCGCTCAATGCCCAAAATCAAATAGAGGAGAAATATCGGGATTATTTCCAGTACCCAAGGGAGGTAGTGTACCTACATGTAAGTAAGGATATATTTCTTCCGGAGGAAGAGATATGGTTCAAAGGGTATCTGTACGATCAAAAAAACGCTAAACCATCAAAAATT
>NZ_RZNA01000052.1:261213-363160 GCF_003992595.1 Flagellimonas oceanensis
AGTAGATTCAACTTTTGCTGATGGGCGCTATTTTTTGAAGGCAAAAACCAACTGGATGAGAAACTTCAGTGATGGAAATGCATTCTTAAAGGAAATCAAGGTTGTTAAATCCGACTTAGATGTCACCCAGGATCGGCTAAATTTCGAGAGTTTGGATATCCGGTTTTTTCCGGAGGGCGGCAAAATGGTGTCCGGAATAAAAAACACCGTGGGGGTAAAAGTGGTCAATGGTAAGGGGCTGCCAGTAGAGGTGGGCAACCTCAGGATAGAGGATGGGTCCGGCATACAAATGGCATCGATCGAGGTCAATAATCAAGGTCTTGGAAAATTTGAAATAACTCCCAAATCCCGTTCCGATTATTTTGCCAAAATCAGAGTCTCTTCTGGAGAGGAAGTAAGTTTTAAGTTGCCAAGATCAAATGCCAAGGGAATTAATCTGAATGTAGTTGATAATCCTTACAAAAAGGAAGTTTTGGTGCAAGTTGAAGCAAACGAGTTGGCCATGAAGGATGGGGATGTAAGAACGAATTTGGTTTTGCACAAAGATGGTGAGATTATATCTCAACCGGTATTATTGACCAAGAACGGTAAAGTGTTCAGTACTTATTTTGATAAGACAAAGCTAATGACTGGTGTAAATACACTTACCTTATTCGATATGGACAACAAGCCCATAGAGGAAAGGCAATTTTTTGTTTGGAAAGGATTAGGGGAGCACAAAATTGAAACCGCAATAGGCCATTCTTCGCGGGCAAACGACTCGTTGGAAATTACTATAACGTCCAAGGTTCCTGAGGCCGTGGGGTTGAGTGTATCCGTTTTTCCAATGGACACAAAAGTTTATAAGGGGGACGGAAATATGTACAATCAAATTTATCTGAGGCCTTATGTAAAGGAGGATATTCAAAACGATGGTTATTATTTTAACGATACCAACTATCAAAAGAAGTATGAGATGGATTTGCTCTTATTGACAGAGGGACACAGTAAATATGATTGGCATGCGATTTTGAAAGACCGGTTTGAAACAAAGTATAACCCAGTAGATGGAATTAATCTTTATGGTTTTTTAAATGAGGATTTGAAAAGGGAGAAAATTTTAGTGCATAAAACGATCGAGCATGAACTTAAGGAAATAGATCTATCATCCGGCCAAGATAAATTTTTGATCACCAATTTTTATCCTATCACTGGCGAGAGTATTTTCTTTTCCAAGATAGATGTTCGCGGTAAAATATCCAAGTTGAATATGTATGCCCGCTTATCCAACAATTATTTTTTGGATGAGAACATTGATGTTTCCGACCATAAAAAAAACGCCTTTCCCAAAACTAACATCTCAACCATAAAGGAAGGGAGTAAAGGTTTTAAATTACCAGATATAAGTTCAGAAGAAAAACTTATTGCCTTGGATAACGTGACCATAACCGAGGAAAGTAAAATGGAAAAACAGGCTCGAGAGAATATAAGAGTTCCTCGATATTTGGCAAAAAAAATTACGGTCGTGGACAAAGAAATGGCATTGACGTTCAATACTGTTGCAGAACTGTTGCGCTCCAAAGGCTACGAGGTAAGGGAGGATTTACAGGCCTTCGACGGTGGTAGCAATGCGTTTATTAGTAGGTTTCGCATAAGATCGCGCCGAGGTGCGGGAGTTAATATGTTTCTTGATGGTGCTTTACAGGTTAATCTGGATGTTTTTACACATATGCCATTAGTACAAGTAGAGAGTTTTTATATTGATAGGTTGTCTAGGTACATGGGGGCCAAGGGAGGTTTTCGCGAGACGATTTATATTTTCACAAGACGAGGTAAGGAATTGAATCTTACGCCTGGGCAAGACTTTATGTCCAGAAAATCTTTTGAATTTAAAGTGGACAAAGGGTTCGAAAAACAAAAGAACTTCTATAACCCGGAATTTACTTCTTTTACAGATACTGCTTTTAAGAATTTTGGTTTGATTCACTGGGAGCCTTGGATATGGATAGATGAAGATGACAGTTATACCTTGAAAATTCCTAACTATGGTTTCGATAACTTAAAGTTAGTTATTGAAGGAATGGGCAAGAACGGAAATGTGTTGTCCGAAATTAGGGTGTTGAACGTGGGTGATTCCAACTGAAAATCCATTTTTTCAATAGGTTTTTGCCTTTAATTGTGCTACTGGTAAAGGTTTGCATGGCAAAGTGTTTTTAGGCTTTTAATTTTAAAAACTTTTATTGATCAGATGTTCTAGTAGTAATTTTTTGGAAGGACAAGCTTAAACATTAATGGTTTCGTCAAATTTTATTTATGTATCTTCTTGATTTAAAATCAAGAAACAGATTTTAGTGTTTCACTAACCATAATAATTATTCAGAAATGCGAGAATATAAACCGCTATTTTATATAGTATCCTTACTATTCTTAATAAACACACTTAATGCCCAAAACCAAATAGAAGATAGTTACCAAGAATATTTCCAAGCACCTAGAGAGGTGGTGTACCTACATGTAAGTAAGGATATATTTCTTCCCGAGGAAGAGATATGGTTCAAAGGGTATCTGTACGATCAAAAAAACGCTAAACCATCAAAAATTTCAAAAACCATCAATGTAGGGGTTTATGATAGTACAGGTGTCCTAAAAAAGGAACAGCTTTACTATTTGAATGATGGCTTTTTCAAGGGAAGTGTGAAAGTAGATTCAACTTTTGCTGATGGGCGCTATTTTTTGAAGGCAAAAACCAACTGGATGAGAAATTTCAATGATGGAAACTCATTTTTTAAAGAGTTTTTGGTAGTCAAATCAGACTTTCAAGTTAAGGGGAAATCCCAAGATGTGAATAAAATTGATTTTCAGTTTTTGCCAGAGGGAGGTAATCTGGTAGCCGGTATTAAAAATATCGTGGGAGTTAAAGCCCTAGATCACATGAACAGGCCTTTGCAGCTAAAGAATATTAAAGTTGTAGACGAACAGGGGAAACAAGTGGCGTTGATGGAAACCAATGGCCGTGGTCTTGGAAAATTTGAAATCACACCTGATTCTGATGTTATCTATACTGCCAAAGTAAAAATACCTTCTGGAGATGAAGTCAGTATGAGGGTACCTATGATTTACCCTAAGGGAATCAATCTTAATGTAATCGACAATCCCTACAAGAATCAGGTTTTGGTGGAAGTTCAAGCCAATGATTTAGCAATGGAGGATGGAGCGGTCAAAACCAAATTGGTTTTACACAAGGAGGGAGAAATCATATCCAAACCAATCTTGTTGTCAAGAAACTCTAAAATTCATACAACCTATTTTGACAAGACCAAATTGATGAAAGGTGTAAATATCCTTACTCTATTTGACGAAAAGGACAATCCCATAGAAGAAAGGCAATTTTTCGTATGGAAAGGCATAGGGAAGAATAGTGTAGAAATCGATATGGATTACGCTCTTCAATCAAATGAAGATTTGGAAATTACGATAAACTCCAAAGCCTTAGAACCTATGGGGCTTAGTGTTTCTGTTTTGCCTGTTAGTACAAAGGTTCATAACGGAAAAAGTAACATTTACGAACAATTATACCTAAGACCGTATGTGAAAGGTGCCATCCATGATGCAGGTTATTATTTCAGGGATGTCAACAATCAAAAGAAATATGAGATGGACCTGCTTTTGCTTACTCAAGGTTTGAGCAAGTACGATTGGAATGAGATAGCGAACGAAGAGGAATTTAAGACCACTCATAATCCTATATATGGATTGAACCTGTATGGTTTTTTAAATGAAGATTTGAAGAGAGACAATATATTGATCCATAAATCTATTGAGCATGAGCCGACGGAAATAAAGTTGTCCCCCGGTCAACGTAAATTTTTGGTAACCAATTTTTACCCAATAAATGGAGAAAGTATCTTCTTCTCTAGAAAGAAAGGTAGTGGCAAGTTGTCCAGATTGAACATGTACGCTCGTTTGTCTACCGCCTATTTTCTTGAGAACGAAATCGATATTTCCAGCTATGAAAAGATAAATATGTTTGAAAAGGGCAACAATATAATATATGGTGATGACAACGATTTTGAATTGCCAGAACTAACCCCGGATGGATCTTTGATTGCCCTGGATAATGTTACTGTTACAGAGGAAAGTAAAATGGAAAAAGAGGCCAGGAACAATTTGCGGGTGCCAAGATATTTGGCGAACAAGATTACCATTGTGGATGAAGAATTGGCCAGAACATTTGGTACCATTGGAGAGTTATTAAGATCTAAAGGTTATGAGGTGTTGGAAGAACTTCAGGCATATGATGGCGGCAGCAATGAATTCATTAGCAGGGTCAAAATAAAATCACGGCGCGGTGCTTGGGTTAATGTTTTTTTGGACGATGTCTTGCAGCTGAATTTGGATGTGCTTTACAAAATGCCCTTAACACATGTGGAGAGTTTTTATATAGATAGATTATCCAAGTATATGGGGGCAAAAGCAGGGCACAAGGAAACGATATACATTTTTTTGAGACGTGGTGCGGAGCTAAATCTCACGCCGGGCCAAGATTTTCTGTCCAAAAAATCCTTTAGATTCAATGTGGAAAGAGGATTCGAAAAGCAAAAGGAATTTTATAACCCAGATTTCACCTCATTTAGGGATTCAGCTTTTGGAAATTTCGGGTTGATTCATTGGGAGCCAATGGTGTGGGTAGATAAGGATAACAACTATAAATTTACAATTCCCGACTACGGTTATGATAAGTTAAAGGTTGTCATAGAAGGGATGGGAGAAAATGGTAGTATATTCTCTGAGATAAAAATATTGGATACTACAATGTCCAACTAAAAATCCAATTTCTTTTTACGGAGCTCAAAGTTCTGGCCCAGGTACACTTTTCTTACCATTTCGTCCACGGCAAGTTCTTCAGGTTCTCCCGCTTTTAGAATGCCGCCTTCGAACATTAGGTAAGAACGTTCCGTAATGGCCAAGGTTTCCTGCACGTTGTGGTCGGTGATCAAAATACCAATGTTTTTGTTCTTTAATTGGGCCACAATACGCTGAATGTCCTCAACCGCTACGGGGTCAACTCCCGCAAAAGGCTCATCCAATAGAATAAATTTAGGGTCGGTGGCCAGGGCACGGGCTATCTCGGTACGTCGGCGTTCACCACCAGAGAGCAAATCGCCACGGTTTTTACGGATATGTCCAAGACCGAACTCATCAATCAGAGACTCCATCTTCATGTGTTGCTCCTTTTTGCTCAAATTGGTAAGCTGCAGTACGCTCAAAATGTTCTTCTCGATACTCAACTTTCGGAAAACGGATGCTTCCTGTGCCAAATAGCCGATACCGTGCTGTGCCCTCTTGTACATAGGGAAGCTGGTAATGTTGGTGCCATCCAGGTAGATGTTCCCGCCATTGGGCTTTATCAAACCAACGATCATGTAGAACGAAGTGGTTTTTCCAGCTCCATTGGGACCTAAAAGTCCAACGATTTCACCTTGGTTTACTTCTAGGGAAATGCCCTTTACCACTTTTCGGCCACGGTAGGCCTTCATTATATTTTCTGCGCGTAGCTTCATAGGAATGTGCCAAAACTAAACATATTCTTGGTCCGGCGTATGGTCTTTTGGATTTTTTTAAGCTTCGCTTTCCTCGATGTCCTCCCAATATTCGTAGGCACGACGCAAGTGTGGAATTACAATGGTTCCACCCACTAAAGTGGCTATGCCCAAGGTCTCCATCACTTCTTCTTTGTTGGCACCAGCTTCTTTGGAACTTTCCAAATGGTATTTTACACAGTCATCGCAGCGTAGTACTGCAGAGGCCACCAATCCCAATAGTTCTTTGGTCTTCACGTCCAAAGCCCCTTCCATAAAGGCATTGGTGTCCAGGTTGAATATACGTTTGATCAGCTTGTTGTTCTCAGCAAGCAACTTATCGTTCATTTTGGCACGATAAGCATTGAACTCTTCTACTTTATTTGGCATTTTTTCTTGCTTTCTCTTTTCTTTCTTCTTTTCTGACTACCATTCTCGAAATGAAAATACTTACCTGGTACAACACAAGAACGGGTATACACACAATGATTTGACTTGTAATATCCGGCGGTGTGATGATTGCAGATAGTATTAGGATGATCACCAAGGCTATTTTTCTGTATTTCTTTAAGATTTCGGGAGTTACCAACCCTACTTTGGTCAAAAAGAAAATAACAATGGGCAATTCAAACATGATACCACAGGCGATTACAGAGGCCCTTACCGTTCCGATGTAGGAGGCAAGGTCGATTTCGTTCAATACTTCCTTGCTTACTTGGTACGACCCCAAAAAGTTGATGGACAATGGGGCAACGATGTAATATCCGAAAAGTACCCCTAGGAAGAACAATCCAGAGGCGGTAATGATGAACCCGCGGGAATGCTTTCTTTCGTTTTCGTAAAGCCCTGGACTGATGAATTTCCACAACTCCCACAAAATGTATGGGAAACCAAGAATGACGCCCGCCCAGATGGATGTCCAAATGTGTGCGGAAAACTGTCCTGCCATCAATCTACTCTGAATGGTAAATGGAATGGTATCACCACAAAATTCGGAATCCACTCCGAAGAACTTTCCAATATTGCAAAAGAACTGATAGGTTGGGAAGTCCATGTTCTTGGGTCCGAACAGTATCGTATCAAAAATAAAGCCCCTGAATACAAAGGCCATACAGGCAATGATAACAACTGCCAAGGTGGAGCGCACCAAATGCCAACGTAACTCTTCCAAATGGTCCAAAAAGGACATTTCATCCGGATTTTTTCTCTCTTTTTTAGCCATTATAGGATTCCCTCGTTTATAAGGTTATGGAGGTGGACCACGCCTGCGTAGTTGTCCCCGTCAAAGGCCAACAATTGGGATATGCTCTTTTCCTGCAATAGTTTTAATGCTTTTACGGCCAACGTATCCACAGCTATTGTCTTAGGATTGGACGTCATAATATCCTTTGCGGTAAGTCCACTTATATTGTCATATTTGCTCAACATTCTTCGCACGTCACCATCGGTAACGATACCAACTACCTTCCCTTGGTCAAGTACAGCGGTAACGCCCAGCATTTTTTCGGATATCTCCATAATCACATCTTTTACCTTGGCATTGATATCCACTTGTGGTTTTTGATTGTTCACCACAATATCGGCGACGCGCAAATATAGTTTCTTTCCCAAAGCGCCGCCAGGATGGTATTTGGCAAAATCCGAACTGCTGAATCCCTTAAGTTCCAAAAGGCATATGGCAAGTGCATCGCCCATGGACATTTGTGCGGATGTACTCGTGGTAGGTGCCAAATTATTGGGGCACGCTTCTTTTTCCACAAAGGTGTTCAGAACAAAATCGGCCTGTTTGGCCAATACGGAATCCATGTTGCCCGTGATGCCGATGAGTTTATGGTTGCCCACTTTGATCAATGGAAGCAAAGCTTTGATCTCCGGGGTGTTGCCGCTCTGCGACAAGCAGATGACCACATCGTTTTGTTGGATGGTTCCCAGATCGCCATGAATGGCATCAGCGGCGTGCATAAAAATGGCCGGGGTTCCCGTGGAGTTCAATGTGGCCACAATTTTGGAGGCCACGATGGCGCTTTTCCCGACACCGGAAACAATGACTCTTCCATCGGATTCCAGGATATGCTGTACGGCATGTGCAAATTGGTCATCTAGCAGACCAATCAAATTCGCTACGGCCTTGCTCTCGATTTCGAGGGTCCGTTTTGCTATGTTTAAAATTGACTTAATGTCGCTCAAAGTATAATAAAGTAATAAACCGATTAACTGATTGCATTCCTAAAAGAATGTCTTATATTTAAGATTACAAAACTAATCAAACTATCTTTTACAGACTATTATGGAAGTGAGAATAGATTCTTCTGTAATTGATTGGTTAAAATAAAAGCTTCAACTGCCTTTTAGGCTGCTTGTTATTAATTGAAAAATGCGGAAATGAGCCTAACGAACACTGATTTGCATTCCTCGCTCAAAAAATATTTTGGTTTCTCAAAGTTCAAAGGGTTACAGGAAGGTGTAATCCAGAATATACTCAACGACAATGATACCTTTGTAATTATGCCGACAGGCGGGGGGAAATCCCTTTGCTATCAACTGCCGGCCCTTATGAAAGAAGGAACAGCAATTGTTGTTTCCCCGTTGATAGCCTTAATGAAGAATCAAGTGGATGCCATTCGTGGCATTTCAGAACAACATGGCATTGCCCACGTATTGAACTCCTCCTTGACCAAAACAGAAGTAAAACAGGTAAAGGAGGATATTGCCAATGGTGTTACCAAGTTACTCTATGTAGCTCCCGAATCCCTGACCAAAGAGGAAAACGTTGATTTTCTAAAAGGAGTCCAACTTTCCTTTGTGGCTGTGGATGAGGCACACTGTATTTCGGAATGGGGGCACGATTTTAGGCCCGAGTATCGTAACCTTCGTGGCATCATCAATAGATTGGGGGATAATATCCCGATTATTGGGCTTACGGCAACCGCTACGCCCAAGGTGCAGGAAGATATTATTAAAAACTTGGGTATGACGGATGCCAAGGTTTTCAAAGCTTCCTTTAACAGACCCAATTTATTTTACGAGGTACGTCCTAAGACCAAAGAGGTCGATGCAGATATCATCCGTTTTGTAAAACAGAACCAAGGAAAATCCGGTATCATATATTGTTTGAGCAGAAAAAGGGTGGAAGAATTGGCCCAAGTGCTCCAAGTCAATGGTGTAAGTGCCGTTCCCTATCATGCTGGCTTTGATGCGAAGACCCGTTCCAAGTATCAGGATATGTTTTTGATGGAGGAAGTGGATGTGGTGGTGGCCACCATTGCCTTCGGCATGGGAATCGATAAACCCGATGTTCGTTTTGTGATACATCACGATATTCCGAAAAGTATCGAAAGTTACTATCAGGAAACAGGACGTGCCGGCCGGGATGGGGGAGAGGGACATTGTTTGGCCTACTACGCCTACAAGGATGTGGAGAAGTTGGAAAAATTCATGTCTGGTAAACCTGTGGCCGAGCAAGAAATCGGTAATGCCTTGTTGCAGGAGATAGTAGCCTATGCCGAGACATCCATTTCCCGTAGAAAATTTATTCTACATTACTTCGGCGAAGATTTTGATGAATTGAATGGAGAAGGGGCTGATATGGACGATAATTCCAGGAACCCCAAACCCAAGGAGGAGGCCAAGGAAGATGTAGTCAAGCTTTTGAGTGTGGTAAAGGACACCAAAGAAAAATTCAAGACCAAGGAAATTGTAAGGGTGTTGGTAGGAAAGACCAATGCCATGATAACTTCCCATAAAACCGATGAAAAGCCCTTTTTTGGAATAGGCAAGGACAGGGATAAAGAGTTTTGGATGGCGCTTACGCGACAGGTTTTGGTCGCAGGCCTCCTCAAAAAGGAAATCGAACGCTATGGAATCCTGCATCTGACTGAGGAGGGTGAAAAATACCTCGAAAATCCGGAGTCCTTTATGATGACCAAGGATCATGTATACTCCAAAGATGATTCGGGAAATATCGTGGTCGCAGAAAAATCCAACGGAGCCGTAGCGGATGAAAACTTATTGAAACTATTGCGCGACCTTAGAAGAAAAGAGGCTCAAAAGCGAGAGGTTCCGCCTTTTGTGGTTTTCCAGGATCCATCATTGGAGGATATGTCACTTAAATATCCGGTAACGATGCAAGAACTGCTCAATATTCAAGGTGTGGGCGAGGGCAAGGCCAAAAAATACGGAAAAGCCTTCGTGGATTTGATTTCCAAATACGTGGATGAAAACGATATTACCAGGCCGGATGACCTTGTGGTAAAAAGCACAGGCGCCAACTCTGGATTAAAATTGTATGTGATCCAAAGTGTGGATAGAAAATTGGCACTGGACGATATTGCTTCTGCCAAAGGGTTGGAGTTGCCAGAACTGATCAAAGAGATGGAGCAAATCGTATTCAGTGGGACCAAATTGAACATTGGCTATTGGATTGACGAAATCTTGGATGAGGATCAACAAGAGGAAATCCATGACTACTTTTTGGAAGCTGAGACTGATTCCATTTCTGCAGCCGTTGAAGAATTTGAAGGGGACTACGAAGATGAAGAACTCCGTTTGTACCGCCTAAAATTCATAAGTGAAGTGGCGAATTAAAATTCGCCACTCAATTCTCCTGTAGTGATTGCCGCTACGATTAATCCAAAATAAAGGATAGTAAGCACTAAATACACCAATGCTAATGCCAATCCAATGTAGGAAAGGATTTTACCTGTTTTCACATTACTGTAGTCGGTATAATTTTCGGGGCTTGATCGGTACAATTGGTCAGCACTTTTCGCTTTTACCAAACCGATAATGCTAAAAATGGCACCAAAAGGGCCGCAACAAAACAAAGTGAGGACAATGGAGAGTATCCCCATTGTCAACACCGTGCTTGCCCCTGGTAAGGGTTGTTGGTTCATATTGTTGTCTTATTGATATTGTTCAAGGATTTCTTGCATTTGCTGAGGATCTTGAAGGGTCTCCCATCCAAAATAAGAAATGGCCCAAATCATATAGGCAAGGGCTAAGATATTCAGTACAAGCCCGATAATGGCAAGTATCCTACCTGTTTTTACAGTTTGGACGCCTTCGTACATTTCTGGATTTTCAGCATAGAGCTTCAAGGCTTTGTTGGCCAATATCAAGGCAATGATTCCGAAAATAAGCCCGATGATACCGTAGCAGCAACAAGTTACAATCGAAATGATGCCAAATACCATTATCAGTGTAGCGTTTGGAAGTTTCTGTTGTTCCATAGTTTTAGGTTTTTAATTAAAAAGGTTGTTCATTTTTAGAATATAACTTATTATGATGGTACCAGCTGTCATGACGACAAGGGCCATTTTTAAGTACTGGGAATATTTGATGGTCGTAAAGCTACTCGTTACCAAAAACGCAAGAAGCGCCAACATGGGATAAATAGCTGGATACATCTGAAATGCAGCAACGAACTCTCCATGCAACAATAAATCAACGGAACGCTGTAAGCCACATCCTGGGCAATCTATTCCCAGAAGTTGTTTGTTGAGGCATGGAAGCATGTAATCTTCTAAATCTATGGCAGATATGGTCAGTGCAGGGTACATCATAGTCTGTAGAGCCCGAAATTACTATTATTTTTGTATTCGGGTTTAATATTTACATCATTTTTACCTTAGAAATCAATTATGGGCAAATTTTCAATAGGGGATAGGGCAGAAGTGTTGGACGAGGCCATTTCGGGGATCGTGCAAAAAGTGGACGGTAATGAAGTGACCTTGATTACCGATGATGGGTTCCCTATGCATTTTCCTGCCGATGATCTGGTTAAAATAGAAGGCGATATTTCTGTTTCCAATTATGAGGTCGCTCAAATCAAAAAAGAAAAGGAGATACCAAAAAAGAGAAAGGCACCGACCATAAAGCCCAAAGAAAGGACAGCTCCAAAAATGGAAGTGGATTTGCATATCCACCAACTAGTGAAATCCAGCAAGGGCATGAGTAATTTTGATATGCTCAACATTCAGTTGGATACCGCAAAGCGACAATTGGATTTTGCCATACGAAAACGAATCCAAAAAGTGGTGTTTATCCACGGAGTGGGTGAAGGGGTGTTAAAAGAAGAACTACGCTACTTGTTCAATAGGTACGACAATGTGAATTTTTATGATGCCGATTACCAGAAATACGGTTTGGGAGCTACCGAAGTCTACATTTATCAGAATGCTTAATCAGGAACATTGGTGGTTACTTCACCAAACTCGTTTATAGCCAAATTGGTAATACGTTCCCCGTTTCCAGTAACAAAGGAAATTCCGCTAAGGCTAATATTGTGAGCAAAAAGAGTGCTGTCATTTTCGGCAAGCATGGTCTCAATGATGACCAATCCATCTTCCGCTACGACTTCTTGTACTACAGTCGGTTCTACCGTGGGGATATCATCGCAGAAATAATCGTTGTCCACACCGTCTGAGAAAACCCGATATGTGATTTGGGATTGATTGGGAACCGTACTTTCCGTGATTATCGTGTCCCCGATAACGCCATTGTTCAAGGCACCGCTTTGCAACTCTAAAATCAGGGCTTCGCTTTCATTTATTTTGAACATCAGGTTTTTTGCGTTTCTCACAGGGTTGGTGCAATACTGCAAGGAAACACTATCAAAATCGATGGTTTCTATCTGCAGGTCGCCATCACTGCAAGAAAAGAAGGTGCCCAAAACAAAAACTGAAAGGATAAATTTTCTCATGTGCCAAATTTAAAGCAATTCCATTTTAATACCCTAATCCTTAGGGATAGTTTAAAAGAAATTAACTTTATTTCACGTACTTTTGCACCTGTTAAAAAGTGACCCGAAAATGCAAAAAGTCTATCTGGACAACGCTGCAACCACGCAGGTAAGACAAGAAGTGATTGAACGAATGCAACAAGCCTTGGCAGAGCATTACGGTAACCCATCTTCCACACATAGCTTCGGGAGATCGGCCAAGACCGCTGTGGAACAGGCTAGGAAAACCATTGCCAAAACCTTGAATGCGCAACCAGCCGAAATCATCTTTACTTCTGGAGGCACGGAAGCGGATAACATGATTTTGCGTTGTGCCGTGAGGGATTTGGGGGTCGAGACCATCATTACATCCAAAATTGAGCACCATGCCGTGCTGCATACGGTTGAGGAACTTGAAAAAGAGTACAACATCAATCTTTGGTATGTGGATTTGGATGAACATGGCAATCCAGACCTTAACCATTTGGAAGAATTGCTCAAAAAGGACGCTTCCAAAAAGTTGGTCAGTTTGATGCATGTGAACAACGAAATCGGGAACATTACCGATATTGCTGCTGTAGGTAAACTTTGCAAGGCAAACGAAGCACTTTTCCATTCCGATACTGTACAATCCATAGGACACTATCCTTGGGATGTGCAAGCTGTAAATGTTGATTTCATGACAGCTGCCGCCCATAAATTCCATGGACCCAAAGGGATAGGTTTTGCCTTTATTCGAAAAAATTCTGGTTTAAAACCTTTAATAGTGGGAGGTTCCCAGGAAAGAGGTTTTAGGGCAGGTACCGAACCTTTCCATAACATTGTTGGGTTGGAGGAAGCTTTTGTAAGAGCCTACGAGCATTTGGATGAAGAAACCAAAACCGTAAAAGAGCTCAAAAAGTATTTTGTGGATAGGATTTTGGAAGAGATTCCGGGAGCAGAATGCAACGGACTTTCAGGCGATATGGAAAAAGGCACTTATACCTTGGCCAATATTCGTTTGCCATTTGACAAACAGAAGGGCTTGATGCTCCTGTTCCACTTGGATATGAAGGGAATTGCCTGTTCCAAGGGAAGTGCATGCCAATCGGGAAGCAACCAAGGTTCGCATGTGCTTAATGAAATTTTGGAAGGCGAGGAACTGGAGAAGCCCAGTTTGCGCTTTTCCTTTTCCATGTACAATACCAAGGAAGAGCTGGACTACGCTGTTGAGGTGTTGAAGGAGTTTGCGAACAGTTGATTAATTTCTGTTCCTTCTTTTTTCCCTGTCATAAGGAAACTTTCTGGATGCGGTCTTCATCATTTTATCGATGAGTTCCGTGGTGTTTTTGCCTGTTTTCTTGGAAATTTCGTTCTCATATTTCCAAAGTAGTTTGCCTGTATCGCCATCACTTATTTTCACGCCGATACGTCCGTAATTTGCATTGCCACTGAAGTAATCCAAAATACTGAAATCCGTGGGCACTCCTTCTGATAACAATATGTTCAGGGTCAGGTTGCCGCTGATAATCCCGTCCACATCTAGAATTTTGCACAATTCCTGGGTGGTGTAGGTGTCAATATTATCGTAGTCAATATTGTTCTGTGCCAAAATAGCGTTGGTGTTCATAATGTTCTGAAAGTCCACATTGAACTTTTTTCGCTTTTTACGTTTGGAAAAATAGGTTTCCAATGCATTCTGTACCGCATACCCCTCTTTTTGCGCCAAAACACTCAATTCATCCTTGTCCACCGCTTTCTTTAATTCCAGATGCGCGATAAAGGGTATTATCGCCAAAATCTCATGGTCTTCGGTATACTCATCAAACCTTATGCTCTCATAAATGTTCTTTTGGGCCATGGCCAGTGTAGTGGTAAAAAGAACAAGGACAAAGACAATTTTTTTCATTAATCAATTTTTATTTCAATACTCATGGTCTATGGCTGAGGTTGTTCAGGCAACAGGTTGGCACTTAGAATCGTAAAAAAACAGGTTGTATCAGATCGGGTTGATTTTCCGTGTGCAAAAGTAACGCTATTTCCTGAAAAAAGAGCTCGTGTAGGTGGAAGAGTTGCCGACATTGTCCGTAACCGTGACTTTAAGTTCACATTCCGTTTCGCTGGTCACATTATCCTCAAAATTATAGGTTATGGTATTGGTTTTTGGCTCATACTCCATCAAAATCCATTTTCCGTTCAAGGTAGCGGAATAGGAATCAATGCCGCTCAAGTCGTCCGAAATGGAAAGACTAAGGTAGTTGTAATTACTCAACCATTGTTTCTCCTTGAAGTTTTTGGGGCGTATCTGGGGTGCTACACTATCCCTTACCAAGGTATAGGTGCCCAAAGTTCGTGTTCGTGTTGTAAAAGAGCCATCCCTTTTATAGGTTTTCGAGTAGGATGGCCACATTCTACTGTCCAAATGGGCAATGAACAATTGTTTTCTTTCTTCCGTTGAATATTTTGATGGGTCAAAGCTTATAGTGAAATTTCGGTGGGCTGCAACGCTATTATCGTGTATCGTGATGGTGTCGTTCCCTTTTTCCAGATGGATGAAAAAATCTTCATAAAAGGTGCTGGCGGGAAAATAAACTTTGGCAGCCCCCAAATCAAAATTGTTGGGTTTAGTGGCAATGATAAAATTTTCGGTGGTCTCGTCATCCTTGGAGATTTTTTCCTCTTCCCGTTTTCCCTCTACGGGAATGATCAGCTTTGTGGTGTTGCCCTCCAAATCCGAAATGAGCATTTCCACATTGTACGACATTCCTTCTTCCACTTTTATCTTTCCATCGTTGTAAAGCGATTTGTAAATGCTCAAATGGTTGTAGGGTTCCTTAAAACACTTTTGGATACGCTGCCGGTGGTCGTAAAAGTGTGCATAATCGATAAGGGTGTTGATGTAACGGGTCTCTCCAAAGGAGAAAGTCTCAAAATCAAACTCGGAATAGGTTCTACCGTTTACGGACTGCTTGATAGCGTACACCCCGTTTTTGTTGGCGGCCATGTCCAAACGGTCAAATGTATTGATTCCGAAGCCTATGGTTCCGGAAGCGGTTACTTTATCAGCCAAAAAAGAACCGTCGGACTGTCGGGTATAATTCAACTGGATTTTTTTTGCGCTTTGATTGATCAAGCCACCCTCGGACAATGGATACCCATAGAGCCCCAACAAAGTTGGGTCAGTGGCGTCCCTGACCTCATACCCGTAGAGTAGGGGATTGGTGGGTTTGCTGTTCACGCTGTTCCTTATTTCAAAATGAAGGTGGGGTCCTGCGGAACCGCCCGTGTTGCCCGAATAGGCAATCGTACTGCCTTTGGTCACTTTGAGTTCGCCATAATCGGGAAACATCTCCACTTCATAGGATTGTTTCTGATATTGGACTTTTTTAACGTATTCCTCGATTTCGGGACCAAATTTTTGCAGGTGGGCATATACCGAGGTGTATCCGTTGGGGTGGGCTATATAAAGTGCTTTGCCATACCCCCAGTGTGAGACTTTGATGCGCGTTACGGTACCATCGCCTATGGCAAAAACGGGCAGTCCTTCCCGTTGTTGTGTTTTAATATCCATCCCGGAATGGAAATGATTGGATCGAAGCTCGCCAAAGGTGCCAGCCAAAACCAATGGAATATCCAAAGGTGAACGGAATTCATCTTGGGGGTATTTTTTTTGGGCGGAAAGGTGGAGTGCAATGAAAAATAGGACCAATAAAGTGTTGCAGCGCATATAAACATCAATAATTCCTACGAAAGTAACCAATGTTTTGTTTTGAGAAAAGGATTTAAGAGAACCAAAAGACTTAAAGCAATGCTTTAAGAATAAATCTTAAAAGTATTGCGAGGTTGTACTAGGTTGGTTAACTTTGTGTAATACGTATTGTTGTTTGCATATATGAGCGAACTTGTTGAGATTGTTGATTCTTTGGAGAACAAGGTGAGCAAATTGCTTCACAAAATGGAGCTGTTGCACCAACTCAATGCCAAGTTAAAACAGGAATTGGAAGTCCAAAGGGATGAAAACAAAATTCAACAGAAAGCGCTCAGCGAATGGGAGGAGAAATACGACTCCCTGAAAATGGCAAGCACAATGCTGGGTAGTAATACTAGTAAAACAGAAGCTAAGCTCAAGATAAATACTTTGATTCGCGAACTTGATGTTTGTATAGCCAAGTTGGCGGATTAACTGGTACCGAGATTATGGACGAGAAGCTCAAAATAAAGCTTTCCATTGCTGATAGGGTATATCCTTTGACGATTGATCCCAAGCAAGAGGAAGGGTTGCGCAAAGCAGCCAAGAACATAGAAAATCTGGCAAAAAAGTTTGAGCAAAACTATGCCGTTCGGGACAAGCAGGATGTATTGGCCATGTGTGCTTTACAATTTGCTTCCAAAATTGAGCAAAGCGGAATAGATCGTTCCGAAGATGCGGAGGCTGCCATGCAGCGCCTCAGGGCATTGGACGAGTTGGTCCATTCCAAAATTGGGGAATAAGTTCTTTTAAATAAAATATTGTTACTGCCCACATTGGTAATTAATTTTTGACAAACTCAACACTAATATAATTAGAAAGGGTGAGTTTAGGCTGTAAAAGCAGGCCCTACTCGTATAGGGATCCTTGATCAGTCTGTTAGCCCTAAACCTGTATTTCGGAGTTTGTACAAAACTTCTTCTGATGTGGGCTTTTTTTTTAACTAAACACAATCTAAAGATGGATAATATCATATTAATTGTTGTCGCAGCTGTTGTAGGGCTGGCAATAGGATTCGGAATTGCCAAGATGATGGAGAAGGGCAAGGCATCCAAAACCATTGCCAATGCAAAGAAGGATGCGGCCGATATCATTAAAGAGGCCAAAAAAGAAGGGGAGGGCATCAAGAAGGATAAGATTTTTCAGGCCAAGGAGAAGTTTTTGGAATTGAAGGCGGAACATGAAAAGGTTATCATCAACAAGGATAAGAAAATCGCCGAGGCCGAAAAGCGTACTAGGGACAAGGAATCCCAAGTGAGCAGCGAATTGGCCAAGAATAAAAAGCTGAACGATCAGTTTCAACAGAAAATAAAGGATGTCGAGTACAAAAGTGAGATACTCGATAAAAAACAGGCCGAGGTCGAAAAGCTTCACAAGAGCCAAGTCCAGCAGTTGGAAGTGATTTCAGGACTTTCCGCTGAAGATGCAAAGGCACAATTGCTGGAGTCGTTAAAAGAGACCGCCAAGAGTGATGCCATGGCATATCTTCAAAATACTTTGGAAGAAGCAAAGCTTACCGCACAACAAGAGGCCAGAAAAATCGTGGTCAATACCATCCAGCGTATCGGAACCGAAGAAGCAGTGGAAAACTGTGTGTCGGTATTCAATCTGGAATCCGATGATGTCAAAGGACGAATCATTGGTAGGGAAGGTAGAAACATCCGTGCTTTGGAATCTGCTACCGGAGTTGAGATCATTGTCGATGATACCCCGGAAGCCATTATCCTCTCCTGTTTTGATTCCGTGAGGAGGGAAGTGGCAAGATTGTCCCTGCACCGACTGGTAACAGATGGACGAATCCACCCAGCTCGTATTGAAGAGGTGGTAAAGAAGACCGAAAAGCAAATCAACGAAGAAATTGCAGAGATAGGTAAACGTACTGTTATTGATCTGGGCATCCATGGATTGCACCCAGAGTTGATCAAAGCGGTGGGTAGAATGAAGTATCGTTCGTCTTACGGACAAAACCTTTTGCAACACTCCAGAGAGGTGGCCAAACTTTGCGGTGTGATGGCTGCGGAATTGGGGCTCAACCCTAAACTGGCCAAACGTGCTGGATTACTTCACGATATTGGAAAAGTACCCATGGCCGAGGTAGAAGTGGAGACACCACACGCAATCTTGGGTATGCAATGGGCACAGAAATATGGTGAAAAAGGTGAGGTTTGCAATGCTATCGGAGCCCACCACGACGAAATTGAGATGAACACTTTGATATCTCCGATTGTTCAGGTCTGTGATGCCATCAGCGGAGCAAGGCCAGGAGCAAGAAGACAGGTTTTGGACTCTTACATCCAACGATTGAAAGACTTGGAAGATATCGCTTTTGGTTTCAACGGGGTACAGAAAGCCTATGCTATTCAAGCTGGTAGGGAACTTCGAGTGATTGTGGAAAGCGAAAAAGTGAACGACGACAAAGCGGCCGAACTTTCTTTCGAAATCTCACAAAAAATACAGACCGATATGACCTATCCTGGTCAGGTAAAGGTTACTGTAATCCGTGAGACACGATCTGTAAACGTTGCTAAATAAGTAGTTGGAAAACTAGAAGTCCAAGGTGTTTAGCAAAATCCAATTTATTGGGATGTCCTGATATTGGGAACTGGACCTGTTCGTGGTATTGGTGGTGTTTTTTGACATGACCACAAGCCACATACCGTCGCCGTAAGTTATGGTGGTTATCGAATATCCTTTGTCCGCCCTTTCTTTGATCCAATTGAAGGGATACGCAGTTTCTGTTTTCCATGATTGTGCCCCTAGTTTGGAACCTTTGCTCATGGCGAGGGCCCAGACACCGTTTCCATAGGTAGCAGAAGTTATGGCGTAATTCTCGTTCCAATTGTCAATAATCCAATCCCTTGGAATATCGTAACTGGTCTTCCATTTTTGGTCGGTAAACCCGGTATTTTTGTTCATGGCCAAATACCAGTTTCCAGCCCCATACATTACCGAAGTGATTTGGTAATCTTCATTCCATTTTCCAATGACCCAATCCTTGGGAAAGGTATCCGATTTTTTCCAGGATTGTGGCTGTAAAGCTTTCCATTTGCTCATCAGTACAACGAACTGTTCTTTATTTTCATCATAATCAAAAGCGGATATGTTGAGGCCTTCGTCCCATTGCTGTTTGATCCATTCGTCAGGGAATTGATTCGATTTTTTGATTTTTTGTTCCGAGTAGGGGGCTTTGCTCGTGTTGTCCATTACGGCGACCCAAACCGATTCCCCATCCACACCATTGGCAAGTACGGTCACTGCATTGTCTTCCGTGGGATAGGATATTTCTCCTTTGTTCAAATAGATCAGCAATTGGAAAAGTGATTCCTCTTCTTCAAAATAGTCATCCAGATATCCCTTGGTCAGTGCTTTGGGGTTTAATTTTACCCAATAGAGCATTGGTTTCATGGATTCTGTAAAGTCTCCGCCTTCAAAAGCATTATCGTCAGCTGTATATGCTTCGTAAGATGCCCCATTTTCTTTTACATAAAAGTTGTCCGCACTATAAGTGGAGTTTGATGGTCCACGCACCATGTGTGCTTCGCGACCATCCAAATACTGGTCTGTGGTACCATCCGCTTTTATGAAGTTTTTGTAAGAGCAAGCGTAAGTGGCCAGTTTATCCGCACCATTGGCATAATACTTTACGCGTACCAGGGCTTCGTTTTCCTCATAGAAAATAACAAGGGCGGTATACTTCACATCTCCGCTGACCCAACTGGTCTCGTAATAGTTTTGCGAATATCCGGAAATGGCAGCGCACAAAATCATTAGGGAAACTAAAAGGTTTTTCATAGTGGTTGGTTGGTATGGTGTTTTGATTCTAAAGATAAAAATGCCACCAAAATGAAGAAAAAACCAAAAAAATGCGGTGTATGGTCAAAAAAAGTTGTGAATACTTGCTTTTAATCATAAATCGACCCTTCTAATTCTTGATGTGAAGTACTGTGAGCTGACAATTATCATACTTTTCCAGGCGGGATAAGGGTAATTTCATTGAAGGAATTGTTAAACTACTTGAGTGATGAAAAATGGTGTGCCCGTTTCTAAAATAATGACCAAAAAGTTGGTCACGCTTACAACTAAGGATGATTTGGTAACCGCCGAACGGCTTTTTAAAAAGCATCATATAAGACATATTCCCGTGGTGGAAGGCTCATCCATTGTAGGGATGTTGAGCTACACGGATCTATTGCGAATCAGCTTTGCTGATGCCGTGGACGAACATGAGGAATATGTGGACACCATTGTTTACAATATGTTTACCATACCTCAAGTTATGGTCAATGACGTTGTAAGTGTAACATCCAAGACTTCTATTGGGGATGTGGCACGTTTTCTTTCAAAAAGAGAGTTTCATGCATTGCCTGTAGTGGATAATGGCAAACTTGTGGGGATTGTTACCACTACGGACTTAATCAACTATTTACTGGAATGCATTGAGCCTTGAACTGGAAAGAATGCAAAGGGCCGCCCTAATTGGCGGCCCTTTGATTTTATATGATGAATTGATCTTTATTCCTCTTCGTTGCTCTCGTTTTCCTCTTCCTCGGATTCCTTGTTGAGCTTGTGCTCGAGAATGTTGAGTTTCTTCATCTTCTCTTTCCAAGTTTTAAGGGCCTCTTTTTGCTTGTTCAAGTTGTTGACAACTTCTTTTACCAATGGATTGCCCTCGGTATCACCTGAGAAGAATTGAAGATTGTTCTCCAATTGACGGATTTCGGATTTTACCTCGTCGATTTTGCGTTTGACAAAAAGGCGTTCGTTGCCGATGGCGTAATTATCCTCGGTTTTGGCCAATTCCTGAACTTTGTTGCCGTATTTGAGCAGTTCCGATTGTTGTTTGCCAACTCCTAACTTTTTGAAGAGCGCGTCCACAATTTTGTTGAACTTGCTGTTGATATGCTTCTTGTTATAGGGAATACGGCCATATTGTTTCCATTCGGCCAAAAAGGCTTTGATGTCTTCGATATCCTTTTTCTTGTTACCGCTGAGCTGAAACTCTTTCAAGCGGTCTAGACAGGCACTTTTCTTCTTGAAGTTTTCGAACTCTTCTTGGTGGGCCTCATTCTTTTCAGCATGCAGACGGTCAAAGTAATGGTTGCAGGCATCTTTGAACTCTTTCCAAATCTTATCGGAATACTTTCGGGGTACATGGCCAATCTTTTTCCAGTCCCGTTGTATGCGTTTCATTTGAGGGGTTACCTCGGCCCAATCGTCACTATCCTTTAAGGAAACAGCCAGTTCCAAGAGCTCTTTTTTCTTTTCCAGATTTTGCTGTTGCTCTTTTTTCTGGTTTTTATAGAAAGCGTTCTTGGTTCTATTGAATTTGCGGACGGTTTCCTTGAAATGGCTCCAGGTTTCCTCGTTTACCTTTTGGGGAACTCTTCCCGCTTTAAAGAACGATTCCCTGAGCGCTTCAACTTCTTTGATCTGTTGTTGGATCCCTCTGTGGTTGTCCGCAACATTTTCGGCTATTTTAGCAATGTTGGCAATGATCTCCTGCTTTTTCTCCAGATTCTTTTCGTAGGACTTTTCCAGTTCTTGGAAATGTTCTTGCCTACGTTGGTGCATGGCCTTGGTGGCATTGCTGAATTTTTCCCAAATCTCCTCGCGGTGTTCCTTGGCCACGGGGCCTATATCCTCTTTCCAGATTTTGTGAAGGGTCTGCAGCTCCCTGAAGGCCTTGTTCAAATCCGGCTCATCGACCAAAGCTTCGGCACGTTCCACCAATTTTTGTTTTTCTTCGAGATTGTGCTTAAAGTCAAGATCGCGCAATTCACGGTTAAGGTGGAGAAAATCGTAAAAGATTTCCATGTGGTGATGGTAGGTGCGCCAAACATCATTGTAATTGGCACGCGGGATTGGTCCGGCATTCCTCCATCGATTCTGGAGATCCTTGAAATTGTTGTAGGTGGTGTTGATGTCTTCCTCGATATCGATAAGACCTTTCAACTCCTCAATGATATCCAATCTTTTTTGAAGATTGTCCTTTAAGGACTGGTCTAATTTTTTGTAGTACTGGTCTCTTTTTTCCCGGTAATCGGAGTAGACTTCATTAAATTGTCTTTTGGATACGGAATTGTATCTGAAATCTATCTCGTTGCCACCCTTGGAGATGAACTCCTCTTTCTTTTCATCCAGAAAATCATGGAACTTTTGATCGAACTCATATTTAATGGAGCTCACATGCTTGTTGATGGCCTGTACTTTTTCGTTTTTGACCAATTTTTGCAATTCCCCAACCAAGTTTTCCATGGACATAGAGTGATAGTCCAACATGGGGATGGTATGACGCTTTTCGTTGTCTGAATCCTCTGCGTCCTCCGCATTGGATTCGTCGATTTCGTCTATGTGTTCGTTGGAGTCCTCTTTCTTTTCAGGATTTATTTCATCGCTCTTGGTTTCGGAAACCGCATCTTTTTCAGCTTGTTTTTCCTCTTCATTTTCAGGTGTGGCACTTTCGGAACCCTTAGGTTCGGCCTGAGTGCTTTCTTCCAAATGTCCTTTGGTGTTTTCCGATGTTTCCTCTATACCACCTTCAGCTTGCTGAAGTTTACGATCATTTTCCTGCATTCGTAGCTTATTTACCTATTGATTGATGAAAATTATAGCCAATTTAACAACTTAATTGTCTAATAGCAAAAGTATTGTTTCTTCTTTTTGGTCGGGAATATAGTTGTGTGGATCGGTGTAAACCCTATACCGATTGTCTTCTATTACAGGTTATTCCAGATTTCCCAAGCTTTTTCGGCCTGCTGTTCCAGCATTTTCAATCCATTGCAAATAGTGGCGCCATTGGCCTCTCCCATAGCCAGAAAACTGGTTTTTTCCGGATTGTAGATCAAATCGTACAATAAGTGGTCGGGACCAATATATTGATAGGGTAGCGCAGGTTTGTCCTCGATATTGGGATAGGTCCCCAAAGGAGTACAGTTGATGATCAAGGTATTTTTTTCTAGAATACTTTGATCTAGCTCATTGTAAGTATATTGCCCCTCTTTTTTACTGCGGGAAACATAGGTATTGGCAATGCCAAGTTCGTCCAGTACAAAACGAACCGCTTTGGAAGCACCACCCGTTCCCAAAATCAATGCATTTTTGTGATGTGGTTTTAAAAAAGGTTCCAGCGATTTTTGAAAGCCATAGGCATCCGTATTGAAGCCTTTTAAACCTTTCTCTGAAAATTGAATCGTGTTGACGGCTCCAATTTTCGCCGCTTTTTCATCCAATTCATCCAAAAAGGGGATGATATCCTGCTTGTAGGGAATGGTAACGTTGAGCCCCTTGAGATTGTCCTGGGCGAGCACGTTCTTGAACCCATCCATGTTTTGAATGTCAAAATTCTCGTAGCTGTGGTCTTTCAATCCCAAACCCTTGAATTTTTCAGTGAAATACCCTTGCGAAAAGGAGTAGGAGATGTTTCTACCGAGAAGCCCGAACCTGTTCATTTTTCTGTCTGTTGTTGCCATACCAATCCAAAATCAATAATACCAAAATCCCAATTAAAATAAAAAGGATGGCCCACCAGCTTTCCGCCTCTGCCATATCGGGTAGATATCTGGTGTAGTTCACTATAACTTTGTTCCCGTTGGAGTCCAATAATGTATTTCCTGTTGGGTCTATTTTAAAAATAGTCTTCTTCCAAGGCCAAAGTACACCCAGCGACCCGGTTATAAAACCTAATAGCACAGCTGAGGTTATGGCTTTAAAATGCTTTAACAAATAGCTCAGTAAATGAGAAAATGTAACCAATCCCGTAATGGAACCCAAGGTAAAGACCCCCAATATTTTTAGGATTTGGATTCGTTCCTCATTCTTCCAGAAGCTGAAGTCCCCAGAGAAAATCTCGGAAAAAGTATCGTAAAGGGCATTTACGGAGTCTACCAGGAGTAGGACGTAATTGCCCATCAAGATCAAAATAAAGGATCCAGAGAGCCCCGGAAGGGTCATACCGGATACACTGACGATTCCACAGAAAAAGATGAACAGTAGGTTGTCATTTTCTTTTGCGGGACTCAAAAAGCTAATGGAGACCCCGATGATCAAACCAATGAGCCCGGCCGGAATGGTTTTTTTGTTCCAAGGTGAAAAATCTTTGCCAATGTGATAGATGGAACCGATGACCATCCCAAAGAAGGTGGCCCAGACCAGTAGCTCATTATGTTCCAAGAAATAATCCAGAATTCGGGAAACACTGAAATAACTGACAAGCATCCCAAAAACGAGCAGTCCCAAAAAACGAGCGTTGGTGTATCGGAAAAAGCTTTTGAACCTCCCGTTGAACAAAAGTTTCAGGGCTTTGGAGTTCAGTTTTTGCAGGGAATAGATGAACTCTTCATAAAACCCAGCCACAAAAGCGACTATGCCACCGGAAACCCCTGGAACCTTATTGGCGGCACCCATACAAAGCCCCTTGATGACCAAGAAGAAATTGTCCAGAAATGTTCTAGGTTGATGCATGCGCCTAAACAGGTTTTACTTATTTTTTGGAAGCTAGTCTTTCCAGGATAAAAATAAGTGAAAAACCTAGGATGGCTAATACAATGGCCAGCATTAATTTGCTATCGCCCTGAAAAGCACCGGGAAGCACGTTCATATCATCGACGACAACGGTTTTTTCGCCAAAGGTTTTGGTCTCCAGCACTTTTTTCCATGGCCAAATTTTATTCAAAGACCCGAGAATGAATCCGGTCAAAAGCGCCAACGTGATGTTTTTGTAGTGATTGAACATCCATTTGAGCAGGCGAGCGAAGCTCAAAAGCCCGAAAATGGCACCAACTCCTACTGTTAGAATAATCTTGATGTCCCGCTCGTGAACAGCGTCCAGAATGGTTTTGTACGAACCCAATAACACCAAGATGAATGCTCCGGATATCCCGGGTAGAATCATGGCGCAAATCGCCAAAGCCCCTGAAAGAAATAGGTAGGGCAAACTGTCCACATTATCGTTGGCGGGCAGTTCGGTAATGAAAAATGCCAAGGCAGCCCCTAAAATGAGCACAACAATGGTTCCCATGGTCCATTTGGTAATTTCCTTTCCCACCATGAATATGGAGGCCACCACCAGACCAAAGAAAAAGGACCAAAGTAAAATTGGTTCGTTTTCCAATAACCAACTTAAAAACTTGGCCAGAGAAAGCACGCTTATAAAGATACCAAGGAACAGCGCAGCTAAAAAGTTGCCGTTAACTTTGTTCCAAGCGGCTTTTATGCCCTCTTTCCTTAAAATTTTGATAAGGGAGAGGTCTATGTTGTTGATGGAGGTAATGAGCTCTTCATAAATGCCCGAGATAAAGGCAATGGTTCCCCCTGATACTCCCGGTACTACATCGGCGGCCCCCATGGCCATGCCCTTTAGGGTAATGAATACGTAGTCCAGTATACGGCGTGCTTGCATGATTTTGGATAATGTGCTGGCTACTTTGCTGTTTTCCTGATTTTTGAAACCAGCGCTTTCACCCAATCTACTTCAATGAATTCAGGGAATTCTTTTTCAAACTGCTGCAATTTACCAATATCCAATTTCATAGCCTTGGATAAGATGCTTTTTGCTTCATCCAAGTCGTTATTTTTTAAATGGAGCCCCGCCAATTTATAAGTGAGTTCCGAATTATCCGGGTAAAATTCCAATCCTTGGATCAATACTTGGATGGCCGAGTTGTAATCGCCGATCTTGTTGAGCACTTCTGCCCAGTTTTTCCAAGTAACCAATTCATAATTGCCCAAATCCACGGCCTGCTTGTAGGCAAAGTCCGCTTCATCATAGTTGTTGAGCGCAAAATAAATCTTGGCAGCCTTTTTCCAATATTTAGGGTTCTCTCCATCAATATTTATGGCCTTGTTGATATAATATAGGGCTTTTTCATAGTTTTTCTGTCCAAAATGGAAATCTGTAATGGCCAACCATCCTTTATCCAACAAGGGGTCTTCATGAACCGTATGGTAGTAGTAATATTTTGCCAAATCAAAGTTGCCCAGTTTTTCATGACACTTTCCAAGTCTTAAAAAAGCATAGGATGTAGGGTCTTCGATGGATATGGTGGACTCGTAATTTTCGATGGCCTCGTTGTAGCGTCCCAATTTCTCCAGCACCTTGCCTTTTTCAAAATAGGCTCCGATAAAGGAATCATCCGAAATCACGGCAAAATCAAAAGCGGTCAAAGCTTCCAAATACAGTTTTTTGGCCAGGTACATTTTCCCCAATTGGTGCCATGCCACCTCGCAATAGGGGTTTCGGTCCAAATAATCGTTCAGGTAATAAATGCTTCCGTCAAAATCCTCTAAAAATTCAAAGCAGTATACCACATTGTAGAGCGATGAATAGTCCCTGTCATCAATCTCGACGCAACGCATAAAACTGAGTTTGGCCTGCTCGTAATCATCCATAAAAAGGTACTCCATTCCGAGGAGGGAATGAATGTCGAAGGAGTGGTCTGTAATGTCCAACGCCTCTAGCAATAGGTTCACAGCTTCCTGGTGTTTGTCCTGCTTAGATCGGATATTGGCCCGTTGGATGAATACTTCCTCATTGGCTGCGTTTATGGTCTGAATTTCATCCAGAAGCGTTTCCGCAGCTTCAAATTTGTCTTCAAACGCCAATACTTCCACCTGTAACAGTTTAAGCTCCATGGAATTTGGATGTTGTTCCAAACCAATTTGAATGGCTTTTTTGCCCAGGGATATTTTACCGTTGTTCAGGTAGTGGTGAATGATTTCCTCAAAGTCCTCCGCATCAAAGAAATAGACGTCATCCGTCTTGAGCATGGACTCAAATTTGTTTATGGATTTGTCAGGATATTCGTTGGATTCTAACGCCATAGGAACGTTTTTGGTTGAACTATGGACTTAAAATTAACCCTTTGAGGTGCTCTTCAAGTCCATTTTAGGGGTATGTTATCAACAAATTAGTTAACAGTATCGGATTTGTAGCTGTCCAAAATACTGAGGATTTGGTCGCAACCTTCCTCGATTTCTTTCATGGAAATGGTCAGTGGAGGCGATATCCGCACTGCTTTTGGTTCAAATAATAGCCAGAAAAGTATGAGTCCCTTTCTAGCGGCTTCAAGCACCAAATAATCGGCTACTTTCTTGCTCTCCATAATTGGTGCGAGCATTAATCCTTTGCCCCTTATTTCTTTTATCAATGAATGTTGCAATAATTTTCGGAACAGTTTTTCCTTTTCCAAGGTTTGTGGAATCAAGTCTGTTTCGGTAATTTCTTTTAGGGTTGCCAAACTTGCCGCTGCAATTACTGGATTTCCACCAAAGGTGGTGATGTGGCCAAATTTGGGATTATCCTTTAAATCGGCCATAAGTTCATGCGATGCCACGAAAGCTCCAACGGGAAGGCCCGATGCCATGCCTTTGCCAATAACTAAGATGTCGGGCGGACAATTAAAATGTTCAAAAGCGAACAGTTTGCCTGTGCGTCCAAAACCTGGCTGTATTTCGTCCAGGATCAATAAAGCGCCAACTTGGTCGCAGCGCTTTCGTACTTTTTCAAGGTAACCGTTTTTAGGAACGATAAACCCAGCGCCACCTTGAATGGTTTCCAAGACCACGGCAGCAGTTTTCTCGGTAATCTTTTCGATTTCTTCCTCAACATTGAATTGAATCGACCTGATATCCGGAATCAATGGACGGAATGCACTTTTGCGTTCTTCCATCCCCATTAGGCTCAGGCTGCCCATGGTATTCCCGTGATAGGCATTTTTTGCCGCAATCACTTGTGAACGACCTGTGTGCCTACGAGCCAATTTGATGGCGCCTTCCATGGCTTCCGTCCCTGAATTGACCAGATAGGTGGTGTCCAGGTTATCAGGAAGGAGGGAGGCCAAAAGTTTAGAGAATTCCACAGCTGGTTGTTGCACATATTCGCCGTAAACCATGACGTGCATGTATTCGTCCACCTGTGTTTTAATGGCATCCACTACTTTGGGATGGCAATGCCCTAAGCTGCAAGCTGATACGCCAGCCACAAAATCCAGATAGGCGTTGCCGTCTTGGTCGTAGATGTAGCTCCCTTTGGCACGAGAAACTTCCAAGGCCAATGGATGCGGGGAAGTTTGGGCTTGGTATGTGAAAAAATCGTTTTTGGACATTATGGGCTTTGCGCTTTCTTTTTAAGAACAGGCTTTTTGGGTTTTACCGCCTTGGTATTGGGTGCGTTTATGGGGTCGTTCTGGTTGCTCTGCCGCTCGTTTTCCTCTGCATCAATATCAATGGGATTTTCTATTCCCCGAATTTTGACCAGTTCAATGTTGTTGTCGTCTTCGTCAAATATTTCTTCTTTGGACATGATCCGTTCATCCCCACGCCAAACAAAGCCCTTCAATTTTCGACTTTCTACGGGCAGGTCTGTTTCTGGGAAAATATCCCCATCAGGATCAACAAAAAAGGTAATGTCCTCAATATCATTATCGGCCATTAGCAGGCGAATCTTACTACAGATGGTCTTATCTATTCCAATCAGCTCTTCATCATCGTTGTAGACATAGTAGATGACCTCCGTGTTTTGGACCAAATCAATGATTTTCAATTCATTTTCAATGAACTTGCCAAAAAGGTTCTTTCCTTTGGCTTGATTGTATCCAGTGCCGCTTATCGTATCCAATGAAATAATGAAGGCATTCTCGATTACCTTCAAGGAATCCAGCTTGTCGGTTTCCATATCGGAAATCAAATGAATACTGTCTCCGGTGATCTGGTTGTCCACATTCCATAAAATGGGGTCGGTGATCAATTGGGTAATACCTGTTTTTTCTTCGAAATGGATAGAATCGCATTTGCCACTCAAGTCCGTTTTGTAGAATTTGGCATTTCTAAAAGCCCTGACGATGCGTTCATCTTCTTTACCGGTGACCATCAAGGTGTCCCCATGCATGTAAAGTGAGTCTTTTTGCACCAGGCTGATGGAGACCGCCCTTTTGGTGGCAAAAACGGAATCTTTGGCCTTGTGGACTTCGGCATAGTGCGCTCTGATCACACCATTGTTGATGGTGTCCGTGATTTGAATGTTGTTGGTGGCCGAAGCAAACTCTGTGGCCTTATCAAAATAGAGACTGTCCCCCTCAATGATTTTGTTGTCGTAATCGATTCGGGTATTCTTTATGCCGTAGCCTTGCTCGATAGTGGTATCGTAAAAACCTCGCTCGCAATATATTTTGTATTCCTCGCCCGTAATGGTGGAAGGACCGTACATGTAAGCATTTTTGGAGGTGGTGTAGTAGTCCAATTGTTCCGAATCAATGATATAATCCAGGTTGTCTATGTGTACGTTTCGTTGGAACTGATACTTTTTTGGCGTCATAAAGTAAGTGCCCACTTTACTGGTAAGTACATTGGCGGAGTCTACCACCTTACCGCCTGAATTGTAGTAAGCCTGTTGCTTTTCCCTATCAAAATATAGGGTGTCGGTGGTCAATCGCATTTGACCATTGCTCAGGTCCACTTTTTCCCAGGCTTTGGCCAATCTGGTATTGCCATCATAATCCATTTTACCACTGTTCATCTCAATGGAGTCCCCCTGTTGCAAACGTATGTTTCCAATGGCTTTTAAACGGT
Organism: Flagellimonas oceanensis; assembly: GCF_003992595.1. Lineage (GTDB taxonomy): Bacteria > Bacteroidota > Bacteroidia > Flavobacteriales > Flavobacteriaceae > Flagellimonas > Flagellimonas oceanensis. Next base: position 290,780 of record NZ_RZNA01000052.1, read on the forward strand.
TCTCCTCGGCATAAAAAAGAGCAATATCGCACCACAGGTCGGCTCCTTGGTGTTCAAACTGTACTTGTTGCTCATCGTCCTTGGTGAAAATGGATGCGCCAGGAAACTGAGTTTCATCTTTGGTGAACGTACCGCCGTAGACAATATTGATTTGCCGGCCACCTTCTGGCTGCTGTTCCTGGGCAACTATACTAAAAGTGATAAGGAATACAATGAAAAATGAAATGCTTTTCAAATTCACTAAATTTTGCCCAAAAGTAGGGTTTTTAACGGACGTGGCATACAGCCTTTAGAAAGCTTTGGGATTTCTAATCCAAGTGATTGCCTTTGTTTTTACTTCCCGCGTTTTAGGGTAAGGGTAATTTGCCCACAATGGTAGGTGTTGTGATAAAGGATATGTCCCAATAGCTTGGTTCTGGATATGGGACCAAAAAATGGGGTGTCCAAGGTTTCCATCCATTCTTTTTCGGATAGACTTTCAACGAGACCATCCAGTACTTTGTACCCATCGTCCACCAATTTTCGGCTTTCTTTTAGGTCATACACTTTGCCAGTGTCTTTTTCGCCCATGGTGGTATTTTTCACCTCGGTGGGAATGCCGAAGAATTGGGCAAGCAGGTGCATGATTTCCCCAATATGACGATATATAAACCCAACGGATGCGGTATCATCATTTAATTTCAGGGCACTGTTTTCCTGGGTGATCTCGTTGAAGGTAAAATCACAGGTTTTTCTGTTCTGTGCAATCAGATCTTCAAGAATATCCTTGGTCATATAAATTATTGGTTTAGGTATGCCGAATACATCCAAATGAGTTTTTCCTGCTCACGGATATAATCGCTCATCAAGGCATTGGTGCCCTCGTCGTCTGACTCTCCTGACATGTCCAGAAGTTCCCTTTCCAAAGGTAACAATACTTCGTAGCCATTTAAGATTTCTTGGATGGCCATATTGCCACTCGAAACATTTTTAGCGGCCTTGATTTTTGATAGCGCTGAGTAATCCCCGTAGGTATGGAGCGGAGTGAAGCCCAGTGTCAAAATCCGTTCAGCGATTTCATCAATTTTGACCAATGAATCATTGTAAAGTTCCTCAAATTTCACATGCAGTTCAAAAAACTTTTCGCCTTTGATGTTCCAGTGGAAACCACGGGCATTCATGTAAAATAATTGATAGTTGGCCAATAATTCATTGAGTTTATCGGCCAAGTCGCTCGAAGCCTGTTTATCCAGTCCTATTTGATTCAGTTTATTTGTCATATCAGCTTATTTTGATTTTACCCAAAGATAGCTTCAGGATATCAGTTTTACAGTGATATAAGTCACATAGACCAGGAATAAATCAATCATTTTTCTTTATCAAACTGATGGCGAATCCACCACCCTCCACCATGGGGACAGTAAGCGAAGATCCTTTGCTGATTTTGATCTCCTCAATGCTGATACCCGTAGGGTTGGTTTGGTAATGGGCATCGGCAGCATCTTTGTAAATAATGGCCTCATAAGTGACACCACCATCCAGAAAATGAAAATCAATAGTGACCTCCCGTGCGTTTTCATCGGTTATGCCGCCAACAAACCAATTGCCGGTTTCCCTTTCTTTTCGGGCTATGGTGACGTAATCGCCAACCTCTCCGTTCAATACATTGGTTTCGTCCCAATCCACACCTACATCCCTTATAAACTGGAATGCAGGCTGGCCTTCATAATTCTCGGGCAGGTCGCAAGCCATTTGTACCGGACTATAAATAACCACGTATAGGGCCAGTTGCTGCGCCAGGGTGGTACTGATATGGTTGTTATCCTTGGTTGGCAAACCTATGTCAAAAACACCGGGGGTAAAATCTATGGGTCCGGCCAACATTCTGGTAAAGGCCACAATGGGCAGGTGCTCGGCAGGGTTTCCACCATCGGCCGACCAGGCATTGAATTCTTGTCCACGAAGCCCTTCGCGGGCAATGGCGTTGGGATAGGTTCGTCGGATTCCTGTTGCTTTAATGGGTTCGTGCGCATTTATGGCCACCTTGTACTTGGCCCCGGTCTCCAATACTTTTCTATAATGGTTTACCATCCATTGACCATGGTGGTACTCGCCTTTTGGGATGATTTCCCCCACATAACCGGTTTTGACCGAATGGATACCCAATTGGTTCATCAGTTGGTAGGCAGTATCCAATTGTTGTTCATAGGTTCGCGGTGCCGCTGAGGTTTCGTGGTGCATAATGATTTCCACACCTTTTTCCTTGGCGTATCGGTTCAATTCCTCCAGATCGTAATCGGGGTAGGGGGTCACAAAATCGAATACGCCCTCGCGGTCTTCAAAACCTATCCAATGTTCCCATCCCGTATTCCAACCCTCTACCAAAACACCTGTAATGTTGTTTTTTGCGGCAAAGTCGATATAACGTTTGGTATTTTCAGTTGTGGCACCATGTTTGCCCGTAGGCTTTAAGTCGTTGGTGAACGTATTCATATCTTGGGACCCCGCATAGTCCCATGTGGACTTGCCTATATGCATTTCCCACCAGATGCCTACATATTTTTTGGGTTCGAACCAGTCTACATCACCCAATTTATTGGGCTCGTTAAGATTCACGATTAATTTTGATTCGATTAGATCTGTAGCCTGGTCGGCAATTTGAATGCTACGCCACGGTGTTTTAAAGGGCAGTTTCCTTTTTACTTTGTACCCCTTTATATCGGAACCCACCAATTCACTGGTCAAGAGCAAGGTTTCATTGTCGACCTTTAAAGTCATTCCGGCATAGTCAGTAAGATTGGCCTCATGAAAACTGAGGTGCAATCCATCCTCTCCGCGCATGGTCACGGGAGTGTTCACTGCATTTTCAGGAATGTAGGTCTGGGCAAGGTCCTCGTTATTTCTTTTGGATGTAGCATCGATTTCGGAAACTTTGGTGGTGTTGTACAAGTGTTCATAGATATCCCAATCGCCAGGAATCCAAAATGTAGTGTAATCCTCGGTCAACTGGAACTCGGTGTTCTCATCCATGATAATGATGCTGTCTACCCCTTGCTGTGGCAAAAACTCATAACGAAAGCCAACGCCATCGTCATAAGCCCTAAAATAGATATTGAATTTGCGGTTGGGAGCTTGGGTCTCTTCGAGCTCCACTTTGAGTTCATTGTAATGGTTCACGACCTCTTTTTGCTCACCCCAAGGCATTTCCCAGGTTTCATCGACCGTAGTTGTGGTTGAATTAACAATGCTCAGGTTTCCATCCAAGGCTTCCTGATCTTTGAAATCAAAGCTCATGGAGGAGGAGTCAATCACAATTTTGTTGTTGTGATTTACCAAATAATACGGCGTACCATCATCCGAAAGCTGAAAATCAATGGAATTGGTGCCGTTAGGCGATGCAACGGATAATTTTGCAGGTTCTTTGGTACAGGAAATAAGCGTGCCTATTACAAACAGCAGGGTAAGTGTTTTGTTCATCGTATTGATATTTAATCAATTATATATGTGGTAAACTAATTGTCCGTGATTGCGATTGGACCTATAATTTACTGAAAAATGAACAAAAAACCGAGACTTATCTGTGAATAGTTTGCAGTCTATCGGGACCTACGGATACTATCTTAATGGGTACGTTCAACCGCTCCTCCAAGAACGCGATATAGTCGTTCAGGGTTTCAGGTATATCCTCTGCCTTGGACAGTTTTGTAAGATCTTGGGACCATCCTTTCATCTCGGTGTACACAGGAGTTACGTATTCTTCCTCGATATTGTAGGGTAAATGCTGAATTTCTTCGCCTTTGTACTTGTAGGCCGTACAGACTTTGATGGTATCAAAACCGCTCAAAACATCGGCCTTCATCATCATAAGTTCTGTAACACCATTAATTTGGACCGCATATTTAAGGGCTATCAGATCCAACCAACCGCAACGTCGCGGTCTTCCTGTAGTGGCTCCGAACTCGTTGCCTATTTTGGCCATTTTGGCACCGTCCTCATCAAAAAGTTCGGTAGGGAAGGGGCCGCTTCCCACACGTGTGGTATATGCCTTAAAGATTCCCAATACACGTTTTATGTTGTTCGGAGCAACACCCAACCCCGTGCAAGCCCCAGCGGCAGTGGTGTTGGAGGATGTTACAAAGGGATAGGTTCCAAAGTCAATATCCAATAGGGAACCTTGTGCACCCTCGGCCAAGATTCTCTTTCCTTCTGCCTGTGCCTTGAAAATATATTCCTCGCTATCTATAAAGATCAATTTTTTAAGTGTTTCCACACCTTCGCAGAACTCCGCTTCCAATTCATCCAAATTGTACTGGATATCCACGTCGTAAAAATCGATCATGGCCTCATGCTTATCGGCCAAGGCACGGTATTTGGTTTTCCAATCATCAAACTCCAAATCCCCAACACGCATACCATTGCGGCCGGTTTTGTCCATATAAGTTGGCCCGATACCTTTTAGGGTAGAGCCGATTTTGGCCTTTCCTTTAGAAGCTTCAGATGCGGCATCCAACAAACGGTGCGTCGGTAGAATAAGGTGAGCTTTTCTGGAAATAAAGAGCTTGGATTCAATATCAATATTGAACTTTTCCAAGTTGTCCAATTCTTTCTTGAATATGACAGGGTCTATCACAACCCCATTGCCCACAACATTAATGGCGTTTTCATGAAATATGCCGGATGGGATGGTGTGTAAAACGTGTTTTATACCATCAAACTCCAGGGTGTGTCCAGCATTTGGACCTCCTTGAAATCTGGCGATAATATCGTATTCCTTGGTCAGTACATCAACAATTTTTCCTTTTCCTTCGTCTCCCCATTGGAGTCCAAGCAATAAATCTACCATGTAATGTTCGGGTTATTCGGTTAGGTTTTCTTCTTTGTTTCGAGTTCCGTAGAAATATAATGAGTGATTGTTGATCTTGATGTCAAAAACCTCTTCAATTGTTTTTTTGATGGATTGGATGCGCGGGTCACAAAATTCCACTACTTCGCCAGTGTCCGTTAAGATCACATGGTCATGCTGGCGGTCAAAATATGATTTTTCGTACTGGGCCTGGTTTTTGCCAAACTGATGCTTGCGTACCAACTTGCTCTCCAACAATAGTTCAATGGTATTGTAGAGCGTGGCCCGGCTTACCCGATAGTTTTTGGTCTTCATCTTAATGTAGAGGGATTCCACATCAAAATGATCGTCACTATCATAAATCTCCTGTAAAATGGCGTAGCGTTCAGGGGTTTTGCGGTGTCCTTTCTCCTCTAAGAACGAGGTGAACACGTTTTTTACAATTTCCTGATTTTTATTGTTTCCCATAGCTCGTTATACTCTATGCTAATGCACAAAGGTACAGTTAAAAATTAAATTCTGGTTACTTTATCTATACCTTCGACTTGCTTTAAACTGTTCATCAAACGTTTAAGGATATTGTTGTTTTTGACCACAAGTGTGATTTTCCCTTTAAAGGTACCGCCATCGGCACTAAAGTTGAGGTTGCGCATGTTCACGTGCATGTTTTCCGAGATGATTTTGGTAATATCCTTGACCAATCCCATATTATCAATTCCCGTGATTTTGATATCAACGGAGAATTCTTCCTGTGAGGAATCTATCCATTTGGCACTAATGATCCGGTAGGCATAGTTGGATTGCAAAGAAATGGCGTTCGGGCAGTTCTTTTTGTGCACCTTGATGCCATCGTTTACACTGACAAAACCAAACACTTCGTCCCCGGGAATAGGATTACAGCATTGGGAGAGTTTATAGTTGAGCCTTTCCTCTTCCTTTCCAAAAACGAGTAGATCATATTTGGTGGTGATCTCATTTTTATCAACATCTTTTGGAGCTGGGGTCTTGCGAATCCTGTTCTTAAAGAAATTGATGAACGCATTGTGATAGGATGAAGAGAAGTCTTTTAACTTATCGTTGTCAATGACCCCGATACCCACGCGGTAAAAGAGATCCAAGCTTGTCTTCAGCTTGAAGAAGGTCACCAATTTGTTTACGGTGTCCTCGTTCAGGTTGATTTTTTGTGCCTTCAGTTTACGGCGCAAAATTTCCTTCCCTTCCGCAGCAACCTCTTTTTTCTCCTCGCTAAGTGACGATTTTATTTTAGACCTGGCCCGGGCCGTTTGTGCATAGTCCAACCAGGTTTGGGTAGGTTTTGCACTCTCCGAGGTTATGATTTCCACTTGATCGCCGCTACGTAGCTTGGTGCCCAAGGGCACCAATTTACCGTTGACCTTTGCGCCTCGGGTCTTCATCCCGATTTCGGTGTGAATATTGAACGCGAAGTCCAAGGCGGTAGCACCTTTGGGCATCGATTTTAGATCTCCTTTGGGCGTGAACACAAATATTTCCTTGGAATAGAGGTTTAGCTTGAACTCCTCTACAAAATCAACGGCGTTGCCATTGGCACTTTCCAAAGCTTCTTGCAATTTGTTCAACCATTCCTCAATGCCCTGTTCTTTTTGTGCCCCATGCTTGTATTTAAAGTGCGCTGCATAGCCTTTTTCTGCAATCTCGTGCATGCGCTCACTTCTGATCTGTACCTCTACCCATTTTCCTTTTGGACCCATAACGGTAATGTGCAGTGCTTCATACCCTGTGGATTTGGGTGAAGTGATCCAATCTCGCAGCCGAATGGGATTCGGGGTAAAGTGATCCGTTACGATGGAATATATTTTCCAAGCCAGGAACTTTTCGTTTTTTCTATCGGATTTGTATATGATACGTATGGCAAACTTGTCGTAGACCTCATCAAAAGTCACGTTTTGTGCCTTCATCTTCCTTCGGATGGAGAAGATGGACTTCATACGGCCCTTGATATAGTAGTTGAGCCCTTCCTTGTCCAAAGAAGTTCGGATGACATTAGCGAAATCCTCTATATAGGCGGCGCTTTCTTCTTCGGTATCCTCTCTTTTGGCGGAGATATCATTGTAAACTTCGGGTTCCGTGTATTTTAGCGAAAGGTCTTCAAGATGCGTTTTGATGTTGTACAGTCCAATTCTGTGGGCCAAAGGGGCGTAGATGTACAAGGTTTCCGATGCAATTTTAACCTGCTTGTGCTCTGGCATGGAATCCATGGTGAGCATATTGTGGTAACGGTCCGCTATTTTAATGATGATTACCCGAACATCATCATGCAGGGTCAATAGCATTTTACGGAAGTTCTCCGCTTGCTGACTGATGTCCTTGTCCTTCTTTAAATGTGCAATCTTGGTAAGACCGTCCACGATCCGGGCAACTGTCTCTCCGAACATCCGTTCAATGTCGTCCAAAGTGTAGGCGGTATCCTCAACAACATCGTGGAGTAGGGCAGAGGCAATGGAAACGGCGTCCAGCCCAATTTCCGAAGCAACAATTTTGGCCACGGCAATCGGATGGAAAATATAAGCTTCCCCAGATTTTCTTCGCTGGTCCTTATGGGCATCAACGGCCACATCAAAAGCGGAACGGATCAACTTCTTGTCCTCATCCGTCAGCGTTTGGTAGCTTATGCGAAGTAATTCCTTGTACTGCTTCGCAATCTCCTTGTTCTCTTTTTCAATAGCAGCCTCTGTCATAGTATTTTAAATTTACTACAATCTTATTATCTAACCAACAAAATCTATGCCTTTAGGTTTCGGATACGCTCCACCAAAGGTGGGTGGGAATAGTGGACAAAAACGTAGGCGGGATGTGGCGTTAAGTTGCTCAAGCTTTTCTTTGATAGTTTTTTTAATGATGAAACCAAAGGTGTCGCGGCAAATGTCGTTTTGGCAAAATCATCGGCCTGGAACTCGAATTTCCTTGATAAATAGTTCATGATCAATCCTGTCAATTCCGAAATTGGACTGTACAATAGCGCAAACCCTACCAAAGCAGCATGAAAACTTGGCGTGGACACTCCGATGGCCAACGATATTTCTGGATGGTTGATGAACAACGATAGTATAAAAAGCGTCAATCCCGTGGTCAATAAAGAAACCATTAGGTTCACAATGATGTGTTTGCGTTTGTAATGACCTACCTCATGGGCCAAGACCGCCACGATTTCATCCTCGCTCAGATCGTTGATCAATGTATCGAACAAGGTAATGCGCTTTTCCTTTCCAAAACCTGAAAAATAGGCGTTTGCCTTGGTAGACCTTTTGGAACCATCGATCACAAAAATATTTTGAAGTTCAAAACCCACTTTTTGGGCATAATTTTCAATAGAACTCTTAAGACTTCCATCCTCAAGAGGTGTTTGCTTATTGAATAACGGAACGATCAACCTGCTGTAAAATAAATTGATGAACAAGATGAAAACACCGACTGCTATCCAAGCGTATATCCAAAAATTGGGTCCTGTGGATTGGTAGAACAGCATAAACAGTGTCAAAATACCACCACCTAGAATGATGGTGAGAAGGCCACCTTTTATTTTGTCGGATAAAAAGGTGGATTTGGTGGTTTTGTTGAACCCGTATTCTTCCTCGATCACAAAGGTTCGGTAATAGGAAAAGGGGAGTCCCAGTATAGCACTTCCCAGCATAATGATTCCGAAGAAGATCAAAGCCATCGGGATACTTTCCTCTGTTATGGAGCGCGTGAGTTGGTCCACCCATTCAAAACCGCCGAAAGCAAGAAAACAAATGGTCAGTACCAATGAAAATCCATCGGAAATAACACCGAATTTGTAATTTGTCCGTTTATATTGTTGGGATTTTTGATACTCATTCTCATCAAAAACATCGGCAAGTTCAGGGGGTAAAGTAGATTTGAAACGCTTGGCGTTCAGGTATTCCAAATACTGGTGAACCAGGTATTGGACCACAAGAATGGCCAGAATGACATAAAAGAGCATATTTTTTTCCATAGCTTAAAATCCGCGCTGGCGCTTCGCCTCAAATATAAGTATTGCGGCGGATACCGAAACATTCATGGAGTCTATTTCTCCCTGCATCGGTATGATTATGTTTTGGTCGGAATTTTGAAGCCATTTTTCTGTTAATCCAGTAGCCTCCGTGCCCATTACAAGGGCAGAAGCGGCTTTAAAATCACAATCCACATAATTTTTTGAAGCGGTCAGGGCAGCACAGTAAATTTTGATTTGGTTGGTTTGTAAAAATTCAATGATTTCGTCCGTTGTTCCCACCCCAATCTGGTTGGTAAAAAGACAACCCACGCTGGAACGGATAATGTTTGGACTATATAGGTCGGATTTGGGATTTGCGATAAGAACGGCATCGACAGCAGCGGCATCGGCAGTGCGCAACAATGCGCCGATATTGCCCGGTTTTTCAGGAGCCTCGGCAACCAACACCAATGGTGTTTTAGTCTCGAAGGAGATATGCTCCAAAGCATGGTTTTTGGATTGCACAAGCCCAATAACACCTTCCGTGGTGCCCCGATGTGCAACTTTGCCGTAAACGCTTTCGGAAACTTGTATGATTTCTGGGTTTGAAACTTTGGTGAGAGCATCAACAGAACTGGAATTCATGATTTCGGGACAAAATAGAAGGGTTTGTAGTGTATACCCTCCCTTTTTGGCCAATTCAATTTCCCGCTGTCCTTCAACAACAAAAAGCCCACTTTTTCTCCTTTCACGCGATTTCTCTTTGAGGAGCAGGACTTTTTTTATCAAAGGGTTTTGGGCACTACTAATCAGTTTAGCTTCCATACAGTTGGTAAAAATAGCCATTCCTGTAATTAAACAAAGGGGTTTTCGACCAACTGGTAAAAACCTTATCATGAATAAATTAACCATCCTATTGCTTTTTATGGGCTTGATTGCCTGCAAGCAAAACCCCAAAACAGAAAAAACTGAAGTTCCGATTCAACAGGAAATCGTGGTGGACGAAGCTGTTTATCCTGATGCCTTGACGAAGGTTTTTGAGGCCCATGGAGGTTTGAAACAGTGGAAAGCACAGCGCACATTGTCATTTGTACTCCCCAAACCAAATTTACCTGAAACGCACACCATTGATCTTCGGACAAGAATGGATAGAATTGACACCGACCAATTTTCCATGGGTTTTGATGGCGAACGAGCTTGGCTTTTGAATGGAAGCGGGAGTTATGAAGGTGATGCAGGTTTTTATCACAATTTGATGTTTTATTTCTATGGCATGCCCTTTGTTTTAGCGGATGATGGCATCATGTATTCCGCTACTGAGGATTTAGCATATGAAGGCAAAAGATATCCGGGACTACAAATAGCTTATGAATCAGGAGTTGGGGCTTCATCTAAAGATGAATACTACATTCATTTTGATCCTGAAAGTAATAAAATGACCTGGTTGGGCTACACGGTGACTTACCGGTCTGGAGAAAGTTCGGATAACGTGAGATGGATACATTATGCGGATTGGCAAGAAGTGAACGGATTGGTGTTGCCAAAATCCATCACTTGGCATAACTATGAGGGAAGTAAAATTTTAGAACCAGCCAGTACGATTACCTTTGAGAGTGTCACTGTCAGCGAGAATCCTCGAGAGGATGATTTTTATGTCAAGCCCGAAAACGGGGAATATGTGCCCGTCAACATACAATAGATATAGAAGTTGAATTGATTGTTGTTCCGTCAACCTGAACTTGATTCAGGTTCTCATATTGATTTTACAATCAACTGGATAAGATTCTGAAATAAATTCAGAATGACGCTTTCCAAGGAATTTTAAGTAGTAATAGCAAAACAAAAAAGGCGCTCCTCAGAGCGCCTTTTGATATTTAGGACTACTGTCCTTCATTTTGTCGTTCGTATTTGCCCATGTACCGTTTCCATAATTCGGTCTGGTGGGTTTCCAACGAAACGTCCCTACCATCAATAAAGGCTTTGGAAAGTTGGTTGGTTCTCATGTCCAATGCATCCCCTTGAGAAATAAATAGGGTGGCACTCTTACCTTCTTCCAAAGTTCCGTACATATCGTCGATGCCCAAAATTTTGGCGGTATTGCCAGTGATCAATTGAAGTGCTGTCTCCTTACCCAGACCTTGTGCCACGGTTTGCCCGGCGTAAAAGGCCAAGTTTCTTGCTTGGAAATTGGCAGCTCCTTCGTTTTGTAAACCAACTAAAAGCCCCGCATCCACCAAGATTTTTGGTAATTTATACGTGATATCATAATCGTCATCTTCAAAACTAGGTAAGGAATGTGTTCGCTCCAATAATACGGCAACATTGTTTTCTTTTAGAAAATCCGTTATTTTATTCGCTCTGTATCCGCCAACGATGACCACATGTGCTACGCCCATATTCTTGGCAAAGGTCACGGCATCGGTAATTTCCTTTTCTCCATCGGTATGGATGTAGAGTCGCTGGGATCCATCAAAAAGTCCCTGCATGGCTGCAAAGGGCAAGTTTTTCTCATCTTCGCCAGCTTTTCCGTAGGCGATGGAATTCTGGAAGAACATTTTAATGTCATCGATTTCTTTTCCATAATCCTCGTTGGGAATATAGCCTCTTTCCTCACCGGCCCACCAACGGCCCCTTCTAAAAAAGTTGGGCCAGTTCATGTGGATGCCGTCGTCTGTTTTCAAAGCGGCATCTTCCCAGTTCCATGCATCGAACTGGACAATACTGGAAGTTCCTGAAATGGTACCTCCCTGTGGTGTTACCTGTCCAATGAGAACACCGTTCGGACGCATACTTTCCACTACTTTGGATTCTGCGTTGTAAGCGATCAAACTGCGGACATGTGGAATCATTTCGCCGATTTCATCTTGGTCGTCACTTGCCCTAACGGCATCTACTTCCACCAAACCTAGGGATTTGGAGGGTGCGATAAAGCCAGGGTATACGTGTTTGCCTTCGGCATTGATCATGGTGCCAATGGTCGGTGCCATCAAATCTGCTCCAATGGCCGTGATTTTTCCATCCTTAAAAATGATGGTACAGTTCTCTATCACCTCTCCATTACCGATATGGGCGGTAGCACCAATAATGGCAATCTGTTCGGATTGAGGTGGGGCCGGGGTTTGCTGTGCGTTCAATGAAACCCCTAAAACAATTGCTATGATTAAAAATATTCTTTTCATGGTCTATTTTTTAAAGGGTGTCACAATTAAACTCTTCTTTCTTGCTCTGAACGGGAGTTCTGGATTTTTTACCCTTTTTGTTCTCGTTCAACATCATTCCGATCAACTGGTTACGTTCCTTTTTGATGGATTCCCTTAGCTTTTTGTCTTTTTCCAGATCAAAATAAACTTTTCCTTCAATCAAGGTTTTTTCAGCCTTGGCATATACGGATAGCGGGTGGTCTGTCCACAGTACTACATCAGCATCTTTACCTTCTTCTATACTGCCTACGCGGTCGTCCAAGTGAAGAAGTTTGGCTGGATTCAATGTGACCATTTTCCAGGCTTCGATTTCAGACATACCTCCGTATTTTACCGTTTTGGCAGCCTCTTGGTTCAATCGTCTGGACATTTCAGCATCATCACTGTTGATGGCCACGGTCACCCCCTGACTGGTCATAATGGCAGCATTGTAAGGAATCGCATCGTTCACTTCGTATTTGTAGGCCCACCAGTCACTGAACGTGCCACCGCCGACACCGTGCTCGGCCATTTTATCGGCCACTTTGTAACCTTCCAAAATATGGGTAAAGGTGTTCACACGGAAGTCAAATTTCTCGGCGACTTTCATCATCATGTTGATTTCACTCTGCACATAGGAGTGGCAAGAAATAAAACGCTCCGCGTTCAAGATTTCGGCCAAGGTTTCCATTTCCTCATCATGGCGGTAAGCTTGCCCGCTCTTTTTCTTTTCATCGTATTCCTTTGCGCGTTGGAAGTAATCGGTGTACACTTGCTCCACACCCATCCTTGTTTGCGGGAAACGGGAATAGCTGCCCCAGTTGGACTGCTTTACATTCTCTCCCAAAGCAAATTTGATGAACTTGGGCGAGTTGTCGAAGATCATATCTTCAGCACTTTCTCCCCACTTTAACCGCAATATGGCAGATTGTCCACCGATAGGGTTGGCAGAACCATGCAGCAATTGGGCGGTAGTGACACCACCAGCCAAATCACGGTAAATGGCAACGTCTTTTGGGTCAACAACATCTTCCATACGAACTTCGGCGGAGGAATTGTGACCACCTTCGTTAATGGATAGTGCGGCAATGTGTGTGTGCTCGTCAATGATACCGGCGGTCAAGTGCTTTCCTGTGGCATCGACCACCGTGGCACCTCCTGCACGCAGGTCTTTCCCCACTTTGGAAATCTTGCCTTTTTTGATGAGTACATCGGTGTTTTCCAAAATGGTCTCGCCGGTCCAAACCGTAGCATTTTTGAAAAGGATGTCTTCTTGTTCTGGCTTTTCCTTATAACCATATCCAACATTGGGATAGGTCAGTGCCATAAGCTGAGGTTTCTCGCCAGCGTCGTCATCTTTTGATTTTTCCTCAAACGAAGAGGTTTTGGTCATTGTGGCAGAAGTTTCATCGCCATTGGGAAGCACCACGTTTCCTTTAATGGTTTCGGAACCGGGCAGAACATGGGCAACCATGCGGTAAGAACCAATATTGTCCTCACTGAAAGAGATGTTCAACCAGTCTCCTGTATAATCGATCTGAGAGTCTACCGATTCGTCTCCTTTTTTGATTTCAGCCTTTGGTTTGTCAGCATCTCCCGTCAAAGAAACTTTGTAGGTTGTCCCGTTGACCGCAAGGTCGTAATCGCCTCGGATATCGATGACATCCATACTTTCAATAATATTCTTGGTTCCTTGGACCCAGTTTTCGTAAAGGGTGGTTTCTTTTTCAAAAATATCGCCTGAAGTGATCAAGAAGTTGGCTTGGCTTCCAGTTTGCAGTGAACCAATCTCACTGGATTTCCCTAAAATCTCGGCGGGAACAGTAGTCAATGCTTCCAAAGCCTTAGTTTTTGAAAGTCCATAAGTAATGGCCTTAAAGATTTTTTCCTTCAGCTCTTTTGGGGATTTAAGGCCATGCAACGTAATGGAGAATTCAACACCGTTGTCCGCCAAAACTTTTGGATTGGATGGCGCCAAGTTCCAGTGTCTCATATCCTTCAAGGCAATATATTTAGCTTGATAAGGGTTGGATACATCAAATGCATCCGGAAAATCAAGAGGTAAAATCAATTTGGCGTTGGTGGCTTTTATTTGATCAATACGCTCGTATTCATCACCGCCTGCCAAAATAGTGTATTGAATCCCGAAAAGGTCTCCGATTTTATCGGCACGTAGTACGTTGCCATTGTCTCCGGCAGCGTAAATCTGAGTCAACCCTTTGTTGTCGATAAGCGCTTCCAAAGAACGGTCTTTGGTATCCACGTTGCCTTTGCTGTACCAGTCCATGTCGTAATACACCTGACGCATCAAGGCCATGGACCCCATCAAGGAACCTGGGTATGATTGTCTTGATGCTCTGCTCTTCTGGAAAGAAAAGTACTGTGCGGATTTATCGGAAAGGATGCGTTGTGCTTCGGACGCTTCGTCATTCAAAGCGACCAATAGGCCTGTACCCCTTGCAATACCATCTTCGATATGTGCATTGATGGTTCCGAAACCTGCGTTTCTCAGTTCTTTGGCCTTTTTTTCATCATACTTAAAATTGTTGATGGCATCATTTTCGGGCATTATGTGGTCGTTCCAGTAAAACCCTTCCCTTGTTGGACCGTATTGTGCGGACCTTCCGCTGCTGCTGGCTCTTTTTGGGAGTTCCACACCAAATCCTGAAAATACATCGATAAATGATGGATAAATGGATTTTCCGCCCAGGTCCTCCACGACCGCATTCTTTGGAATGCTTACGGATTTACCCACTTCCACCACTTTACCGTTTTGTATCAGCAAGGTGCCATTGTTGATGATTTGTGTGGGGGTTACATAGATCTTGGCATTGGTAAATGCCGTGTAATTGTTGTTTTTCTTTGCCTTTACACCATCATTTATAGGAAAATAATCCTGTGCAAACAAAGAAACACTGCCCATGAAGAGAAATAGGGCCAAAAGTTTTAGTTTCATAAGGTTTGAATTGAATTAGTCGCTTTAAAGGTAACCTTTGTGAAAGGACCCCACAAGTTTCAAAGACCGCTCAATTGCTTGTTTCGGTGATTGATGATAAGGCCTACTACGGCATTGTAACTTTTGATACCTTCTTTTTGGTTGTTTGCCTTCAAAAATGTGTTGAATACGGATTTGAATACGGGCTCCATGGGGTTCTCATATTTTTCCCAAAATTCACGCAGTTCATTGAAATTTTCTTTTACACCTGGATTGATGGCGGCAACGATTTTATTGTATTGTTCCTCATCTTTATGAAAAAGGTCGGTAAGGCAGTAGCCCAGGGCATGATGGTAAGCTGAATACTTGAAATACGGGTCGTGGCTTTCTGATGTAACCAAAAATCCGATAAAATTGGTGGCGCCTTCGGCAGAGTACCCCAATTGATGACCTACTTCGTGGCAGCTTACTGTGGGCAACCTGAACTTTGGGGTAATGCCGTTTACCTGTGCCTCATTGGTAAAAGGATTAAGGTAACCCCCATATCCCATAAAAGTCAATGGAACGCTATAAATGGATGATTTTAGGCTGCGATGTTCATACCCGAAATCGGGGTATTGCTTTGCAAAGTTGACATAGGCTTCTTCCGTCTTGGCAAAGATTTGCTTTTTGGAGTAGGGGATGTGCACGGGAGAGACGGTATCTCCTGTCAGTTCCCATTGATATTGGTTTGTTTGGATGACAATGTATTGGGTCAGTTCAACCAATTCATCAACGGTATATTCGCGATCAATGCCCAGTTTCCAGTTAATGGGTTGGCGATGGTAATTCATGCCCCAAAGCAGATGAAAGGCAAAAAATACGATAGAAAGCACCACAACAATATCCTTTAGGAACCAAAGTGGCTTACGTTTGATGCTTTTCCAATGTTTGTAAATGTATCGAATTGCCAAAATGACCAGGGTTGTATAAACCAAATCCCCGAAGGAAAAAGGAATCCAACCAAACAATATTCTTAAAAAACCTGAAATGTATGGGTAGATGCCATTGCTGTAATATGTTTCCACAAAATCGGGATAGCTGCCCATCCATTTTACCAATATGATTTGTAGAGGTAGGGCAATGGCGATAATGTTCTTGGTTCTTTGTCTCATCAAGAATTGAGCAATTTATTTTTGGCAATTAAAAAAGCCGCACGGAAAAGTACGGCTTTTTTTAAGTTTGGCTTTTGGAATTTTATTATTGGATTCCAACAATTTCTATATCAAAAACCAAGGTGGAGCCACCAGGGATAGGGCCATAATCATTATCGCCATACCCTAAATGCGGAGGGATGAACAAACGAACCTTGTCTCCAACTTTCATGGTCAACAATCCTTCCCGGAAACCTGCAGCCAATTGAGCATCGGGGCTATAATCCATAGGAAATGGTCTGTAACCTCCCTGATCTCTCCTTCCGGGGTTCAGTTGGTTGAATTGTTCGGCAACTTCTTCGATGTTGCTGTCGAACAAATCCCCGTTGAACAACCAACCTGCATAGTTTACCAATACTTTTTGGCCCACTTTTGGTTGCTCTCCATCGCCTTCTTCCAGTTTTAAGATACGAAGCCCACTATTGGTTTCTTCGGCCTCCTCAATCTGTTCGGTAAAATTGGCTACCAAATCTTCCTTCATTTTCTTAAAGGCTTCTTCGGCTGCATTAGCTTCTTCGAAATAGTCACTCATGATCTGAACAGCATCGAATTGTCTGGCCTCCTTACCATTGCGCACAATTTCCACATGGTCCATCACAACATCGGTTACAGGTCTGTCGCCAGCACCTGTCTCTACATTGGCAATGGAATCAACTACATCCATGCCTGCCACTACTTCTCCGAAAACAGTATGCTTGTCATTCAACCATGGAGTGGCCTTGTGCGTGATGAAAAATTGACTGCTGTTTGTTTTTGGACCTCTGTTGGCCATGGAAAGGATTCCTTTTTTGGAATGTCTCAAGGAATCATTGAACTCATCATTAAAAGTGTAGCCAATATTACCGCTTCCACTACCGGTCGGGTCTCCACCCTGAATCATAAAATCTTTAATGACCCTGTGAAATACAATACCGTCATAGAATTTTTTGTCTTTGTATTCATCGTTAACAAAAGGGTTTTTCCCTTCGGCCAAGGAAACAAAGTTTGCTACTGTGACTGGGGTTTTTTGGTATTCCAGTTGAATGATGATATCCCCTTTGGCGGTCTGGATATCAGCAAAAATACCATCGCCCAAATCAGCGTATTTGCTCGATTTGCACCCTATGATCACTAGGAGGAATAATGGTATGATGTAAAATAATTTCTTCATTGTTTATGAATTTAGTTTAAACTGTCGTTGTCTATTATGATTGTGTGTAATTCTACAGATGATTTAAGCGGTGTTTTTGGGCCAATGGCCTTGTTGTCTCCTTGGTAGCCATAGGCTTGGGGGGATGGAAACAAAAATGTGACCTTCTCATTTATTTTCAAAAGCTTTACCGCATTCTGGAGCCCAGGGAATAATTGCTGTTTGTCTATAACATGTGAGGTCGGCCCTATTTCTTCAGCGGTGTATATGGTATCACCGCCAAGGCTCATCAAGTTATAGGAAAATAGAATTTGGTCGCCCGATTTTAGTTGATAATTGGCCGTATCGTTTTTGGTCTCGTAGTAGTACCAAAATCCGTTTGGACTGGATATGTACTCGTGAACCGTATCCTTTGAAATAATTTCCTGAATGGCGGCTTCCTCTTCTGCCAACAATTTCTTGGTACGTTCAATGGATTCCTTGTAAAAACTACCGGATTTCACTTCAACGGGTCTTCTCGGTTCGGGACCCCCACAGCTCACGACGATGGCAACCAGCAAAACAGCTAGAAAGAATCTCATGTGTTCAATTTGTCTTTATAGTTTTTTAAAATAGCATTGAATTTGGATATGGTCTCCTCCATGCTCATTTCACTTCTCCCCCCAGCTGCATTGGTATGCCCA
The DNA here is from genome assembly GCF_003992595.1 of Flagellimonas oceanensis. GTDB lineage: Bacteria > Bacteroidota > Bacteroidia > Flavobacteriales > Flavobacteriaceae > Flagellimonas > Flagellimonas oceanensis. Next base: position 308,694 of record NZ_RZNA01000052.1, read on the forward strand.
CCTCCATTAAAATGCTCTCGGGCAAATTCGTTTACGGAAAAATCCCCGACGGAACGAAACGAAATTTTAATGATGCCCTCTTCGCGATTTTCAATAAAAATGAGGGCAAAAATAATACCTTCCAAAGTTAGGCCATAATTAACGAATCCCTCGGTATCCCCCTTTTTAAAACCGTATTGGTCCAATTCATCTTGGGAAAGGGTAATGTAAGCAGTTCTGTATTCTGGAAGAATAACCATATTGCTCAAGGCAATACCCAACAAATGCAAGCGGGAAGGGGAGTTGGTGTCAAAAACTTCGCGATGTATTTCCATATTGTCGGCACCCTTATCAATAAGTTCGGCCACAACACGGTGTGTTTTGCTCGATGTAGATCGATATTTAAAAGAGCCAGTATCCGTCATAATGCCCGTGTACAGGTTTGTTGCCATATCGGCATCAATCAAATCGGTTTCCCCTAAAGAGTCGATAAAATTGAAGACCATCTCACAGGTAGAGCTCATGGTCACATCCGAATAGGTTACCTTGGCATAGTCGCTTGGCTGTTGGTGGTGGTCGATCATAATAAAATCAGCCTCCGCTTCCTGTAGGACTGATTCCATTTGCCCCACTCTGGAAAGGTCGTTGAAGTCCAAAGTGAAAATAACCGAAGCCTCATTGATGACTTCCTTTGCCTTTGGGTTTTCCCTCTCAAAATTGATGACGACATCATTTCCCGGCATCCATTTCAGGAATTTTGGATAGTCATTTGGTGCCACCACATGCACTGTGTGCCCTTTTGCCTTTAAAAAACCGGAAAGTGCCAAGCAGGACCCCATGGCATCCCCGTCGGGGTTTCTGTGGGGAATGATCGCTATCTTTTTAGGTTGGGAAAGAATCGACTTTACTGTCGTGATATCCACTGAATTCATGCGGCCAAATATACAATAATATAATATAGAGGTAACTCGGTTTATCCGTATTTTTGGTTTGGTAAACACACATCATGAAACAACTTTATACTTTGTTTGCGGCCTTGGTTTTGTTTTCTGCCTGCAAAAAGAAGGAGGAGAAAACGGTCGAGGTCCAAGAAAAAGCAACACCTGATTTTGTGGTGGCCTTTGGATCATGCAATATGTCGCAGGAACCAAATCCGTTTTGGGACAATATTTTGGCAGAAGATCCAGATGTTTGGATTTGGGGAGGGGACATTGTCTATGCGGATACGGATGATGTGGAACGATTAAGGTCCATTTATGCCATGCAGGATACCGTTGCGGGATATGCTGAATTGAGAAGCCAAGTACCTATTATCGGAACATGGGACGACCATGATTTTGGAGTGAACGATGGAGGTTCCGATTTCGCCATAAAGGAAGAAAGCCAACAAGTATTCCTGGATTTTATGAATGTACCGAAAGATAGTGAGCGTAGAAATCAAGAAGGGGTGTACGCTTCCCATGATTATGAAGTGCCTGCCGGAAAGATAAAGGTAATTGTGTTGGATACCCGGTATTTTAGAAGTGAGCTCATCAAAGATGAGGATTCCAACAAGCGATATAAGCCAACAATGGATTCTACGGCAACTGTACTCGGAAAAGCCCAGTGGCATTGGTTGGAAAACGAACTTAACGGTTCCGATGCGGATTTCAACTTGATTATGTCCAGCATTCAGGTGCTTTCTGGTGAACATGGTTTCGAGACTTGGGGCAATTTTCCGCTAGAGGTGGAAAAGCTGGAAAATATGATAGCGCAATCAAAAGCAAGAGGAGTGATTATTTTATCGGGAGACAGGCATATTTCTGAGTTCTCCAGAACCGATGTTGCCGGGCTTTCATATCCCTTGGTGGATTTTACCAGTAGTGGGCTTACCCATTCGTATTCCAGCTTCAGTGGAGAACCGAACCAGTATCGTGTCGGGGAGGTGGTTTCCGATAAAAGTTATGGTATTATCAATCTCAATATTGAAGGGAAAAGGGCAGAATTTAAAATTATGGGGGACAATGGCACTGTTTTCCAAGAGTTAAAACAAAGCTATTGAGCCTTGTACCTTGGTTGAAAAAGCTTAAGTTTGCGCAAAATTTAAAAAATGACTGGAAATAGAACATTTACCATGATTAAGCCTGATGCCGTTGAAAATGGGTACATCGGGGCGATTTTGGATAAAATTACGGCTGCTGGATTTAAGATTGTGGCCATGAAGTTTACACAATTGAGCAAGAGGGATGCCGAAATATTCTATGCCATCCACAAAGAGCGTCCATTTTTTGGTGAGTTGGTGGAGTTTATGACAAGAGGACCAATCGTTGCCGCTATCTTGGAAAAAGACAATGCTGTGGATGATTTCCGTGCGTTGATCGGGGCTACCAACCCAGAAGAAGCTGCCGAAGGAACTATCAGAAAGTTGTACGCTGCCAGTATTGGTGAGAATGCCGTTCACGGTTCCGATAGTGATGAAAACGCTGCTATTGAAGGTGCTTTCCACTTTTCAGGAAGGGAAATCTACTAAAATAGCTACAAGATATTTTTGTTCAAAGCCACCTTTTGGGTGGTTTTTTTATTTCCTCTTTTATTAACGCAACACCAATTTCTTTACCAGCTCCTTGCCCAGTTCTTCATTGATCATTTTAATGATCTTGGTTTTTCCCAAACTCAATTCCTCCCGCAATACCGAAGAGGAGAGCGATACGTAGAGCGTCTCATTTTTAAGTTCAACGGCCGATGTGTAGTTGTTTACCCCATTGCCCATCAATTTAACCCAAGCCTCTCGGGCATCAACTTTGTCCATGCCTTTTTGCAGCTTGTTTTCCTGGATGAATTCGCTCAAGGCTTCACTCAATGGGATGTGGGAACTATGTCGTTTGGCCATTACTGCGGTATTTTTATGGGTTCAAAACGCTTGTATTTGTAAGTAACGCCTTCTTGGTTGATGACTGAAAAAGAAACTGAATCCAATTGGACCAGTTTTTCCTCCCATTCGCTGAACTCATTTTTATAACGAAGGGTAAAGGTTTCATTGACGTGCGATACTTCAAAATCCTCCACGTCTTTAGAGGTGTCGTACGAGCCATCAAATTGGGGTTTCATCTTTTTTCGGTACCCTTTGTCTTCTTGCAATTGAATAAAATCGATACTCGTGTTCATACCATATTCCTTGATGGAACCATCAGGGAATTCTACCTCCGATATCTCCCAATAACCGTTCAAGTGATGCAAATCCTTTTGATTTATGGATGAATCATTACAGCTCCAGAACAATACGATCAATAAAATGGGAAGTATTTGCTTCATGATGCTACAAGGTAAATATTTTATAACTCTGATGGATGTTCTTGACCACATTTTCGGTTCGGTCGGCATGTGTGTCACTAATAAAGATTTGACCAAAATTGTCATCCTTGACCAAACCTACAATATGGGATACCCTATTCTCGTCCAGTTTGTCAAAAATATCATCCAACAATAAAATGGGAGTGGTGTCCGCCAATTGCTTGATAAAGTGGAATTGTGCCAATTTCAAAGCAATCAAAAATGATTTTTGTTGACCTTGGCTCCCAAATTTTTTAATCGGATGGCCGGCAATCGTAAAGCTCAGATCGTCCTTGTGAACACCAACTGAGGTATATTGAAGGGCACGGTCTTTCTCGACATTGTTTTTCAAAAGGTTCAATAGATTGTCGTCGCTCAATTGACTTTCATAGGAGAGATCGATTTGCTCATCTTTTTCGGAAATGTTGTGATACTGCTCCTTGAAAATAGGGAGGAAAGAATCAATGAACTCCACTCTTTTTTGATGGATTGCCGTTCCCAAGGTGTTCATCTGTTCGTTGTAAATGCTCAAGGTGTCTGAATCAAAAGTTCGATTCGCCACGAAATACTTTAAAAGAGAGTTCCGTTGCGATACTACCTTGTTGTATTTGATGAGGTTTTGCAGATACACCTTGTCCGATTGCGAGATAACACCATCCATAAATTTTCTGCGGGTATCGCTACCTTCTAGTATTAAATCACGATCTGACGGTGAAATGATGACCAAGGGCAAAAAACCAATGTGCTCGGAAAACTTTTCGTATGGCTTTCCGTTGCGCTTGATTACTTTTTTGGTGCCTTTTTTAAAGGAACACAGTATTTTTTCTGTTCTTTCGTTTTTCTCAAACTCCCCTTCGACCACAAAAAAATCGGTGCCGTGTTTTATGTTTTGTGTGGACACGGGGTTAAAGTAACTTTTGCCAAAGCACAAGTGGTAAATGGAGTCCAAAACGTTGGTCTTTCCTACCCCGTTATCGCCCACCAAACAGTTGATCACAGGATCGAATTCCAAGGTCTTGGAATCAAAGTTTTTGTAATTGACTAAAGATAAATGCCTTAAAAACATAAAAAATTAGAGAAACGGTTTGGAATTAAAAGGTGGCCCTTTAAAAAAGGGAATCCAAAAATAACGAATAAATTACCTTTTGGTTTTGGATAAAAACTTTATTTTTGCGCGACCAATTAAATGACGGATGGCAACATACAAGAAGAGAGGCTTTAAGCCAAAAAATAAAGAGGAAGAAGCTCAGATAGAGGAACACGACAGTACAACAGCTGAAGTTTTCAATACTTTGGACGAGGGTGCCTCCAAGACCGAGGAGTGGGTTCAGAAGAACCAAAACTACATTTTGGGCGTTATTGGAGTTATCGCTGTAGGTGTTTTGGCCTATTTGGGATACCACCAGTTCATTCAAAACCCGAAAGAAGCTTCCGCTGCAAACGAACTTTTCTATCCACAACAATATTTTGATCAAGCTTTGGCAAGCGAAACCGAGAAGGATTCATTGTTTACTTTGGCTTTGAATGGAGCCCAAGGTAAATATGGTTTCTTGGATATTATCGAGGAGTACAGTGGTACCAAAGCAGCCAACTTGGCCAAGTATTCCGCTGGTATGACGTATTTGAACCTGAAGCAATATGATCAGGCAGTTTCTTATCTGGAAGATTTTTCTTCCGATGATGATATTATGGGGGCTATGGCTAAAGGGGGAATCGGAGATGCTTTCTCTCAGTTGAACCAACCTGAAGACGCTTTGGATTACTACGAAAAAGCCATTGCACATAGTGATAATGAGTTTACGGCACCACGATATTTGCACAAAGCAGGTGTGGTTGCTTTGAACCTTGGCGAAAAAAGCAAAGCTTTGGGTTACTTTGAACGAATCAAAGAGGAGTACCCTAACTCTCAGGAAGCCAACGGTATTGACGCCCTTATCGGATTGGCGCAAAATTAGAACATGGCCACAGAGAACAAAAACTTATCCGTTTACGATAAAAGCAAAATCCCAAACGCGAAGAATCTTCGGTTTGGGATTGTTGTTTCTGAATGGAACGACGAAATAACCGAAGCCCTGTATCAAGGTGCGGAAGATGCGCTGCTGGATTGTGGGACACTCCCCGAAAATTTGATTCGATGGGACGTTCCGGGCAGTTTTGAACTGACTTTCGGTTGCAAAAAAATGATTCAAACGGAAAAAGTCGATGCTATTGTGGCTATCGGTAGTGTTATCCGTGGGGAAACCAGTCACTTTGATTTTGTATGCAGTGCAACGGCCCAGGGCATCAAGGACTTGAACGTCGCCTATGATGTTCCTGTGATTTTTTGTGTACTGACAGATGATAACATCGAACAATCTAGAGCTAGGAGCGGGGGCAAACACGGCAATAAGGGGACCGAGGCTGCCATCGTCGCCATACAAATGGCTGTGTTGGGAAAGTAAGCCCACGTAACTAAATAAAGCTCAATCTTCGGCACAAGTTCAAATTGAGTTATTCTTACAATCCAACAATCCATAAATGGGTTGTTAACATTTTTTGGGATGATCTCCCAACCCCTTTTTTCTATTTTGAGTACCTTTGAGGTTACAGCGATAAGGATATCATGCGGAACCCTTTAAAACTTAGGAAAAACAAGAGCTTCGATTACTCCCCTAGATATTACAAGGGAGAGGGGAATCCTTATAAAATTGAACACAAACTAGATCAATTTAGGACTACAGCGCATTCTAATAAAGGGCTTAAGAACAAGATTACCTCGGCGATGGATGATCTTCAGACCGAAGGCGATAAAAATTTAAAACTCCGTTTTTGGATTATCGTGGCTGTTTTGGTGCTGCTGTTCCTGTTTATCATCGATTTTGATTTATCAATATTCCTGAATCCATAATGGCGGACATCATTAAACTTTTACCAGACCATGTCGCTAATCAGATAGCAGCAGGGGAGGTGGTCCAACGGCCCGCTTCCGTAGTAAAGGAACTGATGGAAAATGCCATCGATGCAGGTGCTAGTTCCATAAAGTTGATCATTAAGGATGGGGGCAAAACCCTAATCCAAGTGGTCGACGATGGCGTGGGCATGAGCGAAACGGATGCTCGTTTGTCCTTTGAACGTCATGCCACCTCCAAAATATCATCCGCACAAGACCTGTTCAATTTGGAAACCAAAGGTTTCCGTGGAGAGGCTTTGGCCTCCATTGCGGCCATTGCCCATGTGGACATGCAAACGCGCACGGCAGACAACGAGGTAGGGACCCATTTAAAAATTGAGGGAAGTAAAATTGTATCCCAAGAAGTGGTGGCCACTCCAAAGGGAACTTCCATATCCGTAAAAAACCTATTCTTCAATATTCCTGCAAGACGTAATTTCTTAAAGTCCAACCAAGTAGAGCTTCGCCATATCACCGACGAGTTTCATCGTGTGGCCATGGTGCATCCGAATATTGAGTTTCACTTTTACAACAATGGTTCGGAGATATTCAACCTGCCCAGTACAAAACACCGTCAACGAATTGTACACATTTTCGGGAGTAAAATGGAACACCGTCTGGTTCCGGTCAACGAAGAGACCGAAGTGGTAAAAATTTCTGGTTTTATCTGTAAGCCCGAGTTTGCCAAAAAAAGCAGGGGAGAGCAATTCTTTTTTGCCAATAACAGATATATCAAAAGTCCGTATTTGCATCATGCCGTAGTTGCGGCCTTTGAAGGATTAATCAAATCGGATACCTATCCGGGCTATTTTCTGTTTTTGGATGTGGACCCATCCTCCATCGATATCAATATTCATCCAACCAAAACCGAGGTGAAATTCGATGACGAAAATACGCTCTACGCTATTTTACGCTCCACGATAAAGCATAGCTTGGGCCAGTTCAATGTAGCTCCTGTGCTGGATTTTGACCATGACCCGAACTTGGACACCCCTTATTCCTACAAAGAGAAAGGGGCTGTAATCCCCAAGGTTACCGTGGATGCTACGTTTAACCCATTCGAAGAAACAGCAACCAAAAAAAGCGGTTCGAGCAGTAATTACCGTAAACAAAGCACAAAGGGTTGGGAAGATTTGTATGAAGGTCTTGGCAATCAGAATAATCAGCAGGAGTTTAGTAGTGTGGTCATTGAGTCCGAAAGCGAAGAACAGGGCACTTTGTATTCAGGCGAAGGAGTTGAAGAGCATTTGGCCAGTACGTTTCAATTACGGCGCAAATTTGTGGTGAGTACCGTTAAGTCGGGGATGTTGGTCATCCATCAAAATAGGGCCCACGAACGCATTCTTTTTGAAAAGTTTTTGGGAGAGATTACCGTAAAGGAAGGAGTGAGCCAGCAGCTGCTCTTTCCTTTGGAACTTACTTTCAACAAACAAGAACTGACCGTGCTCAAGGAAATACAAGAAAGCCTGACAAACATAGGTTTTGTATTTGAAAGCTTGGAGGAAGAAACTGTAAAAGTGACAGGCGTACCCATGATGGTTCCCGAAAGCGGGATTGGCACGGTATTGGATCGCTTGATTGCTGATTATATGGAAGGGTATGCCGATGGTTCTATTTCGCAGGCCGAAATGCTTGCCAAGGCACTGAGCAGGAACCTTGCCGTGAGAACTGGGGACGTTTTGGATTCGGAGTCACAGCTTATGTTGGTCAACAATCTTTTTGCATGCAAGGAACCTAACTTGAGCCCTTTTCAAAAAATAACATATACCATAATCTCCGAAGGGGATATTGATAAAAAATTCAACTAAATGGGTAGAATGACCGAGGCAGTAAAGCATATATTGATCATTAACGTGATCTTGTTTTTTGCCACACAATTATATGGAGATCAAATGTACCAGTGGATGTCGCTCTGGTTTCCCAAAAATCCAAATTTCGAATGGTGGCAGGTCGTTTCCCATATGTTTATGCATGGGAATTTCATGCATATTCTGTTCAATATGTATGCCTTATGGGCCTTTGGTACGCCATTGGAACGTATTTGGGGAAAGAACAAATTCCTATTTTTCTACTTTTCTGCAGGTTTAGGGTCGGCTGCCTTGCATACAGGTGTCAATTATTTTCTTTTCAACGAAGGAATGAGTGCTTTGGAAGGAGCAGGTATTGCCCGTACGCAGGTTTTGGATATTTTGGCGAATGGACAGTATAGTCCCGGTTGGTACGATATTGCAGGAAAAGGAACAATAGACAGTATGTTGACGGCATTTAATACCCCTGCGGTAGGAGCATCCGGAGCTATCTATGGTATTTTGGTGGCTTTTGCCTTTATGTATTCGGAAGCGAAATTGATGCTCATATTTTTGCCCGTACCCATTAAGGCGAAGTATTTTGTGCCCATTTTAATTGCGGTGGATTTGATTTTTGGAATTGGAAACGTGAATACAGGAGTGGCACATTTTGCGCACATCGGTGGGGCATTGATTGGATTTATAATGATGTGGTACTGGAAAAAGAACCAGTTTAACAATAATCGGTGGGATTAATTTATGATGAACGGAGGACTTCGATATCAATTTGAACGGCTTAGTGTCGCTGAAAAACTGATTGCCATCAATGTGCTTATTTTTTTGATTGATGGACTCTCTGGGGCATTGTTCGGAAAGTCGTTTTCCCGTTGGTTCCATTTGCCCAAGGATTTTTTTGAGTTTCTGGCCCAACCATGGTCGTTGGTTACCTATTCGTTTTTCCATGCAGGATTCGGCCATATTTTCTGGAATATGCTGGTGCTTTACTTTGCGAGTAGAATATTCTTAAACCTTTTTGATTCCCAACGGTTCATCAACGTTTACTTTTTAGGGTTGATGTTGGGTGGACTGGTGTTTTTGCTCAGCTATAACATATTCCCAACTTTGGTCAACTCCAATACAGCCTTGATTGGGGCATCCGCTGGAGTGAATGCGGTGCTCATTTTTGTTTGCACCTATATCCCCAACCAAGAAGTTCGAGTGATTTTCTTCAATATAAAACTGTGGTATATTGGGGTTGCTTTGGTGGTAAAGGATTTAGTGCTGATAGGTATGGGAGACAATATCGGAGGAGGTATGGCGCACTTGGGCGGTGCCTTTTTAGGATATATGTACGCCCGTCAGTTGTTTAAAGGCAATGATATTGGTTCGGGCTTCACTAAATTAAGAAATGCCATTGTGGACCTTTTCAAACCCAAGGAAAAAAAGGCTCCAATGAAAACGGTCTACAAGAAAAAAGCTGCCTCGAACAGTAAAGCGGATTATGATAAACAGGCCAAACAAAAACGCATAGACACCATTTTGGATAAAATCAGTAAATCTGGTTATGAGAGCTTGTCCAAAGAGGAAAAGGACTTTTTGTTTAAGGCGGGTAAGGAAGACTAGAAAGTGAAAAAATCGACCTCGACATGGGACAAGATGGTTTTTGCCGTTAATATATTGGCTGCATTCCTGCTGATTCTCACAGGGGTGATTTCATATGTGCCGTTCCGGTTTCTTTCTACTCTTTCCGTTTTGAGCCTCGTGGTACCTTTCCTATTTGCATTGAACATCGTTTTCCTGCTGTATTGGCTATTAAGGTTCAAAAGGAAATTCTTATTGTCATTTACTGCGATTCTTTTAGGGTATTTGATGTTTGGACCCTTCTATGGTTTTGATGGTAGTGATGAACCAGAAGAAAAGAGCATATCCGATTTGAAAATTATGTCCTATAATGCTTGGGGGTTTAATAAAAACGGATGGATAAAAAAACCAGGGGTTGGGGACAGTATAGTGGAATTAATAAAATCTCAAGACCCTTCTATCCTTTGCATACAGGAACATAACAGGATACGTTATAGACAATTCCAACAGTATCCTTACCGAAGTGAGACCCCATATTCAGTGCCAAGGACAATACAGGCCATATTCTCCAAATACCCCATTGTTGGTAATGGATCTTTGGATTTCCCAGGAACAATCAACAATGTTATCTATGCTGATATTGTTTTTAAAAATGATACGCTTAGGGTTTATAATGTCCATTTACAGTCCTTTAATATTGTGCCGAGCACGGATAATTTTTCAGATGGCGAAAAATCAGAAAGAACCTATAAAAGATTGGTCGGTACTTTTTCCATACAATTGGAACAAGCTGAAATCTTAAAAGATCATTTGGAAAAAAGTCCGTACACTAACATTGTTTGTGGCGATTTTAACAACACGCAATTTTCCAATGTCTATAAAATTGTAAAAGGAGATTTGCAGGATACTTTTCTAGAAGAGGGCACTGGTTTTGGAAGAACATATGATCTCTGGAAAATCCCCCTGCGCATTGATTATATCTTAGCTGACCCAAAGTTTGAAGTATTGTCCCATCAAAATTTTGATGAACGCCTGTCCGATCACTATCCGGTAATGGCTACATTACGCTTGAATTCACATCAGTAAACAATCCAAGATGTCCGCAAAAATGTGGATGATCAAGGCGAACCCGATTACCCGTGTCGTTTTAAAAAAAGGTAATACACAATAAAAGGCAATCGCCCAATAGCTATGGAGTGCATGAAATCCAACACTGCACCGATTTGGGTCGTAGAGTGGTGTGGCCCATAGATGGTCTATGTCGATGATGATTCCGGCCAACAGTATGAGCGCCACTTTGATGCTTTTATCCTTAAAGAACCAAAAGGCTATCAAAATAGGAACCAAAAAATGTATGCCGTAATGGAGTAGGTGCCTAAGCATGTTTTAAATCCAAAGATAGGCTTTTCAGATAGTTGAGTGTGTTGGTACCTTCGTTGAACAATAGGTCCAATACACTTAAATTGGGTATAAACCCGTGTCTTTCCTCAAAAACCTGCACATAAGGTGGGCTATTCCAATCCTTTTCTTTTTTGGCCTCCACCAGAAAGCGGGCGTCAAAATAGTGGGTCGGCTCAACTTCGTATGTCTCGGTTTTTTGGGTTGGAATTTCTATTCCAATACAATCGGCGACGGCTTTAATGGTTTTTAAATTGAAGTCAAATAAGGAATCATCGTCTCCTTCGTACAGCGGTCTAAGTTCATACTCATAAAACTCAAAAAAGGGAGAGGTGCGATATGCTGTTTCCAAGGTGCGCCAATGCTCTTTTTTCCAATTATAACTGTTCTCTGTGGATACATCGGCATATTTTTGACGCCCTTCGTTGCCTCCCACATGTTTTATGGGAATGTTGAGCATGTGCTTGCCTTTATCCGTTGAAATATAACAGCGGTTTCGGTAGGTCTGCTTCTGAAAATTATCTTTAGCCTCCCAGATTACCTCATGCTGGACAATGGCCGCAAAAGTGGGAATACTTGGAAAATATGTTGGATGGGTAAGAATTTTCAAAGAACAAACTGATTAAAAATTACCTATGCTTTCTTCTTCTTTCGCTTTCGGAAGAAGTCAAAAATGAACCAAGCGGCCAAGAGGGCGATGAAGTACCAGAAATAAGATACGGGTTCGCCGCTTCCTCCAACGGTAGTGAATACGCGGTCCCAACGTACCCTCCAATTGGCGATACCTTGCCTAAAGTTGTCAAAACTCATCCAAAGGAACACGGGTTTCCCCACAATATGGTCAGCGGGCACATAACCCCAAGTCCTACTATCTTCAGAGTGGTCGCGATTGTCCCCCATCATCCAATAATAGTCCTGTTTAAAGGTATACGAATCAGCTTCTTTCCCATTTATGAGCACTTTGTTGCCGGTAATCTTCACATCGTTGTATTCATAATCCCGAATGATTTTTTTGTACAACGGAATGGTTCTGGAATTGATTTCAACAGTGGTTCCTTCCTTGGGAATATAGATCGGTCCAAAGTTATCATTGTTCCAAGGGTATAAATCGGGCTTTTGTGGAAAAGCTCCGCCATACATTCCTTTAGGTTCTATGGTCTGTACCACGGAATCAATAGCGGGATTATTTCTGAGTGCCGAGACCATTTCATGGGTTAAGTTGGCCATACGGGAGCGAGGCTTTTCCTCAGTCAAAGAAAGTCGTAATTGACGGATGACATCAGTTGGGATGCCATTTTCCTGCGTATACAATTCAATTTTTCCATCCTCGGTGGGTCTTCCCCCAGAAATAAAAGGTGCTAATGCATTATATTGGGCTTCGCTGATATTGGTTGCAATATATTTGCGAACATAATCGGATGCGTCAACTTCTTCCAAAAATCTACTGGAAACCCCATTTTTTGCATATATATCATACACATACATCGGCTTTGCCCTGTCAGACAGTTGAAGTTCCTCGCCATTGATGTAGACATAGCCGTTGATGACTTCCAAGGAATCCCCGGGTGTGCCCACACACCGTTTTACGTAATTGGATTTTTTGTCAATCGGTTTTATTACGGCCTTTTGCGCTTTAAAAAACTGATACAGAGTATCTGCAGGCAGGCTGAAGACCACAATATCATTTTTCTTGACTTTCTCAAACCCAGGCAATCGCATATAGGGCAATTGCAGTTTGTTGATCCAAGAAGTCTTGTAGGTTTCAGGGTCAACATCGGCCAAATAGGACCTTGTTTTAAGAACAGGAAGCGTATCGTGGACCATTGGTGCGGCCAAAGTGGTCATAGGAACCCGGGCGCCGTAGTGAAACTTGCTTACAAACAGGAAATCGCCTACCCGTAGGGTGCGCTCAAGGGATCCAGTGGGAATTACATATGGCTGAATGAAATAGGTGTGGACAAAGGTCGCGGCCACAATGGCGAATACAATGGAACTAACCCATTCGCCCAATCCAGTATTTGGTTTAAGGCTGCGGTCTTCAATATATTGAACATCTTCAGCGTAATTGATGTAATAGATATAAAAACCAAGGGTAAGGATGACCAACCAAGTGTCCACAAGGGAATTTTTTCCAAAACTTCGGATGGTTTCCACCCAAACCACTGGGAACATCAATAAATTGATAATGGGAATAAACAATAAAATAACCCACCACCATGGTCTATTGATGATTTTCATCAAAACGATACCATTGTAAACGGGTATGGCAGCTTCCCATGCTTTTCTGCCCGCCTTAACGTAGAGTTTCCAAGTTCCCAAGAAATGGATGACCTGAATGATCAGGATGAAGATAATCCATTGAATACCGTCCATATAAAAAAGTTTCTTTGTTAGACTCTGGGTCTATGTTTCTGTTACGTTTTTAGCTAAGGTTTAACACATCCTTCATGGAAAAGACGCCGGTTTTCCCCTGTATCCATTCCGATGCGATCACTGCCCCAAGTGCAAAACCTTCCCTGTTATGTGCTTCGTGTTTTATTTCGATGGTGTCCACGGAACTCTTGTAGGCAATGCTGTGGGTACCGGGAACCATGCCTTCCCTTACGGAATTTATGGAAATTGTTTTATCGCCAGATTCATCCAACTTCCAGTCTTGATAGGAAGTGTTTTCAATAATGTCTTCGGCCAAAGTAATGGCCGTTCCGCTCGGGGCATCCAATTTTTGGGTGTGATGTATCTCCTCCATGGAAACCTTATATTGATCTAATTCACCCATCATTTTGGCAAGATGTTTATTGAGCTCAAAAAAGATATTCACGCCCAAACTAAAGTTGGAGGCATAGATAAATGCACTTTTATGCTCGTCACAAATTTTGATAGCTTCTTCAAACCTATCCAACCAACCTGTAGTGCCACTGATCACGGGCACATTGTTCTTAAAGCAATTGGTGATATTGTCAAAAGCAGCTTCGGGTGTGCTAAAATCAATGGCAACATCCATTGAATCATAATTTACGTCTTGCGAGGGGTCGTCAATCTTCGCTACTATGGAATGGCCTCTATCCTGAGCAATTTGCTCGATCATCTTTCCCATTTTGCCATATCCAAACAGACCAATCTTCATACATTAAAATTTTATGACCATGGCCATACCGTAGTTTGGCTCATTGGTAAAAGGATTAATATCCAGGTAAGGGTTGAAATCAACGGCCAAATCATCACTGACATTATACTGTTGTAGGTGTGAATCCACATTGGCATCGATAATATTCAAGGCGTAAAGTGCAATGGTGATTACCAAGGCCAAATCCCTGTCCCTCTGCGTGTTTTCCTGTGCTTCCTGTAGTGCTTCGGAAGTTAGATCGGGACCGTTGCCATCTCCGTTCAAATCCCAAAATTCATCATCCTCAAAACCAGCAAGTCGGCGTTTAAAAGCATTTCTTGCCCTGCGGTACTCAGTATTGTTGTAGGAGTACACATAAATACCTGTGCCAATGGCTCCCCAAACAATAGGGGCCTTCCAGTAACGTTTGTTGTAAATCTGTCCCAGACCAGGGAGAATTGCCGAATAAAATGCAGCCTTACTCGGGGCAAGGGGGTTAATGTCTTTTTGTTTGGTGACTTCTTCAAAAGTTACACCTTCCCCTTCCATATTTTGAGCAATGGAATCTACCTCTTTGGTCTGCTGGGGCTGTTCTTTTTTATCATTTTCCTCTTCTTCCTGAGAGAATCCTGACTGAAACAACAAAAAGGCAAAGAGCAATAAAAGGAGGTTTTTATTCACCAGTCAACAATTTTTTGATACGCTTAAAGTCTTCCTCGGAATGGAAGGGTATCACAATTTTACCTTTTCCGTTTTTGGATGTGGTCACGTCCACTTTGGTAGCAAGACGCTCTTTGATGGAGTCCAAGCTGTTGGAAACAAAATCAGGCACATTGGGAGTGCTTTTTTTCTTTTCGGCACCTGAACCTTTAGGCTCCTTATGAGCTTTTACCAATTGCTCCGTAGCTCTTACCGATAGTCCGTCGGAAACAACTTTTTCATAGATGGCAATCTGTTCTTTTTTCTTATCGATGTTGATAAGGGCCCTACCATGCCCCATACTGATGAATCCGTCGCGCATTCCCGTTTGGATAATGGGGTCCAATTTCAATAACCTCAGATAATTGGTAATGGTCGAGCGTTTTTTTCCAACACGGTCACTCAACTTTTCTTGTGTGATTTCAATCTCGTCTATCAGTCGTTGGTAGGAGAGTGCGATTTCAATGGGGTCAAGATCCTGTCTTTGGATATTCTCCACCAAGGCCATTTCCAGGGATTCTTGGTCGTTGGCGATACGGATGTAGGCTGGAATGGTTTCCAACCCCACTAATTTGGATGCGCGGAATCTACGTTCCCCAGAGACCAACTGGAATTTGTTGAAATCCAGTTTTCTTACTGTAATAGGTTGTATTATGCCAAGTTCACGAATGGAACTGGCCAGTTCTTCAAGGGTTTCGTCGTTAAAATTGGAACGTGGCTGAAAAGGGTTGACTTCAATGGAATTGATATCCAATTCCACTACATTACCAATAACCTTGTCCGCATTTTTATCCGAAACTGACTTGATATCATTCTCTGGATCATTCAATAGAGCGGACAGGCCTCTTCCCAACGCCTGTTTTTTTGTTGCTTTCGCCATCTAAACTTTCTCCTTGTTTTTCTTCAAAATCTCGTTGGCTAAGTTAAGATAATTGGAGGCACCTTTACTGCTAGCATCATATTTTATGATACTCTCGCCATAACTTGGGGCCTCGCTCAGCCTAACGTTTCGTTGGATGATGGTGTCAAAGACCATATCCGCGAAGTGCTTTTTCACTTCTTCAACCACTTGGTTGGAAAGTCGCAACCTGGAATCGTACATGGTCAACAACATTCCCTCGATGTCCAAATCGTTGTTGTGTATTTTTTGTACACTTTTTACGGTGTTCAATAGTTTACCAAGACCTTCCAGGGCAAAATATTCACATTGTATGGGTATCATTACGGAATCTGCTGCAGTAAGTGCATTCAGGGTAAGCAACCCGAGCGAAGGGGCACAATCTATTAGTACAAAATCATACTTATCGCCCAAATTCTTCAATGCGTTCTTCATCATGTATTCCCTGTTGTCCTTATCCACCAATTCGATTTCGATGGCAACAAGGTCGATGTGTGCGGGAACTAAATCCACATTGGGGGAATCCGTAGGGATGGTTACTTCTTCCACAGTCATGGTGTGTTCCAAGAGCTGATACGTTCCGTTTTCCACGGAATCAACATCAATACCCAATCCAGATGTGGCATTGGCCTGGGGATCGGCGTCAATGAGTAGTACTTTTTTTTCCAATACACCTAAAGAGGCTGCAAGGTTTACCGTTGTGGTGGTTTTTCCTACACCGCCCTTTTGGTTTGCTATTGCAATAATCTTGCCCATTTCATAGTAAGTTAGGTGCTAAAAATACGATTATTTAGGATGCGATAAAATGTAATTTGTTAACAGGTGGTAAATAAACCTGCTATTCCGCGTTAAATAAAGTTAAACTTTTACTTGCTAGACTATTGCGGATTCTAATCCAAAAGGATGTTCAGAATTTCCGTGGCAGCATCCGCGATTTTGGTACCTGGGCCAAATACGGCAACAGCTCCATTGTCCAACAAGTGCTTGTAATCCTGTTTTGGAATCACGCCTCCCACAATGACCATGATGTCTTCGCGACCGTATTTTTTAAGTTCTTGGACCACTTCAGGAACCAAGGTTTTGTGACCTCCTGCCAGTGATGAAATCCCCAATACATGGACGTCGTTTTCAACTGCTTGCTTGGCCACTTCGGCAGGGGTTTGGAACAATGGGCCTATATCCACATCAAAACCGAGGTCCGCATATCCCGTGGCTACTACTTTAGCACCACGATCATGTCCATCTTGACCCATTTTGGCCACCATAATACGGGGTCTTCGGCCTTCTTGCTCAGCAAAGGTGTCGGCAAGCTTTCGGGCTTTCGCAAAACTCTCGTCGTTCTTGATCTCTTTGGAATACACGCCGGTAAAGGATTGAATTTTTGCTCTGTAGCGACCGAATGCACTTTCCATGGCATTGCTGATTTCTCCCAAGGTAGCACGCTCTTTGGCCGCTTCAACCGCTAAAGCTAATAAATTTCCACGGTCAGCATTGTTTTCCGTGGCTTTTTTGGAGGCGATACGGATAGCTTCCAGTGCCTCTTCAACTTTTTGTGAATCCCTGCTATTTCGGATTTGATCTAGACGGGCCATTTGCTTTTTACGTACCTTGGCATTGTCCACTTCCAAAATTTGAAGGTCGTCTTCGTTCTCCAACCGGTATTTGTTCACTCCAACGATAACATCTTGTCCACTATCGATACGTGCTTGTTTTTTGGCCGCTGCTTCTTCAATGCGCATTTTTGGAATGCCTTTTTCGATGGCCTTCGTCATTCCGCCCAACTTTTCCACTTCTTGAATCAGTTCCCAGGCATTTTCTGCAATCTCTTGTGTCAATTGCTCCACTTTGTGGCTGCCAGCCCAGGGATCTACCGTTTTCGTGATATGGGTTTCCTGTTGCAGATAGATTTGTGTATTTCTCGCAATACGCGCGGAAAAGTCGGTGGGCAAAGCAATAGCTTCGTCCAAAGCATTGGTGTGGAGACTTTGAGTGCCTCCAAAGGCTGCCGCCATGGCTTCAATGGTGGTTCTGGCCACATTGTTGAAAGGATCCTGCTCGGTCAAACTCCAGCCACTGGTCTGACTGTGGGTGCGGAGCATGGAGGATTTTGGGTTCGAAGGATTGAATTGCTCCACCAGTTTGGCCCAAAGCATTCGCCCTGCGCGCATTTTGGCGATTTCAGCAAAATGATTCATACCGATACCCCAGAAAAAGGATAGTCGTGGTGCAAATTCATCAATTTTAAGGCCTGCTTTAATCCCTGTTCGAATATACTCAATGCCATCGGCCAAGGTATAGGCGAGTTCCATGGATGCGGGTGCCCCTGCCTCGTGCATGTGGTATCCGGAAATACTGATGCTGTTGAACCTCGGCATATGTTTACTGGTAAATTCAAAAATATCGGCCACGATCTGCATGGAAGGCGTAGGTGGGTAGATGTAGGTATTCCGTACCATGAATTCTTTCAAGATATCGTTTTGGATAGTTCCTGAAAGCTGCTCCATGGAAACCCCTTGTTCCAAACCAGCTACAATATAAAAGGCCATAATGGGAATCACGGCACCGTTCATGGTCATGGAAACGGACATTTTCTCCAATGGGATACCGTTGAACAAAATTTTCATGTCCTCGATGGAATCTATGGCAACACCAGCTTTGCCCACATCTCCAACTACACGGTCGTTGTCCGAATCGTAGCCACGGTGAGTGGGCAGGTCAAAGGCTACTGATAGCCCTTTTTGGCCTGCTTCCAAGTTTCTCCGGTAAAACGCATTGCTTTCCTCGGCTGTAGAAAATCCTGCATATTGGCGAATGGTCCAAGGCCTGCGAACGTACATGGTAGAGTAGGGGCCACGAAGAAATGGCGAGATACCCGCTGCAAAATTCCCGTGCTCGTAATTTTGGGTCTCGACTGCGCTCGACCTGACAGCCAATTCCAATTGTTGAAGGTCTTTTCTACTCATCGTTCAATCTTTTTTGTTCAGATGCTTCGGCCAATCTTTTTTCTATAATCGGCTCAATGATGGTTTTTCGGGCTTTTTGCTTTACAAAGGGGTAGAGCTCCAGGTCATCCTTCATCCTATCTTGCGGATTTTGGTATTTGTTGGTGCCCAAAGAAACTATTTTTCCTTCATCAAAGAGTTGCTGTTCTTTATTGGCACTTTCCTTTATTTTTTGCTGGATGGTGCCTTTTTTAAGTGCTTCCAGGTATCCTCCTGTTTTTTCCAACTGCTTGAAGAGAACTAATGCTTTCTCAGCAAGTTGTTTGGTAAGGGATTCAATATAGTAGGCGCCCTCAGAAATTTGTGAAGCCTCGGTAAAATAGCCTTCTTCTTTTAAAAGAAGCAATTGGTTACGGGCAATACGCTCCCCGAATTCATTATCTTTATGATAAATGGCATCGTAGGGCAGATTGCAGACCGTGTCGGCTCCACCCAATACTGCAGACATGCACTCGGAGGTGGTTCGGAGCATGTTTACATTGTAATCGTAAAGGGTTTTGTTTCGCTTGGAGGGAATCGCTAGGATGTTGCACGCACTTTGTACACCATATGCTGACGCCAAACTTTCCCAAAGCCATCGTAAAGCTTTGATTTTTGCAATTTCAAAAAAATAGTTACTGCCTACTGCCACTTTAAAGGTAAGGGGAAAAGACTTCTCGACTGCACTCGAAGTGACGATATGGTTAAGATACTCGTTGGCGTGAGCTAAGCTGTATGCCAATTGCTGTACCATATTGGTGCCAGCATTTTGATAGTGGGAAGCATCTACTCCGATTATTGAAATATCCGAAGTTCCAAGTGAAACCAATTCAGTGAATATTTTGTGGTCATCTTCAAGATTGTGATACCAGTTGCCATCTTCGGTCAAATGGCCAATGATGTCAATATTCAAATAGGCTTTTGCCTTGTTGTCTTTTAGGAATGCCACCAATTTTTTGATGGGCTCCAAAGCCAAAAACTCAAAGTTGAAATAGAGCTTCGTCTCTTTTAAATCAATTCCAGAGAACAAGGTTTCAAAGCCTGTAGTTTCGTTTGGGATAGTGAAAATCAAACTTTCCACGCCTTTTTCAAGTATTTCGAGGGCTTTTGCATTAGACTTTTTTTCGTCGCCAACATAAATATCTTGTCCAATCGACCAATCGTGGTCTTTTGGCAAGGCATAGCTAGGGCTGTTTTTTAAGTCCTCTTGATTGTAAAAAGGCTTGACATTGATGCCTTCCAAAGATTCCCAGACCAAGGTTTCGTTGTAATCGGCACCTTTTAAATCCACCTGAATCTTTTGTTTCCATTGTTTGGCGGAAACTTCGGGGAATTCTTGAAATAAGCTAGTGTTACTCATCTTGCTTGTTCTTTAGACTGTCTTCATATTCGATAAGGAATATTTCCTCATTGTCCTTTTTCATATAATACTTCTCGCGGGCCAGTTTTTCCAGTTCCTTTTCATCGGACATCTTTTCTAAGATTTCTTTGTCCTTGGCAATCTCGCCTTGGAGGAATTCTTTTTCTTCTTCCAACTTATCAATTTCACTTTCCAGCTCCAAATGAATCATTAGGGAATTGGTGTCAAAAAAAGCCATCCAAATCACAAAAATGGTCAATACCAAAATGTAGGTGTTGGTCATAATTTTAAACCATTTCTTTTTTCTCAATTCCTTTAGGCCCATATTAAGAAAGATTATTGTTGATGATGGTCCTAACAATATCCACGGCAACCGTGTTATAGTGGTTGTTCGGGATGATAATATCCGCAAACTCCTTCGATGGTTCAATAAATTGAAGGTGCATAGGCTTTACAGCGGTTTGGTACCGTGTCAGCACCTTTTTTAAATCGTGTCCGCGTTCTTGGGTGTCACGTTGCAACCTTCTGATCAAACGTTCATCCGAATCGGCATGCACAAATATTTTTATATCGAACATGTCCCTCAATTTGGGGTTGCTCAGTACCAGGATGCCCTCTACGATCATTACTTTGCGTGGTGCCGTGGGAACAGTTTCCTTCATTCGGGTTTCCTCGACAAAGGAATATATCGGCGTATCCACGGTTTCTCCCTTCCTTAGTTGGCCAATATGCTCGATCAAAAGGTCGAAATCTATCGAGTTTGGATGGTCAAAGTTTACCATGGCCCTTTCCTCTTTACTCATATGGGAAAGGTCATTATAGTAGGAATCCTGAGATATCACACCTACTTCCTCCGTGGGCAATTGCTCCACAATTTGGTTTACCACCGTTGTTTTTCCGCACCCTGTGCCGCCAGCAATCCCTAAGATCAGCATAGTTTAAATTTTGGCATCAAAAATAAACAAATGATTACATCTCCTGTCTATGAACGATACAACATAATTAGCGATTAATAATAAAGAAATTAATGATCATTGTCATAATTAATCCTGCTTAATAGGTATAGCTTTGTATGATTTCTAATGCATTAACCTTATATTTATCAAGCTAACCAATGGAAACTTCTTATATGGATAATTCTTATTCCGTCAAGGTTGGGGAAGACTTTGACTTTACACTTTCCAAGGACACTATTTCTTCGTTGGATTTGATCAAAACTGGTAATGACGCTTATCATTTATTAAAGGATGGCGCATCATACCACGTAAAAATTTTGGATTCCGATTTTAACAATGGAACCTACACCATTAGCATTAATGGGAGTGAATACCAAACCTCGATTCAAACACCTTTGGACGAGCTGATCAAAAAAATGGGCTTCGCTGTCAATGCAGGAAAAAATATCGATTCCATTTCGGCGCCCATGCCAGGATTGATTCTTGACATCTTGGTTGAAGAAGGACAGGAGGTAAACGAGGAGGACCAATTATTGATTCTGGAAGCCATGAAAATGGAGAACATCATCACTTCCCCACGTAGCGGGGTGATCAAAAGCGTCAGTGTATCTAAAGGTGATGCCGTTGACAAAAAACAATTGTTGATTGAATTTCAATAGAACACCATGAAAAAAATATTGATCGCCAATCGTGGCGAAATCGCGGTCAGGGTTATGAAGACCGTAAAAAAAATGGGGATTCAAACGGTTGCCGTTTTTTCGGAAGCGGACAGGAATGCCCCTCACGTTCAATTTGCCGATGAAGCAGTGTGTATCGGTGAAGCCCCTTCGAATAAATCCTATCTTAAAGGAGACAAGATCATTGAGGTGGCCAAACAACGCAACGTGGATGGCATTCATCCAGGTTATGGGTTTTTGAGTGAAAACGCTGACTTTGCAGAAGCTGTAGAAAAAAGCGGAATCACTTTTATAGGACCGAAATCCAAAGCCATTCGGATTATGGGGAGCAAATTGGCGGCCAAGGAAGCCGTTAAGGCCTATGACATTCCCATGGTGCCGGGTATTGATGAAGCCATTACAGATGTGGCCAAAGCCCATGAAATTGCCAACGAGGTAGGTTACCCCGTTCTGATCAAAGCCTCCGCCGGTGGTGGTGGTAAAGGAATGCGGATCGTGGAAAAGGAAGAGGAATTGGAATCTGGCATGAAGCGTGCCATTAGCGAGGCTACTTCGGCCTTTGGGGACGGTTCCGTTTTTGTGGAGAAATACGTAACCTCGCCAAGGCACATCGAAGTGCAAGTTATGGCCGATACCCACGGAAATGTGCTGCATTTCTTTGAAAGGGAATGCAGCGTGCAACGCCGCCACCAAAAAGTGGTGGAAGAGGCGCCATCTTCCATTTTAACGCCCAAACTGCGTGAGGAAATGGGGGTTGCTGCTTGCAAAGTGGCCAAATCGTGTGACTATATCGGAGCTGGTACGGTCGAATTTTTAATGGATGCGGACCATAATTTCTATTTCTTGGAAATGAATACCCGCCTCCAGGTAGAGCATCCCGTTACCGAATTGATCACTGGAGTGGATTTGGTGGAATTGCAGATTAAAGTGGCCCGTGGCGAAGAAATTCCCATGAAACAGGAGGAACTAACCATAAAGGGGCATGCGGTGGAACTTCGAGTATATGCCGAAGACCCGTTGAACGATTTCCTGCCCAGCGTGGGGAATTTGGAAACGTACCAATTGCCGACCGGCGAGGGAGTTCGGGTGGATAATGGTTTTAGAGAAGGAATGGATATCCCGATTTATTACGACCCCATGCTTTCCAAACTGATTACCTATGGTAAAACCCGCGAAGAGGCCATTGAGTTGATGCTCGATGCCATTCAAAATTATAAAGTGAAAGGAGTACAGACCACCTTGCCCTTCGGAAGTTTTGTGTTTGCCCACGATGCTTTCCGGTCAGGGAACTTTGACACCCATTTTGTAAAGAAGTATTATTCTCCCGAAAAAATCAAGGAGCAAACGGCCAATGAAGCTGAAGTTGCCGCCATGGTTGCCCTCTATCAATTTCTGGAAGACAAAAAAATAGTAAGATTACCCTCAAACTGAATCCTATGGATCCCAAGATAAAAGCATTACAGGAAAAAATTGCCGAAGCTCATCTGGGCGGAGGCGAAAAACGTATTGAAAAACAACATCAAAAGAAAAAATTGACGGCTCGCGAAAGGGTACTGTACTTTTTGGATGAAGGTTCTTTTGAGGAAATGGGCATTTTGGTGACCCACCGTACCACCGATTTTGGTATGGACAAGGAAATGTACTACGGTGATGGTGTGGTAACGGGTTACGGAACCGTAAATGGCAGATTGGTGTATGTGTATGCACAGGATTTTACCGTTTTCGGGGGGGCATTGTCCGAGACCCATGCGGAAAAGATCTGCAAGGTTATGGATTTGGCCATGAAGGTTGGAGCGCCCGTAATCGGACTTAATGATTCTGGTGGGGCCCGTATTCAGGAAGGAGTGAAATCATTGGGTGGTTATGCCGATATTTTTTACCGTAACGTACAAGCGTCAGGCGTAATTCCTCAAATTTCGGCCATAATGGGACCTTGCGCTGGTGGAGCTGTGTATTCGCCTGCCATGACGGATTTCATCGTAATGGTGGAAGAAACCAGTTATATGTTCGTTACGGGGCCCAATGTGGTAAAAACGGTAACCAACGAAACCGTAACTTCTGAAGAATTGGGGGGAGCAAGTACCCATGCCGTGAAATCAGGGGTGGCGCACAGAACTTCGTCGAATGATGCCACTTGTTTGGATGATATTAGAAAGTTGCTAGACTATTTGCCGCAGAACAATAAGGAAACCACACCTTTATTGCCCTATGATCTCGGTGATGAGACTCGGGAGGAGTTATCTGGTATAGTGCCCGATAATCCCAATAAGCCGTACGATATGCACGATGTGATCAATGGCATTATTGATGGGGATTCGTTTTATGAGATTCATAAGGATTATGCCGAAAACATCATTACAGGTTTTGCTAGGCTGGGTGGGCGAAGTATCGGAATCATTGCCAACCAGCCTATGTTCTTGGCTGGGGTGTTGGGGGTGAAAAGTTCCCGAAAGGCAGCCCGATTTACCCGTTTTTGTGATTCCTTCAACATTCCATTACTGGTGTTGGTCGATGTGCCAGGATTTTTGCCTGGAACGGATCAAGAATGGAGCGGAATAATCATGCATGGTGCCAAATTGCTCTATGCCTTGAGTGAGGCTACCGTACCAAGGGTTACCGTAATTACCCGAAAGGCCTATGGTGGAGCTTACGATGTGATGAACTCCAAGCACATTGGAGCCGATTTCAATTTTGCATGGCCAAGTGCAGAGATTGCCGTAATGGGGGCGAAAGGTGCCAGTGAAATCATCTTTAGACGTGAAATTGCCGCAGCCGATGACCCAGAGGCCAAATTAAAGGAGAAAGAAGCCGAGTATGCAGATAAATTTGCCAATCCATACCGAGCTGCCAAACGCGGTTTTATCGATGAGGTGATTCTGCCCAAAGATACTCGGAGCAAATTGTTGAAAACATTTGCCATGTTGGAGAAAAAAGAGGTGCAAACCCCTTGGAAAAAGCATGGGAATATTCCGTTGTAAGGTAGATGGTTGAAAGGTAAGAAAGGTAAGTGGCCAATTGCCCCTCACTCTGCCTACAACATCACAGTTTTTCCGGTTTTAACGGATTCATCCGCGGCAAGAACGATTTTGAGACTATTGACTGCATCATTCAAATGATTGGTCAGGTCCCGGTCGTTGACTATGGCATCCAGCAGATATTCTTGCTCCAATAAACAGAGCCCATCATGGTCGGGTTCATCCGCTGTGCTGATGATTTCATCTTTTTTTGTGAAATGTCCGTCGGCATCAAGTTCGCTGTGGTGCAGTTTTAGGCTTCCTGTTTTGGAGTGACCTTCAACATCATCGGAAGCACCTTTATCTTCATCACTGATGGATACACAGCCCTTTGGACCAATGACATCCTTTATGAAAAATGCAGTTTCGCTCATCATGGGGCCCCAACCTGCTTCGTACCAGCCAACAGAACCGTCTTCGAAACGTACCTGTAATTGCCCATAATTATACATATCGGAATCCACTTCGTTTGATAGGTGAGCACCAATGGCAGAGACGCTGACAGGTTTGGAACGCGTCATGGAACACATCACATCGACATAGTGTACACCACAGTCCACAATGGGGGACATGGATTGCATCAACTGTTTGTGGGTATACCAGTGTTCTCCCGAACTTTGTTGGTTCAAGTTCATGCGCATGACCAATGGTTTGCCCAAGGTTTGGGCCATCTCGGTAAATTTTGCCCAGGTCGGATGTACCCTTAAAATATAGCCCACTACCATTTTTCGACCTTTTTTTATAGAGAGGTCAACCAAGGCTTGCGCTTCCTTAACGGTCAAGGCCAAAGGCTTTTCCACAAAAACATGTGCGTTGGCTTCCAAGGCCGTTTTCACATAATCAAAGTGAGTGTCCGGATAGGTATTGATGGAGACCACATCGGGTTGGGTAGTTTTAAGTGCTTCCGCATAATTAGAAAACGTTGGGGCATCATCCAATTCTTTCGATAACCGTTCCCTGCTTTTTTCGCCACGGCTTACCAATCCCACGATGTCAAATCCATCCAATTGATGATAGGCACGTGCATGCGAGGTTCCCATATTTCCACAACCCACTACCAGTACTTTCAAGCTTCCCATAACTTCATTTTGTTTGACATTAAAGATAGCGTTATCTTGATTTTTGACCTGATTCTTTGCTGGTATTTCTACGAAAATCTCACATCATCTTAAACTACAACGTTGTATGTGTTGCCTTAACATTAAACCTTTCTTAAATGCTTTACCGATCCATTGGGTATGACTAATTTTGCCTGATGGAAAAGTTAAATCAAAAACCCAACTTTGAGTTTGTGGCCATGATGGCCGCTTTGATGTCAATCGTGGCCTTGGCCATTGATGCGATTCTACCTGCGATTTCCAATATAGGGACTGACATCAATAGTACGGACCCTACGGATAATCAGTTATTGGTTACCATGATTTTTATGGGATTGGGCGTGGGACAACTTTTCTTTGGACCTATTTCCGATAGTTTTGGGAGAAAACCTGTGGTTTATATGGGGTTTGCCATCTTTCTGATTGCAAGTGTCATTTGTTTGTACGCTCCTTCTTTGGAGGTAATGGTCATAGGAAGAATTTTCCAGGGTATCGGGTTATCAGCTCCCCGAACTATCTCCATCTCCATTATCCGAGATACGTATGAGGGCGATTATATGGCCAAAATAATGTCTTTTGTTACAGCCTTCTTCATCTTGGTGCCCGTTGTGGCTCCGGCGGTGGGTAAACTGATATTGGATGCCGCTGGTTGGCAAGCCATATTCTATGTGCAAATGTTCTTTGTG
The DNA here is from genome assembly GCF_003992595.1 of Flagellimonas oceanensis. GTDB lineage: Bacteria > Bacteroidota > Bacteroidia > Flavobacteriales > Flavobacteriaceae > Flagellimonas > Flagellimonas oceanensis. The sequence continues at coordinate 335,148 of NZ_RZNA01000052.1, forward strand.
TTAGTAGTGGGCTTATGGTTTTCGCGCAGACAAAAAGAGACCCTTCATCCAGAATATAAAATTCCGTTTACCCGACACGTTTTCATTGATGGTGTGAAGGAATTTGTGAAATATAGGGAGACCGTTGCCTTTACTTTGACATCGGGTTTGGTAACCGGTGCATTTTTGGTGTATTTAAGTTCAGCCCAGCATATTTTTGAAGATCAATATGCATTAAAAGAGGTGTTCCCATACATATTTGCAGGGTTGGCTGTTTCCATAGGGTTGTCCACATTTTTAAATGGAACTTTGGTCATGCGTTTTGGAATGCGTAGGCTTTCCTTAATGGCAACAATCGTATTTTGCGCTGTAGCTTTGACCTATTCCTTTTTGTTTTTAAACGCACCCAATCCAAGTATTTATGTATTGGTTGGCTTTTTGTCAGTACAATTTTTCTGCCTTGGGTTCATGTGGGGTAATTTCCGTTCCATAGCCATGGAGCCCATCGGGCATATTGCAGGAATTGGAGCGGCCATCAATGGTTTTGTTTCAACGTTGTTGTCCATACCTATTGCGACTTTTATCGGCGAGTTTGTAAAAGATACGGTATGGCCCCTTTTTGCAGGTTTGGCCATTTGCGGACTGTGTGCGCTTGCCATTTTCCTATTGGTAAACAAACCCAAAAGAAAAGGATTCGTTACGACTTAAACTTCTATTGGGAAAAAGACCTCGCCACTACACGAATCGGAAGTGGCCCCTGTAACGGATTTCAATACATTGTTTTTTCCTTCCAAACGGAGTACGCCCATTAATGCGAAGACCAAAGCCTCTTTGTAGGCAATCAAGGTCGTATTGGGCACTACAACTTCAATGCTTGACCCTAATTTGGTTTGCAGCGTTTCCATAAAGAATCCGTTGAGTGCACCTCCTCCCGTAGCCAAAAGTTTACTATTGGATTTGCTGTTGTTCTTGTGCTTGAGGGCTGCAAAGGCAATCTGCTCGCAATTATGATGGATGAAGGTGTATAATAAATCCTCGTTGGAAGCTTTGGATGCCTCGATCAACGGAACAATTTCGGATGTGAACCATTCATACCCTGTGGATTTAGGGTAGGGCAAGCTATAATAGGGTAAACTGTTCAATTTTTGCAAAAGCGATTGGTCAAGTTTCCCTGAGCGGGCCAACTTGCCATTTTCATCATAGGCCAGTCCCATTTTATGTGTGATGTAATTCAAAGGCATGTTTGCCAATCCAATATCGTAGGCAATGCGTTGCCCATCTTTGTCAAAAGAAATATTGCTGATGCCTCCCAAATTCAGGCAAAAATCATATTCATGGAACAACAGCTTATCGCCAATGGGAACCAAAGGTGCACCTTGTCCCTTTAGGGACACATCCTTGGTCCTGAAATCACATACGACTTGTTTGCCAGCAGTATTGGCCAATAATTGCCCATCGCCCAATTGAAATGTGACACCGTCTTCGGGTCGATGGTGTGATGTATGACCGTGACTGGCAATAAAATCAACCTCTTCGTCCAATTCGTCAATGAACAATTTGGATTGTTGCCCCAACCAAATACCGTAATCCTTGTGTAGTTGTCCATGATCTTCTTCAGAAAGATGGATGGCATTTTTAAGATACTCCCGCATTTCATCCGAATAGTCGATTTCCGCGGTATTTTTGATGGAAAAGTTCCATTTTCCATCATTCTCCCAAATATGGCAATAAGCCATGTCCAAACCATCGAGTGAGGTGCCGGACATTAAGCCCAATACTCTGTAAGTACTCATACCTTATTTATTTTGATGATTAAAGAAATCGGTTTTTCTTCATCGTTTAAAACTTCCTTGATATTGTATTTGCTATTTTCAACCTGATTCAGCTCTGATATCCAATCCTGCATAGTTCGCGCATACCACGAATGTCCATCCGTGAAGTTACCGGGAAGGCCTTTCCATGAATCGGAAATCCATTGACTCTGATAGGATAGATTGTTTTGGGACAAAAAATAGGGATGCAGGGTTTGAATCATTAACACACCTTCTGCAGAAAGCTGATTCAGTGTGTTGGAGAGAAGGTCTTTTAATCCGTCTTTCAGGTAAAGGCAAAAATTAAAGACAGCGACATCAAAAGGCCCATTTGGAATAGTTTGTCCGTCAATTATAGCTTCAAAAGAGAACACTTCAAATGTTTGACTGCTCCGTTTTCTAGCTTCTTCAATCAATTCTTTCGTGGCGTCCAAACCTGTGGCATTCCATCCCAATTTTTGCAATTCCCTTGTCAACCATCCCTCACCACAGCCAATGTCAGCAATTGTTTTTCCTTCTAATTCTTGGGTGCATTCTAAAATGGCCGAATTCGTGAATTTTCGGGAAGGAATATCATTGTTCTGAATGACTCTTATCCATTCGTTGGCATTTTTGTTCCAAGAATCAAGGATTTCTTTACTCACGGTTGAAACGTTTTTAGTTGGATGGGGAGTTTTCCCTTCGCCTTTATATTACCAGAGAAGTGTTCAAATGCAACTGCTTGAAATTCTGGAAAATCTTGATAAACCAGCACAACGTTGGAGTTGGGTTGTAACTTTAAAATATCCAGAATATACGGATTCCCAAATAGATATATCAAGGTGTTTTTTTCAGAAATCAGTCTGTGAATGGAAGCCAAGGTCTTGTCATCAAAACCAAATAGGTCCTTTGGTTTTACAGCGGGGGCGAAGATGCTCAATACGATACTTTGATTATCGGAAATTAAGGCGGCGTCTAAATCCACCCCTTTAGCTCCAGAATAGGATGAAACTTGTTTTGAAAAGCTATTTTTCTTGCCGGAGTTCACTGAGATATTCAAAAAATCGGAAGATTTTATTTTTTCCACAGTTGGTGCATCACCAAACAATTCCGTGATACTTTGCTCTGCAATTTTTCGGTTGAGCTGGGAATAATCATCAGGGTTGACTTGGTTCAAATGTGATTCTTGGGAAAATGCATTATGTTTTAGCGCCCGAACACGGTCAAAGCTCTCTTGAATTCTATCTTTTGAAGCATTTGTCATGATTTCATCAATCCCTTCGGCTACATTTTCACTAAAGCAAAGCACATCCATTCCAGCCGTAAAGGCGGCTTCTTCCAAGCTACCTTTTTGAGGGAACTTTTTGGAAACGGCATGCATATTCAATGCATCGGAAATCACAACGCCATCAAACCCTAATTTTTTTCTAAGTAATCCGGAAATAATTTTTGAGGATGTTGTGGAAGGGTTGTCAGCATCCAATTGAGGGAGCAACAAATGACCCACCATCACAGAGTCCACTCCAGATGCAATCAATTTTTTAAAGGGATACAATTCGTTTTCCATGAGTTCTTCCATGGATTTGTCTATTACGGGCAATCCCAAGTGGGAATCCGTTGCCGTATCGCCATGTCCTGGAAAATGTTTGATGGAGTTTAAGGTGCCGCTGTTTGTCATTCCTTTCAGAAATGCCTCGGTTTTTTCAAGAACACTGTCTCTATCATCCCCAAATGAGCGGTAACCGATTACAGGATTCTCGGGATTGTTGTTGATGTCCACCACTGGGGCCAAATTCCATTGAATACCCGCTCGTCTGCAGTCGTCCCCGATAGCTTCGCCCACTTGTTGAATAAGATTGTTTTTATCGGTTAACGCACCTAACGTGATGGCATACGGGAATTGCGGGGTGTTTTCAATACGCATGGCAAGCCCCCATTCAGCATCAATGGCAATTAAAAGAGGCACGGATGCCGCTTTTTGATAACGTCCGATAAGCTCCAACAATCGGTCATAGCTCTGCTCGTTGTGTACTACTTTTTTCTTCCCTTCAAAGTTGGTCGCAGCACTCGCTCTACTATGGAAAAAACAAATGGACCCCACACACTGCTCTTTGATGAGTTGTTCCATTTGCTGCACCTCTTCTTCGGTATCGTTGATGAACACAGCGGGCATGAACAATTGACCTACTTTTTGTCTCAAGGTCAACTCTGCTTTTGGAAGGGAATATGTTTTGGAAATATCAGTCATCGGATGCTACTGTTTTTTTACCGTAATCTTCGGGGTATTTTAAATAACGGAGGACCAAAAATGCAGGTAAGGCGGCAATCACTACCCAAATAAAGAAACCATCGTAGCCCAGCCATTCCTGAATGTAACCGCTTAACATTCCGGGCAACATCATGCCCAAAGCCATAAAACCTGTGGCAATGGCGTAATGTGATGTTTTAGAGGCCCCTTCGGCCACATAAATCAAATACATCATAAAGGCGGCAAAACCAAAGCCATAACCAAACTGTTCAAGCACCACGGTACCCACTACGGCATAGATACTGGTGGTTTGTGTAATTGCCAGCAGCGCATAAAGTGCGTTGGGCAAATTGAGTGATAATAGCATAGGCAACATCCATTTTTTAAGGCCATCGCGGGAAATTAGAATTCCTCCAAGTATACCACCAAGCGATAACATAATGATGCCAACGGTGCCGTAAATGGTTCCCACCGCCTCTGTGGAGTAAGCCAATCCGCCCACTTCCAATTCATCGAGCAAGAAGGGAGAGGCCATTTTGACCAATTGTGATTCTCCTAACCTGTAGGTCAAGATGAATAAAAGTGCCACACCGATTTGATGCTTTTTAAAAAAAGTGGCAAACACCTCAAAGAATCCAGCTGGTTTTTCTTTGGGTTCGGTTGTGGTGTCTTCAAATTTTGGTGCCGTAAAAAAGTTGGAAACTGTGAGCACGATCATTAAAACGGAGGCACTGATCATGGTAACGGACCACGCTTTGGTATTATCGCCATACTTGTTCTCCAAAAAACCTGCGAAAATTACCAAGAGCCCTTGTCCGGTAACCATGGCCAATCGGTAAAATGTGCTTCGCAATCCAATGAAGAAAGATTGTTTTTTCTGTGTCAGACCAATCATATAATAACCATCGGAGGCAATATCATTGGTTGCCGAGGCGAAGGCCGCCATCCAAAAAAACGCCAATGTGATGATAAAGAAAGAATTCGATGGCAGAAAAAGCCCAATACCCAAAAATGCGAAGGAAATTAACAATTGCATGCCCAAAAACCATTTTCTCTTGGTTCCATTGAGGTCTACAATGGGGCTCCACAAGGGCTTGATTACCCAAGGGAGGTATAGCCAACTGGTGTAAAGGCCTATTTCAGCATTTCCAATGCCCAAACGTTTGTACATGATCACGGAGACCGTAACAACTAGAATGTAGGGGATTCCTTGTGTGAAGTATAAAAATGGAATCCACAGCCAAGCGTTTTTGTCTTTGGGAGCTACATTCATTTGGGTTGTCTTAATAGGTTGTGATAAATACTTTTTTCGGACTTTTCAATAATCCTTGCGTTCACGACTTGTTCATAATAGGCGGCAGGTCCGACACCTCCGATAATGGCATAGGCATACCCCATTTCCTTGAGAGCCAGCAATGATTTGATCAATAGGATTTTTCCAATACCCTTGCCCCTTTGGTCAGCGAGCACCCCCGTTGGACCAAAAAAGTTCTTGGCGGTGCTCTCGAAACAGGCAAAACCTAAAATCTGTTGATTTCGCTGTGCTATGAAACAATTTACGGGCAAAGTGGAAAAGACGACTTCCACTTCATCAGCCCAATTCTTGCTAAAATGTTTGTTGACCCAATCCTCTACAATGCTTTTTTCCGGGGTAATGGGCCGTTTGAATATGATTCCTTCTTTCTCTAGAAGTTTCTTTTCTTCATGAGAGATGTCGGGTAGGTCCAAAAGTCGAACAAGCATGTCCTGCATCATCTTAATTTAATTTTTTCTATTGGCTGCATGGCGCTCTCATTGCCAAAAGCATCAACTATGTTGATTTTTAAATCACTTCGTAATTGTTTTTGAGTCAAATTGAATTCAAAACATCTTTCCATAAGACTTTCTGAAAGATATTGTTTTCCAATGAGTTGTGATGCTCCTTTTTTTACCTGATAAAGATGTAGGAATCGAGGGATGGTATCACTATGGGCGATGCAGATGTCCAATTTTTGATTGTTGACCTGAACGGAATTGATGGCTGGTAATTGAACAACTCGAACCACTTTGTTCAATGGTCTCGGATTCTCAGCGGGAAGAGCATAATATTTCTTTTGAAGCTTTTTATTGACTTTCTCGTGTTGGCCAATCAAGGATTTGGCACTGAAAAAGATGTTGCCATCAATATTTTTCAAATCACGGGCGTAGTTCAACTGCTTGGGTATCTCGTTTTTCTTTTCCCAAGCCTTATCTGCGTTGTTTTTGATTTTATAGGTACCGTTTCCTACATATAAATTGGTGTTAGGGGTGTGATCGGCCCACCAACTGGTAATTATTTTGTGAGAGGCAACGGGGTAGTCCATACTCCAATATACTTGTGGAGCCAAATAATCCAACCAGCCTTTTTGCACCCATAGAACAGGGTCTGCATACAGGTCCTCATAGGTGGTTTGTCCAGCTTTGGTAGCGGAGCCCATGGGGTCTGTACTCTTGTTTTTCCAGACTCCGAACGGACTTATTCCGAACTGTACCCAAGGTTTATGTTTTTTGATGGTCTCGTGGACATTCTTTACCAAAGAATCAACATTGCTACGTCGCCAATCCTCTATTGATTGGTCGGGAAGACCGTATTTGGAAAATGTTTCGGCATCATCAAAAGTTTCCCCTACGACTTTGTAGGGATAGAAGTAATCATCAAAATGGATAGCATCAATCTCATAGTTTGTGACCAGTTCCTCTATGATTTTATTGAATTTTTCCCTGACTGCTGGTAGTCCTGGATTGTAATAGTTCTTTTTCCCGTATTGGATGATCCAATCGGGGTGTTGATAATAGTCATGATTCTGGGAAAGTAATGAAGTATCCAAGCTAACTGTGGCTCTATATGGGTTGAGCCAAGCGTGGAATTCCATGCCGCGTTTGTGGGTTTCATTGATCATCCATTGGAGCGGTTCATCAAACCCTGAGGGAGCTTTACCTTCTGTCCCCGTCAGATATCTGGACCAAGGGGCCAAATCGGTGGGGTAGAGTGCGTCTCCGGCGGTGCGTACCTGTACAATGGCCGCGTTGAAATTCATCTTTTGGTAGAAATCAAGGATATCGATAAAATCCTTTTTTTTCTTGGCAACATTGTCCTCTGGGTGCTTGGGCCAATCAATGTTGGCCACGGTGGCAATCCACACGCCCCTAAATTCTTTTTTTGGTGCTTTGGAAACTGCACAGGAAAACAGAAAAAGTAGCGGGATTATGTATAAAATTCGATGCATATAAGCGAAAAAAAAGGCCTACGTATGCACTAAATGTAGGCCTTTTTAAGATTAATTAAACAACTAACAACTTAAAAACATTGTCTTTTTAAATGGCTGGATCAGCCGGTGTGTTCGTATTGTTATCTCTCTCAGTATTAGGATAAGGATAGAAATTTCTGTTTCGCTCCTCATCAAAATTCTGTACTGATGGAGATGGTTCCGGCCTTCCAAATCTTCTACTGTCTTCCAAACTTGAACCTGTTAAAAACAATTCGATTCTTCTGTTTTTATATACTTCCTCAAGTAGTGCGTCTACTGAAGTGTCCCCAGCATATTCAGGAAGATTGGCATTCACGTCAAAAGCATCATCGGTATCTGTCAATACCAGATTTAAAGCGGTAAGGGCAGCACCAGTATCTGGGGAGGCTTTCCTAAGGTTGGCCTCGGCAATAATCAAATTCATTTCATCTGGTAGATATAATGGAATTGACTCTGATCCATTCTCATCATCAAAAAAACCAGCTAGATCCTCGATGGGAAGTTGGTTAAGGTTTACTGTGTCCAAGGGAATTAGATAGAACTCGGTCCTACCATCATTTTCGTCGATATCAAATGAATCTGGTAATCCAAAATTATCTCTTGGTTTAAAGTTTGGAGTTCCATTTTGGTATACCCTTGCCCAAATAGGATTTAGGTTTTGCGAATCGTAGCTAAACACGGAAGTCGATGTTTGGTCCACTGCAGATGCTGCGGTAATGGCCGCATCGTAGTTGCCCGCGTACAAGTTGAACCTCGCCAACATGGCATCTATGGTGTTTTCCAAATCGATTTGTCCTCTCAGTATTTCTTCCTCAAACTCTGAAGAAACTGGAGTGGCGGCCAACGTATTTTTTGCCTCGTTCAACAAAGTAATGGCAGTGTTAAAACCTTCGATACGTGAAACAAAAGGAGGGTTGTCTTCTGATGTTGCCACGATAACTTGCTCATAACTTTGAGCCATTGCACCAATACTCATCGCATGGTAAAGGTTAGCATAGGCAATCAATCCGCTTTGAGTTCCTGGGTCGATATCTATGGTCGCTGCATTTGCTGAGATATCTTCCGCAATACCAATTATCCTGAGCATGGTAGTCCAGAGTCCAATTACATTTGAGTTTGTGTTTGGAATATCCCCTCCATCTTCTAGGTCAATCATGTTTTGGAAGGTGGTGGTTATACCAGCCTCCCTTGTTGTAATGGCAGGCGTTTCTATAATATACCGTAAACCTGTTGTGGAATACAGTTCCTGCATTCCCGTGGTTGCAGCCAAAATACCTTCCCTAGAGGAAAATACCTGGTCGCTGGTTGCAGCATTCGGATTTTCAAAATCTGTTTCGCAGGATGTCATTGCCAATACGGTTGTTAGCAGAAACATCAGCTTATATGTGTTATATCTGTAAAATTTCATTGTCAATTTTTTTAAGATTAGAAGCTTACGTTAACGCCTAACTGATACGTTCTTGGAATCGGCACAGTAGCGAAATCGAATCCACGTACACCGTTGCTTTGTCCTGCAGCACTGACTTCTGGATCCCATCCTGAATAATCGTCCCAAGAAATAAGGTTTCTTCCGACCAAGCTGAACTTCACATTGTCTATGTACTCCCAGTTTGGTTTAAAGTTGTAGCTCAAGGCTACCTCACGTAGTTTTACAAAAGAACCATCTTCCACAAATTCTTCGAAAATGTTTGCTTGGGCACTTCCGTATCCTTTTGGACGGTTGCCCAACAATTCTTGTCCAACATTGTATCCGCCTCCGAAAACCACGTTGTCCAACAATCTTCTGTTCCAGTTGAATACGTCGTATCCTTGAACGGCATCAAATTGAACCCTAAGTCCAAAATCCTTATAGGTAAATTCGTTGATCAAGGAGCCGAACCAATCTGGATTTGGGTCTCCCAATACTTTGGAAGATTCACCGTCTTCGGTGGTGCCTCTATATGGGTATCCAGATTCATCCAAAGCAATGGAACCGTCTTCGTTCCTTGCATAGAATTGTCGATAGAATACACCAAGGGATTCTCCTTCAATCACGTAGTTGGTAGAGAAACTTCCTGCTAGCGTCAATCTTCCGCCACCGGCAACACTTGTTACTTCATTGTTGTTGGATGAGAATGTAGCTGTTACATCCCAATTAAAATCCTGGGTTTTTATGGGGGCTCCTCTTAGCAACACCTCAACACCTGTATTTTCCAGGTTGCCAACATTTTCGAATCTTGACCCAAATCCACTTGACGGAGCCAAAACTCTTGGTAAGAGCAAATCGGTTACTTTTTGTTTGTAGTATGAGAACTCAACACCTAATCGGTTATTGAACAAACCTGCATCAAAACCAAGCTCTATCTCGTCCTGTCTTTCAGGTTTTAAGTTTTCGTTACCTTGTGCTGTAGAAGGTATGAGACTTACCGAACCTGTTAAGGCTGATGGATTGTAGACAGAAAATCTGTCAAAAGCACCCAATGCTGTAAGGTTACCTGCTTGCCCCCAAGAAGCTCTAATTTTGAATAGGTTAAAGCTATCTCCCAGGCTATCTTGCCAAAAGTCCTCATCGGAAATCACATATGATCCACTGGCCTTGAAATAAACCTGATTACGCTCATCCTCTCCAAAGGTTGAAGCGCCATCCAAACGAACGGCACCGTTCACGTAAATCTTATCGTTGAATGAAAAGGATTGTTGGAAGAACGCACCCCAGTAGGAGATTTGAGACCTTGATTCACCTTGTTCCAAAATACTACCGCCCGTTGCAGTTTGTACTACAGGGGGTAATCCAGTGGCATTGATTCCAACTCTGTCTCGTTCCTCATATTGCCAAGATCCACCCAATGTTGAAGTTGAGTTAATCGCATCTGTCAATTCTGTTTGGTAGGTCACATTAAGGTCAGAGTTGTATTGAAAATTGTTCAAATCCGCTCTTCTTGCATATCCATCAGGGTTAGGCGACGTATTTCCTATAGGTATGTATGCAGTTGCTGATTGATTGTAGTAATCCATACCCAAAGTATACTTCGCGCTCAAGTGCTTGTTGAACTTGGCATCCAAAGCTATACTTGTGATAAAGCGGTTGGTTTTTTGACCGAAATCAAAACGGGCTACAGCTTCTGCAGGGTTTGTTCTTGGAACCGCTGGAGAAGTAACAGGATAAACACCTGACTCATCTGGGGATGGGTCGATGTAGTTGTCACTGAAAACAAAACCGGTAATTGCTCCATAAGCATTGTTGATACCTCCGTTGGGAACATCCTTACTTACACTACGAACATAATTGAAACCTCCGGTGATATCCAACCAATCAAACGCCTTTTGGGTCAGATTGGCCTTGAAGCCATACCTTTTGAAGTTTGTGTTTTTGATAATTCCTTCATTATCAAGGTGTGATGCTGATAGGTAATAGGATGTTTTCTCTGAACCTCCTGTCATGGATAGGTAGTTTTCCACACCAAATCCTGTATCAAAAAAGGCATCCTGAAGATTGTAGCGTTCTACCGCATAGGTGTCCAGATTAGTCCTGTCGCCGGGAACTTCCCAGGCCAATGGAACTGTATTGTAATCTATTTCCTTGCGGAGTTCGTTTACTCTTACATTGGTCATAAAGCTGTATTTGGGGTCGCCACTTCTACCTTGTTTGGTAAAGATTTGCACAACACCATTACTTGCCCTGGAACCATAAATAGCTGCAGCAGCTGCACCTTTAATCACTTCGATTTTTTCAATGTCGTTCGGGTTGATGTCCGCCAAACGGTTCTGGGCATTACCACCAAGATCTACCAACTCGTTACTGGAGTTACTGATGATTATACCGTCCACAATGTACAATGGGTCTGAGCTACCGGCAATGGTACTTGGCCCCCTTAAACGGATGCTTATACCTCCGGCAGGGTCACCAGAGTTTTGTTGTACCAAGGCCCCTGTGATTTTACCGGCAATAGCCTGGTCAATTTGGGTTGCGCCGTTCTCGGTGAGTTCTTCGGCCTTAACCGAAGAAATGGCATTACCCAAGGTTCGTTTGTTCACCCCTGAGCCAGATCCTGTAACAACGACTTCATCCAGACTCAAAAGGTCTTCTGCAAGGGCGATGTCCGTTGAAATCGTTTGACTGCTTCCCGCATCAATGGATATCTTTTGACTTGTAAAGCCAAGGGAGCTGAACACCAAGGTGTGATCTCCGGATTCCAATGTTGCTGTAAAGCTGTAGTTCCCATCAAAATCGGTTACGGTACCGAAAGATGTGTTTTCAATAAATACCGAAGCACCTGCCAATGGAAGGTCGGTCCCGGTTTCTGTAACAGTTCCGGTAAAGGTGTATTGACTCTGGCCAAACGCAGAAAGCGTGGATACCATGAGTGCGAATAGCACCAATCGGAACTTCAATCCTAAATAATCATGAAGTTTTCGCATAAAATTGAGTAGTTTAATTTAATTGAGTTTAGTTTGAACGAGTAGTTTGTAACATTGGTTTTAGAAATGATAGCGAACAAAGCCTTCCATCGCTTCGTATTCTGCCATTCCGAGTGCGTTATATCTATTGGCTGTGTCCTTGTTTCTTTGTTCTGCACGTTGCCAGAACTCCCTTTCATCATTACCTGGGAACATAGCGCTGTCTTTTTGTGACTGGTGTTTGAAAATAGCGTTGATTTTTCGGGTCATATCCTTTGGTCCGATTGGCACGGCCATTTCCATGTCCGCAATGTCCCATTCCTGCCAAGCTCCACGATAGAGCCATACGTAACAGTTTCTGATCCATTCCACACGGTCTTCCTTCAGTTTTTCAAGTGCCTTGAAAATAATTTGAAGACATACCCTATGGGTTCCGTGAGGGTCGGATAAGTCTCCCGCGGCAAATATTTGATGTGGTTTTAGTTTGTTGAGCAAATCATAGGTGATTTGAACATCTTCATCGGAGAGAGGCTTCTTTCTAACCGCGCCTGTTTCGTAGAACGGTAGGTTTTGAAAGTGGGCATTCTCTTCCGATACGCCACAATATCTGCAAGCGGCCAAAGCTTCACCTTTTCGAATGAGCCCTTTGAACTCTTGAATTTCTGGGCTGTCCAGTTCTCCAGGCTCTTTGTTGGCCAAGAACTCCCGTACTTCCTTGAATTTCTTTTTAAGCTCTTTATTGTCTTTTTGTACATCGGTGGCAAAATCCAAGAAGCGGATTACTTCGTCATCAAATACCGCAATGTTTCCTGAGGTTTGATACGCTACGTGAACATCATGCCCTTGGTCAACCAACCTTAGTAAAGTTCCTCCCATGGAAATTACATCGTCATCGGGATGAGGACTGAATATCAATGATGTTTTGGGATGCGGTTGTGCTCTTTCGGGTCTTTGACTATCGTCTGCGTTGGGTTTTCCTCCAGGCCACCCTGTGATTGTATGTTGTAATTGATTGAAGACTTTTAGGTTAATCTGCTCTGCAGACCCTACTTCGGCAATCAAATTGCCCATCCCATATTCGTTATAATCCTCATTGGTCAACTTTAGAATGGCTTTGTTCAATTTCTCTGATAACCATATTGTAGCTGTTTTTATCAGTTTTTCGTCCCAATCACATTCTGTTGCCAACCATGGTGTTTTTATTCTTGTCAATGATGATGCGGCAGCTTCGTCTAAAACAAAATCACAATTGTCATGATGCTGTAGGAAAGTAGCTGGGACTGACTCTTTGATTTCGCCTTCCACTGCTTGTTGGATAATGCTGGATTTTCCTTCGCCCCAAGCCATCAAAATTATTTTGTCGGCATTCATTATGGTGCCAACCCCCATGGTTATGGCTCTTTTTGGTACATTCTCTTCTCCAAAAAAATCACTTGCGGCATCAAGACGGGTAACACGGTCCAAGCGGATCAACCTTGTTTTACTGCTCAAAGTGGAACCTGGTTCGTTGAACCCGATATGTCCAGTTCTGCCGATACCCAATATTTGAATATCGATTCCACCAACATTTTTAATTTTTTCTTCGTAATCCTCGCAATACTTCCTTACGCCTTCCATGGAAAGTGTTCCATTTGGAATATGCACGTTGTGAGGTTCTATATCTATATGATCGAACAAGTGCTCGTTCATAAACCTTACATAACTATGGATGGAGTCGGGTTCCATTGGAAAATACTCGTCCAAGTTAAACGTGATCACATTTTTGAAACTTAGTCGTCCTTCTTTATGGAATTGCACCAAGTAATCATAAACTTTTACGGGAGTGGATCCCGTTGCCAAACCTAAAACAGCTTTAGTTCCCTGTTCTTGTTTTTGCTTGATCAAACTTGCGATTTCGTTGGCTACCGACAACGATGCTTCGTCTGAATCCCCATGGATAATTGTACGGATTTTTTCAAATCTTAATTCTTCCTGATAAGGCTGGTACATAAGAAAATTTATAATGTTCTAGCAAAATGCTGAAAAGTTAATTCCAAATGTATGCAAAAAACTGCAAATAATGCAATTAAGTGCTTTTTTTGAATAAAAAATATTAAATACTGCAAGATTTTGCCGTATTTTGCCGTTATTGCTGTCGTTTTTAGTATTTATTTAACTTTAACCACCTATGTTAAAGGAAGAGAGGCAACAGTTTATACTCAACGAGGTTGGAATTCACAATAGGATTTTATTGACGGACATAGCTGACCAGCTCAATGTTTCGGTCGATACCATTCGTCGGGATATCAAAGAGTTGCATGCGGCCAAACAGTTGAAAAAAGTCCATGGTGGTGCCGTTTCTTTGGGGTTCAATAATTATAATCCAACGGGAAAGAAAATTTATTCCCTGGAAAAAAAATCACGAATCGCAGAGAAGGCACTGGAGTTGATCAAGGATGGGCAAGTGATTTTATTGAGTGGAGGAACCACCAATTTGGAATTGGCAAGAATGTTGCCTCCAAAGCTTAAATTAACCTGTTTTACCCCCAGTTTGCCAATTGCCGTGCAATTATTAGGCAAAAATAATATTGAAGTGATTTTTATTGGGGGGCGTCTGTCCAAGGATTCCCAGATTACCGTTGGTGGGAGTGCCATAAATATGCTTTCTGAAATAAAAGTTGATATTTGCTTCCTAGGGACCAATTCAATTCATCCTATGGAAGGACTTACTGAGTTCGATTGGGAAATAGTGCAAATGAAAAAGGCAATGATTCACAGTTCCAGAAAAGTTGTGTCTCCCTGTATATCCGAAAAAATAGGATCTTTACAACGCTATAAAATATGTGGCGTTGAAGAGGTGGATGTTTTGATTACGGAACTGGAGCCATGGGATGTGAAACTTGATGCATTTAAAAATTTGAACATACAAATTCTATAAAGTAAAAGTAGTGGTGGAAAAGCACATTAAGATTACCGAGAAACCATCCAACTATGATAGGTTGGAGGAAATGGATAGTTTGGAGATTGTGGCCAATATCAACCAAGAGGATAAAAAAGTAGCGGATGCAGTTGAATTGGTGCTGCCCCAAGTGGCCAAAGTGGTGGATGAAATGGCAGAACGTTTTAAAAAGGGAGGCAGGCTTTTTTATATCGGAGCAGGAACTAGTGGAAGGTTGGGAATCCTGGATGCCTCCGAAATACCACCTACTTTTGGCATGCCTTATGATCGGGTAATCGGGCTTATCGCTGGAGGAGACCAAGCGATTCGCAAAGCTGTTGAAAATGCTGAAGATGATACGGCACAAGCTTGGAGGGATCTTCAAGAGCATCATATAAATGAAAATGACGTATTGGTGGGTATTGCAGCATCAGGTACCACGCCCTATGTTCTTGGCGGGGTTGCCGACGCAAAAGCCCATGGAATTTTAACAGTGGGCATTACAAACAATCCAGGTTCACCTTTGGCACAATCCACGGATATCCCAATTGAAGTGAACGTAGGGCCCGAATTTTTAACCGGGAGTACACGAATGAAAAGCGGTACCAGTCAAAAATTGGTGCTCAACATGATATCCACTGCCTTGATGATACGTGTAGGTCGGGTAAAAGGGAATAAGATGGTAAACATGCAATTGAGCAATACCAAATTAGTGGACAGGGGAACCCGTTACATCATGGAAGAGTTGGGATTAAACTATGATGATGCGGAAAAGGCACTCAAAAAATTTGGTTCGGTAAAATTGGCTGTTGATGCCCTTAAAAAGTAATTAGCTTTTGGGAACCAACCGGTAAATTCCTTTGCCTTCAACACTTATATAGATAAATCCGTCGGGAGCCTGGCGCACATTTCGCATTCGCCCCATGCCATCCAATAGTTTTTCACGGTAGACCACTTTGTTGTCCTGTACTTCCAAGCGTTCCAAATATTGAAATGCCAGTGAGCCCACCAATAAGTTCCCTTTCCATTTGGGGTATGTATCAGAAGTAACGAAGGTCATTCCCGAAGGAGCAATGGACGGTGTCCATTGGTAAAGAGGCTGTTCCATTCCGGGTCTGGAGGTTTCGTCGGTTATTTCCGTGCCACTATAATTTATGCCGTAGGTAATTACGGGCCAACCGTAGTTTTTCCCTTTTTCTATGATATTGATTTCATCTCCGCCTCGAGGACCATGCTCGTGTGCCCAAAGTTTTCCTGTTTCAGGATGTAGGGCGAGCCCTTGTGGATTTCTATGTCCATAACTGTAAATCGCTTTTTTTGCTCCTGACTCGTCAACAAAAGGGTTGTCGTTTGGAATACGTCCATTATCATGAAGACGGTATATTTTACCCATATCACGTGTGATGTCCTGAGGGTTCACATCCCTATTGCCTCGTTCGCCAATGGAGAAATACAGGTAACCATTGTTATCAAATTCTATTCTAGAACCAAAATGTTGTCCGCGGGTAGAGTTAGGGGAAGCTTTGTAGAGTTCTTCCACATCAACAAGTTGATTGTTGGAAAGTTTAGCACGCATAATCGCGGTGTTGCCACCTTTTTCTTCTCCCTCGCTAGTGGCATAGGAGAAATAAATCCAACCATTTTCATCATAATCAGGGTGTAGCTCAATATCCATTAAACCACCTTGTCCTCTGTTATAAACCTTAGGAGGGTTTTCAATTGTTATGGTTTTTCCTGCTTTGTGAAGCAATAGTTTTCCTGATTTTTCAGAAATCAATATGGCATTGTCGGGCAAGAAAACCATTCCCCATGCGTTCTGTATATCGCCAACTACGAGTTCCGTAGTAAAATCAAGGGTTTCGGGAGTATTTATCTCCTTATCGGAGGTTTGTGCGCAAGATGTACTAAGCAGTACAACGAAAAAAATGGGAAATAAGAGACTATTTTGCATAATTTTACGTTGAAATAACAGATTTCATAGATAAACGACCATTTTTTATGGTCGGGTGTGATTAAGATAAAGAGAATTTTTATAAGAACAGAAAATTACTATTAAGAATATTTAGGTCCCAAATCCAACATATTCTTCTAAACAAGACTTAACCCCTATGCTCCCACAAAAAACAAGGCATTTGCTATATGTCGTGTTGTTGGTGTTCATATCAATCTTCGGTTCCACGGT
Organism: Flagellimonas oceanensis; assembly: GCF_003992595.1. Classification (GTDB taxonomy): domain Bacteria; phylum Bacteroidota; class Bacteroidia; order Flavobacteriales; family Flavobacteriaceae; genus Flagellimonas; species Flagellimonas oceanensis. The sequence continues at coordinate 351,907 of NZ_RZNA01000052.1, forward strand.
ATTAGCAAAAACTCAAGTTGCCAGGATACTTACCCATATGGTGTCCAACAAGGCAGAGTCCGATACCCAGAAAGAGATTTCAGATGTAACCTCAAAGGAGGCATCCAACGAAGAAAGTGAACCGTTTGCAACAACCACCATGTTCGCTACCATTATAAATGGAGCGGATGATGAGGTTACTTGCCCCAACGATGGTAGTACCGTTGCAAAGTTTTTCTTGTGCGGTACAAGTGACGGTAGGACATTGACGTTGAGTCAATCCGGGAGTTCTTACCAATGGCAGCAGTTGGACCCTAATAGTTGTGCTCCCACAGTAGTGAGCGATTGTCCAACCATAAACAATGCCTGTACCTGGAATACGGTTAGTACGGATGCTACTTTTAATTTGTCAACCGCTGGAGAATTCAGGGTACGTGTCAATTCTGGCCAGTATTACTATTTTAAGTCCACGCTGAACCCATTGGACCCCCAACTGATCAAAGAGGATATCATTTGTGGGCAACCAGGTAGAGTAGAGGTAACAAATGTTCCTGCTGGATACGAGTATAGCTTGAACAGTGCTTCTGGACCTTATCAAGATAATCCTTTCTTTGATATTACAGCTTCGGGAGACTACCGTGTATATGTGAGATTGAAGAATGTTTCCGCAACAGCTTGTGTGTTCCCATCAAACTTGGTAACTGTTGATGATTTGGATATCAATGTGGATGTAACCGCAAATGATATTATGTGTAGTGGAGAGTTGGGCAGCATTGATGTAGCGGTGTCCGGTGTTCCTGGCTTTTATACTTACAGATTGGTTAAGAATGGTGTTACGGTGGATACTTTTGGACCAAACGGCGCGGATAATTACACCTTTGCCAATGTCAGTCCGGGAACCTATAGTATTCGAGTGGAAACAAATGCCTGTTCAGAGACCATTACCAACGATATTGATGGAGACCCTATTGTCATTGGTGGAGGAATAAGTCCCTTGGCTGTTTCGGCTACGGCATCCGATAGTTTTGGTTGTGGTGCCACATCCGTGGATGTGGATGTGACCACAAGTGGAGGTACCGCACCTTACCGATTTAGCGTGGATGGAGGTGCTTTTGGTTCCACATATTCCAGTTCATCCAGTTTTACCGTGAATACTGCAGGGACGTATAATATTTTGGTTGAGGATGCCAATGGATGCCAACGAACCGCTGCCGTGGATGTGGAAAATATTCCCCCGCCACTATATAGTTTTACCGAGGAAGATGCCAACTGTGGCGGAGCCAACGATGGTAGAATCACAGTAAACGTATCAAATGGGTATGGTTACGAAATACAGTATAGTGTAGATAACGGAGCAACTTTTCAAATAAGCAATACCTTCTCCAACTTGGCACCGGGCAATTATGATGTGGTATTACGGTACGAGCAGGATTCCTTTACCTGTACGACCACACCACAAGCAGCAACCATAGGCACGCCTTCTACCATTACGGCAACGGCCACACCCGATAGTGCACCAACCTGCGGGAATGAAAACGGAGGACAGATCACAATATCAGGGGTTTCTGGAGGAACAGCACCCTATGAATACAGTATAGGAGCTGGTTTTGGAAGTAACAATGTCTTTCCCAACCTAGGAGTTGGAACCTACACACCAATGATCCGTGATGCCAATGGGTGTGTGCAAACATTGCCGGATATTCCTTTCAATAGCCTGAACAAGCCAACTGATATCGATTTCAGTATTTCCAGTTTGGATTGTATTACGACCACGGCATCTTTGGAATTATCCGTAACAGGAGGCTCGGGGACTTACACCTATGAAATTATTGCCCCAGCAGGAAGTGTGGTTAACAATGGAAACAACAACACCTTCACAGGTTTGGGATTGGGGACTTATACGTTCAGGGTAACCGATGATGAAGGTTGTTCCTATGATGAAAACTACGCCATAACCGATATCAGTTCCATAGGCGTTGCAGCGCAACAGACCAAAGTAGTTACCTGCGTGGGTGATTCCGATGGCGAAGGACGGTTTTTGGTCGATGGATTCAATTCCACGTACAGCTATAGTATTGATGGAGGGCCTGTTTTTACGGGGCAGAGCGATAGCATTATTCCATTGACAGGATTGCCCGCGGGAAGCTATGTAATTTCCGTGACCGACGAAGAAACCAATTGTACTGACACAGCCACCTTGGAGATAGAAGAACCATCCACTGCATTTGCTATTTCGAGTTTGGATGTTACCGCCATGAGTTGTCAAAATGGAAATACAGGAGCCGTTCGTGTTAATACCGTTGGAGGATGGGGTGGTAACCGATATACTTTGACCCAGCCCAATGGTTCCACAAGAGGACCAAAGAATGGAAGTACGTTCTCCAATTTGGCACAAGAAGGAATATATCAAGTAAGTGTTACCGATGCCAACGGATGTACCGTGACAGATAGCTTTACTTTGACCCGTTTAGAAGCACCAACATTGACCTTGGACAGTGGAGCATCGGATTTTTGCTATGATAACTTTACGGCTGCTACGCTTGAAGTGAATGCCACAGGAGGTTTGGCCCCCTATCAATACAGAATTAATGGAGGAGCTTTGGGTGCAAGTACCACTTTTAGTGGTTTAACACCAGGAACATATACCATTGAGGTAATAGACGCCAACGATTGTAGGGATACCGTAATCGCAACCATAGAGCCACAGGTAATGGCCAATGCTACCACAATACAAGAGTTGGATTGTGCAGGCCCTCCCGGTCAAATACAAGTGATTATTAGCAATGGTTACACATCTTCTGGTAATTACGATATCTACGAAGTAAGTGTGAATGGTGCAGCGTATACTTCAGACAATAACAACTTTACTGGAAACTCGTTTGTATACAATGTCCCCAACGACGGTTCCATTATTTCGGATACAACCTTCCAGTTCATGATTACGGATGCAAGAGGGTGTACCACGGAAACAAACACAGTGACCATTTCCCCACCAGAGACCATTGCAGGTAGTGCAGTGGCCACAGACACACAATGCGGAGACGACACAAGTGGTATAGTAGAGCTGATTCCGGATACGACACAAGGGGTCCCTCCCTATGAATTTAGTAATGATGGGGGAACGACCTTTAGCAGTCAAAATATATTCTCAGGATATGGAGCAGGCACACATACCGGATTCGTTATTCGCGATAGCAGAGGTTGTATCAGCCCAGTATATGATGTGACCATCGGTTCTAGTGATCCATTGGATGCCACGGCCACACCAACGGATGCCATATGTGCTTCGGGCTCTGTGAACGGATCAATTACCTCTACGGTAAACAATGGGGTGGCCCCGTTCGATTATGTTCTGGTCGATGAATTCGGTGGAACAATAGCTTCATCAATAGGAAACGCAAGTACAACCTTTGACTTTACTAACGTGCCGCTTGGGAACTACACGGTGGTTGTTACGGATGCACAAGGTTGTGAGGATCGTGATCAAGTGGTTATCGATCAAAACCAATTGGATTTAATTCCCAGTGCTGATCCAGCTTCATGTTCGGATACCTCCTTTCCTTATCAAGTACAGGCAACAGGAGGGACTGCTCCTTATGAATTTAGACTCGTAGGTGATCCAACCTTTCAATTGGGAACAGGGATTAACAACGATATTTTTGATGTAACAGGACAAGTGGTTCCCGGAGTCACCTATTTTGTTGAGGTACGGGATGCCAATGGATGTACTTATATTGAAGAAATAGACCCCATCGGCCCAAGTAATCCAGTTGCTGTGACCGCAACATCCTTGGCTGCATCTTGTAATGTAGCAGGTAGTGGTTCCATTGATTATGAAGTCTCTGGAATTTCAGCCTCTGGTAATTTTACCGTGACAGTTCAGAATACAGATACAGGCGCAACTGTTTCAATAGATACATATACAGGGGAAACCATTCCATACAATGGAACAATCACAGGATTGGCACCTGGAAACTATCAAATTATTGTAAATGATACCGATACAGGCTGTAGCGGAAGCACTCTGGCCTTTGTGGACATCAGTTCTGTTTCCATAGCTGTTGACAATTTTGTGGAAGCTACTTGTAATGCGGGCGCTTTGGTAACTCTAAGAGGTTTTGGAAGCACAGGGCCATATAATTATGCGTATGTTCCTTCTGGAGACCCGGCGCCAACAGCATTTACACCACAAACTACTTTTGAAATACCAGGACCGTATCCTAATGACTACGATTTTTATGTACAGGATGCCAATGGCTGTACCGCTATGACCACATTGACGGTGACCCAAGAAGCAGGGGTCCCAGACCCGGTAATTGATGTAGTGAACCAATGTACCGCGACCAGTGGATATCAAATCAATATAGTTTCTCCACTCACTTCAGGTCCTGAGCCGGAAAACACCTTTCAATATGATATTGGAAGTGGTTTCCAATCAGGGACGTCATTTGTTGTACCCAATCCGGGCAGCTACGTAATCACCGTAAGGGATGGCAACGGATGTACCAATACGGTAACCGCAGAGGTGTTTGATTTCTTTGCGATTTCTGCCGATGCCACCTCATATCCAACATGTAATGCTGGAGATGGTGTAATCACTGTGAATACCACGGGAGGTAGTGGTAATTTTAGGTATCAGTTAAGGGATGCAACTACATTGACTGATATTGGGCTTCCGCAGATAAATGATAATGTTTTCACAGGGATTGATCCGGGCGATTACAATATCTTGGTAACAGATTTGGATTCAAACACAAGTCCTTTGTGTTCCGATGAAGCAGAGGTAATTGTATCCACAGTGAATACACCCGTGATTACGGCTACGCCAAAAAGTGACATTACTTGTTTTGGAGCTGATGATGGAACCATTGCCGTGGAATTGGACCCTTCAAGTGCCACGGATACCCCGATAAATTATGTGGTGTATCAAGGCTCATCATCAACCATCGTCGCAGGACCACAGGTAACAAACCTTTTTGATAATCTCTCCCAAGGAACCTATCAAGTAGAAGCGGTTTCAGATAGAGGTTGTACCGTTCGCTCAGGGGACATCACAATAAATGAACCCACGGAAGTACAGATTAATGCAGTGAACACGGAGTTTAGTTGTAATCCATCGAGTAATCGATTCAGTAAGGCGACCATTACCATATATACAGATACCAATGGCGATGGAACCGGAGCAGCAACAGGTTCAGGTTCGTTCACGTACAGCATGAATGATGGAACCCCGCAATTTGATGGAACCAATTTCCAAACAAGTAATGAGTTTCCTGTAATCGACAATGGAACCGATCAGACTATCATTGTAACAGCTCGTGACCAAAATGGATGTGAAATTACCGATACGGTCTTTATCCCAGCTCCTACGGATATCACTTTTAGTTACAATGTCAATCCGATTACCTGTGATGTTTCAGGAACTGGCGTCAGTGCAGGTTCCATTGATATCATAGTAAATGAAGGTCCCGGTGATTACGAAGTGGAAATACTGCCTTTGGGCTCCGAATCAGCTCGTAGCTCTGGTGGAAGCGATAGGGTAACTTGGGACATTTCCACTCCCGGCAACTACATTTTTGCCGTTACCGATGTGGGAAGCGGCGGGTGTACCTATTTGACCAGTACCGTCAATATGCCGGAGTATAACAATATAGAAGCAGTAATCGCGGAAGTTGAACCCGTGACCTGTTTCAATGGTTCCGATGGCGTGATTAGTTTGGAAATCAACAATTACAGTGGTGCGTATGCTTATGAGGTGTTCAGGCGTGATAATACGGGAACAGAGACGACCACAGGAGTGACAGGTACTTTTGACACCAATGCACCCATCAACACCCCTGAAATCATTGAAAACGTTCCCGCAGGTAATTTGGTGGTCCGTATAGAAGCTTTGGATTCCCCATATTGTGATACCGTAAGTAATGTGACCACGGTACGATCACCCGATAGGAGTTTGACTGTGGATGCGGTGGAAACATCCCCTGTTACCTGTAATGTGCCTGGGCTGGGAGAGATTACAGCCTCAGGAGACGGCGGATGGGGAACCTATGAGTATCAATTGGTGGCATCCGATGGAACCATTTTGGTGGATTACCCCAATACAAATCCAGTATTTGAAAACCTTTCAACAGATACCTATACCGTAAATGTGAGAGATTTAAGAGGATGTGTATCTACAACAGATATTGATTTGCTTCCACCAATCGACATCACAGCGGATATTCGTATTGTGAGTCCTTTGGCCTGTAATAATGACAATGATGCTATAATAGAAGCCCATAATGAGGCTGGCGGACAAGGGCCCGGCAACTATCTGTACCAATTGAAAAGAATCACGGACGGTACCAATAGTGGATTACAGACCACACCGACTTTTGGAAATTTGTCAGCAGGAGACTATAGGATTACCGTCTTTGATGGCTGGAACTGTAGTTTCCAAACAGACCTTATAACCATTTCCGACCCAGAAATCGTGGTGGCTGAGTTGGTTGAGTTACAACCACCGGGTTGTGGAGACCTCGGTAGAATGGAGCTTACAGTTACCAACCCGGAGCCTGGAGTGAATTATTTTTATAGAAGAGCGGGCACCAGTGGCGCATTCATACCTTTCGGAGCTGGTATGACCAGTGTTGAAATCGCTGCGGATATTAGTGTGGATGCTGGACCTTTCCAATATGAAGTGCAAAACTCCAATGGATGTCCTTACGAAAGATCTAACCAAGTTTCTTTGGACCCTGCTGCACCTTTGGTAATCAATCTTGATTTGACCAATGCTACTATCAACTGTGCGGGAGAAGCAACAGGAATCATTCGTTCCGAAGCTTTTGGTGGAATTGGTAATTACACCTATACCTTGGTTAATTCCAACATGTTGCCAATAACGTCATCATCTATAGTGCGACCAGTTCAAAACTCTGGGATTTTTAGAGAGTTGAACCCAGGCACATACTACGTTTATGCACAGAGTGGAGGGTGTGAAGTCATATCAGACCCTATTGAAATTGAACCTAAAGATCCGTTGGTTTTGGATTATTTGGAAGCTGTACCCGTACTGTGCGCAGGGGATACGAATGGACAGATTATTATTGAGGCGAGTGGAGGAACAGGTCAGATCAGATATTCCATTTCCGATACTTTAAGTGAGTTTTTTGAAGGGGACGACCCGGATAATCCCAACAGAAAAACATTTTACGATTTGGCGCCAAGAACCTACGACATTATCATTCAAGATGATTTGGGTTGTACCATAACCAGAACAGTGGAAATCACACAGCCCATGGAACTGTTGGCAGGAGTTGTGGAAACCACTCCAGAAACCTGTATGGGCGATGGCGATGGAACCATGACGTTGGAAGTGACTGGAGGAACCGCTCCATATTATACCAGCGTCAATACTGCCGATGATGCCAATTTTGAGCAAAATGACAGTCTTTTCTTCGACAATCTTCAAGGAGGGGAAACCTATGTGGTGTTTGTTCGTGATGCCAATGGTTGCCAGACCAACGTGATTGCAGAGGTGGGAGTAGGCGTGGACATTGTAGCAGAACCGGTGGTGGAATATGGATGTGAGGGTATATTCCCCAATAGTACAGTAACCATCAACATTGAGGATAGTTCCCAACTGTCAGATTTATTGTTCTCGCTGGATGTAGACGATGTAATGACAGCAACCAATCAGCGGACCTTTGGGGATTTACCAGCAGGCGAGCACACGGTCTATATCTATCACTCGAATGGTTGTGTGACCTTTGTGGAGTTTGAAGTGGAGGCATACGAACCTTTGACGTTGGAAGCTTCAAAAACGGGTCCCGATGAGATTACTGCAATCGCGACAGGAGGGTTTGGTGGATATGAATACTTTTTCCAAGGCGAACCCTATGGAGAGGAGAACATTTTCAATACCACTCAAGACTCCAATATTACAATCATGGTGCGTGATCAAAATGGATGTGAGGCAACCCTGGTAATGCCATTTAATTTTGAAGGAATGCCAGAGATGCCGAACTTCTTCACTCCGGATGGAGATAACATGAATGATTATTGGTATCCAAAAAACCGAGAGTACTTCCCGTTTATTGATGTCATTATCTACGACAGGTATGGAAGGGTAGTGGCTCGATTGGACCAAGTCAAAAAATGGGATGGGAATTATGATGGCAAACCGCTGCCTACAGGAGATTATTGGTATGTTGTAAATGCGAACGATACTGATAAACAGCGTTTTGTGGGACATTTTACCCTGTATCGCGAATAGTCCCCATTTCTATTGTGCTGAATAAAATTAATGACTCTTGAACTGGAGGGTAAAAGTTTTACCTTCCCAAGGTTGAATTATCGTCAAAATTTATATTTTTGCAGTCCCTTTTCGGGATGTGGCGCAGTCTGGTAGCGTACACGCATGGGGTGCGTGTGGTCGCTGGTTCGAATCCAGTCATCCCGACTTACCTTATTTAAGTAAAATCAAAACACTGTTAATCTTATGATTTTCAGTGTTTTGTGTTTTTAGGCATATCGTTTGAATTCATTTAAAACCATCTAAAATCATATCAAGCGTGTTCCCATCGGGAGCAAACACTTACACTTCTTGTTGTAACTTTAAATGACTTTTAGAACCATTTTTCTTGTGTTTTGACTTTCACAGTATTAACACTCTAAAAGGTTACAACATGCAGAAAAACAATCGTTTAACAATCAACTTCTTTACAAGAAAGCACAAGGTTCAATCCGAGAACCTAATTGTCTATTGTAGGATCACCATCGATGGTGAGCGAACCGATTTTAGCATAAATCGGGAGATAAAAGTCAATTTATGGGACAATAACCGTAAAAGGGGCAAGGGTTTTTCCAGTTATGTAATTTCCCTGAACAAGTACCTAGACCAAATTTATACCGGACTACATGAGGCCCATAGATTAATGATGGCAGAAGAAAAAGTAATCACACCACTATCTATCAAGGCAAGATTTTTTGGGGAAGATGAGGGCGGAAAAACATTGAAACAATTGATTGCCTACCACAATGGAACCATGCACACTTCTTTACGTCCGGGAACCAGAAAGAACTACCACATCACAGAACGATGCGTGGGCCTATTTTTAAAAGAAGAATATGGGATAGAGGATATAAAGCTCAAAAAATTGAATTATCGTTTTATATCGGACTTTGAGCAGTACCTAAGAAAGTACAGACCATCTACACGAACCAAATGCACCAATAATGGGGCCATGAAACACATGGAACGGCTTAAGAAAATGTCAAGGTTGGCCGTTCGGTTGGATTGGATAACAAAAGACCCTTTTGAAAACTATAAACTACGTTTTGAGAAAAGCGAACGGGAATATTTGACAAAACGGGAATTGAGGTTGATTGAAGAAACCACATTCACAAAGGAGGGGGTGGAGAAATGCAAGGATGTGTTTCTCTTCTCGTGCTATACTGGCCTATCCTATATCGATGTCAAGGCATTGACCCCAGACCACCTACTTAAAGGAATAGATGGAAATGAATGGTTGTTCACCAAAAGGATAAAAACGGACGAAAAACTTAAAATCCCCCTATTACCACAAGCAAAGGAAATCATCAAGAAATATGAAGATTCAGCCGAAAGGAGAATAACGAAAGTACTATTGCCTGTTTATAGCAATCAAAAGGTCAATTATTACTTAAAGGAAATATGTAAGGCCTGTAAGATTTACAAAAAAGTGACATTCCATACAGCAAGGCACACTTTTGCAACAACGATAACCTTGTCCAATGGAGTCCCTATAGAAACTGTATCCAAAATGCTCGGTCATACCAAACTGTCCACTACCCAGATCTATGCAAGGGTATTGGAACACAAGATAGGGGAGGATATGCAGAACCTTATTTATCATATGGAAAAAAATGAGCAAAAAGATTCTACAGGAAGCTAATAGTAATCTCCAGTTATGATGTTTAAACTAATTGTTTAGTTATAACTATATTTGAGAAGATAGTTTCTCCAATTTAATAACAGAATAGCCATCAATGACCATAAAACTATGAAGAGGATATTTGATAATTTTACCTTTTGGGGAACACTATTTCTAATTGCCTATTTCTTTTTATACATCTTTCCGTTTCCTTTGGAATGGCTACCGTTCAAAGTTGGAGAAAGCATTTCATCTTATGTAGATAAGTTTTGGCAGTGGTTGGTTTTATTACTGGTAAAGGACGGTGCAGGCTATCAAGGTGATATTGTTACACGTGTCAATGGTAGCGGGGATACGAGCTACCATTTTTTTAAACTTCTTGTGCAAGGAGCAATTTCGGTTATTATTGCAACGATTTGGCTCATTTTTGATAGGGCAAGGGATTTCTTTGGAAGAATTAAAAGGTTTGCTGCCGTTTATATCCGTTATTATTTGGCATTCACAATGTTGACCTATGGTCTTGCCAAAGTGTTTCCTAATCAATTTTGGGAACCTGGTCTTACCGATATGTTAAGGCCATTTGGTGAAATTTCTCCAATGGGTTTACTATGGAAGTTTATGGGATATTCTGTTCCTTACATCATTTTCACTGGTGTGATGGAGGTTATGGCGGGAGTACTTCTTTTTTTTAGAAAGACCACTAGACTTGGGGCCATTTTAGCGTTCGGAATAATGCTCAATGTTTTTGTCTTGAACATGAGTTACGATGTGCCTGTAAAGCTCTTCTCATTTCATTTGGTAATACTGTCCATAATTATACTATCAAAGGACATTATGGGACTTTTGAATTTTTTCGTTTTGAACAAGCCGGTTCCTGCCAATAAAATAGAACCATACTTTAAAAACAGGAGATATGTTAAACTCGGTCTTTTTGTGAAAGGCTTTGTCATTCTATTTATCACTTCGGTAATGGTTACAAATAATTATAGTAACCAATATAAGCATGGGAGAAAAGCAGAGATGCCCAGTCTATATGGAATTTACGAAGTTGAAACTTTTGTCGTGAACAATGATACTATTGAACCGTTGTTGACCGACAAAAATAGATGGCGAAGATTTATAGTCGATAGATACAGTTCCAACATAACCAAAATGAATGGCGATATTCTTTATGCAGAAAGTGTAGTGGATACCATAAACACCACAATTCAAATAAAACCATTCAAAGAATCTTCAACCTTTAACTTCCAATACGAGTTAAGGGATAGTGTTTTGGTTTTTACTGGAACCAAAGGTAAAGATAGCATTAGGATTGATTTTAAGATAAAGGATAAGAATGAGTTTTATCTTATGAAAAGAGGTTTTCATTGGATTAACGAATT
>NZ_RZNA01000053.1 GCF_003992595.1 Flagellimonas oceanensis
TGTAGATACCCCGATCTTTAGGACAGTTTCTCTACAAAACTAATATAATTCAAGCCGCTCTCTTAAATAGATCGATAGGTCTTTCATAGTCGATGGACTGGTGTCTTCTTTCATGGTTGTAATAATCAAAGTACTCTGCCAATAACAGATAAAGGTCCATACCGTCCCTTGGAGGGTTCAGGTATATCTTCTCGTATTTTACATTCCTCCATAGCCTTTCGATAAAGGCATTGTCCGTGGCCCTTCCCTTACCGTCCATGCTCAGGCGTATTCCCTGGCCCAAAACATAATTGGCGAACTCCTCGGCGGTGAACTGGCTCCCCTGGTCCGTATTGAGGATCTCAGGTGTCCCGTGCTCACCTATGGCCTCTTCCAATGTTTCCCTGCACCATTGGGCATCCATGGAATTGGACACGCTCCAGTTCAGGACATAGCGGCTGTGCAGGTCGATGATGGCCACCAGGTAGAGATATCCCTGTTGCATGGGGATATAGGTGATGTCGGTTGCCCATACCTGATTGGGCCTGTCAACTGTCAGGTTGCGTAGCAGGTAGGGATACGTTTTGTGGTCCTTGCACCTTCGGGAGGTGTGCTTTCCCGGAAGTACCGCCCTAAGCCCCATTACCTTGTAATAGAGCCGTTCGATCCGGTTCCTGCTCACTTTATAGCCTTTGTCTTTGGTCAGCCAGATGTGCATCCGCTTGGCCCCTTTGAAAGGGTGGTGGAGATAATGTTCGTCCATCTCCCGCATGAGCTTCAGGTTCAGTTCGGTCTCGCCCCTGGGCTTATAGTACAGCCCGGAACGATGGACCGACAATGTTTCGCATTGTTTTACAATGCTCATCTTGGAATGACCCTTGCGTATCATTTTTCTGCGTTCGGAGAGTGGTCTCAGCGCAAGGCGTCCTTTAAAAAATCGTTCTCGACCTTCAACTGGCCTATGGCCTTTAGAAGTTTGTCCTTCTCCCTTTCGGTCTCGCTGCGGGCATCCTTCTTGCCCGATTCGAACACCTGCTCGGCCCCATCGAGGAAATCGCGCTTCCATGCGCTGATCTGGGTCGGGTGTATCTCGTACTTCTGGGCAAGTTCGGCAAGGCTATGCCGCTCTTTCAAGGCTTCCAATACCACCTTGGTCTTGAACTTCGGGGTAAACTTTCTTCGTGTCATATTCAGTAAATTTAATGATTAAACTTACTGCCCTAATTTTTGGGGTATCTACACCAGGAGTCCTTAAGGAATCTACCAATTGAGAATTTATTTTAGGCTCTCTTTCTATAAATGACTCTTCTGCCAATGATGCTGGTGTGAAAATTTTGGTTGTTTTATAGATTTCCATTAGTTGTGAATTTTATTCTATACAAGAATTTAAAGCAATAAAAAATGTTTCCGCATTAATAACTCATTTACTTTTCTGATTTCTCCATTTCTTCCTCTTTGTCCTCCTCTTTAGAACCAGATTGTAATTCAGACAAAGTTTTTAATCTCATTTCTTTTATGAAACCTACTAGGGTTGTGATTTTCTTCTCTTTTGAAGCTTTTATATCTTTGTAGATGGTATATGGGCTAATTCCAGCAAGAGTAAACAGTTCTTGTAATCCTGCAACACTTTGTGGTCCTCCGGTTCTATATTTTGAAGACAACAGTTTATTATATTTATTCTCAATTTCTTCTAATAATGGTTTGAACTTTTTAAGTTTTTTAGGTAAAACACCACCATTTTTCAAATAATTGTCCATGTCTCGATAAATAGATATTCTATTAAGATTAACGATATCCGATGAGAATTGATTAATTAACAAATTCGTTTTCCACCTTAGATTTGCATATTTATTTTGAATTTCTTGCCTAATTTTTATGTCTGATTCTTTCTGCTTAGACCAGATCTCTTTCCAAGGTTTATGTTGATTGTTTAAATTGTTTAATTCATTTTCTAAAGAGCGTGTGTCACTTGATTGTTCAAGAAGAAGTTCTTTTTTCTTTATATCGTCTTCAATTTTTTTTAATGAGTCTTTGCGGTCAATTTCTCTTTGAATGTACCTTGCTTCAGACCATAATATTTTGTTTTCTGAAATCTCTTTAATAGTGTTTAAATATGCGATAAACCCTAATTTTTTAGGCTCATCAAGGGAATATTGAGCAGATAAAGAGCTAATTACGATTAGGTTAATGGATAATAGTAGAATTATTTTTTTCATTTTTAAATAGTTTGGCAACATAGCTTTAATGGTCAAATTAATTGACTAATCTTTGCGACATTCATAAACAATTAAGGTCTTGATAATAAATAGTCTGGGGGAAAGAGTTCTAAAAATAAACAAGATATATTAAAAAGAACTGAATAAAAACCTTAAAAAATCTATGGGTTTCACACAATTACAGTGTTGAATAACAGGTAATTTAATTTTATCTTGATGATCCTCTTACTTATCACATTTGCTTATGATAGTTTCTAGGAGTAATATTTTGTATCTCAAATTCGCTATCTTGGGATATGGAAAAATTGGGCAACATTTTGGCCATTTGGATTCATAAACAAAGAACGTTGTCTAGAAAAATGGAGTCCAAAGCCAGACATCTTTCCCTTAATGGGCTTTCCGCCTTAATTATCATAATAAGCTTTATACCCCTAACCCTTCTTTTTTTCATTAGCGGAAAGAATTATACTTGGCTACAGATATCTACCTACTATATTTTTCAGTTACTACTATTGTCAATAGCTCTTGTGTTTGTAATTGGCTGGTTTAAGGCTAAAGAAATGGCAAATGTTGATGTAGAAGGCTTCTCATTTATAGAGCTGTCATTTAAAAAAATAGACAAGGAATATTTTGGGTTTGATGAATCCGATATTGAAAATTTAGAGCTTTTGACAAACCTTTTGCCTTCCAAAGAAAAGATAGTCATCAGGGAAGTGCCAAAGAACAAGCAATCGGGTAACCTTAGGTTTCTTTTTTCCTTTTTGGACCATATTATTGAAGATGGCATTCAAGAAATTGGAAAGGAATCAAGGGACTCACTTTCCAGATTGGTTCAAAAAAAATTTTCCTTTGACGGTTCTGAAATTAACCCAAACACTTTTGCATCCAGTTACTCAAAATGGTCACAAAAGACCAAGGAAGGCGATTATGACGATACCCGAAAAGCAATAGCCAAAGCACTTGGAATCTCCTAATTAGTATAGATTTTTTGTGCCACCCCCGAAAACAAAAGGCAATTAAAGCGCAATCTTCATTTCCCTATTTTTCACTTGCATCAGGTGATATATGTTTGTCGTGTACAAAAAAGTAAGCGGCCGTTTACATATTCTCTAATTCCAAAAAATCAAAAGTTATGGAAGAGCAACAGAATGTGTTGACATTACTCAAAGAAATCAAACTTATCCTAGGCCACCAGAAAAAGGTCATGAATGTGGAAGACCTTGCTGCCTATACCGGACTTTCCAAAAGTAAGATATACAAGCTTACCTCGTTGAAGCTCATCCCTATGAGCAATAATGAACATATCCGTCAAATATTTTTTGATAAGGATACCATCGACAAATGGCTGATGGGCGACCCTAACCTATCTGATGAATTTCTGGAAGAGAAGTTCAATCAACAGCTTCGAAGAAAGAAAAACCGCTGAGTTTATTGATGCCCTTTACTCCAATGAAAAGTATTTCGGTTTTCACGCTTGCGTGAAAATAGGAATAGCAAGAGGGTGATGCGTAGATTGCGCCATCACAGTTGTTTTCGGGTCTTCAACAAGTTGAAAACCAGTTAATTGAGGTGATTTCGGATTACTGTGCAAAAAAGAAGGCTACAGTAGACTTTTCCGAAATCTACAGTAAACCCTTTGGGAAGCCCAGTAAACACTGGAAATTTTTGACGCAAAAATTGACGCAATTTCACTAAAAAACAAAATCGCACCTATGGAAAAGCAATCAACGAATGACAGAACAAAGAAAGGAACAGGTGGTTATTCCAACATCACGGTAAAGAAAGAAACGGCCACACGCTTTCGCAGCTATTCCAAAAGGTTCAGCAAATCCCATAGTGAGGTCTTGGATGGAATGATACAATACTTCAAGGAGAACAACCTTGACCCTTTTGGAGAGGGAACAAAGATCATCCTTGACAGTATCAAAAAATTGGAAGTGAAAATGATGAAAAAATTCGATAGGATCATCGCCATTATCAAGAACATGGAAAAGACCAGTATCCGGCCCACCTATGAAATGGTACTCATTCTTTATGAGGCCTATGTAAAGGATGGGAGGAAACGTAAGCCCGAACAAGTTAAAATTCAGGAAGAGCGAATGGATTTTTTGGAGCCTAGAAACACTGTTCCGAAAACAGAGCACGATAGAATACTCCGTGAATTTGAAAACTATAAAAAGCGCTGCAATAAAATCCTCAAAAAGGTGGAGAAGGTGGAGCCTATGATGGGAAAGCCGTATCTAAAGATCAATATGGGCATCGGGGATTTTGAAAGCCTGAAATACAAATTAAAATAACGCTTATGTACCTTACCATCTCGGCACAGAAAATGGGCAGTACCTACAACTCCAGTGTAGGGAACTATGTGGACTATCTGGAAAAGGAAAACGAGGACAGATTGCCCGAACAGAGGGAGGAATTCTTTGACCATGAAAATGACAACGTAAGCCCTGAAACGGACATCGATGAAATAGATGCCAATACCGCCAAATTAAGGCAGAAGGACCCGAAATTCTACTCCATAGTGGTCAGTCCCAACCAAAGGGAACTGAAGGCCATCGGCAATGATCCAAATATGCTCAGGGAATATACAAGGAAGCTCATGGAGGACTATGCCAAGAGTTTCCATAGGAACCAAGAGGTCAAGGCCGAGAACCTGAAGTACTATGCCAAGATAGAACATGAACGCACCTATCGGGGCCTTGACAGGCAGGTACAGGAGAATGCCCCCTATCGAAAGGAGATAGCAAGGCTCAGGAACGAGATACGGAAAGTGGAACGGGGCGAGTCCATCGGCAATGTCAAAGAACTCGAAAAAAGAATCAAAGAGCAAGAAAGAATGGCCCCGCACAAACAGAACGGGCAACTGGTGGCCGCAGGGATGCAAAAAGAGGGGCCACAGACCCATATCCATATCATGGTAAGTAGAAGGGACGTGACGAATACCTATACCCTTTCCCCAATGGCCAAGCACAGGGCATCCGAAGTAGAACTGAACGGAAAGACGGTCAAAAGGGGATTTGATAGGGACAGTTTCTACCAAACCGCAGAGAAGACCTTTGATAGGACAACAGGATTTAAAAGGAACTATGTGGAATCCTATGTTGGGAGAAAGGCCCATGCCAAGGAACCGGGGAAGTTCTTTGCCAAGGTGATGGGACTGCCCACCAAGGAAAAGGATATGGCCTTCAAACTACTTAAAACAATGGGTGTCAAAGCTCCAAGTATCCCGACCAATAAGGTGCAAATGGCGGCCAAGATCATCAAAGTCCTTGGAAGGGGGATCAATAAGGCTAGGGGCACAGGTGAGGATATGGGCTATTGAAATCCAAGAAGTAGGTTGCGCCCTATCGTGTTTTTGCTTTACGCTTATCTTCCCGAACACTACAAAAACCCGATAGGATCCATGCGCAAAAGTTGGGGGTAAGTATTCTATGGACTTTCCAAATAAATTCTCAACTTTTTTTAGATTATTTTCCCGTTCAATCCGCCCCGTCTTTTTGTGGGGGGCGTTTTGAAGGAAAAATAATGTTTTAGGTAATGTGCCCGTAGAGGTTCACGTATGGGGTTCCCCTTTGTATCACGGCAAAGACCCTGGACAACAATTTGTTCCTAATGATATTGATGGTACTCATCTTGTTCTTTCCCATGGCCACTCTGCGTTGGTAATATTCCCGTATTTCAAGGTTGTGTCTGATGGATGATTTGGCACACATATCCAAAAGACTTTTCATCTTTTTGTTCGCAAGCTGACTAATCCTAGGCCTTCCCTTGAGGCTGGTCCCCGATTGATTGGGAAATGGTGCCACTCCACAGTATGACGCAAACTGTCTTGAGTTCTTGAACTTGGTAAATCCTTCAGTGAAGACCATTAGGTGTAGGGCTGCCTGATTCCCAATGCATTTGATGGAGAGCAATAGTTCGAACTTTCGGGCCATTTCCCTATCTGAGGAAATGATGGCCTCCATTTCTGTTCCAATGGCGTCGATTTGAACTGATAGTTCCTTGATCATTTTTTTCTGTACCCCTAGCAATAGTTTGGGCATTTCTTTCCCGAACACTTTTTTTTGCTCTTTCAGGCTGGCTTTGTAACCGGCCCTTTGCCTTACCAGTCTTTCCCGTAACGACAGGAGCTTTTTCAGGGTCCTTATTTCTTTTGGGGCGACTTGGGAGGGCTGGATTTCTTCGCGGAGCCTATAGGCGTAGGTTGCGATTTTTTCGGCATCTACCCTGTCATCCTTTCCCCTTGATATACCTAGGGACCTTTTGATCTCAAGTCCGGGAATGATGGAGAAGGGCAGCTTATTGTTCGAGAGAAATTCGGACAGCCGTTCGGAGTATAGCCCTGTATGCTCAAAGGCGAAGAAGATCATTTCCCTTGGATGGACAGTGTTGGCCAAAACCCATTTTACCAAAAGGGACATTCCCTTTTCCGTGTTCTCAAAAGTGGCCGACCGCTTGTTTGAATGGATACTTGCATCGAGGGTGGCCTTGCTCACATCGATGCCGATGGTCTCTTTGATTTCCATAACTTTATAATGTTTTAAAATGGTTACGTTGACTAAAACCTTTAATAGGGGATTCCTAAAATTCTATCTGGTCCTTTGTAACCTGATTAGAAGAGAATGGGGACTAATACTTACCATGGGCCGTTAACCCAGGATTTGGGTGAGTTCACCCCATTCTCTTTTTAAAAACCAAAGTTATCCACAAAAAAGGAAGTTATGAGTCTCCCCCGGACCCCCTCTTTTCAACATCATAAACAATGGTTTTAAATAGAAAGTTAATCTAAAGGGATTTGGGACGCTTGCAGCGCAAAACGATGTTTCGTTTGCTTTTTTATTTTTAAAGCCTGTTTAATGGGGTGGAACTGAGCGGGACCCCACTCGAACCCTTAATAAATACAATTTTTGACGTTTCCGGATACCCTAAGAATCAGTTAAGTTTCTGACTATTTTAATCAGTTATTCATCAATCTGGAGATAGGCTCCATATCAATCCACTCTTTGAAAGGGTTAGATTCCTTTTATCGAAGAGTTCTTTCATAATTAACCAAACCTGATCGGTCAATAAAAAAGACCTTTTAGAGTGTTTATCAATCTTTATTAAGAATCCTGTGATTGATATTTTTTCAACAAGAACCTCCTTGTCCGGAAGCTTCCAGAACAGCGTGCAGCTAAGTGGATAATCTATAGTATTGGTTTTCAATAGTTCTCCTCGACTTTGGATGTCTTCTGAGAATGCCTTAAGGTACTTGCCAAAAGGAATTACACCCCCATGAGAATCGTAAAGCTCAACATAGTACATGGCCATAATTTCCTTTTCACCAGCGATAATGGTGCTTCCAAGATCGATACTTGTAACGTTTCCGCGAAAGACCATAATATTGAAATGAATATCCAGGGTTCCAATCTCGAACGTCTTTTTGAAATCCACATCATTTTCCTTGGCTTCTCTCAGTTCAACAAGTTTTATACCTTCATGCTCGGCAAAGGTTATTGAGTCCCTGGTAAACCCTGCCTTACAAACAATGATTCCGCTCGTTATATCCGAATCCTCCATTATCTTGGAAAGCTTCATGACGACATCCTTATTGACCTTTTTATTCCAGTATTTACATTCAATTGCAGTAAGCAATTGCCTCTCACCGTTGGGTTGTTCAGTCAGAACGTCTACTTGATGCTCCACCCCGGACCTCCCTTTTACCTTAAATTTCCGTCCATAACCCCTCACTTTAATCCCATACTGAGCACCAAGTGATTCATAGATGTATTTTGTGATAGCCTCATATTCCTCCCATTCTAGTTCGTTTTTGGCCATAGTTTTCGGATTGATGACAATATTCTCTAACTTTTTTTGAAATATGCCATTTTTTAGGGCTTCCTATAGGGTCAAAAGATATAGGAGCCGAAAAGCACACCTTTTTAACAAGTTATAACATTTTTAATAGGGATTGTAAATCAAAAATGAAGAATTCTTTTCTCTGTTCAGTATGATTTATTTCTACTTTTTCATTTCTTTCTTTTTTCTTTAATTTCTTTGTTAAGTAAATTGAATCTCTGAATCTCTTCATTTAAGTTTTCTAAACTTGGTTTTTTGAATGAGTATTTATCGCTATGCGAATGTCCCTCCATATATCTACAACACTGATAGAAACTATCAAGCACCTTATTTTTTATTTCGTCATTAAACACAACATCTCCTAAACTATCAACACTAACTCTTTCTTCGAACCTTTGGACAACACCATTAAATAACCCAAAAACTACTAGAGTCTCATAACTTGTTCTTAAAGCGGCAAAACCGTTCTTAATTTTATCTTCTCTAATTTCTGGAGGCGATTTTTTTGCCTGATCATAATAGCCTTGTGCTTTTCCTGATGTCTTGTATCCTTTTTCAAATGATGGTGTATTATTCAACCAAATTGTACCTGGTTGATTGCCATCAACATTTTCAATCCAATGGCAATTGAAAGAAGTAATCGTCTCCTTACAATGCCCTATTAGTGATGAGACGAAAACCAGATCGTGAGTAAAGATAATTACTTGTCTTGAAGAAGCTTCTGATACAAGTCGCTCGGCTATATCACTTTTTCGCTTCTCATCTAAAGATGTAACAGGGTCGTCAAGAACAATACCTCTGTTTATTTCCGATAATTGCATTTCTGCAAGAAAATCGGCAATGGCAATAACTTTTTGTTCACCTTCACTTAAAACAGCATTTGGGTTCCTTCCCTTTAATTTAAGTTGCCTGTATGACTTACCTGCCGAACCTGTGTGATTTATGTCAATTCCGAAGCTTCCGTTCAGTTTTTGACATTCTTCATTAAAAACATCAATGTATTTTTGATTGAAATACTTATCGGATAAAGCTTTTTCGGTGTCTGTAATTTTACGCTTTGCAAAGCTGGCTTTGGCTGCTTTTTTAAGCCAAACCTTATTTTTAATGCACATTTCAAACTTTGAGAAATGGGTATTGAATTTCTCTTTGTGTTCCAAAAGCGTTTTTACTTTCAGCAATTTTGCCAACTCCTTTGCCTGCTCATCTTCCTTAATAATCTTGATGGATTCGTCAATGGCCGTTTCAATAGTGGTGTGGTATGCCGAACTGTTTTTTATTTCAACTCTTTCGTTTGCAGTTTTGCCTTGAATATCGGAAACAATGTTTTGAGCAAGTTTTTTCTGCTCCAAAAGTTTTTTCTTCAACTTTTCTAACTCATTAGGGTATTTTTCAGTCAACCAAACTGTAAGTGTGTTGTCTTGCGGAAACAAGTCAAAGTTTAGTTTTTCATATGTTTGCTTTACTTTTTCGAGTGTTTCTTGTGCCTTATTTGCGTTTTCTTCAGCTACACTTTTAATGAATTGCCAATAATTGGCAATCAGTTTTTCGGCATCTTCTGAAAGTGGTTGCTGACAAAGTATGCAGTTGTCTCCATTTTCGGGATAAACGTCATTTTCAGGTTTCTGTTTTTTGGCAAACGCTTCAGCTGCTATGATAAAATTTTTCCATTCTTCTGTTCCAATTCCGTCAATTTTATCGGTATTGAAGTTTTCAACCCCTTCGGCTTGTGCCGTTGCTGTTTTTGCGATGCAGTCTGTAATTGCATCTTTGATTTTTGTTAGAGAGACTCCTTCAAAATATTTATTAAGGGTTTCGATTGAAGTTTTGTTCTCACCTAATTGCTTTTTGATTGTTTCAAGATTCTTTAGTTCTTTCTCTTTTCCTTTTGAAGCTAAAAGAAGGTCTTCATATTGTTTCTGAATTTTGTCTTTTTCAGCTTTATCCTTATTAGAAAAAGGAGTGTGTTTTTTCAGGTCGCCAATGTTTGTTTGAGCATTTAGGCTCTGAACAATAGTCTTAATCTCTGAATCTCCATCAAATAAAGCAGAAAGATCATCTGCTGTGTTTCCTGAATTTTTGGTAGCAATGTCAGTATTTAGTTTTTGTTCAACTTGAATAACTGCATGTGTGTATTCGGCAAAGAAACTTAGTCCGGCTGGACGGAACTCAAATTCATTCCTCTCAGCAAGTTGTTTGAATAGCCCTTTTCCGTCAAAAACCGCAAATTGTCCAAACTCAGCATTAACTCTTTGTGAGTAGGATAGAGGAACATCCTCATTCTTGGATTTGAAGGTGAATTTTGCATTTACGGGTTTGTGTCCGTCTTTAAGGTGTATATTTTGTAAAATTTCTTCAGGTGCTTTCGAGTAGAAACCCTTTTTCAACAGCCTTACATAGCCTGATTTACCCGAACCATTTGAACCGTAAATGATTGTCAGGTTTGGGCTAAAATCTATGGTTTGATTTTCGGTTAAGGCATTTACACCTTCTACATTTTCAAGTTTTGTAAGAAGTAAATCTGGGTCATAATCTCCTGTGCTTGCATTGTAATTGATTTCAATTTCTGGCTTTTCAGTTTCTCCTTTAAGTTTTAATTCTTCAAGTAGATAGGAATATGAAGTTTCAATGTCGATATCAGAAATAGCTTTGCCCAACAAAATCTTTTCAGCAATGTATTTTGCCCAAAAGGGTAGTCCGTCAGCGAATTTCTTCACTTCTGATTCAAGTGTTTCCAAATGCTGATCGAGTTCATTTGAATTTTCTAATATCATAGTTTGATGTGATTTTCGAAAAAGATAAGAATTAGCAATGACCTAGTTGTTTGCTGTTTTATTTGGAAAATATCCAATCAAAGTCAATTAAATGAGCAAGATTGTCAGTTTTTGTGTTATCAGGATTTGATCTTAAATATTTTCCTGTACTACCGTTTACAACTTCCACATTCTCACCAATTTTCCAAAATGCAGTTGAGTAATTCCATACCCAAGTCACTGCTGAATTACCACTTGTTTCCAATAGTTTTATGGCATCAGCTTTTGATTTCTTACTTGCTCTACTTATTGTTTTTTCGTTTACTGTATGAAAGGCGTAATGTGTTATTACATTATTACTGTCTTTCCAAACTCCTGAAATTCTATACTCGGCCATAATCGAATGTTTTTTAATCCCCGGGCTTATGTTCATGTGGTTTTAGCCCTGGGTGTTTTGGTTTGGTTTCAGGATTGACCCTTCTTCTCCTATCTGGGGTTCCATCTGGCTTTTTTGGTTTTGGACCTGGTTTTATGGCCTTAATTTTTAAAACTGTCTTCATTTTTAATTGTTTTAAATTATTTCAGCATTGAGGTGAACATTAAACCTCCTTGAGGGCCCCAAGTTGAAATTATTTTTCCCAACAACCTTGCGTAAAACCACATTGCTCATTAGTTCAATTTAGTACCAATAAAAATTTTATTGGTACTACTGTTCATTTTATAGTATCAAGGGAGGCAGTATTAGCCAAAATAGAATCCCTTCTTTCTAAGATGTATTTCTCGCAAATATATTCTGTGACCGGCCTTAGTATTTTACCATTGACAGGATGTTCACCATAATAGGTGAAAAATGTAACCTCATTATCGGTTTTGTCATACCACATATCGCGTTCACATTGTAGGGGGTCATTTATTTCTTTCATTTTTAGTAAAACCTCTTCATTCAGTTTCACTTCATTTTCCAGTCCAGAACATCTAATCTTTTCATAATGGTCTTCAACCCATACCATACAATTCTTTCGGTAGTACATTGAAGCGAAAAATAGAAATGTTAGGGAAAGAACCACCAGTAGAATCACTGCCACGGTAAGATAGTTTTTCAACACCCTGATTTTGCCCTCTAGGTCAATGTCATGCTCTTTTTTCTCCAAATCTTTTATAAAAGCATTGAAACTGGTGTGCCCCAAATATTGGGACAGTTCATCCAATGTGGCATCATCCGGTTTTATCTTTTCTTCCTTTTTGCCATCAATAAAATGATTGTAATACCTCGTCAAATTTCGTTCACTGGAATGCACTTTTTCTTCTTCACTTAGGTATTTACAAAGTCCATAAGCCGTGTCTTTCTGGCTTTCTTTTTTGGCTTTTTCAAAGACCCTTTCTACTAATTCCTTAATGCCTTTTTCTTTTTTCACTATTGGTAATCAGTTGGTTACGGTTTAAAGCAAGCAGTGTCAGAACATTGTCAAAAAGTTGTCATGAGTTTGTCAATTCAATTCTGTTGGAACTGTCATTCATTTGTCATCGAACAGTTCAAGCTACTTGTGGCTAACATAGCAAAACGCAAGTGATGGTTCTTGCGGGAAGATGCAGTTCAGGGCAAAAGGCTTAGGGGAAGTTTGCCTAAAGTTACTGGATTCTCTTCCACTTCCCAAACCATGGCGTACGCAAAATTTTTAGTGGGTCCCTGAACCCTGTGGTGAACTCGGGCGAAAGCCTGACA
Source organism: Flagellimonas oceanensis (assembly GCF_003992595.1). Classification (GTDB taxonomy): domain Bacteria; phylum Bacteroidota; class Bacteroidia; order Flavobacteriales; family Flavobacteriaceae; genus Flagellimonas; species Flagellimonas oceanensis. The sequence continues at coordinate 12,510 of NZ_RZNA01000053.1, forward strand.
GGGACCCTTTTGTGTAATCAAAAATTAAAAAATCATGACTAAATTTCATATCGCACTTTTATTGTTGCTGTGTGCAGGCATCTTTTCCTGTACCAAACCCGATCTTGCAGAAGACATGATCGAAACGCAGGCCTGTTGTGGGGAAGAGGAACATAATCCGCCTCCACCACCACCACCACCTGGAGACAACTAATAGGATTTAATCATAAATTAGAGGAATGAACAAGCCTAGCTTTTTCTTCCTCTTTTTTATTTACGGTCTCATAGGGTCAATGCTCTGCATTGCCTATTCCCAAGATTCTAACGACAGCTTGAGATATTACCACAATGTTATTGTTAAACCTGAGACAAGCACAGAACTTAATTCTGCATTTCTTTTTTTTGAGAGAGAAATCCAAAAACAGTTGTCAAAGGGAGATACCATATCTGCGGTCCAGAATTTAAGGAGGGTCGCCATCGGGCAATATGAACTGGGTTTTTTGTATGAAAGTGAAGCTACAGCGGTAAAGGCGCTCAAGTTATTGGAAGGCCAAAAAAGTAATGTGGTTACCCAAGAAGCTAGAAGTGGTGTTTTAAATCATTTGGGAATAGTTTATAAACAGATCAAGTCCTATGATAAAGCAATTTACTATTACGGACAAGCTCTGGATTTGGCATTGGATTCCTCGGATAGCATCCCGACACTTAATAATATGTCCTATGTATATATTGATCAGAATAAATATGGATTAGCCCTTAAAACCTCTTTGCTCGTACTTGAAAAACGCTTGCAGCAAAATGACTCAATTGGGATTGCCAGGGCCATGGACAATCTTGGTTTTGTTCAGTCAAAGCTGAACATGGTGGATGCATTGGACAATATGGAATCCGCATTGAAAATTAGGCAAAGAATGCATGACATACCTGGGATGTATTCCAGCCACCACCATCTTTCCGAATATTTTTTTGACCAAGGGAACCGTCAAAAGGCAATTGAACATGCAGAACTGGCCTATGATCTGGCCAAACAATTGAACAGTGCGTCGTACTTGGAAAATGCCCTATCCCTTTTACTCGATTTAAGTGATGACCCAAAAGTCATTGCATATAGAAAATTGACCGATAGTATATCTTCTGCAAAACAAATCCAGGAGAACAAATATGCAATGGTCAAATACAATGTGGAGAAAGAAAGGCAAAAAGCTCAGGCGGCCGAATTACAAAACGAACGGGAAAAGACATATAAGATCATATTCATATCAGCATTTATAATTGCCATTGTGGTAGGTACTTTCGTTGTGTACCGAAAAAACCAGCAACGAAAAAGGGAACTCGTCCAAACAGCACAAAAGACGGAGGCCCGAATTTCAAAAAGGGTCCATGATGATCTGGCCAATGATGTGTCCGGGGTAATGACGTTTGTAGAGAACAGATTGAACATCCCGGTCAAGATGAAGGAGAGGCTTTTGTACTTTTTGAACGATATCTATGTCAGGTCCCGTGACATTTCAGTTGCAAATGCAGGAGTAAATGTAAGTGACTTCCCCAGTGCACTCAAAAACCTGATTGCCCAATACCACCCCAAAGGAGTGAACATTGTTACATCCCCATATTCCAACATCAGTTGGGACAAGGTACCTGAGCACAAGAAAATACAGCTGTACAAATGTCTCCAAGAATTATTGGTGAATACAAAAAAGCATTCCAAGGCAACTATGATAAGCATTGCCTTTAATGGAAAAGGAAGGAAGAACACGATTGTTTATTCTGATAATGGTATTGGATTTGACACTGATAAGATTCTAATGGGAGGTATGAAAAATGTGGAAACACGCATGACCGAAATAGGAGGAAGCTTTAGTTTTGAATCAAATAAAGGCAAGGGTTTTAAGGGAAGCCTTCTTTTTTAATTGAATTCCATGTTTCAAAAAGTTCTTATAGCAGAAGACCATGGCCTTACAGGTTCTGGCTTAAAGGAAAGCCTAACAGGGTTGTCAATTTCTGAGATTCTGGTCGTTCATTATTGCGATGATGCCCTTTTAAAAATAAAAGCCGCTTTACAGCAGGGTACTCCTTTTGAGGTCTTGATCACTGATCTGTCCTTCAAGGTTGACTACAAGAATCGCAGTCTATCCTCAGGGGAGGAATTGATTGCTGAGGTAAAAAAAGTGCAACCTACGATGAAAATAGTGGTGTATTCCGTTGAAAATAGGGTTGGAAAGATAAAAACCCTATATGATGATCTAGGAATAGACGCCTTTGTAGGGAAAGATAGAAGGGACATTAATGAAATAGGCAAGGCTATCAAACAAGTATTCGAAGGCAAAACCTATTTTTCCGAATCTTGGCAACATGCGCTAAGAAGCTCCGAAAACCAATTGGAACTGGATGATTATGATATTCTTTTGCTCAAACTGTTGACCAAGGGACTAAAGCAGGAAGAAATAGCCCAATACTTCCAAGAAAGGAACTATCCCGCCAGTAGTCTCCGTAGTATTCAAGATCGTCTTGGCAAGCTCAAAGCAATTTTTGGGGCTAAAACACCAGTACATCTAGTGGCCCAGGCCATGGAACGAGGATTTATTTAATCACTCTTCTGCATAAATCCGCAAGCAATTTTTTTATAAGAAGCCTATGTTTGGCCATGACCCTTCATGTAGTTGTGTCCGGGCTTGGGGGAGACTTGACATGGCTCAATTGGAGGGTTTATTGATTTTTAATGCATTGCGGGAAAACGCAAGGGAAAGGAACCAAATGTTCCTAGGTTTGGATTAGGTTGGCGTTGTTTGAGTTTAGGCCAAAGAAATAATTCAACACCTATAATATGGAGCACTTAAAAAAATACCTCAATGAAAATCAAGACCCAAAAATTGTAGAAAGACTTCTGGTCAAAGTGTCGCAACTGTTGACTTCAGCTGAAGAGGTGCAATATGTTGCCGTCCAAAAAAAACCAGCATTAAATCTTTCGCCCGATTGCATCGCCCTTACCAACAAAAGAGTCATTTTCTGTAGACCGAAAACCTTTGGTCTATCAATGCAATTTCAGGATTTCTTGTGGAAAGAGATCGAGGATTGCCATATAAACGAAGGTATCATGGGAAGTACATTAAGTATAAAAACTATCAAAAGAAGAGTATTGACCATGGATTATCTCCCAAAATCACAGGCTAGGTTGCTGTATCGATTTGCCCAAGAAAAGGAAGAAGAGATGTCGGAATATAGACGACAACGGGAATTGGAGAATTCCCGAGCAGCAGCTGGAGGAGGTATTATTGTGAATACCGTTAAGGACTTGGATAAAAACGATAGCCAAAATCCAGTGGAAAGTATCAAGAAGTTAAAGGAGTTACTTGAAAATGAACTTATCAGTAAAGAAGAGTTTGAACAGAAGAGAAACGAAATATTACAAAAGCTATGAAACGATATTATGTAAACAAAAGGGCTCAGGCAAACGGTGATCATGAGGTTCATAAGGAAGGCTGTACCTGGTTGCCATCCGTGGAAAACAGGATTTATTTGGGAAGTTTTACCAACTGCAAGGACGCCGTGAAGGAAGCCAAAAAGCATTATCGGCAGGTAAACGGATGCTATTATTGTTCCAATGAGTGCCATACCTCCTAATTATTGATCGATATAAATCAACATAGAATGAAAAAATCAACCTTACTATTTCTTGCCCTAGCCATTTTTATTCCAAACCAACAAAGAGCCCAAGACAATGGCGCTGCTGCCGCAGTTGCTACTGTAGGGGCTCTGGCGGCTATTGGAGCGGGAATCGCCGCTGTTGAGGAAATGAAGGAAAGAGCCGAGTTGACTGCCACCCAATGGGTGTTGTCCAATAATCCTGAAATGACAAGTTTTTCTTTGAAAACGCTTGATTTCGATGGAAAAAAACTGAAGGATATGTCAACAACCTCGGTGATCACTTTTAAAATCCAGGAGTTTGTGCCAAAGGATGATCCCATTTTGGACGGAAAGAAGTTTGTTCTACTGGGATTTACCAGTCATGGCTAGATCAATGAATATGGTATAGACTTCAACAAGGTAAAATGGTTTTTGATAGACAAGGAAGAATGGACCAAAATGATGGCGACTTATGTGCGGGTTGCATCTGGCGAATGGGTAAACAAAAGCGTAGAAGAAAATTTGGCACAAGGCAAAATTGTGAACAAGGGTGTAAGGGTCAATGGGAAAATGGCCATTCCTTTTTATAAACTTTCAGGGGATATGTATGTTGTGACGGACTATTCCGATGAGATGAAATTCATATACAATGAAAGGTCATTGGGAATCTTTCTAAAAGGAACACAGGACTTGGTTCAAATTGGAAGAGGCAGCTTGATTGATATCCACGAGTTCTTTTTTGAAGAGGAGAATTGACCTTTTCATGCACAATGGGAAGGCAAACGAGTATGAGCCTGATTGATTTAAAATATGAAAGATGATACGAGTTTTCTTTTTATTCGTCATTTTCCATGGCTTTCAATTCTTGAATGCCCAAAGTTGCTATGGAAACCATCCCATCTATTACACCAAGATGAAGGTTTATATATATCAAAATATGAGCTCTGAATCGGCTATTAAGGGTGAAATACCATCGGGCGAAAGTGTAAAGGTAATCGATTCTTTCTTTGGTGATTATGGATATTGGAAAATTTGCTTTGGGGGAATCAGTGGATGGGTAAAGAAGAGTTTATTGTCTTATCGAAAAACAACGACACCAACAACTGATAGATCAAATTCCGATGTTGAACCAGAGGTGGGCTTTGAACCCTTCCTTGGGCAGACAACCAATACGGTCAATTTTAGAAAAGGGCCTTCTTCAGATCATGGAAAAATAAGTGTTCTTTCTGCAGGAGCCAATGTTTATGTCTATTCCAAGAACACTATAAACAGTTATTATAAGGCTATTGATGTAGGAACCAATCAGATTGGTTGGGTACATAAAAATTATGTGGTATATGTCCAACCAATTGAGATTAATGAAAATGGTGCTTTTCAAAGTACGGGATATATATCCAGTTATGATTCAGAAATCACAGTCAACAACAAATCATCCTATACCATTAAACTTGTGGTCGAGGAAGAAACTTTTGAGTTAAACCCCCATTCCATTAAGAATATTAAAGTGAAACCAGGCAGGAAGTACTATATTGCTAGTGCTCCAGGTGTAATCCCAGCTTCTGGTTATCAGTCTTTTGAGTCCAATAATGGTTATGAATGGGAGTTTTGGGTTCAAACGACCAGATAATGTAGTAAATGAGGCAATAATTAATTATGATGATCCATATTGATAATTGGGAATCGGTTTCAAGGAAGTTAATATTGTCGCTCCATATTCTTTTTCATACACCCAAAATTCTATATCGCTACATTTTATTTTTTCTCAAAAAAAGAGAGCTAAAACTCCACTCCTTTACCTGTACTGCCAATTACTGTATTGATGGGACTCTAAATCAACTCCAGTGGGATGTGGAGAATGCACTCTTTCTTATACTGGACAATTCCTCAAGGATTTATTTTAGGTCCGGGGATAATATTTTCAAAGTTTCCAAAGAGAAGTCTTGGTTTGAATTGAAATGTTATGGTCTTGACAAAACGATCAATGCTCATGTCCATCTCAAGATAGTAACACTCAAAGCAAGTGATTTTGGTGGAGTCTCTCCAAAGAACCAAGAGGTAGAATTGAGAAATAGTTCCTTTCCAATAGTGGTAAAGAAAGTGAAGCTAGGTACAAATGCATTGCAACCAAAACCAATTTGCCTACAACCAAGGATTCCACATCTCAAGACATCAACGATATTCGATGGGGTAATTTTGGACCGACTTTCCAAAATTCAAAGGACCAAAACCTTACAGGAACTGGGTGAGGTGACAAGTGAAACAACCAACTAATCCAAAAACTATGAAACGAGAGTATTATGAAAGTCCCAAACCAGGAAAGATTATGCAATGGCTCTGGAAAGCTGCAGGATCGGATGGTTACATCCTTAAAAAATGTACTTATTCCGATCAAGTAAAATATGCCTGTTTAGGAGGCATAGTAGTGGCTACTGGATTTATGGCAGCATTGGCTGGCGGATATGCCATCTATACCATTTTTGAGCCCAAAGGCTCGGCTTTGGATGGTGGGGTGCACACTTCTACAGCGGTTATGTCATGTTTTTTTGGAGTAATCTGGGGACTTATCATTTTTAACATTGATAGGTTTATTGTTGCGGCCACTGGCAAGGGAGACGGAACGGAAGCCATTACTTGGCAGGAATTCACCAACTCCTTGCCCCGTATAGTTATGGGACTGGTCATTGCCATTACCATTTCCAAACCCATGGAAATCCGGATGTTCAAATCCGAAATCGATGCAGAACTGCATCAAGAGCAATTGGAAAAACGTAAGGCATATGAAATTGCGACCAAGGCGAATTATGAAACTAGGTTTAATGCTATTGATGCCGAGATGGAGAAAATCGAAAAGGAAAGAAATAAACTTTTGGAGAGATTGACTGAGGTAGAGAGTCAATATACAGAAGAGGTTCGAATTGTAAGACCTGGGCCAAAGGCAGCTGCCTTGAAGGAATTGATGGATTCATTGGGAGAAAAACTAAAAACATTTGACAAGGATAAGAAAGCAGGGTTGGATAGGTTGATATCTGAAAGACTAAAATTGACCCAAGAACTTGATAGAGAACTTGCAAAAAACCAAGAGGTAGCCAGTGGTCTGGATGGTCTGTTGGAACGGATAAAATTGGCGCATGAGATAGCAGGATTCTGGATTACCTTTTTTATCACCTTACTTTTTGTAGTGATAGAATTGACCCCTATCTTCTTCAAGATGATGCTGATCAAAAGCCCATACGATTTTATTAGTGAAAATGTAAAAGAACTCATCAGGGCGGAAGATGGAATACAGATCAAATATGAATATTATAAGGACAAGAAGGGACAAGAGCGAAACTTGGTGATTCACCATCAGGTCCAACGTAAAATAGATGAAAAAGTGGCACTAATGGCCGCACAGTCAGAATTGAGCGATTATATCATCGAAAAATGGAAGGAAAGAGAGAAAAAGAACATAGATGAAAATGTGGATGCATATATCTCGGAGTCAAAATGATACCATACGGTGCTTATCGGTTTTTATGGAAAGTCATTGGTGAAGATGCACAGATTCTAAGAAATTGTGAAAGGAAAACACAAGCAGTCTTTGCACTCAGCGGCTTTTTGTTTTCACTTTTTTTTATAATAGGGATTCTATCCTACCGCTTTATTTTTAATGGGATTTTTAAGATTCCGGCCATCTCTTGGCCTTTGGCATTGATATGGGCCCTTATCATTTTCAATATTTATAGATTGAACCTTTCCACCCTTTCTGCCAATAAACCTTCATATAGTTTTGGATATATAGTTTCATTGGCGACGAGGATTGTTTTTATGGTGTTGATGGGTATTACCCTGATCAAACCATTTGAAGCCTTTATCTTCAATAAGTCGGTGTCAAATGGACTTACGGAAGTTGCAATGGAAAAGATTGAAATAGATAGGGGAAAGTACAAAACGTATTTTGACATTGAGATAAGGAATGTAGAAAATGAATTGACCAGGTTAGAGCAACAATTGGATTATGGCCGAATTTTAACTGACGGGGAGAGCTTCAATTTTTTAAATGAGAAAAAACTAAAGTTGTTGAATGAAAGGGACAAAACACTTGCGGAGGCCGAAGAACTTTTTACCCCTACTAACTTATTTTTCATTGGTCTTTTAATGTTTAATAAAGAGAATCCTTGGATTTGGTTATTGACCTTGGGTTTTCTTGTAGCTTTTCTCTTGCCGTTATTTTTAAAGTTTTCTATTTCGCCACGCGGAAAATATGTTAAGGATAGCATCGATTTGCAAAATCGAATAATTCTTGAAGAGTATGAAAAGTTTAAAGATTTGTATCCTGTAGCATTCGTTGGTTTAGACGGATCCCAAGTTAATTGGGAGGAAAATTACGAGGATTCTCCTTTTAATACACAAAGAAGGCAAGACAAAACACAGTTGGGGAATGAAGTGGAGTTCTTAAACCAAATCCATGGGCACTAAGGTTGTAAAGATTGAAAAGGAGGTTCACAGAAAAACCTATATCCAAGGAAATTTTATAGGCAAATATTATGGACAATTGAACAAGGAACAAGACCCATTTTCAATTTCCAAAATTTATGACATTTCAATTTATGAGGGAAAAATTTTCAGTGTCGTCAATGAGGTGGAAAATTTTGAAGCCATCAATGAATCAATTTATCATAGCATCCAATCTGATATACAGATAGAGCAAAGGAGCTTTGAAGAGGTTGCCTGCTTTCCCAGCAAAGTCCGATTGGGAGTAGATGGTTATAAATTAAGTATCAATTCACCAAAATTAGAAAATATACGAATCCAAGATGTGGTAAAAGAGGGGAGTCAAACCTTTGGGACCATATACTGCAAGGTAAGTGGTTATCTTTTGGATTCGATATTAGAAGAAGAGGAAATTGAGATTGAAACCTGTGATGGTTGCAATAGGGCGATTGAAGAGTGCGATTGCCCAAAACCAGTATTGACAGATATAGATTTACCTCCAATCAGGCCCCCTTTTCCAGGACCTTTCAATAGAAATAGTGATTCATCATTTGGCTGCTTGGAATTTTTTGGAATCCTGGCGGCTCTCATCATTTTAATATCCATTGGGCTTCCAGGCTTCTTTTTTCTATTGCTAATAGGTCTTTTATATTTCATTGGGAGATCGAATCTTCTTTCCAAGGTATTTTCATGGCTTGCATATATTGCATTGGCGATTTTTTTTATCGCTGTTATTTTTGCTGTTATCAATGACTGCAACGGTTCTACTGGGAACAAAGCTTTTATTGAACCAGAGCCAAGACCCTCTCCAACTATAGGTCATCCTAGACAAGAAACAGTTCAGCCTCTGGACAATGGAACTCTTGAAAAAACAGATGCTAAAAAATCCGACCCAATACCTGTGGACCCAACACCTGCATTGGCAGATCAATCTGTATATGTCTGCAATGGAAATTATTCAGAGCGCTATCATTTGACCCCCTACTGTAGAGGTCTATCAAATTGTAGGGCAACGATTTCCAGCATCTCGAAAGACGAAGCCAGAAATATAGGAAGAACCTTATGTGGCTGGGAGGATTGAGCTTTAATTAAAAGTAAAGGACCGTTTAAACGACTATAGTATTACTATCAGATTTGGTCAGGGGTCAAATTATAAAAGTAATGACTATAAATTTCATTATTCATTACCCTTTTTTAGTTGCCTTTTAAATTCCGAGTAAGTAGGAGCCTTACTTTCTGACCAATCGCTCTTATGTAAAAGGTTTCTTATATCCTCTCTTAATAGTTCTGCAATTTTATTAAGCTCATGTACGGAGGGTTGTCTTTTGTTGTTTCGCCATTTAGACACTGTACCTTCTGATTTTTTTACATACTTGGCAACGACCCTGTTCGTAATTTTTCTTTGTGTAAATACTTCGTCTAATCTATTAGTGTTGCTCATTTAAATGTTTTTTTATTTAAAAAGTTTGGCGTTTAACGTCAAACTATGTATGTTTGTATTGTTAATTACACGCGACAATAAAATGATGCATTAAACAATGCATCACTAACGATGTCACTCATACAAGAAAACCGTCAATTTTCCCTATGAGATGGCTGTGAGCTCGCTATCTATTGGAATTTGTATCTTCGAGATATAAACCAATAGGGCGGGTCTCATATCAGTCTTTGGGGAACCACGGCTTCGGTCGTGGCGGTTCTTGACGGTACCACTTGCAAAGCATTGAGACTCGCTTTATTGGTTTTCCCCATTAAGGTATTTCTCTGGCTTCCCGAGTACACATCGTTTACATAATCATTATGGAAACGAAGTTTGTAAAACCACCATTAACCACAGCCCGAAGTTCACTTGCGGCGGTTATATTGCCTATGCCAGTATCCGACGTGTACAATCCTTTCTACACATGCCAAAAAACATCAAACGCGCCTCGAATTGGAGGTGAAAACTTCCGGCAGCGGAAGCAAGGGCATTGTGCCTTACTGGCCAAGGGGACAAGCCTCTTGAATACTGTGCGGCAATACCAACCCCATGCCCACAGAAATTATGGGTTTGCCGGGTTAAAGGCGGTTTTATTTATTCAGCGTCAATTACAATGACCATAAAAGTAGCTTCTTTTCCTTTAACAGTAAATGGACATTGCGGGTTGTTTTTGAAAGCTGATTTTCTTTGACCATTTACGACCAACTAAAACACTAAAATAATGCTTTACTATTTAAGGAATGTTCCAATAACTACATTTCATCTATTATTTAGGAAGAAGCCTAGAAACCCAATCTAACCCTAAGACTAAAGCTATGGGATATACGCGACATTTTTCCGGTTCACAAAATCATCTTTTGTCCCTTGGCTGATACATACACTTTTGGGGTATCCGGCCCTAGCACATTTTCATAGTCTTTTTTAGTTAAGAAATCCTATTTCCAGGCACCATTACTGCATGGACAGGATGGCCTTTGTCCGAAGCTTGATGTCCTTTTGGAAGTTACGGCCTTTCCGTGACTTATGGGGCAGTGGGAATAACAACCAACATTTTAATCAAACGAACTCAACATTATGAAGAAATCACCAAAATGCTTTTGCAGGACATCATGGTTCCTGCTACTATATATCTTTTTAGTGCCCCTTTTTACACACAAAATGCAGGCGGGCAATACCTTGGAACCACCACAGGCCACCATTACCGGCACCGTGACCGATACCACGGGAGAGCCCTTGGCCGGGGTGAACCTTGTGGTGGAGTCCAAGAATATCGGCACTATTTCCGGTTTGGACGGTTCCTTTTCCGTTCAAGCTTCTCCCACCGATGTGCTTATCTTTTCCATGGTCGGCTTCAAGACCCTTACCGTGCCCATTGCGGGCAGGGAAGAGGTCTTTATTTCCTTGGAGGAGGATGTGACCCAATTGGGGGAAGTAGTGCTCAATGCGGGCTATTATACCGTTACCGAAAGGGAGCGCACGGGGAACATCAGTAAGGTGACAGCTTCCGAAATCGAAAAACAGCCCGTTTCCAATCCACTGGCGGCACTTCAGGGGCGCATGGCCGGGGTGAACATTATCCAGAGCTCGGGCCTGCCAGGGGCAGGGTTCAACATCCAGATCAGGGGACGGAACAGTATCGGTGCAGGGAACGATCCACTCTATATTGTGGATGGGGTACCCTTTGCATCGGATCCCATCAACTATTCCCAGACCTCGGGAATCCTTGGAGGCAGCATAAGTCCGCTCAATGGGATAAATCCTGCCGACATTGAAAAGGTAGAGGTTCTAAAAGATGCCGATGCCACGGCAATTTATGGCTCCCGTGGTGCCAATGGGGTGGTTTTGATCACCACAAAAAAAGGTCGCTCCGGCAAAGCAGAACTCAACATCCATTTCAATACCAGTCTGGGCAGGGCCAGCCGTTTCATGGACCTGTTGAACACCCCACAGTACTTGGAGATGAGACGGGAGGCCTTTGCCAATGATGGCATAGAGGATTACCCTGCCAATGCCTATGATGTGAACGGTACCTGGGACCAGGACCGATACACCGATTGGCAAAAGGAACTGATCGGGGGAACCGTGCACAGGACCATGGCACAGGCATCCGTATCCGGTGGGAGCAATGGCACCCGCTACCTGATGAGCGGGACCTACCAAAGGGAGAATACTGTTTTTCCAGGGGAGTCCGGTTATCAAAAGGGAGGTGTATTGTTGAACCTGGACCATAAATCCGATGATGGACGTTTTAAGCTCCATTTTTCCGGGAATTACGTAGTGGACAACAATGATCTGCCAGCCGTGGATCTCACACGTATTTCACGAAGCTTGGCACCCAATGCCCCAGCCCTTTATGATGACCATGGGGAACTGAACTGGGCGGACAATACCTGGAACAATCCGCTTGCAGAGCTGGAGAGCCGCTTTTCCTCCAATTCCAAGACCCTGACCACAAATGGGACCGCTTCCTATGCTCTCTTCAAAGGGATCACTGCCAAGGTAAACCTGGGTTATACGGATGCTCGGGTGAACGATAGTAGGATCCTGCCCTCGACAAGATACAACCCCGCCTTTGGTGCCGATAGCAGATACTCCTCGATTTATAAGGGAACATCGTCCCGTACCTCATGGATCGTGGAGCCCCAGGTGCAATGGCAAGGAAGTATGGGACCATTACAATTGGATGTATTGTTGGGAAGTACTTTCCAACAACAAGATCAGCATCAATTGGGGCTTTATGCCCAAGGCTTTCCAAGTAATGACCTCCTTGGGGACATTTCAGCGGCCACCACGCTGAACATCAATTTGGATTCCGGGACGGAGTATAGGTACCAGGCCATTTTTGGCAGGATCAACCTGAACTACCGACAAAAATATATCCTTAACCTAACGGGGAGACGGGACGGTTCCTCCCGGTTTGGTCCCGGAAACCAGTTTGCCAACTTTGGGGCCATTGGAGCCGCTTGGCTGTTCTCGGAGGAGAAATTTATAAAAAAGGTGCTTCCGGTGATCAGCTATGGTAAATTACGGGGAAGTTACGGCACCACGGGGAACGATCAGATCGGGGACCATCAGTTTTGGGAGACCTATAGTCTGGGGGGCACCAACTATGATGGGGTCAGTGTCCTACAGCCTACCCGCCTCTTCAATCCCGATTTTGGATGGGAACGCAATGATAAATTGGAGGTCGGGTTGGAGCTTGGCTTTTGGAAGGACCGTATCCTGTTGGCGGGCAATTACTATCGCAACCGTTCCTCCAATCAACTGGTGGGCATTCCCATGCCGGGCACGACAGGATTTACCAGTCTCCAGGCCAATTTGGATGCCATTGTCCAGAACAAGGGAGTGGAACTGGAACTCACCTCCCGATTGGTACATACCCCGAAAGTAAAGTGGCAGCTGTCCCTGAACCTGAGTTTTCCCGAGAACGAATTGATTTCCTTTCCGGGACTCGAGGCCTCTACCTACGCCAACAGTCTTGTGGTGGGAAAATCTCTTGGGATACGTAAACTGTATTTCAGTACGGGTGTGGACCCGACCACGGGAGTGTATCAGTTCAGGGACTATGATGGGGACGGTGTTATTGCACCACCCAATGACCAACAGTGGATAGTGGACATGGACCCTGATCTTTATGGGGGTCTGGCCAACAATATCAATATTGGCCCATTTGCATTGGATTTTCTATTCCAGTTCACCAAACAACAACAATGGAACTATCTCTACAATGGCGGTTTCCCCGGTTCGATGAACAATAGACCCGTGGATGTTCTGGATCGATGGGAGGAGGCAGGAGAAAGCGCGACCGTACAAAGGTATACCACGGGCAACAATGCTGATGCCGTATCCGCTTTTTTCCGGTACAGTGGCAGCAACAGGGCGGTGTCCGATGGTTCCTTTGTCCGATTGAAAACAATCTCCATCAGTTATCGGATCCCTGCCAAGTTGACCAAGGGCATGGACTGTAGGGTCTACCTCCAGGGGCAGAACCTATGGACATGGACCTCCTATAGGTGGAGCGATCCTGAATTCATCGGGGTTGGACGGTTGCCCCCGCTACGGCAGATCACATTGGGCACACAACTTACTTTCTAACTCAAAATAATATTCAGATGAAAATACAACGAACATTATATCACCTTTATCTTTTGGTGTGGTCACTGCTGATACCGGGTTGCTCGGATTTTGTGGAAACGGACCTGCCACCCTCCCAATTGACGGGCGAGGCCGTATTTACCGATAGGGCCACGGCAACGGCGGCCTTGGCGAACATTTACTCAGGACTGCGAAGTCAGACCCTGATCACAGGGGGTTCCCGGGGCATCGGAAATCTTTTGGGACATTACGCGGATGAACTGGATCATTATGGTGACGGCATTGGAACGATCTACAATTTTAACATCCATTCCGTTTTGGCCACTGAACCGGAGTTGGCAACGTTATGGAACAACAGTTACAACCTGATCTATGCCTGTAATTCCATTTTGGAAGGCTTGGAAGATAACACTGCCCTTTCCGAAATGGATAGGGAACAATTACAGGGAGAGGCCATTTTTCTGAGAGGTTTTATCCATTTTTACCTGTCCCAGCTTTTCGGGGACATACCCTATGTGAGCCAAACGGACTATCGTGAGAATGCCCAGATCGGGAAATTGGGAAGTTCCGAGATCTACGAACTATTGGTTTCGGATGTGGAAAGGGCCATTGATCTGCTCCCTGAAGCGTATGTGGGCCCCGACAGGGTCAGGGTGAACCGATATGCGGCCATGGCCTTTTTGGCCAGGGTGTCCCTTTATTTTGGTGATTGGGAGAGGGCTCTGGCCCTTTCAGATGAAGTGCTGGATGGGACCAACCTATATACTTGGGAGGAAGATCTGGGCCAAGTTTTTTTGAAAGGGAGCAAGGGTGCCTTATGGCAGTTGAAATCAGTATCTTCCGAAGGAAATACCTTGGAGGCCCAGACCTATATATTTGAATCGGGACCCCCTATCAACCAAGGAGCCCTTACCCGATCCTTTATGGAGGGGTTCGCTCCCGGAGATCAACGGGCCATATATTGGACCAGGAGCATAACGAATGGTGCCACGGTTTGGCACCACCCCTACAAATACAAAGCTAATTTACCTACCGGAAGCTCCGTGGAGCATTCAGTGGTATTGCGATTGGGGGAACTTTATTTGATCAGGGCGGAGGCCAGGATGCAATTGGGAGATCTTGATGGGGCCATTGCGGATTTGAACAAGGTCCGTGGCCGTGCAGGCCTTTCGGATCTGGAAGGTCTCGATAGGATGGGTGTGGAGACTGCCCTTTTGCAGGAAAGAAGGTACGAACTCTTTACGGAGTTCGGCCATCGTTGGTTCGATTTGAAACGTTTTCAAAAGGCCGGTGAGGTACTTGGACCGCTAAAGCCGAACTGGCAGGAGTACCATCTGCTGTTCCCCATACCACAATCCGAGCTTTTGGCCAATCCGAACCTAAACCCCCAAAACGATGGTTACTAGAGTCCATGGAAAAAATGGGGAACCCTCACTTTACTTGGAAAGGATAAAGGGGATGTCAAAGGTAAACCGCGAGGTTTTGTTTTCATTTTTTTTATTGATGTTAGCCACCTGCCCCTTATGGGGGCAGGTAACCTCGAAAAAGTCTCTGACCCCAAAGGACTATCATCGATGGAGCACAATCTTTCTGTCCCAAATTTCCGATGATGGCAAATGGGCCTCCTACACAAAGCAGTACGATTATGGCCAGGATACCCTTTTTATCCGATCTACGGAAGGAGATACCCAGTATGTCCATCCGGGCGGGGGACAATTGGAATTTACACCGGATGGCGGTAAAGCGATAATATCCAAGGAAGGGGCATTGCAGTTACAGGACCTGCACAAAGGAGAAGTTGTGGACATCGGACCCATATTGGGCCACGAAATGATATTGAATGGTAGGTGGCTCCTGATAAAAAAAGTGGGGGCTGAAAACAATGGATATAACCTTGAATTTAGGTCCCTGAAAACGGAAAGGACATTTAATCTAAAGGGAGTGGATTCCCATCTCATGTCCCCTACGGGAAACAAACTCCTTTATATCAAGAGGGAAAGGGGAAGATATGCCCTTAATCTTTTGAATATGGAATCAAAAGAATGGGAGCCCGTTGTATTACGGGAATCCAGATTTCCCCTCCAACAGTTGGTTTGGGGGCCTTCGGGAAATAGTCTTGCATTCCTTCGGACAGGTGATGAAACCAATAATGACCTCGACCTTTATTTCCATGAAATAGGTTCGAAAACCAACTGGTTTCGGTTGGATGGAGCGGGTTCCTTTGGCAAACAGGGGCTACAATTGGCCGATTACCGTTTACTGATCGCCCCCGATGATTCTAAACTATTGTTTGGCATCGAACCCAAACAAGGTTCCTTGGAATCCAAGGGGCCCGGTGACGAGGAAATAGTGGAACTCTGGCACGCCCAGGACCCATTGATCTATCCCCGAAGGCAGCTATTGGGCCTGTTCCCTGATGAGGTGCGTGTTTGGGCATGGTTGCCTATGACCGGGAAAATATTGCAACTGTCCACATCGGAGCATCCCTATGCGATTCCCACTCCAAAGTTTGATCGTGCCCTGATATATAATCCGTGGGACAATGAGCCACAATTCAAGCGGGATGCCGATAAGGACTTTTACCTGAAGGAACTGGCCACCGGAGAACAGCAACTGTTGCAAGATAAGCTGTCCTATTGGGGCAAGTACGTGGGCATGTCGGAGGACGGGAACTACCTCAAGTATTTCAAGAACGGGGATTGGTGGGTATACCATGTTAAAAAGGGAATCCATGTCAATCTTACGGAAAACCTGCAAACGGATTGGTCTTTTTTGGACTATGGGCGGAAGGAGGATGAAGTGCCCTATGGCAGTCCAGGATGGGACAAGGAAGGGAACATGATTTTGGTCTATGACCGATATGACATTTGGCGGATCTCGCCTGATGGCAAAAGGTACAAACGTCTGACCCGGGGAAGGGAAAAAGGCATACAATATCGGATCGATAGGAATGCCACCTTGGAGCTTGGCACCACACATTATTTCTCGAACTTTATGGATGGAAGCTTTGATGGCACTAAGGGCTTGGTCCTGAAAGGATCGGGGGATGACCAGGGTTCAGGATACTTTTTGTGGAGCGCCAAAAATGGTCTGCGAACATTGGTATACAAACCAAAGCGGATATACGGATTGAAAAAGGCAAAGGACACCCAGGATTATATTTATCTGGAGGAGACCTTTGACGAGCCGACCCAACTGGTTTATCATAGAATGGGCCAAGAACCCAAGACTTTGGCAGTCCCCAATGCCTTTCAATCGGAATATGATTGGGGCAGGTCTTCTCTGATCGGTTATAAGAACAAGAAAGGTGAAAAAATTGAAGGGGTCTTGGTCTATCCTGCAGGTTATGAACCAGGGAAAAGGTATCCGATGATGGTACACATCTATGAGGAGCAACAGTATAGATTGAATGAGGCAGTGCCTCCATCGGAGTATCAAATAATGAATGCTTCGGCCCTTTCCTCCAATGGGTATTTGATACTCTATCCGGATATTCGGTATGAGATCGGCAAGCCTGGTGAGAGTGCCTTGGATTGTGTGGTCTCTGCCGTCAATAAGGTGGTTGATATGGGTCTCGCCGACCCTGAAAGGATTGGCTTGTATGGGGCATCTTTTGGAGGCTTTGAGACCACCTATATAATTTCGCAAACGGACATTTTTGCAACGGCCATAGCAGGGGTGGCGGTTACCGACCTGATCAGGGGCTACCTTTCCATTGGCAAGGCATGGGGTCTTGGGGAGGCTTGGCGGTACGAGCACCATCAATTACGAATGGGCGATAGCTTTACGAATAACTTTCAAAGTTTTATCGAGAACTCACCGGTTTACCAAGCTCATTCCATCAATACACCTTTATTGGGCTGGGTCGGAAAGGAAGATCGTAATGTACATTGGACACAGAGCGTGGAACTCTATTTGGCATTGAGGCGTTTGAAAAAGGACCATGTGCTTTTGGTCTATCCCGGGGAAAAGCACACAATACGGAACAAGGAAAGACAAAAGGACCTTAGTCGTCGCACCAACGAATGGATGGGCCATTATCTAAAGGGCCGACCCAAAAGGGAATGGATGATCAAAGGAGAGGAATAAAATGGCTGTAAAAAAAGGAGCACCGATTTCCCGGTGCTCCCCTACTGCACAGCCAAATTACCAGATCATAGCCATTTAATCTCTATAGAGATCTACACTACAACTGGTCAGATCGCCATCATTTGCCAACCCATAGGCATCTTGGTCACCGTAAGTACAAATGTTGTCCTTTATTTCTGTATCACACTCCATTAGAGTGTTCTGACAAGGTTGTCCAAAACCCTGAGGAATATAGGCAGGTACCAAAGTGGTACTTTCAACTTCCTCGGATTGGGTCGCAAAGGCTGCCGCTACGGCAAATACGATCGCTATAGCGGGCATGATTGTTTTTAAAAGGTTTTTTCTCATAATAATAGAATTTAAAATTAAGACCCATGCTTTTGTTCAGCTCCAACAACAAGGTGATAGGCCTTGGACCTTGAGGTGGGGCATCCGGATATCTTTGTCCGGCACTTTGGGCCCTTTGTCCCATTTGTGCCAGTTTTTGTCGCTAATCCTGCATTATTGCAAGTGTATCGTTTTGGGCATTTGCCCTTATGTTATCAAAAGGCGGCCCTTGCAGTTTATAGGTGACCAAGGTCTGGTCAAAGATCCCTATGAAATTTCCATCGGCGACCAAAAAATCCTTAAGGGGTTCTTTCCGTATATGGTGCACATAAAAACTGAGGACATAGCTTTGGTCCATTAGATCGTAAACGTCTATGACCGAGGCCCTTTTCCACATAAATTCGGATTCGTTCCTGCCCAGGAGATTTCCTTGGACAAAGAGAAGGCCGTTGCTGACCGCGGCCCTTTTGTTGACGATCAAGGGAGGGGCCGCCATTTTTCGTTGATTGCCCTTTTGAAGCGTGGCCACCTTTATCTGGGGAAAGCTGATGGTATCGATGGTCCGGCCATAGCGTGTTCTTTGCAGTAGGGTATCGGCCAAAATGATCTTGTTGTGATAATAATGGACATAAACCACAAGGTTCGATACCGGGTCGTGCAGCAATGCCCCATCGGTATCAAAGACGCCGTCAACCTGTTTTTGTAAAAGGTCGGGTTTTAACGACAATGGGATGCTGTCCCCCAACCGGACCAGCCCAAGTTCATTTTCGTTGTTTTGGGTGCTGCGCGCCCGTATGGCAAAGGTGTTGGGGGATAGCGGAACCGCCAATGAAAAATAGGCTTCGCCCCTTAATATGGGATTGGCGGTCCATGTATCGGTACTGCCCCTGAATATAATGGGCACCGTCCCGTCCATGAAATAGAAATAGGGAGGGTGTACAATGGTCTTGATGGACCGAAAACCTATGTTTTCATGGGGGATGTTCATTTGGAAGTGTAGCGTGTCCCTTAATGTGGTATCACTGGTCACTATATGGAGCGGGGAAGTGGGATTGGCCAAAAATATCCTGCCCTGGCCAGCTCCGGCCAGATAATAGGAATTGAAGCCCAGATCCAGTTCATGGGTACGTTTTATGGGGTGGTGGGGATAACGGCGGGTGAAATTGTTCCGATGGTGGACAATATCTTCACTCCATAGAAACAGGCCCGTCACCAGGGCCATACTTCCCAAGGCAAGTGCCCCCATGATTACAAGCAGTTTGCCCGTCAATTTCTTTGGTGACGAAGGATTGTTCTGCCGTTGGTTTTGGTTTCTCCCGTTACTGACCTGTGGGTTCAATAAAAGGATGCCGATCAGTGCCAAAAGCACAAATAGGAGATTGAAGACCAAATGTTCGGTCCACCCCAGATCCTCCAAAACGCCACCACAGGAGCAGGGGATGAAGTCGGTAAAGTTCAGGATGATGACAATATAGGTGGTGAACATGACCATAAGGAAAAAGGCGGAACACAGGCCCCAAAACCGTAGCCGGGGAACAAAGAGCATTCCGGCCACGATCAGTTCTGAAAGGGGGACCGTCCAGGCCACCCAATCCGCATGTGCGGTAAGAAGGGGGGATTGGGCCAATTGAATACGAAAGCTTTCAAAATCCAACAGTTTGCTGACAGCGGCATAAGCAAAAAGGATGATGTACAACAGACATATGACCTCCAAAGTAATCCTGCTATGTTTTACGCTCCACTTCATTTTATTTGTAACCATTTGATTTACAATGATAAAATTAAGGAGGATGATGGATCTGTAAGGGATTACTTCGTATCTGAGAAGGAGTATTTGTTGACTGAGAGGGATTATTTTTGCTTTTTCTCTTAAAAAAATGTTAAAATCCTTGCGGGCTTACATCCGCAATTAGAAATCTGACACTTTTTTTATGCTGTTATGCCAGGAAATTTAGCCCTTGTCCAATTCAATTAATGACAAGAATTTATGAGGTGGAATTACTTAGGTATATGGAGAATCAAAACACCATTCAAAGAGGTGAAGAACATTGCATATAAATATGGTCAGTGTTTAAAGATAATGAGCACACAACCAGAGCAAGGTCACCTGTAGTTCTTTTTAAAATTATTTTCATAATGTTTTTAAGTATTTTTGTAATGAAAAGACATCACTTTATATTACAAAAAGTAAAACAAATGAGATGGCGAGTGTAGAAGAACAAATACTAGCTCAAGTTAAAAACAATGAAGAGGGCACAATTTTCCTTACAGAGGATTTTGCCCATCTAGCAAATACCAATGCACTGCGTGTGGCTTTATATCGTTTGGTAAAAAGAGGTGTTTTGCACAGGTTGACCAGTGGTATTTATGTAAGACCTAAAATTAGCCAATTACTAAACGAAATAGTACTGCCAAGTTTAAATGATATAGCACAAGCCATAGCCAAACGCGATAGGGCACGTATTATCCCAACAGGCAGTTTTGCAATGCACGCCTTGGGACTAAGCTGCAAAAAACGGGCATAGTATACCACCTTCGGCGGGTCAAAGTGAGCCACCCGCGGCGGACCAAAGTGAGCCACCCGCGGCGGACCAAAGTGAGCATAGTGGGGCGGATGAACGTGAGCCACTAAAAAGATCGATTCTATTTGAGTGTTGCGATGGTTTCTTTTGTAAAAAAGACCATGGCGAACAAACAGATAGATATGCGAAAGGCAAAAAGGATTTACAAATTGTACGGCGAGGGGGCCAGCAAGCGACGGATCAGCAAGGAACTTGGCATCTCCCGCAACACGGTGGCCAAGTACATCGAGTTCTTCAAGTGCTACAGGCTGACGCCCTACGAGGTCTCGGAGATGACCCTGGAGGAGATCCACAGGCTCTTCAAGGCGGACCAAAAGCCCAAGAGCGAACAGCTGAGGACCTTAGAGCGGTACTTCCC